>JAURZI010000044.1 GCA_030653435.1 Methylovulum sp.
GGTTAATGATGTCCCATTTTTTATCGTTCAGGTCGGTCGGGTAACGTTTAATTTTTGATTTACGCGTCTTTCTGCTCATGGGCTAAATGTTCACTATTCTAACTCATAGCTATTTTTGATACTTTTGAAACACGCACTAAGCTGCCTGTGCGGCAGTTAACCAGGCGGCGCTGGTGGTCAAGGTGGCGCAGGCTTTCTAAGCTGCCTGTGCGGCAGTTAACCCATCTCATAACCTCTGAAAAACAGTCGGGTAGCATCATACAGGAGATTTTATCGGTATTACCCATTCCCGAAATACCAGTGCACAACCAACTGATTTTTATATATTTTTAAAAAGCGCAAAAAACTTGGGTCAAAAATTGGGAACAGTGGAGACGGCACTTAAACCATAGCTCCCAAAAGTCGCCCCCGCTGGTTCTGAAACCTCGGTTTTTTTAATCCACAAACAAAAGGCTTGACCAGCGCTCAAGCTTTCTAAACGAATGAACGGTGTTGTCATGCTTTTTTGCACCATTGGTTGATAACAGCTTAAGGCCGCGTCATAGCTCAGGTTATGACGTTTGGCATAACGTCTGGCGAGGCGTTCTTTGCTGGCTTTGGGTTGCTCGCGTTGGTAAATGGCGTAGCCGTTGAGCTTTTCCGGTACAGGTCGGATGCTGGTGCAATGCACATAGTCGCTCAGCCGCGCCAACCAGTGGCTGGCGTTAAATTGGCTGAGCGTGGCTTCGTGTTCGGCAAACAAGCGCAACTTGCCGCCCAATACGCTGTACTTATCGCCCTGCACATACTCAGGAAACGCCACACCTATCGGCACACGGCCTTGGTCGTCTTGCATTTCAACTAAGCCTAGATGGATTTGTTGGTAGACTTTTGACCAGAGGAAGTGGATGCCCACTTCTGGATTGGGCAGTAAGGTGATTTCCATATAGAACTTCATGGCTTAGTCCTTGCCGCTTTGCCCGAATACACCGCCGCGTACCAGCACTGCCATCACGTAATGCTCTTGGTTGATGTCGGCGAGTTTTTCGCCTAAGGCGAAGCGGTCGAACAAGGTGTAAAAATCGGCTTTTTCTTTAGGATTGCGGAAGGCTTTGCCGAGGTTGGTGACGGAGCCATACGGCTCGATGGCGATGGGGCCGATTTGCACGTCGGTAAAGCTGGGATACCAGGTGTCGATGGTGCGGAGGGCGTTGCCGATTTTTTGCGAATGCAGGGCGGCGACTTCATTTACTGCGTACAAGATTTTGCTTTTGTCGCCTTTGCCTTTGTCCAGCACCAGTTCTTCGCTGGGGTAGACTTCTTGGGCGTTGCCAATCAGCACGTAGGCATTGACGGTGATGAGCAGATAAGGCAATTTTCCGCTTAGCGCGACGGCGATTTGGTCGGCTAAGCTTTGCAATGCGGAGCTGTCGGCGTTGAAATCGCGTAAGGAAAACTGTTTGCCATCAAATACTAGCGGTTGTCCGTCACCTGTATTGACGACGACTTCAATTTTTTCTGCACCGACGCGGTTGCGCCACAGGTAACGTCCATTTGCGATATTGATGGCATAACGCTTAGCGAGTTCGGTAAAGCCTGTTTGTTCGACATAGGCTAGTGCAGCGACGGGGAAGCGTTCGTTGAAAATTGGGCCGTTGCTGGCGGAAGGTTTGTCGATGCCGCCCAGCACTTTCAGCGTGAACGACAGGCGCAAAGTGTCTTGGTGTTCGCCCAAGGCGCAGGCATCAACTTTTTGCAGGTTGGGCTTTTCAACTTCGGCGTTGAGCTTGAGCGGGTCGTTTTGCACAGCAGGTTTCAGGCGGTTGGAAATCGTGCCGCGCACGGATTTTTTGTTGAGTTTAAGCGGTGTGGCTTTGGCGGTGTAGCGTTCGTCCCAAGTTGTGCCGTATAAATAGCCATCGGAAGGCACGAGTTTTTTTTCAAAAGCCAATACGGTTGCGTCGTTTCTAGTTGCCATGAGTTATGCTCCAAAGATGTTTGAGGTTGAATAAGTTGGGGTTGAAAGGGTTTGGCAAAGGTATAAGTTTTGTTCCAGATCGACATGGGTTTGCCAGAGCATGTCGTCTAGGTTTTCAATACGATAAGGCATTTTAAATTCGCCTAAAGTGATGACACTTTCGGCAAAACGGTGTGGAGTGTTGGGGTCGCGTTGGTTTTTGGCTTTGCCAAGTTCGGAAATGCCTTGAAAGCCTGTGGCTATCGGCACTAACCAGCCTGCGGTAAGGCGTTTGCTAGTCCACGTTACCTTGCCTTCTTCATCTTGCTGGGCGCGGTGCATGATTTTGAGGTGGTCTAACAAAGCATCCAGCGCGTCTTTGTTTTCATCGAGCATGGTTTGTTGCATCAAATCGCGGCGCTCGATAAGGACATAGCCCAGCATGAGTTTTTTCAGGGTTTTTCTGAGATCGTTATCGTCGTCTTCATCTACTGACAATGGTTCTATCTTCTTGGCAGACAACACATCGCCGCCTGCCATTTTCATGCGCTGAATTTGTTGATTAACGGCTTCAAGCAACTGTTCGCGATCATCGCTATCCACGCCGAAATATTCCACCAGCAGCGACACTTGCAAATGGCAACGAGCCTCCTCAATAAACGCCGGACGGCTGCCGTCTTTATCCAGCGGGTTGGCGGTGCCGATGATGGATTGGACAAAATCGTTAGGCCCTTTATACGTCTGTAAATCGAATTGATGGCACACAACGGCAACGCTGGTTAATTGCACATCGGGGAAACCGTGCTGGCGTAATTGCCGTTGCAAGGCGTGGACTGCACCGAGCCATGCAGTCATCGCCGGAAAGCCGATGGTGTAAGGGCTGCTCATGGCATTGGCGTTGTGGATGTTGATTTTGGGCAGTAATAAAAACTGTCTGATGCTCATTTGAAAAACTCCTGATCGTCGGTAACGGCTTGCTTGACGAGTTCGCGCACGGCGCGTAATTCGTGGTCGCTTAAGGTGCTGTAATTGTCTTTAAACAAGTATTCGTAGGTATCCAGCAACCAGCGGGCAAAATCCGCCACTACGTCGTCTAGCCAATCGTCTTGCTGTTCGCGTTGTTCCAGATGGGCATCGTCCAACCAAATGCGTTGGTATTTCGGCAGGTTTTGGTAATGTTCGGCTTCTGACCAGCCCACTCCATAAGCGCGGATGCTGAAAACACGTTGCAATACTTGGTCGATGATGAATTTCAGGCAGTTTTGTATGCCTATTTTTACATCATATCTGGGGGCGCCAGCTCCAGTGCGGATGAGCTTGTCCAGCGGCAGATAAGCGTCTTTAAAGGCTTTAGCGCGTAAGCTGTTGCGGAAAAAATCATGGCTGGGCAAGCGGGTTTTCCGTTGTTGAAAACTGGGGGGAAGGCTTGCCAACAAATAAGCGCGTCCGGCATTTTGGCTGTTCAACACGCTGACGTTTTGCGGTTGTGTGCCGCCAAAAGCCGTGACGGTCAGGTTTAGCACGTCATCATAACCTGTGGCGTGGTGTTCTTTTTTCCGACGGCTTTCTTTGGCTTGTTTGGTTTCATCAGAAAAACGCACAAAGTCAATACGGGTTTTCACTTGGGTGAGTAAGCCGGATGGAGTGAGCAATGAAAGCAGGTGGTAATCGTCACCAATCGGAAAATAAACTTGTTTGACTAAGTGGTCGGTTTTACTTGTGCTATCCAATTGCTTGATGCTGGTGAAGCCTTGTTTTAACTCGTCATAGCTTGCCGTTGGCAGGGTAAACAGCGCGGTAATTTCAGGGCTGTCTTCTTCCAAATGCGCCAATACAGTTTTACCGTCCTCCATCGTCAGGCTGAGGAATTTATACACATCCATCGCCGCCGCGTTGCCGAAAACATCTAATTCATAATCGACATTGCCCGTCCGCAAATAGCCGTCGTTAGCGCGTGGGCTGTCCGCTATCACGGGCGAGGTTTTCGCGCTGGGATGGCTAAACTTGCCAGGGTGGCTGACCATCGTCAGTTGTGGTGCGCGCCTGGCGGCATCGGGCAGCCAATTTGCCAAGGCGAATTTTTCGCTAGCTTCTTGTTGTAGTTCGGCTTGTTCCTCCGGGCTTAGGGTGGGTTTTAGCTTGGCTTTTAGCCACGCGGCTTTGCGGTCTGCAAAAAAATCAGTGATGTTTTGACTCATGGTTGGGGTAACTCCATCAGGGTGGTTTCGTTGTAATTATTGCGAGTGTTTCATAAAAAGTCAGCCGTCATATTTTTAGTATTATAAATATATTTCTTTTTGAATACCGATTTGAACTCATGGACAGCTTTGCGCTAAATTAGCCTTGGCTTTCCTATCAAAAAAGCCGTTTACTGCCGCATAGGCAGCTTAGAAAGTCATATTTTTGGTATGTTTATATTTTTTCTGCCGTACAGGCAGCTTTTTGCTCGATTGCTCGTTTGCTCGTTCCCAAGCTCCGGCTTGGGAATGCCGTATGGGAAGCTCTAGCTTCCCGTTGTTCTTGAAGCTAGAGCTTCTAAAACTTGAGTTACCAAGCTGAAGCTTGGGAACTAGCACTATCTATTTTGTAGGATGGGCAAACAGCTTTATCGTTTGCCCACCATTAGCTACAAAAAAATGGTGGGCTGAAAAGCGTTGACCACCCTACTTAATCTTTACGGGGAAACAGGCCGAACTGGTCGGAATAAGACCAACCCCGTTTTTCTTCGCGGAAAGTAATTTCCCCGTAGCGTTTTGATTTTTTCAGCATCAAAACCTCGTCTTCTCCTTCTTCATCGGTGTTGTGCAAAAGTTCGCGCAGTGCAGTTCCGTAATCTCTTGTTAACCATAATCGGGCTTGCGCTTCGGCAGATAAGGGCGGCGCGGGTTTAATGTTGGCTCTGTCGCCGAAAGGCACAAAATCACCGCGTTCGGTTTTTTCGTTAAACATCGGTTTCCCGTCTTGCCAAAGCAAATACAGCGTGTCGTCTTGGCTGTTGTCTCTGAAACGGTTGATTTGTTGCGGTACGGCGGTCAACCACCAGCATTCGCTTAACCAAGCTTGCAAACCTTGTGGACCTTTGCTTTGGTAGTGGGTCAGGCTGTTGTTTAGGGCTTGATGCTCCAAATCCGCCAGTTGTTGGTTCGGGCGTAAGGTTTCGGGTTGTTGGATGCGGGGAATAGCGTTGATGGTTGTATTCAAGGCGTTTTCATCCAGCAGTTGGCAGACATCAGGCGTGACCAGTTTTAATGATTTCACCTCGTAACCTGGTCGGTAAAACACGGGTGCACCGTTACGTTGCCAGTTTGCGGGTGTGTAATCTTTAAGCGTGGCGATATGCCGTAAGGCTTTTAAATTGAATTGCATGATGGCAATGTTGGCGTGTTCAACCGCACTATGCCGATGGCGGCGCACCCGTCCGGCAAGCTGGATGATGGAACGGTAGGACGACGGTTCGATAATCGCCCAATCAAAATCATGATCCCTGCCAACTTCTTCCACGGGCGTTGCCACCACAATGTACAGCACGTCTTGCGCGGTGGTGGTTTGCAAATGCGTTCGAATAATTGGGTTGTTGAAGGCTTCCGGCATTGCGCCGTTTGCTTCTTTGCGCTTTAACACCGCATCCAAATGGGCTTCTTGTTGATGGCGCAGTAACAGCACTTGGCGGCTATGGTAGGCCATGATTTTGGGTGCGGTTTCGTCCCAGACCGCTTGTAGTAAATATTGAGTGAGTTCGACGCAGGGCGGGATATTAGCTACACGAATCACACCAAACGACACACGCTTGCCTGTGGTTTTATCGACGGTGTGGTGGTGTTGATGCAAGTTGATAGCGGTTTGTTTGATGCTTTCAAAGTACACAGGCTGGAAATCTTTTTTTGCCGCCAGTGCATCATCGCATCGAACAATAAAGGCTTTGCGTTTAACAGGTTGTTTTTGTAGGTTGCTGACGCGTTTGGTTATAAAGGCTTGATGGAAAGCGCGATAGTTTTGGCAGCGGGTTGTCGAGTCGTGATTATCGACGGCTTGGACTTGGCTACCAAATTCATCCACCCACGCGCAAGCGACCATTGGCAGCGTATCCCGAAAATGGCTGTGTAATGTCCAGCCCGCTTGGTAGGCGTTAAAAAAACCTTCCGCCACGGCAGGCGGGATGGTGGCGGAGGAAATCATCACTTTACGCCCCAACATGCCCGCCAAGTGAATGAGCCTGCCAATGGCGATTAAGTCTTTGCCGTCAAAATCATCGACCTCATCAATCACCAAGTCGGAAGACAGCAGACGCAAGCAAGGCAGCATATATTTGCCGCCGCGTAAGGTTTCGGTGGCGGCGATAATGTGGTCTATGGTGCAGGCTAAGACGGGTTTGTATAAAAAGGCTTTGTTTTTGTCTGCCAGCTTGGGGTTGTGTTTGGGGAATAAAACGTCGAGGAAGTCGGCGGTGGGGGCTTCGTCGAAATCCAGTTCTTCGCTCAACAGGGTTTCCAATGATTCCGAACCGGATTCTTCGTAAGACGGTAGTTCTTCGTTATCTTGCTGGGTTTTTTCGTGCAATTCTTTCACTGCCGCCGAACCAATCAACACCGCCAATTCGTCATTGCTTAAACCAATGCGGTGTTTATATTCATCGCCTGTTTGCAAGGTTAAGGTTCGTAAACCCAAAGCCAGAATAAAACGCAGGCTGTCACCGTCGTATGATAGTGCCCGCATAATTTTGGCGTTGGCAATGGTTTTTCCGCAACCTGTACTTGCCATATTGACGATGAACCAGCCGTGGCTTTTGCCGCCTTGGTTTTGATTTTTAAAATTCAATATTTTTTCAACGGCTTTGTCTTGCCATTCGTAACCTTTGGGGCTTTTTTGCTTTAAGTTTTTGATGTCATAAGCCAACGACATTTCGGTGCTGAAACGGGATAAGGTTTGGCTGATTTTTAACGCTTGTTCGCTGACCCGTACCAAATGCTCGTCCAATTTCTGTTTGGGTTTGCGGTGTTGGTCGGTATTGGCAAGCAGGGTGATGGTGGTTTTCCATTCTTTTTCCGCTTCGCAGGACGAATAGAAATGGTCGCCCAGCATCAAGCACAAACGGGCGTGGTGCAGCACGACGCGGTAACTGCCGTTATCCAATAGGCTTTGGATTTGTGGTTGGTTTTGCCAAAGTTTTGCTGACCATTTTTGCAGTTGTTTTAACCAAGGTTTTGATTGGCTGAGCAAGCCTTCTGGAAAATTAAAACAGCCTTGCAAGCGTTTTTCATCGTCGTTTTTATTCTGATAGCCCCAAGTTGCGGTAATACCTTTTAGTAGTTTGTCTAGGTTTTCTCTACCTTGATTGGCTTCCTGTTTGGGTTCGGCCCGATAAGGCAAACGATGATGGCTCAAAATTAGCCAGCCGACCAATTGTGCAATCGGCGGCAGGTTATCCAACGGTTTGCTATTGTTGGTGGCAACAGCTTGCTTTAATGCCTGTTCGTTCAGTTCGCCACTAGCCAATAACTGCAACCAACCTTCATCGGTATTTCCTGCTTGCTGTACCAGCGCATTTAACAAAAGACACGAAATCCATTCATGCCGGAGCGGATCGCCTTTGGGCGTTCCTGATTTGAGTTTGCTTTGAAACAACGCCGTCGCCTTGCCCCAATCGTGCAATAAAGCGGCGATAGCTATCAATGCCTTAATCACCGGTAAAAATTGCCAATCATTCTCCCAATGGCTATTCGCCAAATTTTTGCGTGTGCTATTCACAGGCACAATCCCTTCCGAATTAAAACACCGCCGATTCCCCACAATCCAAACCAATTCACTCCGACTTCTCGAACGTTGCCAATGGCAAGCCACCGCCGTATTTTTTGTAGCCGTTTTGCGTAACAAGGTTTTAACGGCAATCAGGCCGTCTTCGGTGATGACGGTTTGCCAGGTGTTGTCGCCGATGCGGTTGGCAAAGGCATCGAGGACTCGGCGGGTGCGGGTTAGGGCTTTTTTCTGGCATTGGCTGACAAAGGTCACCATCATGGCTGGTTTTCCTGTAAGGCTTGTTGTTTGACTTGTTCAAACATGAAATCCAGAGCTTTGTGTTCGGTGAATTTTTGCAGGAGTTGTTGGCGGAAGTCTTGTTCGCCCATTTTTTCTTTGGCTGAGATAAATGCCCACGGCAGGACGATGGCATCTTTGATGAGGTCGGCGACATCGAAGACTAACGCGCCGCGCCGGGTTTTGCCGTGCATGACGGCAAAACCGTGCGGTATGCCCAGCACCCAGAGCGTGGTGGCGGCGAGTCCGTAGGCCAGGTAATTGCCGTGGTTTAAAAAGCCGTTGGCAAGGTCGGTGGCTTGGTGGTCGCGGGTGAAACCGCCCTGCCCTGTGCTTTGGGCGGCGTAGCGGTAGAGTTGTTTGGTGAGCAGGGCTTCGCGCTGGAGCAGGTCGCCCACTTTGTTGGCGGTGTCGATTTGGTTGCGGTGTGTTTTTAAGGATTCGCTAAGGCTATGGTCGTCGGTATAAAAGTTTTCGGCTTTTAAGTCGCGGTCTTTTTGCCAGATTTTTTGTAGGTAGTCGAGGCGGGCATGTTGGAAGCTTTTGGCGACGACGAGACGTTTTTGTTCATCAAACCAAAATGTTAGCCAACCTTGGACGTAGTCGGTGGGGCGGTATTCGCTTTGCGGGGTGAGCCATTCAATTTCGCTGCCGGAAAACAACGGCGTTCCACCGCCGCCGCAAAAACCGACCAATACGCCCGCACTGGCTAGCATCCGCATGGCGGCTTGGGTGATGGAGGTGCCTGTGCCCAGCAGGATGACTGTGGTGTTGGCGATGGGTATGTTCCAGTAATAGTTTTCGTCTTTGGCTTCGGTGAGGTACAGCACCCGACCGTCTTTCTGCATGACCCGGCATTTTTCCAAGTAGTAAATATTCGCCCGCTTGGAATGCAAGATAGCTTTTAAGTCTGACAAGGCTTCCATTAAGCGCCTCCGACGGGTTACGGTGCTCAGCCATTACCGGGCATTAATTTTAGCAGCCATGAGGCGAAATTTTCCCGGTTACGCGAGCAAATGATAACCTTGCCCTGCCCCGAAAACTTCAACACCATGCCTTCGCCGCTGGTAACGCTGTTGACGATCTGTCCTAGAAAGCCGCCGCTGCTTCGTGTGGCGACGGAAATTTCATGGTGCAAGCGGCTATCCCAGGCCACGACATGGGCATTGTCTATGGTGATGTCTTTGCCGGGCACGACATCGAGCGCGAAACTGGAGCCAAAGCCCGATACGGCCAGCTTGCCTGCCCCCGATGCTTCGCAAATAAAAAAACCGCCGGTTTGCCCAAACAAGGCTGTGCCTACGCCTTGTGTCCGCACATTCAGGTTGACGCCGCTTTCGGCAGCGACAAACGCGCCGTCGGTGAGCATATAGCTGTTAGCGCCCACGTCTAAAATGTCTATCGCGCCCGGTAAAGTCGGTGCCAACAGGCAATCGCCATCGCCCTGCACTGCTTCGATATGTTGCTGAAAAAACGATTCGCCATTGGCAAAGCGGCGCATCAACGCACTGCCCAACCCCCCGGTCATTTTGCCTTTGAGTTCCAGCGTATGTTCCATCATTACCATCGCATTGGATTCGCAATAGATTTTTTCACCACGCCTAAGGCTGACATGTAAAAAAGGGTCGATATCACCGGTTACCGTAAATGTTGACATTGTTGTTCTCCTGTTCGCTGATGTAAAAGTCGGTTCGGCCATTATGCCAATACCGCGCGTCGATTTCACGCTGGGTATGCACGGTTATGGCGTTATTTTCGGTCTGTAGGGTAATCGCGCCGTTGTCGGCGGTATTGAAGCTGTGGGCTTTAAGCTGCCGGTAACGGTTCAAGACCTCTTTGTGCGGATGTCCGAACGGGTTCCGGTAACCTGCCGAAATGACCACGGTATCCGGCTTAACGGCTTGCAGGAAAGGCTGTGTTGATGAGGTATGGCTGCCATGATGCGGTGCTATCAATACATCGGCTTTTAGCTGGCTACGATACGTCTTAAGCAATCCGGCTTCCGCGCCCGCTTCTATATCACCGGTCAACAGCACCGACGCGTGTGCGGCTTCAATTTTCAACACACAGGAATGGTCATTGTCTGAAACGGCTGAACCGGACGGCGGCGACAACAGTGTAAAGTTGACGTGGTCCCATTGCCATGACTGCCCTGCCCTGCATCTGACCGGGGCAAAACCTTGCAATTGTTCCGGCACACTGGTCAGCACCAGATCGGTGGGCATGGCTTGCAACAATGATGCTGCACCGCCAATATGGTCGTTATCGCCGTGGCTGATCACCAAGCGGTCCAGTTTAGCCACGCCATGCTCGTGTAAAAAAGGCAATAACACGCTCTGCCCCATATCGCTTTCGGCAGAGAATTTTGCCCCGGTATCATAAACCAGCCAGTGTCCGGCAGTTTGCACGGCAACCGCCAAACCTTGCCCGACATCCAGCACCGTCAGATTGAGATCGCCTAATGCAGGTTTTTTGTCCTCGTTAAACATCAGCGGCAACAACAACACTAATCCTGCCCAGCGCGCAGGCCAGCCTCTAGGCGCCAGTAAAATCAACATACCGGGCACCGCAAAACCTAAGGCCCAATACGGGGGCTGCGGGTGGTTCAAGGTGGCGAACGGTAGCCTTGCCAAGTATGCCAGCAGCTCATACAACGCTTGTAAAACCAGATCGAGCAGAACAAACAGCGGTGCTGCCGCAGCTTGCCAGACCAGCATCAGCAACACGGCAAGCAACGCACCAGGCACAACCAGCAAGCTGATGACCGGTACGGCAATAAAATTAGCCAGCGGTGCACAAAGAGATATTTGTTGGAAAAAGAACAGCAGTAGCGGCGATAATCCTAACGAGGTCACCCAATTAATCTTGATGGCTTCAGCTATAGGTCCGGATCGCCCCAAGCGTCCGGCAACAGCATAAACAATTATCGCAACGGCAAGGAATGACAGCCAAAACCCCGCAGCTAACACGGCGGTCGGCTCCAGCGCCAGCACGGCGACCAGTGCAACTGCCAATGTATTAAATGGTTGGAGATGGCGTTGCCGGATAACGGCGAACATCAGTACCGTCAACATGACCACAGCACGTTGGGTGGGCACCGAAAAGCCCGCCAGCCCTGCATAAAAAATCCCGGCCAACATAGCGGCAAACGCCGCCACTTGTTGCGGCGGGTAAGCCAGGCAGCCGATCCATGCCCATAACCTGCGCGTCAGCAGATAAACCAGTCCGGCAACTAAGGCAATATGCGAACCGGAAATGACAACAAGGTGGGTAGTGCCGGTTTTGCGGAACACCTCCCATTGATGCGGCGTGATGCCGCTGCCGTCACCTATCACCAGCGCTTTTAATAAGCCGCCATGCTTGCCGCCGTTAGGCAAGCGGTCGCTGATCGTTTGTCGCCAGACCGCAATGCTGGTCCAGAATGTCTTCTGCCCGGTCAGGACAGGCTTGGGGAAGCTTCGTACATAACCGGTCGCGCCTATGCCTTCAGTGAATAGCCAGCGCTCGTAATCAAATCCGCCCGGATTCAAACTGCCGTGGGGCGGCTTCAACCGGGTTGTAAATGTCCAGTGCTGGCCCGCTTTGACGTCGGTATTGGGGTAATACCAGTTTAACCTCAGTTTCGACGGCAATGGCTGTGTCGATTCCTTGACCACAAAATCGAAGCGTATGCGCCGATCATCTTGTTCCGGCAAATTGCCAACCACGCCGCCGACCTGCACATCAACCCCGGCAAGTTGCTCAGGCAAGCGGTCTGCCAGTCGCGCCGCCGCAAACACTATCACCCAAACTACGCCGATTACAAAAAACAATCCGCGCCAATAACGCAACCAGACCATGAGCCCGGCACCAGCAGCCAAAGCCAGCAGCCATAGTACATCCGGCAATGTAGCAAACTGCTGGACCAGCAAGATACCTGCTAAAAACGCCAATGCGGAAAGTATCATGGGTAGCCTTGGTATTTAGTGTAACAAATCTCTGCTAGACTGCCGGACATCCCCATCTTATAGGCGACCACGATGCCCAAAGTCTTTCTGACCAAGTACATGCCTGACCCTGAATGGATAAAAAACCATAAGCAGCTCCAGTTTTTGGGCAACAAACTGCATGATCCCAATTTCTGGCATTTAAACCGCCGCTCTGTTGCCAAGGCTTTTGCCGTGGGCCTGTTTTCGGCCTGGATTCCCGTTCCCGGACAAATGCTCATTGCGACAACCAGCGCCCTTTATTTTCGCGCCAATCTACCTATTGCTATCGCATTGGTCTGGCTGACCAACCCGATCACGATACCGCCGTTATTTTATTTTGCTTACCGGGTTGGCCTGGGATTTTTTAATAGGCTAGCGCCCACCGAAAGTTTTAAGTTCTCATTGGAAGGCATCATGTCGGGCCTGGGCAATGCTTGGGAGCCTTTTCTATGGGGCTGTTTTATTATGGCTATCAGTTGCTCGCTGATAGGCTATTTCGGCATAAATTTTTTTTGGCGTCATCGTGTCACCAAAAAATGGGCGGCAAGAAAACTGCAAAGAAGTTGTGCAGTTTCCGAGTCCGATAACCGATAATACAGGCGCAGTTCAATGGATGGCGTGCGAAAGCGGTGTTAAGCGCCGATTATCACGCCATCTTCCATATGCAAAACCTTACCCATTTTGGCCGCCAATTCATGGTCATGCGTGACCACCAAAAAGCTGACGCTCAGTTCCTGATTCAATTCCAGCATCAGTTGATAGACCTGTTCTGCTGTTTTACTGTCCAGATTGCCGGTGGGTTCGTCCGCCAGCACCAGTGCGGGCTTATTGATTAACGCCCTGGCCACCGCCGCCCGTTGCCTTTCGCCGCCGGATAATTCCCCCGGCTTATGCTCGACACGATGCCCCAAGCCGACCCGCGCCAATAATGCAGCGGCCTGCAAACGCGCTTGTTTGACCGACTCCCCGCCGATCAGCAACGGCATCGCAACATTTTCCAACACGGTAAATTCACCCAGTAAATGATGCGATTGATAAATAAACCCTAGCGATTTGTTCCTGAGTCTGGCCAGCTTTGTTGCGCCGACTTTATTCAGATTAACGCCGTCCAACACCACCTCGCCGCCGGTCGGCTTATCCAGACCGCCCAGCAGATGCAGCAACGTGCTTTTGCCGGAACCTGACGCGCCCATGATAGCGATGCGCTCACCGGTGCCTATAGACAAATCTACGCCTTTCAGGACCTCAACATCCAGATCCCCCTGCTTATAGCGTTTGGTCAATTGTCGGCAGCATAAGATGGCTGTGTTATTCATATCGGAGCACTTCCGCCGGATTGATTTTCGAAGCCTGCCAAGCAGGATAAACGGTTGCCAATAAGGACAACAAAAATGCCATGCCGGCAATGACATAGACATCGGCCCAGATTAATTGGGACGGCAGGTCGCTGATGTAATAGACCTGTGCAGACAGGAACTTGATATTAAAGGCTTGTTCGATGTGCTTGACCAAATCGGCAACGTTTAATGCCAACAACACGCCGCCTATTGTGCCCAGCAAGGTGCCGACGACGCCGATGACGGTACCCAACACCATAAAAATGCCCATCACCGACGCCGAGGTTAAGCCCTGGGTTTTCAGTATCGCTATGTCGCCGCGTTTGTCGGTCACTACCATAATCAGTGTGGAGACGATATTAAAAGCAGCCACTGCAACCATTAACAACAAGATAATTGACATGACACGCTTTTCCATCTTGATGGCCTGAAAGAAATTATCATGGGCTGTCGTCCAGTCACTAACCCGGTAATCCTCATAAAAAGCCGTAGCCAGCGCCTGCGTGATCTGCGGTGCGTTGAGCAAATCATCCAGTTTGATACGCAAGGCCGAAACCGAGCTGTCCATACGGAATAATTTAGCTGCATCCTCCAGGTGGACAAAAGCCATGTTGCGGTCGTATTCATACATGCCGACTTTAAAGATACCGACCACGGTAAAACGGCGCATTCTGGGCACGATGCCGGCAGGTGTCGAATTGACTTGCGGGCTGATGATCGTAATTTTATCGCCGACCAGCACGCCCAAATAATTGGCCAGTTCCGCACCTAAAACAATGCCGTAAGCGCCGGCAACCAGATCGGACAATTTTCCGGCCTCCATTTTTTCGGCCACTTCCGACACCTGAGCTTCCGCAACAGGCAAAATGCCGCTTAGCACCGTGCCGCTAACCCGTCGATCCGCATTAATCATCACTTGACCATTAATGAACGGGGCTGCGCCCTGCACATGAGGATAGCCTTTAATTTTTTGATCCAGCACCTGCCAGTCATCCAGTTGCCCGTATTTTCCGGTTATTGTTGCATGCGAGGTCATACTGAGCATGCGCTCGCTAATTTCACCGACAAAGCCGTTCATGACCGATAACACGGTAATGAGCGCGGTGACGCTTAGGGCAATACCTAACACAGAGGCCAGCGTGACGAAAGAAATGAATTGCGTGCGGCGTTCGGCCCGCGTATAGCGCAGGCCAATATAAAAAATCAAGGGTTTGAACATGAAGTCTCTAGTTAGTGGTCAGGAAAGGCTATAGATAAATAATGGCAGGAAGAGGCTAGCCTGACTTGCACGCCGGGCAATACCCGTAGAGATAAAGGCCGTGGTCGGTCAATTCATAGCCTAGTCTTGCGGCAATTTCTTTTTGGCGGGTTTCTATCACGTCATCGGCAAATTCATCGACCTTGCCGCATTTGATGCAGAGGATGTGGTCGTGATGGTCGGCTGTGCTCAGTTCAAACACGGAATTGCCGCCTTCAAAATGATGCCGCGTCACCAGCCCGGCGGCCTCAAACTGTGTCAATACCCGATACACGGTAGCCAACCCGATGTCTTCGTCTTCGCTTAGCAGAATTTTATAGACTTTTTCTGCGGTTAAATGCCGTTCATCAACCTGTTTTTCTAAAATTTGAAGAATTTTAACCCGCGGCAAAGTGACCTTCAGGCCGGCATTTCTTAAATCGTGCGTTTCCAATGTTGAGCTCCAGTTAATCCTGACCTACAGTTTACGGTTCTGTACATTGTAGTCTTTTTTAGGCATTGAGGGCATCTTTCAATCCTTGGCGCGCACCAGAATAAGCCCAAAGCCAGCCGCATACGCCCGGTATGGGCAACTAAAGCCGGTCTGTTTTGGCACAGTTAGCTGTGCTTGTGACAGTTTTATAGGATAATGTTTTAACATCCTGTATTATTTTCTTTTTCTCTCATTTTGCCGCCCCATGAGTAAGTTGCTTTTTTCTTTTTGCCTGTTGGCAAGTCTGTCCCTCGCCTCCTGTTCTATGGTTTTAAATAATTTGCCTGGCGTCTACAGCCTGGAAATCCAACAGGGCAATATCGTCGATCAGGACATGATCGACCAGTTGCGCCCAGGCATGAACAAGCGCCAGGTGCTCTACATCATGGGTTCGCCGATGCTGGTTGACACTTTCCACCAAAAACGCTGGGATTATGTCTATTCAGACCAGCCCAAAGGCGAAGATAGGGTGCAAAAACGCATTACGCTGGTTTTTGACCACGACCAAATTATCGGTATACAAGGTGATTTAAGGCCTAGCGCCGTACCCGTATCCAAATCGACAAACGAAACCACGGTAGACGTGCCCAAACGCGACCTTGACAGAACGCTGTGGGAAAAAATCACCGGATTATTTGGCTACGACGGTGGCAATAGCCCGTCCCAAAAAGAACCGGCTGCTCTAAAGCCTACAGAAGATGCCGAAGACAGGTCGTATTAAGCCATGAAATGGACTCGCCCATGATTGCACCACAGCCTATTACCCGCCTTGATGACTTGGTTTTCGATAACCGTTTTATCCAAGAGCTGCCTGCCGACCCTGAAAACACCAATAAGCGCCGCCAAGTTTATGATGCCTGCTATTCCTACGTGGCACCCACGCCGGTAGCCCAGCCACAATGCGTCGCCTACTCCAGGGAGGTGGCCGAATTGTTGGACTTAGCGCCAAGCGTCTGTGAATCGGATGATTTTATTGAGATTTTTGCAGGCAACCGCTTATCCTCAGGCATGGCGGCATATGCAACCTGTTACGGCGGCCATCAGTTCGGCAATTGGGCGGGGCAACTCGGTGACGGACGAGCGATTAATCTCGGCGAGGTCATTAACCGCCGCGGCAAACGCTGGGCCTTGCAACTAAAAGGCGCTGGCCCCACGCCTTACTCGCGCAATGCCGATGGCTTAGCCGTGCTGCGCTCATCGGTGCGCGAGTTTCTGTGCAGCGAAGCCATGTACCATTTGGGTGTGCCCACCACGCGGGCATTAAGCGTGCTGCTGACCGGCGAATCCGTCGTCCGTGATATGTTTTACGACGGCAACCCAAAAGCCGAACCGGGCGCTGTCGTTTGCCGCGTTGCACCGTCATTTACCCGTTTCGGCCATTTTCAGATCTTTACCGCGCGCCAAGATCTTAAATTGTTGAAGCAATTGATCGATTACACGATACGCACAGATTTTCCAGAGCTGTCAGTTCCAGGCCCTAACGACTCGTCAGTAAGCCTTTATCTGGCTTGGTTTGCAGAAGTCTGCCGCAGGACTGCGGACATGGTCGTGCATTGGCAACGGGTAGGTTTCGTGCATGGCGTCATGAACACCGACAATATGTCGATACTGGGGTTGACTATCGATTACGGCCCCTACGGCTGGCTAGAGGATTTCGATCTCAATTGGACGCCGAACACCACCGATGCGTCGGAGCGCCGCTACCGTTACGGCAACCAGCCGTCCATAGCGCTATGGAATCTGGGGCAGCTCGCCAATGCCATTTATCCGTTGCTCGAAGAACCAAACCTTGCCGCGTTACAGGCGGCCCTCAATACCTATAAAGAAACCTTCGAACAGGGCTGGCAGGCGATGATGGCCGACAAGCTCGGCTTGCAAGCCTTTAAACCTGCGACAGACCATGATCTTTGCACAGACTTGTTTATGTTATTGCAGTCGGTTGAAACCGATATGACCATTTTTTACCGGCAGTTGGCAACGATAAACCTGGACACCGGGCTAGCCGATGCACAGCTGATGGCTCCGCTGGCTGCTGCCTACTATGTCCCCGAACAGCTGACAGTCGCTTACCAGACACAATTATGCGCTTGGCTTAGACGCTATATCCTGCGTGTCCTAGCCGATGCCGTGCCCGATGAAACACGCCGCAAGCGCATGAACGCGGTCAACCCTAAGTATGTGCTACGCAATTATCTTGCCCAACTCGCCATAGACCAGGCGGAGCAGCATGACTTTACTATGGTTAATGAATTACTGGAATTATTGCGGCACCCTTACGACGAACAACCGGACAAAGCGGCGTTTGCCGCCAAACGCCCTGACTGGGCGAGGCAACGTGCCGGATGCTCGATGCTGTCGTGCAGCTCTTGATCCTTTGCCGATCAATGTGTACTTGCGTTATGGCAAATATCGGGTAAATCGTTTTACAGTCTTCTGAAATATGCGCCAAACGTATCGCTATGATGCCCGTGCAAAATCCATAGCGGTCGCCAAGAGCGACCATAACTATAAAAAGGAATATCCGACCATGAGAAAGCGCAGCGATACCCGCATCCCATCCTCAGAAATCACGCCACGCGATTTGTACAACCGTAGACATTTCATGCAGCTGGCCGCAGGGGTATCGTTGGCCGGCTTATTGCCTAAGCAGGTATTCGCAGGTGATGCTCTGGAGGCCGACAAAGCCTCGGCCTACACCTTGCCCGATGAAAAAACACCTTTCAAGGACGTGACCCATTACAATAACTTTTACGAATTCAGCACCAGCAAGGAAGAGCCTGCCGAACTCGCGCACACGCTTAAAACGCGTCCTTGGACGATAACGGTAGAAGGCGAAGTCCATAAACCCAAGGTGTTCGATATTGAAGATCTGCTCAAACTTGCCGCCATGGAAGAGCGCGTTTATCGCTTACGCTGCGTAGAAGCATGGTCTATGGTTATCCCGTGGATAGGTTACCCGTTATCGGAACTCATTAAGCAAGTGGAGCCGACCGGAAACGCCAAGTTTGTTGAATTCACAACCCTGCACGACCCCATGCAAATGCCTGGGCAACGCTCATCGGTGCTGGAATGGCCGTATGTGGAAGGTTTGCGTATGGACGAGGCCATGCACCCGTTAACCCTACTGACTTTCGGGCTTTACGGGCAAGTGTTGCCTAATCAGAACGGTGCGCCTATCCGTATTGTTGTGCCCTGGAAGTACGGTTTTAAAAGTCCGAAATCCATAGTCAAAATACGTTTTGTAGAGCAACAGCCGGTATCCGCATGGATGAAGGCCGGCCCTGATGAGTACGGTTTTTATTCTAACGTCAATCCTGACATTGACCATGCCCGCTGGTCCCAGGCCAAGGAAAGACGCATCGGTGATTTTTTCAAGCGCCAGACTTTGCCCTTTAACGGTTATGCCGAACAGGTCGCAGGGCTTTATTCAGGCATGGATCTCAAAAAATATTTTTAGCCGTGATGACTCTTAAAAACCTCGACCAACGATCCCTGCAACAGCTAAAAGCAGCGCTGTTCCTGCTCGCGCTGATTCCTTGCTTGCGCTTGGTGGGTGGTGCATTGACAGATGGTTTGGGGACTAACCCTATTGAAAAAATCACGCG
Organism: Methylovulum sp.; assembly: GCA_030653435.1. Lineage (GTDB taxonomy): Bacteria > Pseudomonadota > Gammaproteobacteria > Methylococcales > Methylomonadaceae > Methylovulum. Next base: position 18,607 of record JAURZI010000044.1, read on the forward strand.
GACGACCGGTTACTGGACGTTGACTTTTCTGATGATCACTTTATCCGTAACGCCGTTGCGGCGCTTGACTGGATGGCTGTGGCTGGTTCGTCTACGCCGCATGTTAGGCCTGTTCGCTTTTTTCTATGGCAGCCTGCATTTTTTAACTTATCTGGTGCTCGACCAGTTTTTTGATTGGGCCAGCATTATCAAGGACATCGCCAAGCGGCCTTATATCACTATCGGTTTTCCCGCTTTTTTATTGATGATTCCGCTGGCTTTGACATCCACCGACAAAATGATCAAAAAACTGGGCGGAAAATACTGGCGACGCCTGCACCGCTTGGTTTATGCGACGGCAATCGGCGGGGTGGTGCATTATTGGTGGTTGGTTAAAAAAGACCTGACAAACCCGGTGACGTTTGCGTTAATATTGGCACTTCTACTGTCTATCCGCTTATATTACGCGGCGCAAGGCATTAACCGGTCAAAATTAATCCAACATTCGTGACCCGCTTATCCTTGCATCACTACTCTTCAGCATGAAATATAGCCGGTAAGCGTAAAAGTATGTCGATTGCTAAGCGCTGTTGTTTCGGCAATACGATGCGCTAATGTTATTTTTCCATTCCATTAGCGTATATCCCGTTTGTCCCGTTTCACTTTTAGGAGTTTCTTATGAAAAAAATACCGCTTAAATCCATTTGCGGCAGTTTGTTCTTGGTATTGCCTGTTTCGGCCCATGCGCTTGACCAATGGGCGACCAAGGTGATCGGCTTTAGCAGCCAATACAGCACGAGCAGCTGGTCTGCCAGCCAAGCATTAAAAGCGCCAAATACTAACAGCTATGGGGACAATTCAACTGCTTGGACTACAGCGGTTGCTGATGCGGGCGAGGAATTTCTGACATTGGGATTCGCAAACCCCGTCTATGCGACAGGGCTCACTATTCGGGAAACCTACGGTTATGGTTTTGTTACCGGCGTGCAGATTATAGACACAGACAATATAGCCCATAACGTCTGGTCAGGTACAGACAACAGCGTCCCCAATCAGATAAACAACTTTCTGGTCAGTTGGCCCCAGACAGCTTACCTTGTAAAAGCAGTAAAAATTTATATCAATACCGCTCTTCAAAGCAGCTATGAAGAAATTGATGCCGTACAGCTACACGGCATTCAACCGTTAAACGGAAATATAGCCCCACGTTTTGAACACACGGCTAAACTGGTATGTTCAAACACGACTACCGCCCAGACAATAAACGCGACCATAAAAGGTAACGGTAAAACAGCACCTGTAACTCAATGGGATTGCGAGAAAGCGGGATTAAAAATTAAGCTCGGTGACACCGTCAGCATTCAGATTACCGGCAAAATAGACCAGTAGTCGATAGCCTGTAGTTATGGATTGCGTGGGAGTAACCCATAACTGCAGAACATTAACAACACCGCCGCACACCCTGCCACAAACCATCCTGCCATTTTCTAAAAAAATCCGCTTTGCTTAGCGGCGCATCGGCATCCGTTTGATGATGCTCGGCGTAATGTTGCAGATAACGCTCATAAGCATCGTCACCCGATAGTTGTCGGACACCACGCCAAAATGCTTTAAATTTAGCCAGCATTAGTCCCTCACCCAGTCTTCCACTAACCGGCTGGGGCTGTGCGGTGACTCTGTCAGCGGCGGCGTCGGTTTGCCTGCCAGATAGCGGCTGCATACCCGCAGCATATCAAATACGATCAGCCACAACAGGCTAACAAATGCAAGGGTGATGTACGCATCGAGGTGCAGGTTAAAAATAAGCTGCGGCGCAATCGCGGCTTTTTCGGTTGGTAATAACCCAGCCGCCAGTTTGTCGGATAAATCATCAGCGGCGGCAAAAAAGCCAATGCGTATATCGGCGCTGGCAATTTTCTGCCATGCGGCGGTGCTGGTGATAATAATCAGCCAGAGCAACGGTGCGCCAGTCACCCAGGCGTACTTGAGCTTACCGGATTTGACCAAAATTCCAGTGGCCACAGACAAGGCTATCGCCGCGAGCATTTGATTGGCGATGCCGAACAGCGGCCACAGGATATTGACACCGCCATTGGGGTCGATCACGCCGATGTACAGAAAATAGCCCCAGCCAGACACGACTAATGCGCTACTTGCCACTACCGAGGGCGTCCACGAGGTCTCCGCCATTCGCGGCCAGATATTGCCGAGCATATCCTGTAACATGAAGCGCCCCACCCGGGTACCCGCATCCAGCGTCGTCAAAATAAAAATGGCCTCAAACATAATCGCAAAGTGATACCACATCGCCAGCATGCTTTCCCCAAATGCGCTGCCAAAGATGCTCGCCATGCCGACAGCCAGCGATGGCGCGCCACCGGTACGCGCAAACAGCGTGGCTTCGCCCATTTGCTGGGCTAAGACCTGCATTTGCATAGCCGTAACCGGAAAGCCCCACGACGAAATTTTTGCTGCCGCCTCGACGGCTTCTTTGCCGACCACACCGGCAGAACTGTTGATGGCAAAAAACACGCCCGGATCGAGCACTGTTGCCGCTATCATCGCCATAACGGCGACAAAAGATTCCAGCAACATCCCTCCGTAACCTATCATGCGTATATCGCGCTCATTGGATAATAGCTTGGGCGTAGTGCCGGAAGCCACCAGTGAATGGAAACCGGAAATCGCCCCGCAGGCAATCGTGATGAACACAAACGGGAATAACTTGCCGCCGAATATCGGGCCGGTGCCATCTATAAACTGCGTGACGGCAGGCATTTTCACTTCGGGTTGCAACAAGATGATTGCCACGGCAAGCAAGGTGATCGTGCCCAGCTTCATATACGTCGATAAATAATCACGCGGCGCCAACAGCATCCATACCGGCAGGATGGCTGCCGCAAAACCGTAAGCCATGACCCACCAGGCCAGCGTAAGCCCTTCGTGGTCGAACCAGAGGCGCAAGCTTGCATGATGGTCGACCCAGCCGCCGACGACGACTGCCAGTAACAACAAGACAACGCCCAGGGCCGATGCTTCAAGCACTTGTCCGGGACGAAAATAACGCATATAAAACCCTACGAGAATGGCAATCGGAATCGTTGCCGACACGGTAAAAGTCGCCCAGGGACTGTGCTTCATCGCATTGACGACGACCAAACCCAATACCGCAATCAAGATAATCATAATCGCAAACGTCGCGACCAAAGCCGCAGTGCCACCCAAAGCGCCTAGCTCGTCACGCGCCATTTGCCCCAGGCTTTTCGCATCGCGGCGGGTAGATAAAAAAAGTGTCACCATATCCTGCACACAGCCGCCCAATACCGAGCCGAACAATATCCACAAAGTGCCCGGCAAATAACCGAACTGCGCCGCCAGCGTCGGCCCAACTAACGGCCCCGGCCCCGCTATGGCGGCGAAATGATGGCCGAACACTATCCAGCGGTTAGTCGGTGAAAAATCATGCCCGTTATCCAGACGTTCGGCGGGGGTCGCCCTGGTTTCATCGACTATCAGCACTGTAGAGGCTATCCACGCCGAGTAAAAACGGAAGGCGATGGCATAGACACATAGTGCAGCGGTGACAAACCACAGCGCATTAATATGTTCTCCCCGGCTCAGCGCAATGCCACCGACGGCAGATGCGCCGGTTATTGCAACCAATAGCCAGATAATGTGTTGTGATAATTTATTCATGGGCAAAATATCAGAGTGTTCGTTGTGATTATCTGAAGCTGGAAACTTACCAACTCCCGGTGTTGCCCATTGACAGCCAAGGCTCTTCAGGCGGCAACGATCCGCCTTTTTGCAATAACTCGATGGAAATGGCGTCCGGCGAGCGCACAAAAGCCATGTGCCCGTCGCGAGGCGGGCGATTAATCACTACGCCCGCATCCATCAACTTCCGGCATGTTTGATAAATATCATCGACCTCAAACGCCAAATGCCCAAAATTTCGGCCGCCAGCATAATCTCCGACGTCCCAGTTATAAGTCAATTCCAGTAACGGGGCTTGCATCACGTTAGCTTGCCCGGCATCCAAGGGTGCATAGAGATAAACCAGGGTAAAACGACCGCTGTCGTAGCTCTGCCGGTGGCTTTCAATTAAGCCCAGCTTATTGCAGTAAAAATCCAGCGATTCTTCCAGGTCATGTACCCGAACCATAGTGTGTAGATAACGCATAAGATTACTCCTCAGAGGCTTGCAATTGCCGATGCCTGAAACAATCGATGGTGTGGTCGTTCACCATCCCTGTTGCCTGCATGTGGGCATAACAGATCGTAGTGCCGACAAATTTAAAACCGCGCTTTTTCAGATCCTTGCTCATGGCGTCGGATACCGGCGTGTTGGCAGGAACATCTTGTCTGTGTTGCCAATGATTTTGCAAGGGCCTGCCGTCAACAAAGCGCCAAATATAATGGTCAAAACTACCGAATTCTTGCTGGATTTTTATAAATGCCTGTGCGTTGCCGACCGCTGACTGTACTTTTAAACGGTTTCTAATAATGCCTGGATTGTTTAGCAACGCATTGATTTTAATATCATCATAGCCTGCGACTTTGACAACATCAAAGTTATCGAAGGCCGCCCTGAAAGCATCGCGTTTTTTTAGGACAGTCGCCCAGCTTAAACCCGCTTGCGCGCCTTCGAGGATCAGAAATTCAAACAGCAGGCGGTCATCATGCACAGGAACACCCCATTCGCAATCATGGTAGCGTTCTTCCAGTGGACTGGCTAATGCCCAAGCACATTTCCCCATCGGCTTTATAGGTGTTGTTGTCTTTCTTGTTGTTGCTGCAAGGCCTGTAGTCGCCGTATTTTTGCTTCACGCTTGGCGATCAGCGCCCTTGCCGCATCAGCGCCAATATGCGCTTCGCCGCGTTGCTTGGCTAATTGCATTTGCTTTTCGCGTTCTGCAAAACGGGCTTTCTGCTCAGCACTGGCGATATCGTAACAATGTGGACAACTAATACCGTGCTGGTATTTGTCGCTGACCTTATCAGCTTCAGTAATCGGCATGCGGCAAGCATTACATTGTTCGTATTGCCCTTTTTCAAGTTGATGGTTGACCGTCACCCGCTCATCGAAAACAAAGCACTCGCCTTCCCACATGCTTTCTTCGGAGGGGACTTCTTCCAGATATTTTAGGATTCCGCCTTTAAGATGGTAAACCTCGGCAAATCCCTGCTCTTTCATGAACGCAGTTGATTTTTCGCAGCGTATGCCGCCCGTACAAAACATAGCGACTTTTTTATGCCGTTCGGGGCTTAGGTTTTCCTGCACATAGCGGGGAAATTCACGGAAGCTTACGGTGTTGGGGTTCAGTGCGTTTTTAAAGGTGCCGACTTTATATTCGTAATCATTGCGGGTATCGACCAGTATCAGATCGGGTTCTGAAATCAGCTTGTTCCAGTCTTTTGGGCTGACGTAAGTGCCGACAACACGTTTGGGGTCTATGCCTTCGACACCCATAGTGACAATCTCTTTTTTGAGTTTCACTTTGGCGCGATTAAAAGGCATGTGTTCAGTATGGGATTCCTTATAGTCGATATCGCTGAGCCGCGGATCGTTACGTAACCAATCCAACAAAGTATCTACAGCGTAACGGGAACCTGCGACAGTGCCATTTATACCTTCATGGGCCAATAACAGCGTACCGCGTACTTGGTTTTCTTCCATCACATCGTGCAACGGTTGCCGCAATGTTTGAAAGTTTTCTAGCGTGACAAATTTGTACAGTGCACAAACGACGATTTGGGACATGCTTTATTCCTTTGGTTGTAAGCTGGAACGTAAATCCAGGACAAAAAAAGGGGATATACTACCTAAACAGCCGCGCTTTGTCAGTTATAAAGCGTGTGTTACTTGTGGTTTGAGTCGTAAATAGCCTTCATTTCAATATAACCGGCCAACGCTTCGCGTAATTTTGCTTCAGCAGGTTGTAATTCACCCTTTTCAAACGCATCACGGGCTATTCTCAATTTATCATTTGCTTTTTGACGTTGGCGCTCAGTTATTTCGTAACGAAACTCCTTTTGCAGCTGACGGGCGTCATTGATTGTTTTGATGATTTCTTCTTTACTGCCACCTTTTTCAACAAGGCTCATGGCTTCTTCTATTTTAGCAATAGTGCCTTCAGCTGCGGCAGTGACTTGTGCTTCACCTTTTGCTTCCGCAAATGCAGTTGAAGATACTGCGGCGAAAATAAGGGAAATGATGATTTTTTTTAATACTTGCATTGTTTCAAACCTTATAGTGTTATGGATTATTTAGGCTTAGCTAATTATTCGGCTTACATTCCGATTAATTACCTACAAAGCCGCTAGGATTTTAACATAGAAAAACGCATTAAAACGGAATGGATCGGCTCAATACAAAAGTTTTTTATCATGATGTCCCATCATCCTTGGGCACTACCGGACGCCGTAGTAAAGAACCATCACGCAAACTTTGCTTATGCCGCTTATATTGAGCACTAGCAAAGCCGGTCATTATAGCCGTGCCCGTTTAGTCCAAAGGATTCGACTGCTGGTGAAAACCAACAGGTCTATTAGGCGTAGGTGTAAGATAAATCGTGCGCTGAGGATTTTAATCAGCGTTGTAGAACGGAATCTACATTGCGACCCGCCATCATCGATTGATAAAAGCGGGCGAAGGATTAGACTGAAGACGAGGCTTACATTTGCGATTGCAAGTAATTTTGTATTCCAACTTGGGCGATTAATTCAAACTGGGTTTCCAACCAATCCACATGCTCTTCTTCGTTGTCTAGGATATGGGTGAAAATATCCCTGGAGATATAATCTTTAATGCTTTCACAGTAGGCGATGGCTTCCCTCAACAAGGGTATGGCGGCATGCTCCAGTTTTAGGTCACATTCCAGCATTTCTTTGGGATGTTCGCCTATCATTAATTTATCAAGGCTTTGCAGATTAGGCAGTCCTTCGAGAAACAATATGCGCTCAATAAGTTGATCGGCATGCTTCATTTCATCGATAGATTCGTGGTATTCCTTTTCATTGAGTTTTTTAAACCCCCAGTTTTTGTACATGCGTGCGTGCAAAAAATACTGGTTGATTGCGGTTAATTCATTGGTTAGCGCTTTATTAAGAAATTCAATAACCTTAGTATCGCCTTTCATAAGAACCCTCTTGATCTAATATGCGTTAAGGACAGGTTGGTTTGATGCTGATTGCATTATAGGTTGTTTAGGCAAATTGTCACCCAACAATTCCCTGAGCTGCTTATTGCACTTTCCGCAATCTCCGCCTACGCCAAAGCATTGAAACAACTGCTTGCGCGTACAAACCCCTTCACCAATGGCGTTTTTTATTTGCGTGTCGGTCACTGCCTTGCAAACGCATACATACATGGAGCATCTCCTGAATTAGCAATCTTTTGCAAATAGTAACAATTCTCATTAAAAAAATAAAGCTATTTTTGCATTATGAAGCCACCACATAAAGCGCACCACTCACATGCTCAAACGCACGCCTATCCAGCCTGCCCGTGGCGCGCCCGGCGAGATAAAACGGCCGTTGTTGAAGGCATCGCCCAGCACTTCAGAGGCATTACCATAAACGCCAAATGAGCTGTAATTATTGTTAAAAACATTATCGAGCTTGCCAAATACGGCAAAATGCTTGTTGATCTTATATTCAGCCGTGGCATTCAATAGCCAATAGCCATCCAACGGCGCTGAAACATTGGCCTCATCACCGCGAAAATATTGGTCGCCGTTGTACAAACCATTAACGCCCAGCGACACTTGTCGCCACAAATCGACGCCGACAGACCACTTAAACAGATGTTCGGGTATGCCGGGAATCCGGTCGCCTTGCTTTACTGCAAGGATTTGATCTTCATCGAATGGGTTCTGCACACCGAAGCTATCCAGGAAAGTGGCATCCAGATAGGTGTAGTTCGTTGAAAAATGCCAATCGTCAATGCTGCTGAACACTTGTGGATAAGTGACGCTAGCGCCCGCTTCCAGACCATGCCGCACAGTTTGCCCTACGTTGCTGAAATAGCCTTGATTATTCAGGTTACTGGAAAAATCACGACGGAAAATAATATCGTTGTTATTGGTCGTGTGGAAATATCCCAGGTTCCATTGCCCGTCGCCCCGCGCAATTAAATGGGTTAAATGGCCTTTAAAACCTGTCTCAAAAGTGTTCGCGACGACTTGTTTTAACGGCGGATCGGCGACGAATGAATTAGGCAGTTTGCAAGGCGCCTCTGGGTCGGCGCAGCTTAATTCCATGGCCGTGGGCGCGCGTGAAGATTCACTGTAACTGCCGTATACAGTGACATTGGGATTGACTTGATAAGTCAATCCTGCGGAAGGGTTAAAGCGCTCAAAGACATGCCGGCCGTTCAGGTTTTTGTCCGGGTCATTGATATATTTGTCCGTCAACGCCAAATCAACATGGTTGTAGCGACCCGCGATAGTGGCGGTCAACCGGTCAGTGATGGAAAAGCTGTCGGTGATAAAAACACCGACTGTTTCGCCGTGGGTATGCAGTCTCACTTTGGATTCATCAACAAAGACACCGCTGCCTACTGTGCCTCTGTCTTCGGTCAAGGCGGCCAACTCGGTGTCAGAGCCGAAATGCACATCGGCATTATCATAGCTGCTGCCTACCGTAAGGCTGTTTTCGTGGGCAAACCAGTCCTGGGCAAACGTCGCCTGCACGGTGCCGCCGCGTGTGTACATTTGGGTAGTGCTGATATTGTTGGTGGCACCATCCACGCTGTCATTAAAACCGACTTCATTACCCTGGACGTCAATAACCATCGCATCCTCGCCATCGCACAACAAGGCGTCATCAAATGAACACTCGCCATAGTCGCTATTATCGCCATTGAATGAGTGCATACGGTTCTGGCGGTAATACATATTTCCGCTGAGTTCAATAGTATCGGATAACGCATAATTGCCCGCCAATTCGGTAAACAGTAGTCGGGTAATGGTTTGATCGGGATGCGTGAATACGGCATTGCGGTTTTGTGCCAATAATTGCACTGGCGACGCGCCATTGCCGCGCAAATCGTTGTCATTGGTCGCCACCGTCAAGTCCAAACCGCCTCTATCACCCTGCCAACTTAAAGTACCTAGCGCCTGTTTTGCCGAGGATGGCGAAAAATCACGCCAACCCTGCTCATCAAAGCTACGCAAATCAACAAAATAACCCCAACTGCCATTATTCCCGCCACTGGTAATTTCTTCCGAATGCCGGTCAAACGAACCGCCATAGACTTCCAATTGGTGACCCGGCGCAGAAAACCCGGTTTTGGTTTTTATTGCTATAGCGCCGCCCAAGCTGTTTAAGCCGTAAACAGGATTAGAGCCACCGTGCAAAGTCGTCGAATCTATCGCGCCGGGCGGAATCAAATCCCAGTTGACCGAATCGCCGAACGGTTCATTAAAGCGGACGCCGTTAACATAAACCGATAAGCCTTGCGGCATGCCCATGAGCGGCGACGCGACAAAACCCCGATAATATACATCAGGTTGCAGCGGGTTATTTTGCGCTTCGTTAATATGCACACTGCCCAGGTAGCGGTTGATATAATCTGCCAAGGATATGCTTTGCGATGACCCCAGCTGTGCCGACGTGACGGTTTGCACAGCTGCCGGAATTTTGTCGGCAGCAACGCCGCCGCCTTGCACAGGCGTTACACCGATAATTTCAACCGCATCCATAGTTATCGTTTGCCGTTCTTCAGATGCTGCAGACAGGCTTGCCGCCGATAAACTTAGCAAGCCTAATGTGTTTAAAAGCAGTTTATTCATGACCTGACCTTAGCTTAGAAATAGCCCATCTTAGCTAAATCATCTGGCCCGCCATAGGACGCGCCGGTAAAAAGGAAATATTCCCGGCAACAAAGCTCATGCCAACTGCACTGAATCCAGCAATTTGATTTTGTTGAATCCAGTAATGCTCTTATACTGGAAATCGAATATCAGGGGCATTATCGGTTATGACGACTTACCTTGGCTCCAATCTACATTGCAAAACACATACCCGCATAATTATCCTGTGAGAACCCCATGTCGCGTTGGTTGAAACGAATTGCCCTTGTCACGTCGTTATTATTTGCTGTAGCAGCGTTCATACGCTATCAGGGGATACAGTATCTGGCGGCATATTCTGGTCAAGACTGGGCGCGGGATCTGCCGACAGTCACAGGTGCCGACAACTGCACCAGCGACCCCATCAACGTCCTCAGCTATAATGTCGAATATGGTTCAGAATTTATTGAATCGATGGCGGCGCGTTTTCGTGGTGGCAGTACCGGCGGCGCTTTGCCGTGGTCAGTACGGTTACCTGAAATCCGTGCACGCATCGCCGGCTATGCAGCCGATTTAATCGGCTTCCAAGAAACCCATACCGATAAAGATATCGCCACTATTGTGCCTTTAACGCAATACACACTGGTCAGCTATCATCTGGGTAATTTTCAGTACGGGGATGCCGCCCTGCTCTTCAAGACGGCCAGATTTGAATTATTGGACAGCGGCCAGGTCTGGCTGGGCCCCAACCCTAAGCTACCTATGAGCTTCGGGTTTCGGCCTTTGGCAATGATACGTTATGTCAACTGGGCAATGCTACGCGAAAAAAACAACGGATTTACCTTTATGTTCGTCAACACCCATTTTGACAACGCCAGCGCCAATAAGGAACCGAGTGCAACATTGTTCCACGACCAGATTGCCACTCTGGCAAAAGGCTTGCCGATGATTGTCACCGGGGATTTTAATACCACCGCCACAACCGAACGCTATCGCCGGTTTACCGGTGCCGATGACAACCCTCCGCTTTTACATAATGCTTATACGCTGGCTAAACTACCGCCGGTTGCGGCAAAACTGCACCCCAACCAGCGTATAGACCATATTCTCGCCGGCGGCCCCTGTAAAGTGGCCGCCGAAATATGGTTTATAGACCCGCGACCGCTCAAAAACGGGCAACCCATGTCGGATCACGACCCTGTGCTTGCACGCTTGCGCTTTAGGCCGTAACGTTCGGCTTTACAGACATAACAAGCGCGCCCCGACACTGCCTAACGATAAGATTTAAGCCAGCTTTAGAATAAGCCCGCCAAGTGGCGGTAGGGTCAGGTTAATAGAGTGCGGCAAATTCATCCAGGGAATGGCTTCAGAAATAACTTCGCCATTCACGACGTTGCTACCCGCATACCCGCTTAAATCGGAGTTAAATACCTCCTGATAACTGCCGGCTACAGGCACGCCAATCCGGTAATTTTCCCTGACCACCGGCGTAAAACTGAGCACAATAATTAATTCCTGGTCGCCATCTTTACGGCGATAACTGATGACGGATTGCGCGACATCATGGCAGTCTATCCACTCGAAGCCATGATGGACAAAGTCCAGTTTGTACAAGGGCGGCTGCGCTTGGTAAAGGCTGTTCAAGTCTTTTACTAACGCTTGGACGCCTTGATGTAGCGGGTATTCCAGTACATACCAGTCCAGGGTCTGGTTAAAATTCCACTGTGTGCCCTGAGCAAATTCACAGCCCATGAACAGCAGTTTTTTGCCCGGATAAGTAAACATCATCGTATAAAGCAAACGTAAATTGGCAAACCGTTGCCATTCATCGCCGGGCATTTTATTGACCATCGAGCCTTTGCCGTGGACCACTTCATCATGCGAAAAAGGCAAGGTGAAATTCTCGGTAAAAGCGTACAGCATACCGAAAGTCAACTGGTCATGATGAAAGCGTCTGTGGATGGGATCTTCTTGCATATATTCCAGAATATCGTTCATCCAGCCCATATTCCACTTCATCGAGAAACCTAGGCCCCCAACCCAGGTAGGCCTTGTGACCTGTGGCCAAGCGGTTGACTCTTCGGCCATCATAACCGTGCCGGGGAACTGCTGATGGGTAATCGTGTTGAGTTCCCTGAAAAAATCGATAGCTTCAAGATTCTCATTGCCGCCATAAATATTAGGGACCCAGTCGTCTTTTTCACGGGAGTAATCCAGATACAACATAGAAGCGACCGCATCCACGCGTAAACCGTCCAGATGAAATTCCTCCATCCAAAACACGGCGCTAGACAACAGAAAGTTTCTGACTTCATTACGCCCGTAGTTATAAATCAGCGTGCCCCAATCCCGATGTTCGCCCTTGCGCGGGTCTTCATGCTCATAAAGCGCGCTGCCGTCAAAACGGGCCAACGCAAAGGCATCCTTGGGGAAATGTGCGGGCACCCAATCCAGGATCACGCCGATCATGTTCTGGTGGCAGGTATCCATAAAATAACGAAAGTCATCCGGTGTGCCGAAACGGCTGGTCGGCGCAAAATAACCGGTGGTTTGGTAACCCCAGGAAGCATCTAGCGGATGTTCGGTGATAGGCATCAATTCAATATGGGTAAAGCCCAATTCTTTGACATAAGCAACAAGCTGGTCAGCCAGGTCGCGGTAATTCAGGAACTGGTCGAGATCGCCGCGCCGCCACGAGCCCAGATGCACTTCATAAATCGACATCGGCTCATGCAACCAGTCATGGCTACTCCGGCGTATCATCCACTCCTCATCTTGCCAGGAATAATTATTTTCTTGCACCACAATCGAGGCAGTTTTGGGCCGTAATTCAAACTGTTGTCCATAAGGATCTGTTTTGCTCAAAATCTCATTGCTTTGGCGGTTTAACAATTCAAATTTATACAAACAACCGACCTCCAAGCCAGGGATAAACAGTTCCCAAATACCGCTGCCGCCCAAGCTACGCATGGGGTTACAGCGTCCGTCCCAGCGGTTAAAGTCGCCGACTACGCTAACCCGGCCCGCATTGGGCGCCCATACGGTAAACAGCACACCGGTTATGTCGTCTACGGTATGCAGATGTGCACCCATTTTCTGGTAGATATGCCAGTGCTTGCCTTCGGCAAACAAATGCCGGTCAAATTCCGGCAATTGCACGCCAAAATCGTAAGGGTCGTAATGGCAATGCTCGCCGCCGTCTTTATCTATCCAGGCCAGTTGATAATGCTCAGGCAGTTCGTTGGCTGGCGCGGTGTATTCAAAAAAATCGGTACCCGTTATCCGGGGGATTTCTGCACCACCGTCAGCAAAACGGACGGATTCCGCATAGGGCAAATAAACTTTAACGTTAACCCGATTTTCGTGCGGGTGGCGACCCAAAACAGAAAAAGGATCGTGATGATTTGCCTCAGTAATTTTTATTGAATCACTGTCCAGCTTGTAGTTAGATTGCTTTTCCATGTTGTATCGCCTCGATGTTAGGGATGGTGTCACCCCCAATCTTACCAAATAAAGCGGCCATTGTAATAACCATTATAATAATATGTAATGGACATCTAAACGTGGACACCGGTTTAGGCCGCACACTATATAAACCCGTGCAAATTCCAATGACGTGGGATAGTTACTCCCATCTGATTGAGAAAACGTCTAAGTTTTGAAAACAGGCAACGCCTACCGTCACACGAAACGTAGGGCGCGCCGCGCGCGCCTTTCCCGGTATCGAACCGCCGATGGCGCGCACAGCGCGACCTACGGTGGGGAAAGGCTGAATAATGACCTCTGGCAATGAGTCGAACTCGTAAAGATGGGGCTTTAACTTACAAAAATCGAAAACCTAGCCGTTCGGAACATATCCCTGCCCATCCACAATTAAGGTGTTAATGTCATGACAAGACCGATAGTTATTTTAACAGCCCTATTAATTCCATATTTTGTGCAAGCGGAAACAAAGGACACAGCCATGTACATACAATCCACCGCGTTTCAACATCAGGCTGAAATCCCCAGTCCCTACACCTGTGACGGAGCTAATTTGTCGCCACCCATCAATTGGTCACCCATACCCGCAGCCAGCAAAAGCTTGGTGCTCATTGTCGATGATCCTGACGCGCCCGACCCGGCCGCACCTAAATTAACGTGGGTACATTGGGTGTTATATAACCTACCCGTCCATAGCACCGGATTAGCGGAAGCGGTAAAGGTTTTACCAACGGGCACGGGGCAAGGTTTAAATGATTGGAAAAAAACCGGCTATAGCGGCCCTTGCCCACCGATTGGACGCCATCGTTATGTCCATAAATTGTATGCTTTGGATATAGAGCTACCTGCCAGTTCGGGGACACCGACTAAAGCTGAACTGGAGCAAGCCATGCAAGGGCATATTTTGGCAAAAGCCGAATTAATCGGCACATACCAAAAGCAAAAATAAGCGCCTATCGGTAAATTTCAAAAGTTACCGTCTTCGTTTCGGCTAGACTCGTCGGACTACGACTGAGCCACTTTCAGCCGTCAATCCTATGCCAACACTTAGTGTCGGCGTCTATATGCCTAGCGTTGTTATAAGATGCTGCCTAATGATTACAAAATGGTATAGATTCAGTAGGCAAACCGTAATGCGGTGCAGGATATGCTGTATCTCAAATAAGATTGTCTAATATATCAGTGACAACCACGGATACTACGATAGGTCATGGCATAGCCAAAACCGGTATGTGCTGAATGCAGTGAAAGCAGAGTTTAATACGACCAACAGTGGACACCTTGCCTGGATATGAAAATAGCCATTATTGAAGATGATGCCGAAACCAGGGCATACCTTGTCAACGGGCTAAAAGAAATCGGCTTCACCGTTGATTCGGCCAGCGATGGCCTGAGCGGTTTACTGCTGGTTAAAGAGGGCCATTATGAGCTGCTGGTTATCGACAGGATGCTGCCCCATCTTGACGGTCTGACGCTGGTCAAAACCTTGCGTAGTACAGGCTGTACGGTACCTGTATTATTCCTGACGACCCTATGCGGCATCGACGACCGCGTTGAAGGTCTGAATGCCGGCGCCGATGATTACCTGGTCAAACCGTTTGCCTTCAGCGAGCTTGCCGCCCGTGTCCATGCGCTATTACGCAGGCCCAGGGCGACCATGACAATAAACCTCTTGCGGGCGCAGGACTTGACTATAGATCTACTAAAGAGGGCTGTTAAACGTGACGGCGAAATCATTGAGTTACAGCCTACCGAATTCCGCTTGCTGGAATATCTGGCCCGCCATGCTGGACAAGTCGTGACCCGCACGATGTTGTTGGAAAATGTCTGGGATTTTCACTTTGACCCGAAAACCAATATGGTCGAGACCCATATCAGCCGTTTACGCAGCAAGCTGAATGCAGGCGGCAAACCTGATTTGATTTTAACCGTGCGTGGCGCCGGCTATATCATCCATGAAACAACCTGAGCTTTTCGGCACCACCAGCTTTAAACTTTCGGTTTTATATCTGGGCCTGTTCGTATGCTCTTTTATCGTGATAGGCGCAAGTGTCTATGTATTAACTGTCCATTCCCTGGAACAACAACTTAAAAATGGCATTGAGACGGAAGCAAATCGCCTGAAAGCCGAATATGATGCCGGTGGGCTCAATGGCTTGATAGAGGAAATAGCCGAAGACGAGTGCGGAGCGGCTTATCTGTTCGGACTTATCGGCCCGCATAGTCGGCTGCTGGCCGGTACGTTAAAAAACATCAAACCGGAGGCCGGCTGGCAAGAGCTCACCCATAGGCTAGCCGTGCCGGACGCCACCGGCAATGATAAGCTGTATATCTATGTCATCGCCCTGCCTCAGCAGATTTGGCTGGGTGTCGGCGATACCGGCGCATATATTGAAGAGACCGGGAAGGCGATAATCCAGGCCTTTCTATCAGGCATAGTCCTGGTGCTGATGCTGGGTGCAGGCGGCGGGATTTATCTTAGCCGCGCCTTTCTGCAAAAAATCGGCGGCATTACCCGATCAACCGAAGCGATTATAGCGGGTGACCTGAAGCACCGCCTACCGGTTGCCCAGAACCCCGACGAACTGGACAAACTGGCTTTATTGTTGAACCTGATGCTGGATAAAATCGGCGCTTTGCTGGAAAACGTCCAGCAAGTTTCCAACGACATCGCGCACGATTTGCGTACACCTATCAGCCGCATGCAATTCAGGCTGGAGAATGCACTTCATAAACCGCTGTCGGAAGCGCAATACCATGAACAGATTGCCTGCGCCTTATCCGAAACCGACACCATACTGGCGACCTTTGCCGCGTTGCTGAGAATTTCCCAAATTGAAGCAGGGACGCGGCGCAGCGGTTTTAAGCCCGTCAATTTCAGCGACATTGTCGGGTCTGTAACCGACGCGTTGTTCCCGGTTGCCGAAGAGCAGCTCAAGCTTATCCGTGCGGATATAGACCCTGATATTATCCTGGATGGGGACCAAGAACTGCTGACACAAATGGTGTTTAACCTGTTGGAAAACGCTATCGTCCATACGCCCGAACAGACGCACATTGAAATTCGTCTGCATGTATCCGGCAATAACATTGAACTGCTGGTTGCCGACAGCGGCCCCGGCATCGCCGAAGCTTATCGGCGCAAAGTATTGCAACGGTTTTATCGGCTGGACCAAAGCCGCACCACATCGGGCAACGGCTTGGGCCTTAGTATTGCCGTCGCAGTAGTGGAGCTGCATGGCGGCACGCTCACCCTGCTGGATAACCGGCCTGGACTTAAAGTGCTGCTGTCATTCCCCGCCCAGCAACGCTGAACGGTTATCAATCTTCATTAAACATCCCCTACTACACATGCTGACCCGTATGCGACAACCCCTGTTACTGGCGCTTCTCATGCTGGGTGGCTGCGCCCAATATCAGGAGCGCCCGCTTAATCCCGGTGATTCGGCGGCAATGCTTGAAGCCCGCACCTTGGATAACGCCGCGCTACGCCATTTTATCGATAGCGCCGACCATCAGCATAAAGATCCGGCACCGACAACGTGGACTTTAGACAAGTTGACGCTGGCGGCAATGTTTTACCATCCTGATTTGGCGTTGGTCCGTGCCCAGGCGGATACGGCGGACGCCGCCGGTATCACCGCAGCGCAACGCCCTAACCCCAACCTGACGCTGACCCCGACATGGATCAGCAATCTTGCCGCCGCCACGCCGTGGATATTCGTCAGCGCCTTAAGCATTCCGATAGAAACCGCAGGTAAACGCGGGTTTCGCATCGATCAAAGCCGGCATCTGTCTGATTCGGCAATGTTACGCATTGCCGATGCCGCCTGGCTGGTGCGCGGACGGCTGCGACTGGCGATGCTGGATGCTTATGCAGCCCAAGAAAGCCTGTTGTTGTTGCAACAACAATACCGGCTGGAACAGGAGATAGATCAGCATTTGCAACAACAGCAAGCCGCCGGGGAAATTGCCGAAACTGATGTGCTAGCCGCGCAACTGGGTCTGGATCAAACCCGTCTGGCGCTGACGGGCGCACAAAAAAAACTTGCCGACGTCAGGAACCTGCTAGCCGCCGCCATTGGCATCCCAGTTGTTGCACTGGCCGGGATTAATCTCGATTTCAGTGTGTTTACACAATGGCCTGACTTGAATACGGTGCCGGTTGACCAGCTTCAAACCCTGGCGTTGCGCGAGCGTCCCGATGTATTGGCCAGCCTGGCTGACTACGCTGCGGCGCAATCGGCGTTGCAATTGGAAATTGCCAACCAGTACCCAAGCATACAGGCCAATCCCGGCTATACCTTTGACGTGGGTGAACACCGCTGGTCCCTGGGGGCGACGGCACTGCAATTGCCGGTATTCAACCAAAACCAGGGGCCGATTGCTGAAATGACGGCGAAACGCCAGGAAGCGGCAGTACGTTTTGAAGCCTTGCAGTTGCGTATCCTGGGCGAGATAGACCGCGCCCATGCCAGTGCCTTGGCATCAAGTACCCGTTGGCAAGCAGCAGGGTTAGCCGTACAGAACCGTAAAGCCAACCTACGTTCTATGCGCGATTTATTGCAGGCCGGTGAGCTTGATGCCCATGCCGTCGCCATCGCCGAACTGGAACAATCTGTCGCTGAACGCGCACGTCTGGACGTGTTAGTGGAAAGCCAGCAAGCACTGGCGATACTGGAAACGGCTTTGCGCCAGCCTATCACCTACGCACCGGCAACCGCCATGTCCGCACCTGCCCGCAGGAAAATATTGCCATGAACCAGGAGCTTATCATGCAAAATATTTTTTCGGCAGGTCGGCTAACGTCCCTTTCCCTATGCCTGTTTGTCGTGATGCTAAACACGGCTCGCGCGGACGAGCCTGTTGTCGTCACCGAAGTCGCCGTGCAAACCGGCACGATTACCCAAACCACCTTACACCGGTATGTTATGGCTTACGGCGTGGTCGAACCGGAACCCGGCAACGGCAACAAACCCGCAGCCAACGCGAAAATCGCCACGCCAGTCGCCGGTATTGTCAGCCGACTGTTTTGCGAAGAAGGCCAACAGGTAAAAAAAGGTGCACCGCTGTTCGAACTGGACAGCCGTGCCGCCGATGACCTGATTGCCAAAGCCCAAATTGCCGTGGATTTTGCGGAAAAAAACCTTGCCCGCAAACAACAGCTCAACCCAGGCGAAACCATCTCGCGCAAATTATATGACGACGCGCAACAACTATTGGAAACAGCACGCGCCGATTTACAAACCGCCCAAACCCAACGGGCCTTATTGATTGTTACCGCCCCCTTATCCGGCACCATAATCGCCGTGCATTTTCGGGTCGGCGAAGCCGTCAGCCAAAGCAGCGTGCTGGCAGATTTACTTGACCTGCAACGTCTGGCGCTTGTGCTGCATGTGCCCAGCGCTGAAGCCGCGGATTTGCGCTTAGGACAAGCGGTGTTCATCAACATCGGCAATACGGACAGTCAACAGGCCGCCACGCTCAGTTTCATCAGCCCGCAAATTGATCCCTTAACCGACACGGTGCTGGTGCGCGCAAGCCCTAACGTTAAGAGTTGTCCGGAAAACCGCTGCATCCGTCCTGGACAATTCACGCATGCCCGCATCGTCGTGGACACGCGGCAAAATCGCTTGGCGGTCCCTATTGAAAGTATAGTGATGGTTGATAACAAACCCAGCATTGCCATCGTCGAAGTCGATCAAGCCAAACAACGCGAAGTGAGCACAGGCTTACGCGACGGCCATCTTATCGAAGTATCCGGTGGCGGCTTGCAAGCAGGCATGACAATCGTGACCCAGGGCGCTTACGGCTTGCCTTCGGAAACGCGTATCCGGGTGTTGAAATGAGCGGTTCCTTTGCAATACGCCACCACAAGGCGATCTTTTTTCTGTGCATCGCGCTGTGTCTTGCAGGAGCTTTTGCCGCACTGGGCATGCCGTCGTCTATTTTCCCGCAAACCAATTTCCCGCGTGTCGTCATTCTGATCGACAATGGCGTGATGCCCGCCAATGAAATGATGGCGACCATCACCCGTCCGGTTGAAGAAGCCGTCAAAGACATCCCCGGAGTGACCACAGTGCGTTCCAAAACCGGGCGCGGCACGGCGGAAGTCAATGTCTTTTTCACGTGGCAGACGGATATGGTGCAAGTTGAATTGTTTGTGCAAGGGCGCCTGGCCGTGGTGCAAAAATCTTTGCCTGCGACTGCCACAGGAGCTGTTTGGCGGTTAACCTTCGCCGCGTTTCCGGTAGTCGGCTTAAGTTTGACCGGAGCAAAATATTCGTTGACTGAACTTTGGGAAACTGCGCGCTATAACCTACAACCGCATTTGCTACGCATACCGAACGTGGCACGGGTCGGCATGGTCGGCGGACGCGCACCGGAATATCATGTCATCATCGACCCTTTGCGTTTGCAGGCGGTAAATCTGAGTCTCGCTCAAGTCACCGAGGCGCTGAACCGCAACAACCAAGTCACGCCGACCGGCATGTTGGAGGAGAATTACCAGCTGTATTTGACCGTTGTCGACGGGCGTATGCAGTCGCTGGCCGATATTGAAAATATGACAATCACCGCTGTTGTTTCTACGCCCGGCATGGCGGCAATACCCGCCGCCATCGGCCATCCGGTGCGTATCAAAGACATTGCCCGTGTCGAACGCGCGCCCGAACCGGTTTTCAATATTGTCACCGCCAGAGGCGAAAACGCCGTGTTGCTGAATGTATACAGCCAACCCAACGGCAGCACACTGGACATCGCCAGCCGTCTCAAGGAAGAGCTGGCCTTGCTGGGCAAAAGCCTGCCGCCCGGCATGCACGCCGAAGTGTTTTACGATCAATCCTTGCTGGTCGGCGATTCAATACAAAGCGTTTGGGAAGCGATTGTTTTGGGGCTGATATTATCGGTCGTCATCCTTTATATTTTCCTTAAAAACTGGGGCGCGACGCTGATCGCCGCCACGGTAATCCCTGCCACAGTGTTGATGACCTTACTCGTCATACGGGTGCTGGGCCTGAGTTTTAACTTGATGACGTTAGGCGGAATTGCCGCCGCTATAGGCTTAATTATTGATGACGCCATCGTCGTCGTTGAAGCCATCCACGCCAAAACAACCCAGGGAACACCGCGACTGGCCGCCGTGCAACTAGCCTTGGCGGACATATTCAGGCCGTTGCTAGCATCAACGCTAACCCCGGTCGTGGTCTTCATACCCTTGGCGTTTCTGGATGGCGTGGCGGGCAATTTTTTCCGTGCCTTATCTTTGACGATGGTCTTGTCGCTGCTGACTTCGCTGGTTTTGGCGGTCACGCTGATTCCTGCCTTAGCAGCCTCGTGGTTGCCGGTTAGCCCGCCCGCACCGGCTAAACCTAAGCAAGCTGACAGGCTGGAGCGGCTAATGGATTGGTATGGGAAAACCTTGCGTATTGCGCTACAGCAAGCGGGGAAAGTCCTGTTGGGATGTTGCGCGGTGTTGGCCTTGGGCATTTGGCTATACGGGCGATTGGAAAGCGAATTTTTACCGTTTATGGATGAAGGGGCGTTTGTACTGGATTATCACACCCCGTGGGGGACTAGCCTAAGCGAGACGGACCGCCAGCTTAAACAAGCCGAACAACTGCTGCACGAACTGCCGGAATTGGACGGTTATTCACGGCGCACCGGAGCACAATTAGGCTTAGGCATTTCCCAAGCGCACGGCGGCGATTTTCTGGTTAAGCTGAAAGCCGACCGTACCCGCAAAACGGCTGAGATTATCGCCGGACTGCGGCAACAACTGATCGAACAAGTGCCCGGTGTGGACTGGGAGTTCGCCGGCATCCTCAATGACTTGATCGGCGATTTGACGTGGTCGCCGCGCCCGATTGAAATCAAACTATTTTCCACCGATGTCGAATGGCTTAAGCAAAAAGCCCCGCAAATAGAAACCGAGCTAGGCAAAATAGCCGGTGTCGTGGATACCTTTGATGGCCTGGAAACCACCGGCCCGTCACTGAGTTTGAAAGTGCGTTCGTTGGACGCGCTACGTTTTGGTCTGACCACCAACGACGTGGCCTTGATGGTCAGCACCGCCATGCTCGGACAAAAAGCGTCATATATCCTGGAAGGCGACCGTGTCGTCAATATCCGCGTCCGCATGGACAGCTATGCCAGTGACCAAATTGCCGACTTGCGCGAATTGCCGCTACGCTCGCTGGACGGCAGGACGGTGAAATTGTCGCAAGTCGCCGATATTGTCACCGAACTCGGTCAATTACAACTGCATCGCGAAGATTTACGGCAACTGGTCGCCGTTTCCGCAAGACTGGAAAACCGGGATCTAGGCAGTGCCATTGCCGAAATCAAAGCCAAACTCGGCAACGATCCGAGTTTGCCTCCTGGCGTACTGGAATTCGGCGGCCTGTATCAGCAACAACAAGAATCTTTCTATAATTTACTGATCGTGCTGCTGGCTTCAGTATTACTGGTGTTCACGGTGTTGCTGATTGAATTCGGCTCATTTTATGAACCTATCGCCATCGTCTTTGGTTCGGTATTGGCTTTGTGCGGCACGGTGCTGGCCTGGTATCTGACCGGAACATCGGTAAATATCGTGTCTTTGTTAGGCGCGATCATCGGCATAGGCGTCGTGGCAAAAAACGGCATCTTGATGCTGGATGCCGTGCACCACTACCTTGACCAAGGCGACACGCTGGAACAAGCCTTGGTTTCCTCTGGGCGGCGACGTTTACGTCCGGTGCTGATGACATCCTTAGCCGCAGGCTTAGGCTTGTTACCATTGGCTTACGGTATAGGCGCTGGCTCTGATATGTTGCAGCCCTTGGCTGTCGCCGTGATTGGCGCATTGACGCTGTCGGTATTGTTGTCGCTGATAGCGACTCCGGTGGTTTATTTTCTGCTGAAATCTTGCGATAGCAAAGACCTAATCCCCGCCACCGGGCCTTACTAAATGTCAACACATTTAATCCAAAGGGGATACTCATATCAATTATAGGCTTCAATTGGGGAATCGGTCGGCTATTTTAGGCGCTGGGTGCCATAATGAGAATTGCTGGTGCCGTTCATGCAGATTGACAACCTAGAAATAATCGCCAATCTGCATGCAAGCATCTAATGCACGAATAACGCAATGAGGATAATGATAGGAATGGGAATGCCGAGAAAATATAAAAGTATTGAACGCATAGCTTATCTCCTGAATGAAGCGGGTTGTGGGACGATTTGGGGGTTACAGGTCACGCATCCGGCCACCGTAAATAGCCGCTAAACTGGCGATGAACGCACCGATGAGTAACGAAATGAAGATCCACAGCGAGGCATAAACAGAGGTTTTGCGTGCCGCATCGGCAACGTTTTTCGCGGTTGTTTCTTCTGCAAGCTGCTTTGTTTGCAATTGTGCATAAGTGTTGTTCACGCGTTGTTCTGCGTCCTGTTGAGTCAGGCGAGTGCGTTGCGCGACCATTTGCCCGACATAGCGCATATCGTCCTGAGGCAATGAACCCGTCAGAATGGCATTTTTAAAGATGCGGCTAACTTCGGATGTAGGTTCGGCAGTGGTCGGATGGGTAGTGCTTACAGATAATGCCCCTTCGAGGAAAGTCTCTGTAGTTGCAACCACATTGGTGTTGGTTCTAAACAACGAATCTACAAAATATCTAAGTGATTCATTTTCTGGTTTCATCCTGTCAGATCTCATTGATCCTGGATCTTTCACAGCGACATCAGCGCCAACCTGGATGCCGCCACTAACGATAGCACCAATGACTGAAGTGAGCAGCGCGGCGGTAGCAAGTGAGGCAACAGCCCAAGCCAGAAAACCATGTGCGGTGTCGCGGAAGAAGACTTCATCGGTATGCACTGCAATCCACTTTGTCCTAAGCCTGCCTGCGAGGTAGCCCCCCATGCCGGATGTAATGATTTGCGTGAAAGCCAACCATAAAATAGTTGAAATACCAAACGCCGATGCACTGATGCTGTTGTACGCCCACGGTGACACCGAGGACAAACCCAAACCGATGCCCAGCATTAACAGAATGAGCGATAGCGAAGCGGCTGCTGCGGCTCCCGCGATAATGGCCCCCCAAGAGACGGCGCTTGACTGGACTTGCGTGGTTTCTGGGCAAGGGCTTGTCAAAGCGCGCTCATACCCAAATGGGTCAGTGGTTGAAATATTGGAAGCGGTCATATTTAGTCTCCATCCTATTGAATTTAGTATCGTTATCACAATACGCTGCTGTGCTTAGTGAATCAGCAATTCTCATTTTGGAAACCATTTAAAATCAATAAGATAAAATTTTGACTTATTCTATGTTTAGTACATCTGTATAAAAAATAGTCAATTTTTAGTTAAATCGGCAACGATTGCGGATGAAAACGTGTCAAGTAAATAATAACTATCAATTAACCAATTGATTTATATTACTTTTCCATAATGAGAATTGTTGTTAGTGAATAGGTTCATCGCTTGGGGGCCGGTGTTGTTGGATTCAATTTGTTTTTTGTGTTGTATGCGATGCCGTCACCCGCCAAACGCTGTTGCCGACATCATCGGCAACCAGTAATGCCGCTTGTTTGTCCAGCACAACGCCCACTGGCCTGCCGAACGCCTCGCCATCTTCGTTAACAAAGCCTGTCAGCACATCTACAGGCATTCCGAAGGGCTTGCCGTCTTTGAAAGGTACAAAAATAACCCGATAGCCACTACGCGGCTTGCGGTTCCACGACCCGTGCTGACCGATAAAAGCGCCATTGTTAAACGGTGCAGGCCATACGGTATTTTTTGAAAACACCAAACCAATAGATGCTGTGTGTGATCCAAGCGCATAATCGGGCACGTCTGCGTTAGCGACCCAGTCGGGGCGTTGAAGCTGCACACGTTCGTCCCAATGTCGGCCAAAATAGCTGTAAGGCCAGCCGAAAAAACTGCCATAGGTTACCGAAGCCAGATAGTCAGGCACCAAATCGCTACCTATTTCATCGCGCTCGTTGACAACTGTCCACAGCGTCCCGTTATCGAGTTCCCAAGCAAGTCCGTTCGGGTTACGTAGGCCGGACGAATAGATACGATGGCACTTGCTCTTTAAATCCACTTCCCAAATGGCGGCGCGACCCAACTCATTATCTATGCCGTTCTCGCCGACATTACTGTTCGAGCCGATGGTTACAAAGAGCCGAGTGCCATCCCGACTAGCCAGAAGATTTTTAGTCCAGTGGTGATTGATAGGCCCCGCCGGCAAGTCGAGAATTTTGATTCCTGACTGGACTATTTGCGTTACACCGTTATGGTAAGGAAATTTCATCAGCGCATTCGTGTTGGCAACGTAGAAATCATTACCTATTAGCGCCATACCAAAAGGCGAGTTGAGCCCATTAATGAATACTGTCCGCACTTCAGCCACACCGTCGCCATTGGTATCGCGTAACAATGTAATACGGTTGGCACTGGGTGAGCCCGCGCCGGCCTTGTCCATAAACTGCTTCATGAGCCAACCTTTGATACCTTTGCTAGCTTCGGGGTGTTGCGGTGCGTTGGTTTCGGCAACCAATACGTCGCCGTTGGGCAACACATAAAGCCAGCGGGGATGATCAAGCCCAGTGGCGAAAGCGTTTACCGCCATCCCTGGCGCCGCTGTGGGTTTTCCATAGACAGGCCAGCTTATAGCCTGTGCAATGTTCACTGTAGGTATCAAAGTCGGATTGGGCGGCGGCAGTTTGGGATGACCGCCTATGCCCGCCGCTAGCGGCAACTGCGCGACTTCGCCACAGGCCGTTAACATTATCGTCACCCCTGCGGAAAACCATAACCGTCTTTGATTAATGGCCATCGTAGACAATATATTTAGTGCTGCACGCCAGCCATTAGCCGACAACTTTCAGCACATGCCCTACAGGCTTCCACACATTCATCCATCCCGCCGACTGTCTCGCAATCAATAGCGCACGCTTCGCAGATTTCGGCGCAAACGTTGCAAACCTGACGATGAAAATGGGAGCTACTGAGCTGAAAATTGGCTGAAGTCTGGCAGATCTCGGCGCAGTTCATCATCAGGCGGAAGTGTTCCGCTTCAACATGCTTGCCACCAGCTTCCAGGCAATGGTTCATGGCGGTTTGTAAGCAAACCTTATGGCAATGGCAACAAGCTTTTATGCAGGCTTGCATGGTTCCTATAAACTGGGTTGATGGATTCATCAGATTTTGTCCTGTGTTATGGCAATAATTACGACCCAAGACCGCTATAAGCCGTCTCGACCCAAAAAACGCGTTAAAGTGGAGCCCCAAGGCCGCGTTTAAGCCTTGATCACACTCTAGCCACAAAAACAAGCGCCGTCGGTACGGTATCGCACAATAACGTCGTTAGTCCCGCGCTGTTAATAAACCCATACTGTTTGTCGAGTTTCTGGCTTTATGTGTCACAACGCACCGACCCATGCGGGCTTTACCGTTAATGTCATGTCCCGTATCAGCAATAAATCTAAGAAAGTTTTTTCCATTACCCAGTTGATGGCGTGGCACATTATTCTTCCAATGAGCAAACCGTAGTCGGGATTCTGTTTATGTTATCAAAGAGCCCCGCCGTGTAATTAATGCCACAAAAAACCTGATTACCGCAGCGATGCAGATAATCAATATTTAACAAGCGACATAAGAGAACTCTATGAAAAATCAATTCGTGATGACAGATATCCAAACCTTACGCCAACGCGCTCGCCAGCATATCGAAGCAGGCGCAGTAACAGCTGGCTATCTCGCCGACCGGGAGACTGTACTCAAAATGCTTAATGATGCACTCGCAACTGAAATCGTGTGCATGTTGCGTTACCGTCGCCATCACTTCATGGTGAGGGGGCTTTATTCCAAAGCGATAGCCGAAGAATTCCTGTTGCATTCGGACGAAGAACAGGAACATGCCGATATGCTCGCCGAGCGCATCGTCCAACTAGGCGGCGAACCCAACTTGTCACCTGAAAGTTTGCTAGGCCGCAGCCATGCCGAATATGTGGAAGGCGTCACGTTGGTAGACATGATTAAGGAAAACCTAGTAGCTGAGCGAATCGCCATCGACAGTTATCGCGAATTTATCCAGTATCTCGGTGACCAAGACCCAACAACCTTGCGCCTGCTGGAGTCTATCCTCGCAGCGGAAGAGGAACATGCAGACGACTTGGCCGACTTGCTGTTTGCAATGCAGCCCGAACAGGTGAAATGCCAACCGACCTCGAACTAAACAATAACAGGCGACAAGCCGATAGCGGCTCCGGTGGTTTATTTTCTGCTCAGATCTTGCTATAGAAAAGACCCAATTCCCACCAACAGGCCTTAGTGTGTGTTTTAAAAGTCCGAAATGCCTCCAGATTTGTGCAAATTGACCTTTATTTGTAATTTTTATCTTGTTTGAAAGCGTTGACTGCAATCGATTGGTCTATTCGAGACATACTCACGCCCAGTAATATTTTGCTGGTGTATCTGTTGTGGGTTTTTTTCGTAGCCATACGCTTCGGTCTTTGGTCGTCTATTCTGGCATCATTGACCAGCGCCGCCTCCTTTGCATTTTTCTTTGCGCCGCCCATTTTTTCTTTCGCCATCGCTGATTCTGAAAATTTGGTCGGATTGGCTGTAATGCTGGTGGTCGGTGTGGTGACCAGCAATCTGGCGGAAAACGTCCACCATCAGGCCCGCATGGCCGAGCGCGGTGAACGGCGGGCGTCTGCCCTTTACCGCTTGAGCAAGGAATTAGCCGCAGCCCGTTTGGAACGGGAAATTATCGAAATCGGCGTGCGCCAAATTCATGCCGAATTCGGTGGACGCAACACGCTGTTGTTTCCAGACCGTAACGGACTTGTGCGTTATCCCAATGAGCCGCCTTTGTATATGTCTTTGCGAGGCGCTGACTTGGCCGTAGCGCGCCGGGTATTCAACCACGGGCAGATGGCGGGCAATGGCACAGACACCTTAACTGGCGAGACGTCGGTGTATGTTCCCCTTAACGGTTCAGCAGGTGTTATCGGCGTACTGGTGCTTGAACCGCTAAATTTACGGCGAATCGTTCTTCCAGAACAACGCCAACTATTGGACACTTTTGTCAATCAAATCGTGCATACACTGGAGAGGGCTAACTTAGCGGAACAAGCCAAGGAGACAACTTTGAAAATGCAGGAAGAAACCCTGCGGAATTCTCTACTCAGTAGCATTTCCCATGACCTCAAGACTCCGTTAGCCACCATTATTAGCGCCGCAGGCACACTGGAAACAGACGAACATTTGAACGAGTACAGTAGAAGAAGATTGGCAGGCGCAATCAATGAAGAAGCCCTACGCATGTCCGAACTGACCACCAAGATTCTGGAAATGGCCCGACTGGAAGCGGGCGAAGTGATACTTAACCGGCAGTGGTGTCAGCCTGAGGAAATTGTCGGTAGCGCCTTGCGCCGACTCGACAAAAAGCTTAAATCAAGGCAAGTCAACGTCAATATGCCAGATGGCTTGGCGTTGATCCATGTCGATGCCGTATTGCTGCAACAGGTATTGGTGAACCTGTTGGATAATGCCGACAAATACTCACCGTCAGGGCGACCCATCGATATTTCTGTAGAAACCGAGCCACAGAATCTATCGATTACCGTGGCGGATAACGGGCCGGGAATCCCCGATACTTTACAACAAAAGATTTTTGACAAATTTTTCCGCATTCATCCGGAAAGCGCGCAAAGTGGTGTAGGTTTGGGCTTATCCATCTGCCGTGCCATCGTGGAAGCTCATGGCGGTGACATCCGGGTAACCAACCGAAGCGGTGGCGGTTCGATGTTTCAGTTGCATTTGGCATTTCTGGAGCGCCCCCCCCACCATAAACCTGGAAGAAAAAGACTGATATCATGAAAGAGCTACGTCCATTACTGTTGCTCATTGAAGATGATCCGCAATTTCGGCTGCTGCTGGCCACTACGCTGGAAAACCAGGATTACCGGGTGCTTGCTACTGAAACAGGGCGGGAGGGGTTGATCATTGCCCGCAACCGACAACCCCATTTGCTAATACTCGATATGGGTCTCCCGGATATCGACGGGCAAGACGTTATCCGCCGTCTACGCAAGTGGTCCGAGTTGCCTATCATTGTACTTTCGGCCCGTAATCAAGAAACTGATATTACCCAAGCGCTGGATAATGGCGCCGATGATTACCTGACGAAACCCTTCAGCAATGCCGAACTGATGTCCCGCATAAAGGCTATGCTCAGGCGTGTTGCCCAACTTCCAGGTGGTACCCTGGAGGTTTTCCAAGTCGGTGAATTGAAAATAGAACTGACCAAACGCCGGATTTTCATGGCTGGACACGAAGTCCACCTGACCCCCATCGAATTCCGATTACTTTGCGAACTTGTCCGTAACGCAGGATTCGTCGTCACTCACAGGCAATTACTGGAAAAAATCTGGGGAGCATCCTATGTCGAACATAGCCACTACTTACGGATTTACATGGGGCAATTACGCCACAAAATCGAATCTGATCCTACTCGCCCCCGCTATTTGCTGACCGAAGCGGGTATTGGTTACCGTCTGTACGAAGAGGATGAGGCGTGATTCGTCTGGAATGCTGTTTTAGGCTTGATGACGAGCAGCTTTTAGATGATAAAACTGTGTTAAGGTACGCTTCTACAAGCTTCCGTACGCATCGCGTACCTTTTATATTGATTTTTATCATGATTTTGTAAAGGTACGCGTTGCGTACCCTACATAAAGCTAACTAAGCCTGTGT
The DNA here is from genome assembly GCA_030653435.1 of Methylovulum sp. Taxonomy (GTDB): domain Bacteria; phylum Pseudomonadota; class Gammaproteobacteria; order Methylococcales; family Methylomonadaceae; genus Methylovulum. Next base: position 47,617 of record JAURZI010000044.1, read on the forward strand.
TGGTTCAGAGCAAAGTCCTTAAAACGGTATGTCGTCATCATAAGGCTCATCAAAATTATCGTGGCTGACGTTTTGCTGCTGCGCGGTGGGGCGGTTTGGCGATGCCGGTTGGTAGTCCTGCCGTGGCGCGCTGGATTCGTTTCTTTTGCCTATTAAATCAATAACATTGGCTACAAGTTCCAATCTGGTTTTGGTCGTGCCGTCATTCGCCTTGTATTCGCTTTGTGATAATTCGCCGGACACAAAGACTTGCTGGCCTTTTTTCAGATAATTTTGCAAAGAGCCTTCTGCACGCTTTCCGAATAGGACAACATTGATCCATAGTGTCTGTTGCTTGTCGCCAAAACCGATATTATTGGCAACGGTCACATTTAATACCGCCATACCTGACGGGGCATACCTGACTTCGGCATCTCTGCCTATAGCGCCGGTAAAACTGAATACATTACTCATTATTGCCTCTGGGTTGATATATAAATGCCGTTATTATCGTTTGCTTTGGGTTTCTGACCAAGAAAAATGCACGACTGGAATGCTCACGATGCACCGAATTCCAGCGTCACTTTGCCGTCTACCAATTTCAGCTTGGCAGAAAACTCACTGCCTTTTGCCGACTTAAAGCCTTTTAACAGGCCGGTTTCGCCGTGGCTAAGCAATTTTTTAGCCGTCGCAGGGCTGATTTTTTTATGCGCTATGGTTTTCCATATGACCAGTTTGCAGCCGTTGCGCCATTCACTGCAACTGTAGGCTTTGGTGGTTTCGACGATGGCGCCGTTGCATAACGGACAAGCTGCAATACTTGCAGCCTGGTTAGGACGTGCGGCATGTTGGGGAACACTGTAGCTGGTTTCGCCTAGTTTATTAAGCGTCAGTTGTGCCGTCACCACACCATCGTCCAGCTTTATCGCATAGACACTGAGCGTACGGGATAGCTGTAACAGCTGACTAGCCATTGCCTGGGTAACGGTTACGCCGTAGTAGTGTTTCCATAGCACAAACCGACAGCCGTTCTTCCAGTCGCTGCAACCATAACCTTTTCTGCCTTCAATAACCGGTTGTCGGCACAACGGACAATCGCCCAGCCGACTGCTGTCATAAAGCGGTTGATCCGCTGCATCCTTGATTTTTTGCGTAAATTGTACAATTTTGGTAATAAACAGCTCAGGGTCGTAGGCCTGATGCTCTATTTTCTTGAGTTTGGCTTCCCATTCGCCGGTCATTGCCGCCGATTTTAAACGCTCATCGCTAATGATGGCGATCAGATGGCGACCGCTTTCGGTGCTGAGCAGCATTTTCTTTTGCCGCTGCACATAGCCGCGCTTGATTAAGACTTCGATAATCGCTGCCCGGGTTGCCGGGGTTCCCAGGCCTTTTTCTTTTAACGCCTCTTTAAGCGTTTCATCATCGCAGGTTTTGCCCGCAGACTCCATCATGCCCAGCAAGCTCGCTTCGTTATAAGGTTTAGGCGGCGTAGTTTTGCCCTGCGTGACCGACGGTTGCTGCGGCCCGGATTCACCCTCAACAAACTTTGGCAGCAGGTTTTGCCCTTTGGCTTCGGATGTCTGGTTTTTATACAGCACTTGCCAACCCGGCGCTACGATGACCGTACCGCTAGCCTTGAAGCTGATATTGGCCTCACGGACGCGTCCCAACACCGTCGTGACCTGTTTGATGCAAGGCGGATAAAATGCCGCAATCAAGCGTATCGCGATGGCTTCGTAAACCTTGCCGGTATCGCCGGCTAGCGTTCCCGGCACACTGCCGGTCGGGATAATGGCATGATGGTCGGTGACTTTACCGTCATTAAAATTGCGATGGCTCAAGACCAGCTGGTCAAGATCCAGCCCCGCTATAGGCGCGCTAAAATGCTGCCGTAATTTTTCCAGCAAGGGTTTTATCGACGGCTTGAGATCATGACTTAAGTAACGGCTATCCGTGCGCGGATAAGTGATATGCTTTTTTTCGTATAATTGCTGGGCGCAACTTAAGGTCTGCTCGGCAGTAAAACCATAGCGTAGGCTCATGTCTTTCTGCAAGTCGGTCAAATCGTACAACAAGGGCGGATATACCGTATCCTGTTTGCCTTTGACTGAAGTGATTCCAAAATCATGGCCAACACATGCGGTACAAAGCGCTTCAGCATCGGCTTTTTGCTCGAAGCGTCCGCCGGTATACTGGAAGTCGGCAGCCCGATATAAGCTATGCAATTCCCAAAAATCCTGGGCTACGAACTCGGCAATCTCACGGTCTTTTTGCGCTATCATCGCCAGCACCGGCGTTTGCACGCGGCCTATCGTCCATAAAGCCCCCTGCCCGCCAAATTTGAGCGTGTATAGCCGTGTCGCATTCAAGCCGACGATCCAATCCGCTTCGCTGCGGCAACGGGCGGCGCGATAAAGCCCTTCGTAGGCAGCGCCATCCCGCAACCCGGCAAATCCCCGGCGTATCGCATCATCGGTCAGGGAGCTGATCCACAAGCGCTTGAACGGTTTGTGCTGACATTGCGCCCATGACAATAAATATCTGAATATCAGCTCGCCTTCCCTGCCCGCGTCGGTGGCGCAAATGATTTCGTCAGCAGCGTTGAATAACCGTTTGATAATATGCAGTTGTTTTTGTGCACCCGCATCGCCTTTGGCTTTTAACTCAAACTGCTCGGGAATAATCGGCAATGACGCCAAGGTCCAGCGTTTCCATTCGGGCCGATACTCATCGGGTTCCTTCAATTCGACCAAATGCCCGAAAGCCCAGGTGATTTGATAACCATTGCCGTCAAAATAACCATCGTGCTTGTTGTTTATGTGTAGACAGCGGGCAATATCGCGGGCGACCGAAGGTTTTTCCGTAAGTATGACTTTCATGATTTATAGCGTTTATAGCCCATTCAAAAACCGGATTCATTCAGTATTCAGCATGCTGGACATAAGCTGGCACCAACTTTATTTCTTACTTTAGGATTTGCCATGTACTTGCCCCTTAAAATGTTATTGATAAGCAGTTTGGCAATCGTGTTGAATGCCTGCGCTTATTATCCCGCTCATTATTCAGCTTATCCCGCTTACGTCAGCCATAGCAGCGGATACGTCGTCCAGCGCAGCTATTATGGCGGGATGCCGCGTTATTACAATAACTATTATCCCGCTCCGCGACCCCGATATTATGCTTATCCAGTGCCACAGCGCCATTTCTACAGCTATCCCGGCTACTGGGGGGGACATCATGATGGCGACCACGATCATGGCTCCGAACATAACCACCATGAGGGCGGCCCTGGTGACCATGGCAACGGACATGATCAACACGGTGACCACAACAACAACTACAACAACAACCATCCAGACGGCCAACACTACCGCCCACATCGTTGACCACAAGACAGTATCGGCGCGCTATGGGATAATTGCCGCTTTTCCTGACACCCCTAGCCCCCATGCACATCCCAACCCGACAACTGCCCGCGCGTGCGGCATGGCTTAAAATTCATTTGTATCTTGCCTTAACTGGCGGATTTTTTTTCGCATTGATCGGATTGAGCGGAAGCCTTAGCGTTTATCGCGAGGAGCTTGATGAGTTGCTGAACCCGCAACTCCTTATCAAAGCACCGCAAGACCCTTCAGGACATGATCTGAAGTACCCATCGCTGGACAATATAATGGCGGCGGTGCAGGCCGCGCACCCCAAACGCTACGGCGCGTGGACGCTGGAAATGCCGCAATCGCCTGAGAGGGCCGTCACGGTCTGGTACGAGAAACCGCAAGAGACTTACTTTGAATATTATGCGCCGCTGATGGTGTCGGTAAACCCTTACACGGCAGAAGTGGTGGCTAACCGCTACTGGGGACAGACGGCAATGACGTGGCTGCTGGATCTGCATACTCAACTCAGGCTGGACCGCTTAGGCTGGAATCTGGTCGGCCTGTTAGGCGGCCTGCTGATGATATCTATCGGGACAGGACTCTATCTGTGGTGGCCCGCTAAAGGGCAATACCGGCAAGCTTTCAGCATTCGGCACAATGCAGGCATGATACGCTTTGCCGTCGATGTGCACCGGCTCGTCGGCTTCTTGAGCGCGGTAACGCTATTACTGCTGGCCTTTACCGGTTTGCAGCTGAGTTACCCTAAGGCCTTGGAAACACTATTAGGTTCACCGGATGTGGGGCATGGCAATAGCGGCCCCGCCATCCTCAGCACCGCACGGCCCAACAATCGCCCCGTCCGTTTGGAAGAAGCCGAGTTTATCGCCCGCGGGCCGTTTCCGCATGCCGCACTCAGACGGATTACAACACCGGTAGGCGATACCGGCACTTATCGTGTCAATTTACGGCAAGGCGGCGAAATCAACCAGAAACATCCGATGACGATGGTCTGGATAGACCGTTGGAGCGGCCATATTAAGGAAGTGCGCGATCCCGGCGCATTTTCCTGGGGAACCACACTGACCACATGGATGTGGCCGTTACATACCGGCGAAGCGTTCGGTGCAACTGGCCGCTTGTTGTGGTTTATAACGGGTCTGTGCCCTGCCCTGCTTTATATCAGCGGTTTACTGCGCTGGCTGCACCGGCATGGCATGGTGCACGACAGACCCATCCAGTTATCGGCGTTGCGTCCGGCCATCCAGAACTTCCAAAAGCAGCTTTGCCGCATCGGCCTCACCCTCCTTAAACTGCTGGTGCGGCTGGCAAAAAAAGCCGGACAATACGCGCCGGTTGTCAAGGCTAAAGCCCTGCTATGGCTGCGGCGTATTCAGCAGCATCCTATTGCCAATAGAAAATAATGCCAAATGATGCGAAGATAGCAGCAGTATTTGCCGACCTTCATCCATTGCGGCAAACAGGACACCCCAAAGCCACCAGCAGTTCCCACTGTCATGGGCTAACAAAAAACCTTCGGAGATACCAATGCTCAACAAAGTAACATTAATCGGCAACCTGGGCGCCGATCCAGAAGTCCGCTACATGCCGGCGGGCGGTGCCGTCACCAATATCAGCCTGGCGACGACGAGGCGCTGGAAAGACAAACAAACCGGCGAACGACGCGATGCCACCGAATGGCACCGGGTCATCTTTTTTAACCGTTTGGCGGAAATAGCCGGGGAATACCTCAAAAAAGGCAGCCAAGTTTATGTGGAAGGACGCTTGCAGACCAGGAAATGGCAAGGGCAAGATGGTCAAGACCGTTATACGACCGAAATTATTGCCGATGAGTTGCATATGCTCGGTAGCCGTAGCGGAGGCACCGGTGATTTTGGTGGCGACCACGCCGCAACACCTTATGCCGCGCCAGCCGCCAAACCCGCCTATACGCCGCAACAAGCCGCGCCTGCACATAACGCTGGCAACATGCCGCCAGCACCGCCTGCTTATGATGATTTTGACGATGATATACCGTTTTGAAACGGCAATAGCCAATGGATTAGAACCCTACGCCTATTTAACTCACGTACTTAAGGCATTGCCATATGCCGATACGTTTGAAAAAATTGAAGCGTTGTTGCCCTGGAATTTTAAAAAATATCCGAGTCTTACTGGTTAGGGGGAGTACGCGCTTTAATTAAGCGCTTTCCCTAAAGAATCCTACTGCATTGAAAATAAGTGGTTACACGAAATTATTTACGCCCTGTTAATGTTTATACCCACCATATTCTTTTTCATTTAAAGGTTTTTGAACAGGGTTGTCTTTAAAATGCTTAATGCATCTTTTCATATCTTTAAGTAATAATTTACCCATGTCTTTACTCACCCCGTGTCGTATGAGTATACGTTGAATCACCAAATCACTTCTATCATTTGGCATCGAATACGTTGGTACTTGCCAGCCACGACTCCTTAATTTCTCGCTAAAATGGTAGAGATCAAATCCATATGCTTTATCATTTTTTAATGTCCAACAAAGTCCTGGCATACCACCTCTTCCATCATATATCACTTCAAAGGGTCCCAATTTTATGATTTCATCAGCAATATATCTGGCAGTGTCATAACACGATTGATGAATTTTACGATAACCTTCACGCCCTAGTCGAACAAAGTTATAGTACTGAGCGATCACTTGTCCGCTGGGTCTTGAAAAATTTAAAGTAAATGTGGGCATGTCTCCGCCCAAATAATTAACATTAAAAATTAGATCTTTTGGTAAATCGTCAGCCTCTCTCCAAATTGCCCACCCAACCCCTAGAGGAGAGAGACCGTATTTATGACCTGAAGAATTGATAGATTTAACACGAGGTATTCTAAAGTCCCAGATTAATTTAGGTTCAATAAAAGGAGCGATAAAGCCACCACTTGCAGCATCTACGTGAATAGGAATATCAAGTCCAGTCTCTTCTTGTAATTTATCCAAAGCATCTGCTATTTCTTTTACAGGTTCATATTGACATGTATAAGTAACACCTAAAGTGGGTACCACTCCAATAGTATTTTCATCACATCTTTTTAGCACTTCTGCACTATTTAAAATTAATCGATTGCCTTCCATTGGTACTTCTCGTAGCTCTATGTCCCAATATTTTGCAAACTTGTGCCAACAAATTTGAACGGGACCGGTGACAAGGTTGGGTCTGGTTGTCGGTTTACCTAAGTCGTCCATTTTTTTTCGCCAACGCCATTTCATTGCCATACCAGCAAGCATCGCTGCTTCACTTGAACCTATTGTTGAACAACCTATGGTATTTGCGGCATCAGGAGAATTCCATAAATCTGCGACAATATGAACACACCTGGCTTCAATTTCGGCTGTTTGTGGATATTCATCCTTGTCAATCATATTTTTATCAATAGTTTCATTCATCAATGTATAAACTTCAGGCTCTAACCAGGTTGAACAGAAAGTCGCCATATTTAGTCTGGAATTTCCATCCAACATTAATTCATCATGTATTATTTGATAAGCATGACGCGGACTGATTTCATCTTTTGAAAGTTTATATTTTGGAACGCTGACAGATAAATCAAATGAAGCAAAAATATCATCTGATTCGTTTTCTTTTATTGAATTCTTTTGAACTAATGGCATTTTATATCCCTTGATTTATTTTAATAGATAGGTTTAGGAGGGACTGGATAAGTCCAATTGTCATACGCTATCTCTTCTGCTATAAGTTCACTATATAAAGAAGGTCTTCTGTCTTTTATATAATTTGTACCACAAGGGTGTATAGGTGGATAATCATCAGGAATACAATCTGCAATCAGCAATACTTCGTCTTCTCTTCGTGCAGCGATCATTATTTGTCCATGAGGGTCTGAAATTATACTGTTTCCCAAGTATTCAATCTGATCAACATTTTTACCTTGCTTTTCTATATAACCCGTACCCGTATAGTTGTTATAGGCTACAAAAATTTCATTTTCCAAAGCACGCGCAGGTATCAGGTTTTTTGAAATATCCGGGTAAGTTTGAGTCGTCCATTTTCCCAAGACCACTGCTTTGATATCAGCCGCAGTAGGTATAACAACCAATTTTGCACCTTTAGTTACCAGGATTCTTGTCAATTCAGGAAACTCTGCTTCATAACAATTTAATACTCCCAAAGGAAAATCATTTATTTTGATTACGCTAAAGGCTTCACCTTCAGATATATGAGCGTAACCAAAAGTCCAAAGCTTTTGTTCATCAGTACCCCATAAATGTGTTTTTCTATAGTTTTTTAAAATCCTGCCATTTTTATCAACAATAATCATGGCATCGTAATAACAGTCTATTTTGTTTACCATTGCTTTTTCTGGATACGGACAAATAATCGCTATGGCTATTTTTTTTGCAATAGGCGCTATTTCTTTTGATACATCTTCAAGACTCATACAAAGTTTATGAGCAATATCAGTATCTTCAAATGCATACCCACTTAAAAAAAGCTCTGGAAAACTAATAACTTGGGCTTCATAACTGTTTTTTGCAATTTTTGCACCCTCTTTTAGCACTTCAAGACTCTCTTCTATGGCCTTTTGGGAGCCACATAATCCGGCTTTAGTTTGATAAACGGCTAGCCTGATACCCTTACCACTCTCTGGTGGATTCCCGCTTTTAATTCTAGTTTCTATATAGATAGTCATTCTCCTATTGTTGCTCAACTCATCAAGCAGGGTAGTCTTTGGATTCTGTCGCAAATATTTACAAGAGGTGATGTCGGCCTGATTGGCGGACAAAACCAGCCTGACAAATTGATAAATTATTGGTAATCGGGAAGTGTCCGCCCAGCGACCTATGGAACCTTTATTTAACCATGCTTCTGGTTTTCAGCTACTTTCACCCAGACACGAAGGATCTCCGCTACGCTCCATGCCTGAGCGATGCACCCTCGGGGGGTATATAAGCCTTCGGCATCGAAAACTTCGCTGACGGAGCCGATACAGGCTTCAGGCAAATGTCTCTTCAATAATTGATCAAGAAAGTCGCGGGCGTCTTTTCGTTGTTCGGGATAAACGCGTAACCAGGCATCGGTGTAGGGACCCAGCAGCCAAGGCCAGACAGTGCCTTGATGATAAGCTGCATCGCGGGTGCGAAGGTCACCATGGTAATCGGCTTTATAGTCGGGATGATCCGGAGATAATGTCCTAAGCCCCACCGGTGTCAACAGTCGGTCTTTGATAGCCTGAAAAACGGATTGCCAATGCGCTTGAGCCAATACCGGGTGGGATAGCGATAGAGCGAATACTTGATTAGGCCGACAAGCCGGGTCGTTGTTACCGCTTTCACCGTCAACCACATCATACAAATGGCCTGTCTCTACATTCCAAAACCGTTCATTAAAACTTTTCCGGGTAAGATCGGCGTGCTTTGCAATCTCGATTGCGCTTGATGATAAGTTTTCTTCCTGCATCCATTTCTCCATCAGACGCAGCGCGTTGTACCACAATGCGTTGATTTCAACCGCTTTGCCGCGACGCGGTGTGACGATCCAATCGCCTAATTTGGCATCCATCCACGTCAATGCGTAACGCGGATCGCCCTGGACCAGCAGACCGTCGCCGGGATCGCAGTGAATACCGAAGCGGGTGCCCCGAATGTGATGGTCAATGATATCCAACAGTTTGGGCAGTAATTCCTTGAGCAACGCCCGGTCTCCGGTATGCTCGATATAACGGTCCAGCGCGTGGAAAAACCAGAGCGTCGCATCGGCGGTATAATACACGCCTTCGCTTTCACCTTCCGGGAACATGTTGGGAATCAGGCCGTCACGCAGATGATGGGCAAAAGTACGCAAAATATGCCCCGCCTCGATATGCCGACCTGTTGTCAGCGTCAGACCTTCGAGGCTGATCATGGTGTCCCGTCCCCAATCGGTAAACCAGTGGTAACCGGCAATAATAGTTCGCACATCGCCGCCGGTTGCACGGACACGCGTCGTTTCGGCAACGCGCTCGATCGGAGCGATAATAAACTGATCGGCGGCCAGCACCAGCTGCTTGGTCATGCCAGTATCCACTTCCGGACGCGCCGCCGTCAGCAACCGTTGACACCGTTCCAGTTCGGCCTGAAATGTTTCTGCGGGAGACAGTGCCAGGATGCTTTCCCAGCTTTCCGAAGAAGCGATCAAAGTGACGTCTTTACCGGCGGCAAGATCAACGCGAAAATAACCGGGGCTCCACAAATTGCCCTGAGCCTCATAGCCTCTTTGTTCCTCGATACGGTAAAGAATGTTGCTCAAGCGTTTGGCTTCAATCGTGAATGCCGGGTTATCGCCATTGACGTAGAGACGTAAGGGCGGTATTGAAAGCCCTTGAATTTCAATACGTCCGGTAGAGGCTTTAAGATCGTAGGAATCCAGGGGGAGTCCTTCGGTCAAAGAAGCGTCATGGCGACGAAAATGCACGGCTACACGAAGCTTAAGCCTTACCGGTCCTGTTCCTGAAACCAGGCGGTACCCCACATGAACCGTATTGCTCATATAAGGCATCAGGATTGTTTTTTCAATCACATGGTTTGCCAGTTCATAACGCCATACCGGCAACCCGGATTCCAGGCGAAATTCGCGCAGACTGGACATACCGTATAGATCGAGTGATCCGCCCACCAATTCGATGCCGCCTATTTTCTGGCTGCTGCCATCAGGAAACCGAACCAACTCGCTGAGTTGATTGAGCATCACATAACGGCCTTGGGGATCAGAAAGCGCCGCGGTTAAAAGGCTGTGGAAACGTCGTGTAGGTACGCCCGAAATCGTTCCTGACGCATAGCCGCCAAGACCGTTCGTGACTAACCATTCGCGTTTCAGTAACTCTTCCTGTTCGGCAAGATCCCCGGTCCAATTCGTTCGAATAACAATATCACTATTCATGGTTAACACTCTTTTTTGCTTGGTTAACAGGATGCAGCACAACAGCGGATTCGCCTTGCAGATACCAGTTGCCTTTGATGGGCCAGGGTGGCATGCCCATACCACCGTAATGAGGATCGTCGCTGAACCACATGGCATCCCAAACACAGTCCTTAGGCGCAGCCAAGAGCGGTTCCGGCGCCGGAACCAGATGAAGATCCCGGCTCAGATTCACCAATAACAGACGGTCATTAGCCGGCGTCTGTCCGAAAAAACGTAGCACCCAGGCATCCTGGCTTAACACCGCCCCATCAATGCGACGGATTTGTTGGCTGGCCTGAAATACCGGATCGTTATGGCGCAAACTTAACAAATCGCGGTGCAAGGCATATTCGTCCTTATGCAGATTGCGGTCATTCAAGTCCAGTTTTGAATGGGTAAATGTTTGCGGGTCGCCCGGATCCGGCAGTCGGGCCTGCATTTCGGGTGTTGCCAGGGCACGAAATTGAGCCAGAAAATCAGCACGCCCTCGCGCCACCAATTGGGCAATTTCATCTTTATGGTCGGCAAAATAAAAGAACGGACTGGTAGCGGCGAACTCCTGGCCTTGAAATAACATAGGCGTCTGCGGAGCCAATAAGAACAGGGCGGTCAAAGCCCGGTAGCGGTTAGGGCTGGTTAATAAGTGGACGCGTTTGCCGCTGCCGGAATTGGCCAATTGATCGTGATTTTGGATGAAGTTGATAAACTTGACCGGCGGCATATCCAGCCCGGGAGTTCCGCGTGTATTGTTTTGCCATGAGTACCATTGCCCCTGATACAAAAAACCTCGTTTCAACGTAGATACAAATTCCTGAGCGACACCCCGGTAGTCGCTATAGTAGGCATCTGCGCGCCCTGTCATCGCCACCATTGCGGTATGATGGAAATCGTCGTTCCATAACGCGTCCAGGCCGAAACCTCCGTGCTCGGTAGGCGAAAACAGTTTTGCATCCTGCGGCTCATTCTCGCCGATAATAAAGGTAAGGCGCGGGGCCCCGGCGCTACGCACTGCCTGCACGATTGCGGCAATAATATGTTCAGCGGAGCTGTCGAAAATTTGTTGGGTTGCATCAAGGCGCAGGCCGTCAAGGTGGAACTCTTTGATCCAATACGCACTATTGGCAAGCACATACTCACGCACGGCGGCTGAGTTAGGTCCATCAAAATTTAGCGGAGCACCCCAATCGCACTGATAGCGTGTAGAAAAATAATCGCTGGAGAATTTGCCAAGATAATTGCCATCCGGACCCAAATGATTGAATACCACATCCAGAATGACTCCTAGACCCACGGCATGAGCCTGGTTAACGAAATAGCGGAATTCGTCCGGGGTTCCATAAAGCCGGGTCGGAGCGAACCAATTGACGCCGTCATAACCCCAGCCGAAGCGGCCCGGAAAATCGGCCACCGGCATGATCTCCAGCACGGTCACGCCCAATGCGGCCAGTTCAGGCAGTTCTTTGGCCGCTGAGAGCCAATTGCCTTCCTGAGTAAACGTACCGATATGCATCTCATAAATGACTTGGCCCTGGGCTGCAATGCCCGTCCAGGCGGCATCCGTCCAGTCGAACGTTAACGTATCGACCACTTGCGACGGTCCGTGCGGGCCTTGGGGTTGATAACGCGAGGCGGGATCGGGGTAGGGTTGCTGGTCATCATCCAGCAAGTATCGGTATAAGCTTCCTACGCAAGTCTCTTGCAAAATGACCGAAAAATAACCGTTGCCTTCACTTGACAGTTCGATTTCGGCCGGTGGATGAGGAGGATCAACCTCTTCACCCTGAGCATTAATGACCAGTTTTACCGTCTTTCTTTCAGGCGCCCAGACACGAAAATGCACGCCTTTTCCGGGTACTCGCTCTGCCCCAATTGGAAATCGGCGGCTATTGACTAATTCGGCAGCTATCTGTTCGATCATAAATATTGTTCCAAGTAAACCACTAAAAATTCAACTATTGCTGCTTCAATTTGTTCACCTATCGTTCCCACGCAGAGCGTGGGAACGATAGGCAGATCCTTGCCTGACGCGTAGGGCGTGCCGCGCGCGCCTTCTCCGGCGCGCGGATAACGTGCCGGTCCGTTGATGGCGCGCGCGGCACGCCCTACAGCAAGGGGCTGAATAGTTACTTTATGAGAAAGCCGTGGACTCAAATCCCGGATTTGGGTGGCAATCAGCTGTTCCATCATTCACCAGACTCAGGTTTGTACGTTCTCACCGATGATCAGCCCTACCGGAAATTCTGCCAACACTTGCGCGGCGGACAGGCACCATCTGGACAGCCTCTGTTCAGGCTTCAGCCGTTTTCCTGTAAACACGCATGTGTATTGCTTATCTCGCTGATGAAAAGGCAGTTCCACTGAGGTATTCCCCCAAACCTTTTCTCCCAGAGGAAGGCTATCGGTTTCACCCAACAAGCGCGCTAAGAAACGCGGCACCACTGTAATAACCATACGTTCACCGTCAATCCGTGCATAAGCGCACAGATGAGCCGCCTGTTTTCCCTTGACTGTCAGCGGCAAATAACTTCCTTGCTGAAACACTTCCGGCCAGCGCTTCCGCAAGGCCAGCGCAGAGCTGACGATCAGCAATTTCGCCCTGCCATCTTCCAGCGTGTCACATAAGGAACGTATCCCAACATTGCGCGTATGCGGTGTCTGCGTGGCAAGTGTCTGCAACTCATTGAGCAGGGTTTGGCGGCGGTCAAAATCAACCGGTCGCCGGTTGTCCGGATCTACCAGACTGAAATCCCAACATTCGCAGCCCTGATAAATATCCGGCACACCCGGTACAGTGAACTTAATCAATGTTTGCGACAGGCTGTTAAATAGTCCTAGTCGCGCAATCCGCCGTTGAAAAGGCAGAAAATCCGTAAGGAATGCACTCCCCGCAGGCGCATTAATTAGCGCATCGGCGAATGTCAGGATTGCATCTTCATACGCCGTATTGGGGTTTATCCAACGGGTATGAACCTTGGCTTCGCGCACCGCCTTGACCAGATATTCCGCTATCCGGGCGCTAAATAGCGCCATTTCATTTTTATCAGGCTCACCGGGCGGCCAAATACCCAGCAATGTCTGATAGATGAAATATTCATCGTTGGCTGTGGGCACCTGCATCCCGTTCACCGTCTGTTTGAGGCTTCGGTTGGCGTCGCTCCAGTGCCGTAGCGCCAGCCGCCAGGCAGCCGGTATTTCAGACAGCACATTGAGGCGAGCGCGCATATCCTCGCTACGCTTGGTGTCATGAGTGGACGTAGTCAACATGGCGTGGGGCCAATGCTCTGCGCGCTGCTGATTGGCATGATGAAATGCGGTGCGCGTCACGCCGAACTGACGCGGATCGCCGCCGACTTCGTTGAGTGACAGCAAGCGGTTATAAATATAGGCACTGGTGTCCTCCAGCCCTTTCGCCATAACCGGGCTGGTAAATTGCTGGAATTTCATCGCAAATCCGAGTACCTGCTCAGCGTACGCGGTGGATTTCCCGTTTGCTGCGGCAAGCGTGAGCACGTCACGCAGAAAATCAAAGATGCGGGTATCTGCTGTTGTAGTTCTGCGTTTAGCCGCTGCCGTTGCCTGATCAATGTTATATCGGTCTTCCACCACCACCTCGCGGGCATTGATGTAGCTACGGTAAACGGGGAAGCAGGCGACTATTTCAGCCAATGCCGAGCGCAATCCGTTCAGCGTGTAATCTCGGGTATGGCGGTCGGCTTCGGCGATTTTTGAGATCAGGTTCGCCAACACATTGAGTTCCCCCGCCAGCGCAGTCTTCAAGATAAGCTGCCTGGAACGGTAGAGCAGGTCATCAAAATTAATAGCTTCTCCGATAAAGCCGGCATACAAACGCTCCATGCGCCCGGCGGCGCTGGTAGCCACAAACAGCCCGTTGAGCAGATTAGTGAATTCGTAACCCGTAGTGCCCTGTACCGGCCAACTGCTACGTAAATCCTCGTGTACCGCCAGAATTTTTTCCACGACCAGATAAGGTGCTTGCCTTATGAGGCTGCACTGCCCGACCAGTTTGGAAAAATACGCATCAGGATCGTACAGCCCATCAGGATGGTCCAGACGCAAGCCATCCAGCTTGCCTTCCTGAAACAACCGCAGCACGAACTGATGGGTTGCATCGAAAACGTCGTCGTTCTCCATGCACAAGCCGGCCAGATCGTTGATATCGAAAAACCGCCGGTAATTAATCTCGTCCGAGGCCACCCGCCAGAATGCCAAGCGGTATGCTTGTGCTTCAAGCAAGTCGTGGAGCAGATCGAAACTGGGTGTTTTCCCGGCAGTGCCATTAAATGTGTGCAGATTTTCTTCCAGAAACCCGGCGATATCGGAAGATTGGGCAACGAGTCCGGCAAGATGACGCTTATACACTTCCTTGTCACGCCTGCGCTCAAGCCGACGTTCGGGTAGTTCCTCATCACGGGCAGGAAGATTACGGAACGCCGTTATCAGGCTTTGATATTCCATTAGTAAGGGATTGTCCTGCCCTAAGCGTGTACTCAAAGCATCTATGCGATGGTTCATAACCTGCGGGTATTGCGCGGGGTCTACCGGAAAATGGTGTTCGTAGTAATAAACGCCGAATTCACCGTGTTCCGCATCAAAGCGCAGCTGTAATTCGGCATTGTCCAGCACCGCCCCATAAGCGTTACCCAGCACCGGCAATAACACCTTGCCGCGCAGCTTAAGCTTTACCGGTGTCCAGTCAATATCAAAGAACCCGGCATGTGCGGAGGCCTGACCGTTTTCCAGCACATCCAGCCACCAGTTGTTATCTGCGCCCTGTACGCCCATGTGATTGGGAACCATGTCAAGTATCTGTCCCATGCCGTGTTCGGCAAGAGTTGTGCAAAGCTGCTCAAACTCCTCGACAGTGCCGATTTCTGGATTCAGGGCGTTGTGATCAATGATGTCGTAGCCGTGCCGACTACCCGGCCGCGCTTTTAGATAAGGTGAAGCATACAGGTGGGAGATGCCCAGTGCGCTCAGATAGGGAACAATCTCGCGTGCCTGGTTAAAGGTGAAATCGCGGTTGAATTGCAGGCGATAGGTGGACAATGGAATGCGCGGCGCGGGCGGTTGAAATAACGCTTCTTCACGCCCATTATCATCCCGCGTCAATAGCCAGCGAGTAGCGTTATCCGCGTGTGCGGATGGTAGCGTAACCGGCGCAGCAGATGTGCTCTCAACAGCAGTGTCATGGCCAGCGGCAAGCTCAGTGGGTGTCTCAAGTTGTTTCATCGTTCACCTTGCCTAGCTCCAATGGCATTTCATACACACTTTTCATGTTGTTTACGCCTGCTTCAGCAACACCAGCGACCGTCCGCCCAATGGATAAGCCTGCCCTGTCTTGTAACGTGAAACATCCGGCGTACCGATAGCATACTGGGTGTCGAGCAGTACACCCCAATAGTCATGTTCCTCGAATTTCGGCAACATAAAGGCAATGTCTTCATGATGAGCATTGAGAAGCAACAGTAGATTAATATCCTTTAAACGCCGTCCGCGCCCGTCGGTTTCGATCAGTTTACCGCCGGCAAAATAAACGCCCAGACAACGTGAAGATGCCTGGTTCCAGTCGTCATCTTTAGTTTCGGAGCCATCGGGATTGAGCCAGAGAATATCTTTTATCTCTCCGCCGTAATTGGGGGTTCCCTGAAAAAAATAACGTCGCCGAAATAAGGGATGCTGGTTACGCAAACTGACTATTCGTTGAGTGAATGCCAGCAAATCTTGATCCTGTTGTTTCAGTTCCCACGAGAGCCAGCTAATCGCGTTATCCTGACAATATGCATTGTTATTGCCCAACTGGGTACGCCCGATCTCGTCGCCTGCCTGTAGCATGGGAACCCCCTGTGAAAACAGCAGGGTAGCAAGAAGATTGCGCTTTTGCCGGGCACGCAAGGCATTAATCGCTAGATCGTCGGTTTCTCCCTCGACGCCGCAATTCCAGGAACGGTTATTGTCAGTACCACTGGAATTATCTTCGTGATTGGCCTCATTATGTTTATTGCCGTAGGTCACCAGATCATGCAAGGTAAAGCCGTCGTGAGCACTAATGAAATTAATGCTGGCATGAGTCCGCCCACTGCGAGCGTACAGGTCGCTGGAGCCGGTCAAGCGTTGCGCCAGTTCCCCGATCAAGCCTTCATCGCCTTTCCAGTAGGAACGAATACTATCGCGATACTTATCGTTCCATTCCGACCAGCCCAACGGGAAATTTCCCACTTGATAACCGCCTTCGCCCAAATCCCAGGGCTCGGCTATCAGCTTGATGGTGCTCAGCACCGGATCCTGACGGATGGTATTGAAAAAAGTGCCAAGCTGGTTCACTTCGTGTAATTCTCTTGCCAGTGAGGACGCCAGATCGAAGCGGAAGCCGTCTACATGCATGTCCAGCACCCAATAACGCAGGCTGTCCATCATCAACTGCAGCACGCAGGATTGCTGCATGTCCAGGGTGTTGCCACAGCCGGTATAGTCCATGTAATAGCGCCGATCATCATTCAGGCGATAGTAGGAAGCATTGTCGATACCACGGAAAGACAGTGTTGGGCCCAGATGACTACCTTCGGCGGTATGGTTGTAGACCACATCCAGAATCACCTCAATGCCGGCCTTATGCAGTGTCTTTACCATCGTTTTAAATTCGCTGATCTGACCGCTGGCCGAGTAACGGGAATCGGGTGCCAGAAAGCCTATGGAGTTATATCCCCAGTAATTACGCATGCCCCGTTCAACCAGATGGCGGTCGTCAAGGAAAGCATGAACCGGCATCAGTTCAACGGTCGTAACACCTAGCCGTTGGAGATGCTCGATGACGGGGTCCATCGCCAATCCGGCATAGGTGCCGCGCAACTTGGGCAGAATATCAGGATGCTGCATGGTAAAACCTTTGACGTGCAGCTCATAAATCACCATATCACACCATTGAATGTCGGGGGGATGATCATTTCCCCAGGCGAAGGCCTGATCGATAACCCGGCACTTCGGCATGACATTGGCATTGTCGCGATGACTAAAAGAAAGATCGTCGTCCTTGGCGCCTATGCGATAGCCGAAATGGGCGTCGCTCCAGAGCGGCGTCCCCACGATATCTTTTGCATAGGGTTCTATCAGCAGCTTGTTTGGATTGAAACGATGACCTTCTTCCGGACGGTAAGGTCCATACACCCGGAAACCATAAAGCAGCCCGGGACGGGCCTCGGGTAGATAGCAGTGCCACACTAAATCGCTACGCTCTTTGAGTTCGACGCGTTGGACTTCATTCTTGCCCTTGGCATCGAACAAGCACAATTCGATCTTTTCGGCATGCTCGGAATAAATGGCGAAATTCACCCCTTCGCCGTCCCAGTATGCACCGCGCGGATAGGGTCGCCCTGGCCATACCGCCGTTATCGTTGTCATCTTAGTCATCTTGATAACCTCTCGTCTGAACTATTCATATTGGACATATCAGTTATTGACAATAGTGCTCATCCAGTTGGCGTGTCTGTAGAACAGATAGCAAATCGCTAGACCGTAGGCTGCAGTAGCGACAGGAGGCCTCGCAACGGGATGACTACCCGGTCAGGGCGATTGTCGAGTTCACAGCGCAGCTCGTAAAGGGCTTTTTCCAGCAGGAACAGGTCGAGTAGGCCACGCCAGGAGGCATCCAGTGTAAAAGTTCCGGAACTACGCACTGCTTCAGCATAGGCGGCAAGGAATACGCGCCCAACCTCGGTTTCCCAGTCGCGCATTAAAGATTCAAACCTTGTCAAATCCTTGGGTTGTTCCGCAGTGGCACGCACAAGTGCGGTGTAAGCGGCATAGTTGAACGACCTCAGCATGCCGGCTACATCTCTCAAGGGCGAGTGTTTGTGGCGATGCTCGGGTAAGGCCCGTGCCGGATCGCTCTCAAAATCAATGAACATAAAATCATTCTGAGTGAGCAGCACTTTCCCCAGATGATAATTGCCATGGTAGCGGGTCTTGACTGATTGAATCGATCGGGAAAAACAAGCCTGAATTCGATCCTCAAGGGCTTTGCGCTGCGTGAGCAAAGTTTGTGCTATCTTGCTCACTGACTCGGCAAGCCCTAGCTCCTCATCTTCAAGCAGATTCAACGTGGCTACTGCCTCTGTCTGCACCCGCTGTACCCAGTCCGAGAGTTCGTTGTCGGTAATGGGTTCGGGGTCAAAAGCCAAATCCCCCGTCGCTTTACCCAGCGCATTGTGCAGTTCTCCAGTACGCTGACCGAGTGTGCGAATCAGAATCAGATAGGCGCTATGTGCTTGCGCCACCGATTCGGGCGGTGCGACTACGGTGCGCCATTCTTCCAGAAAACGCTCCAGATAATCCAGCGTATAGTTCCAGCAGTCGCCCTGGTTTTTGACATAGCCCTGCAACAACGCAAGCGTCATGTTGCTGCCGTCGCTGCCTTGATACTCCACTAAGCCGAGCATTGGCGCCGTGTTGGGAAATTTCGCCACGTCGGTTAAAAAACGTCCGATCTCAAACTCCGGCCGCGTCCCGATTTGTAGATGTCGATATCCTTTCAGGAATAACTTTTCACCCAGAACGACAGTAGTATTACTGCCCTGCGTACCAGAGGGTCGGGCCGTCAGATTGGGATATACCTCTCCGGCGAGTGCAGCGAAAGCGCTGGTGGGCGAGAAGCTTATGATACCTTGTTCGCAATTTAGCACTAGCCGCGCACCAATGGCCTGTACCAACGCCCGGCAAAATGCCCTGTCAGCAAAGGCATCGCCCAGGATTCCAACTTGCGCCCGTTGGCGCACTTTTGCCACAGTGGTCGGCAACATGGTATGCAGGCGTTCCTCGTCGCCATTTTCCCACGCCAGTGCGAGGGGTAAAAAATAGGTGAGTGGCTCGCAGGCCGCGCCTTCAATACTAACCAGGGCTAGCAGCCACTTATAATCCGTATGATCCCACTCAGCATAATGGCATATGACCACACGATGAATCAACTTGTCCTTGGCCCCATACCAGCGTTGAGCTGCAACAAAGTGCGGCAATGCGTTTTCTTCGAGCTGGGTACGAACCTTGACGGCCAGAGCGATACGCCGGGGTACAACCCGATCTCGGAAGAAGCTGTGCCAACCGTCGAACAACACCAGCGTTGGCAATTCTTCTGATAGTAAGTGTTCCTCATGCCAGGCAGGAAGCTCTTTGCCACTGACTAGCTGGAACCAATAGTAATGATGCCCGGCCAAAGTGAGAAGATAAGGCAATTCGCCAATGGGAGGGAAAGCTGCTCGTCCCAGCATTTCTATCGGCACGTATCCCTTATAAGCTGAAAGATCAAGCTCGACCGCCTGCGCGGCATGCGACAGGTTAATTACACACAAGATAATATCGTCTTCGTATAGTCTGAAATAGGCGAGAATCTTGCGATTTCCGGGGTGCAAAAAAACCAGTTTGCCGCGACCGAATGCCTGATGATTTTTACGCAGAGTCAATACACGCCGCGTCCAGTTCAATAGCGAAGCACGGTCACGCGACTGCGCCTCCACATTGACTGCCCCGTAGCCGTATACCGGATCCATGATAGGGGGCAGATACAGACGCTGCGGATCGGCGCGAGAGAAGCCGGCATTACGATCCGGACTCCATTGCATGGGCGTACGCACGCCATTACGATCGCCCAGGAAGAAATTGTCCCCCATGCCGATCTCGTCGCCGTAATAAATGATGGGCGAGCCTGGCATGGACAGCAGCAAACTGTTCATCAGTTTGATCTTGTCAATATCATTATCCATCAGGGGCGCCAGTCGGCGCCGGATGCCAACGTTTACACGTCCACGAGGTTCGCCGACATACATCTGGTACATGTAGTCGCGTTCTTTGTCAGTGACCATCTCCAGGGTAAGTTCGTCGTGATTACGCAGAAAAATGGCCCATTGGCAGGTTTCCGGAATATCCGGGGTTTGTCGCATGATATCGACAATAGGATGACGATCTTCCTGAGCGATAGCCATGTACATCCGTGGCATAAGCGGGAAATGATAAGCCATGTGACATTCATCGCCGTCACTGAAGTAGTCGCGTACATCTTCCGGCCACTGATTGACTTCGGCAAGAAAAACGCAGTGAGGGTAATCCGCATCCACTACTGCGCGCATTTGTTTTATAACGGCGTGTGTTTCCGGCAGATTCTCGTTTTGGGTGCCCTCGCGCACGCACAGATAAGGGATCGCGTCCAGACGTACACCGTCTACGCCCAGATCCAGCCAAAAGCGCATGATTCTGATAACCGCTTTCACCACTTGGGGGTTATTAAAGTTAAGATCCGGTTGATGCGAGAAGAAACGATGCCAGTAATAGGCATGGGCTTCATCGTCCCAAGTCCAATTGGACTTCTCGGTATCCTTGAAAATAATGCACGTTTCAGGAAATTTCTGGTTGGTATCGCTCCATACGTAAAAGTTACGCTTGCTCGAACCGGCAGGTGCCCGGCGTGCAGCCTGAAACCACGGATGCTGATCGGAAGTGTGATTGATGACCAGTTCGGTGATGACCTTGAAACTGCGGCGGTGAGCTTCCTTCATGAACTGCTTGAAGTCGGCCATGCTGCCGTAGTCGGGATGGATGTTGTGGTAGTCAGCTATGTCATAACCGTCATCGCGCATTGGCGAAGGGTAGAAGGGTAACAACCAGATCGTGTTCACCCCTAAACTCTGCAGATAATCGAGCTTCTGGATTAACCCGGCGAAATCCCCGGAGCCATTATTGTCGCTGTCAAAAAACGCTTTGATATGCAGTTCATAAATAACGGCATCTTTATACCAGAGCGGGTCTTCCATCCATTGTGCGTTGTTGTCCATAAGCAGTTTTTAATCTCGCATTTAATTATTAAGCAGTGACGAAATTTTTAGCTCACCATTCTTAAAGCGGGCTTTTACTCCCATCTGATCGAAAAAGCGTCTAAGTTTTTAATACCGGCAACGCCTACCGTCACACGAAACGTAGGGCGCGCCGCGCGCGCCTTTTCCGGTACCGAGCCGCCGATGGCGCGCGCAGCGCGCCCTACGGTACGAACAGGCTGAATAATGACCTCTGGCAAAAACTTCAACGCTTTTTGACTCAGATGGGAGCAGTTAGACCACTTCATCAGTCCGTACCCTGAATTTGACCAAAGTATTAGGGCCAAAGGTAGAACTGATGGCAACATCGGCGGCATCTCGACCACGGGCTATCAACACCCGTCCAATTCTGGGGGTGTTGTTTCGGGCATCGAAGGTGTACCACTGACCATCAAGATAGGCTTCAAACCACCCGGCAAAATCCATCACCCCAGGCAACGGTGCTATACCGATGTCACCCAAGTAGCCCGTGCAATAGCGGGCGGGGATGTTCATACAGCGGCAAAAGGTGATGGCGAGATGCGCGTAATCACGGCAAACGCCGACTTTTTCCTGGAATGCTTCCCAAGCTGTTTTGGTGCGGCGGGCGTGCTGATAACCAAATGCAATATGCTGGTTAACATAATCGCAGATAGCTTGGACGCGCATCCACCCCGTCGGCGATTTGTCGAACAATTGCCATGCTATTTCAGAAAGACGGTCAGTTTCGCAATATCGGCTTCCCAACAGAAACACCAATGTCTCATCTGGCAACACTTCCACTGGCGTTTGTTGTGCCTGCGGGACGAAACTATCTCTTTGCCCTGTGTCATGGATAACCGCATCAGTGAACAATCTCAACTGGCCTTTGGGGGCGACGATACGGCTGCACCAGTTGCCATAACTGTCATGATAAGCGGTAATCAGAATCGGTGGTTCGGTGAGCATGTGATCTGGAACAATCAAGTCTGCAACGCGCGTATGATGCACATTCAAAGTCAAAATCATGGGGGTCGGCTGCGGACAGTCGTAAATTATTTCGTAGCCTATGTTGATCTTCATGGTGCTATGTTCCTATTGGCTAAGGGGTAGTCTGGGCGGATTTTGGGATGTTTCTTGGTTTATGAGGAAGTCCCATAACGTAGGCTCATCAGCGTATTTCTTAACGATTCGATAACGGCTTTGCGTAGAACTGTCCAATTTTGACCCGCCTTGATAATGTGTTTCTGATTGATTTCTAACTCAATACCCAAATAAGTGCCGGGCGGCATGTATTGGCGAAACGAAGAAGTCAAACCATCGCCTTTGCCTAGATACGGATAATTGCGGCGGACTTTCAATTCGGGCGCACTGCGCTTGAGGGCAAACTGCCAACGTTCGCACAAATCCGCTTCCCCTGCTCGTGCGGGGTCATAGAGCAGGCCTATATCGGCGTTGCGAATCTTGCCGTTTAATTCGGGGGTAAAGCTGTGCGACGAAAAATGAATCACTAACCCATGATGGTTAATCCCCTGCTTGACCAAACGCTCCGCTCGCTCGCGATAGGGCCGGTAATAGTGCTGCAAAATTTCCTGACGCGCAGCCACTGACAGCTTACGAATCACCTCGGCATGGAGGTGCGGATGACCTATTGAACGGTTCAGGTCTACCAGCAAACGGCTAACCGTAGCAGACACTAGCGGTGCAGATAATGCGGTAGCCAGCTCCTTTGCCATCAGCAGCGCACCCAAATCAAAGCCACGGTGGGTTGCCAATTGCGCTTGATAGGGTTGGAACAAATTCTGATACGGCAGGGGTATTTGGTTGCCGCCATGTTCGCAAGTCACCACGAAACTTTGATTGGCACAGCCTGTTACCGATTTAGTCGCGATCTTATACTTCGGTGGTTCATCAAGCATTTTCACCAATCCAAATTGGGCAGCCGATCAAATACTTCCCGCGTGCCTTCAGTCCATTGTTTACCTAAGGTGCTGAAATACTCATCTCCCACGTTAAAGCGGCGGCGCATTTGCACCGCAAGGCTGTCGCGCTGATAACAGATTAAATCAATCGGCATACCGACGGATAAATTACTGCTCATCGTTGAGTCGAAAGACACAAGGACAGATTTTGCCGCGCTGTTCAGGGAAGTTGAGCGAGTGATGACCCGGTCAATAATCGGCTTGCCGTATTTGGTTTCCCCGGTCTGGAAGTAAGGCGTTTCAACACTGGCCTCAATAAAGTTGCCTTGCGTATAAATCCGGAACAGACGGGGCTGCTCGCCTTTAATTTGTCCGCCCAGTATGAACGAGGCGTTGAAACTGATTGAGCTTGAAGCCAAATGCTGACCGTCGCGCTGATTAATGTCGCGCATGGCATTGGATACCAATATTGCCACATCGAAAAGCGTTTTCGCGCCCCAGAGGTTAAGTTCATCGCTGCTTTCGTTCCGCTGTTTCAACACACTGATTACCGCTTGCGTCCCTGCCAAATTGCCCGAACTCAATAACACGATGACTCGGTCGGCAACGCGTTCAAACACGGTCATCTTGCAAAAACTTGCGATATTGTCGACACCCGCATGAGTGCGCGAATCCGACGCCAATACCAGCCCCGTATCGAGCATGATGCCTATACAATAAGTCATGGATAATTTAGTCCGGTAATTATTTGAAAAAACACGCGCTATGGCCCTTAAATGTAGGGAGAGGCCTTTTTTAGCTCTTGTCGTAATTTTACATACGCATAAGAGCTTGTCTGTATGTTACCGAACATTACTCCCATCTGAGTCAAAAAGCGTTGAAGTTTTTGACAGAGGTCATTATTCAGCCTTTTCCCACCGTAGGGCGCGCTGTGCGCGCCATCGGCGGATCGGTACCGGAAAAGGCGCGCGCGGTAAATAACCGGGGTCAGGTAAATAACCGGGGTCAGGTACAAATTAAACATTGTGCTATATTTATAAACACCTTCTGACCAATATACAAAATAGATAATGGCCCGCCTTCCAAGAATATCGCCAATCGGAGTGCCTGTTCACCTAATTCAGCGAGGTAATAACCGGCATACCTGTTTTGGTACAGAGGACGATTATAGCGCTTGCGTAAGCTGGCTGAAGGAGTATTCAATGAAATATGCAGTAGATATTCATGCCTGGGTATTGATGACCAATCATGTCCATCTACTCTGTACGCCACAACAGGACGGGGCGGTAAGCCTATTGATGCAATCGGTTGGTCGTCG
>JAURZI010000045.1 GCA_030653435.1 Methylovulum sp.
AACTGGCACGTACACTGCAAGCCAGCGCCTTGCTCATTCACTGCGATAGCGACGTCGTCGTGCGCCTCGCGCAAAATGCCAGTAGCACCGAAGCTGCCCGCCTCGCCCCCTTATTCGCCGAAATCCGCTCGCAGATAAAGTATTTTGACCAATTCGAGTTACGCTGGATTCCGCAGCACCGCAATACAGAGGCAGACTATCTTTCCCGCAGCGCCTTTGGGCTGCCTACGCGAACTCCCGCAAAATCCCGCAAGCGGAAATGAAAAAGCGCCCGCAGACGCTTTTTTTTCCGATCAAGCAAATCAAAGAGGACGGCTTCGAATTGTTTTTTGTGGATAAGGCTGAGAAGGTAATGCGATGCTGACCCCTTATCACCTCTGATCCTTCTTCTGGCTGATGCATAAGGCTTCGCGATATACCGCTGCGGTTTTATGCCGCACATCCTTTGTCAATTTGTTAGCGTGTTAAACGGAACATGTTTTCGTGCAAGGCCAGATATTGCGCTTTCACTTTCGAATAGAGGCTCGCCACCGCTTGTGGGTCTTTGATATCTACGCCAACCCAGGAAGTGCGTGCGACCATCGACCACAAGAACTGCGAGTTGATCGTGACCCTATCCCAGCGGTAACCCGACGCTCTAGCGTCAACGTCACGAACAAAGGGTTCTATCAAACCGGTATGAAAAGGAGAACCTGTTGGCACCACTGCTTCGCAAGGTAGTGACCGTTTGTTCAACCACGTTGCTATGCGCGGGCGCATCGGGCGAACGTCTATCAGTGCATCAAAACCTGACCTGCTGTCGAAGGCCGCGAGATCGGCGTGTGCACCGGCCATCAAAGCACAAGCCAGTGCCGCATCTAACGGATCGGCATACTGACGAGCATAGTCAAGATAGGGCAAGGCTGCGGATAATTGCTGTGGATAACACTCTTCCAATGGTTTGCGTTCTTCGTCATAAATGGTTTGTTGGTTGGGTACGGCTACGGCAACGGTTCGTAGTCCCGAGCAAGTTGACAACTTCAAAAATCCGTACCGCACAACGAAGGCTTGTGGGTAATCGCGGTAGGCTAACTCGATCATTGGTAACATCAACTCCGACCATGGTGCAGCCAAGTCCAGCAACTGGTCGTAGTTGGCAATCGTCATGGGGGTATTGGCTGGCAGAGAATTGATGTACGCCCTCATGCTGACCTGTCTGGATTCAATTTGCTGCAACTCGCGCGCACGGGTCGTCGCCCTTACGGTATCTGTAAGGGCAGCTTCTTCACGCATGCGCACACTCTCGCGCGCCCAGCGCGCCTCCAGTTCAGCCTGATTTTTTGCGGCTGTAGCGGCTTTTGCTTCTTGTTCAGCCTCCTGTTCGGCTCGCAAACGATTCAGTTGTCCTTCAAGCGCACTGCCCTGGATGCCCGTGCTGGGAGAATTCGGGGTGTCCTTCGCGTTGAGGCGGGACTGCTCATCCATCCGCTCGATCTGCTGGCGTGTGGTCGAGTTCTGATAACCCTCGAGGGTATCTGCATGAACCATCTGACTGCCAAACAGCAACAGAAGACCTAAACCTATAGGCGTGTACTTTGTAAACATGTCAGAAATCCTCATTCGATGGTACGACGCCACAAACACGCCCATCGTTGTGGAAAGCGATGTAAGAGTATTCGCGGCTACTCCGGATGTCGTCGTTATAAAAGTACTTCTCACCTTCATGGGCGTTTACATGCCTGTATTGCCACAGGGTTACCCGCTCGTTCCCCCCTGGAAAACATGGTTTTAGGCGATCCGCATTTCTGCCGGTGACGTAGCGCAAGAATTTCTCGGCTTTGACCTCCACTTTGTCATAAGGCGGACCAAAGAGATCGAGCACATCTTGCTGTGTCGATACATGCGGCGCCAGGCGCATCCAGGCTGTAGAGGGGATGTATCCGGGCTTGAGTTCGGAATAAGCAGGCTCGCTAGTTAAAACGAACAGGAAGAGCGCAGCAGACCAAGTATGGCGATTCATCGTTTTCATGGCGGATTGATCAGGTTGAATGGATTATATAGTTGCTCCTGTGCAAATACTATCTGGCCTTACAGGCGTATACAACGGGGGCCGCATCGAATTGATTTCTGCATCTATGGCTGCGAAAAGTAATGCGATGCTGACCCCTTTAGTTCTCCTGACCCCTTTAGTTCTCGACCCCTTTGAGTCCACAAAATCAGCACAGACACCGCCTTGCTCGCTACCATGTGGGCATGAACGAAGAGCATCTCTGGCAAGCTTGGTGCGATGGCTGCGCCCGCCCTAACCCCGGCCATATCGGCCTCGGAGCCCTCCTGCTGGAACCGGATGGTAGCCGCCACGAACT
>JAURZI010000062.1 GCA_030653435.1 Methylovulum sp.
ACAAGGGGATATCCAACATCATTCTCGCAATGACTCGACGCGATTTCGTAAAGCCTGCATTTTCACTACGCAAAAAGACGCTTCGTGAAAACACATGCACTATCGCTTCTGGGGACTACTCGACTCCTGTCTCGCAGCGTAAGAATAGCTTTCCCGGTTATTTCAGCGCGGTTAGATGGGTAGAGCAACGCGACTTGTAAAGCACGAAGTGAAAACCATCGTATAGGCGATTGATTGTGATGGGTTTCGGCTATCGCCTCTACCCGTCCTACGAGCTTTTTTAGATGAATGATCGCCGCCGCTGTGATTTTGGAATGCACATAAAAAAGGCGGGCTATTCGCCCGCCATCCTTTACAGCTAAAGAAGATAATGGTCGTTTATTCCGCAGCTTTTAGATGTGTTACAGCCTCTTCAGCGGCTTTCTTCGCCATGTCGGCTTGGCCCTGCTTGCCATGAGCGATAGCATTATCCAGGCTCGTGATACCGGCATCCAGATGTTCATCCGCAGTTTTCGCATGGGATCTGGCTGCCTCCGCATGTTGGGCAATTTCCTTTGCATCATCGGCTTTGGCAGCAGCCTTCGCATGTTTAAGCGCTTCCTCTACGTGTTCTTCGGCAGCATAGGCGCCCAATGAACAGAAGGTCAAAACAATGCCCGCACATAAACCTGTGAGTTTTATATTGATAAGTTTCATAGTCATTTCCTGTAATAAATTATTTGAGAGTATTTCATTACGCCATGCAGCAGCAGACTTCTTCCAACTGGCCTGCTACTGCATGGCAATGTTCGGTTTTAGTGACCCTTCTTAATCTCCTCCTTAACATCGCCATAGCCTGCTTGACCTTTACCTACGTTCTTTTGGACTTTACCTTTTATCTCCATTTCTTCGTCATCTATTATCTTACCGGTGACTTCCTTGACTTTACCTTTGGCTTCTTCGACTCGGCCTTTTACTTGATCTTTGTTCATGAGTGTCTCCAGATAATTAATTAAACCATGACCACAACGCCATGACCAAAGCGGGGGGATGATGTTCCCCATCGCTCGTATAAACAATACACTCAAAACCAAAATCGTTCAGTGCGGCAACGAACATTGAAGTGACTGCGCTAAACCGGATACACAATCTAAATAACCTGAAGGTGAGATTGTGTCGATATCGATTGAGCCCAGATCCCCAGAGGTAGCGGCTTCTTAGCGAATATTCCCGGTATCCGGGTCTTTAGCCGCACCTATCTTCGGTAAATTCAATTTGGCTTTTACAATTGTAACTAAGTAGGTGTTCATAAGTTTCTTAACATTATTGGTAT
>JAURZI010000077.1 GCA_030653435.1 Methylovulum sp.
CTTGGTCAAAGGCTGCCAAATGATCAGGGAACAATCGGCACGCATGGCGAGTTGCATCAATGACCTGGAAGCGTTGACCGAATTATTGAAAGAATTGGCGGAACGCTTTACCTACGGTTGTTCGCTGAACTCAAGAAAAACCAAGCCCAACACATCACAACGCTTTGATATAGGCAGTGCTTTTTTCTAAAGTTGATGCCTATGAGCGCATAAAAAAACCGCCCAACCCCTTGTGGGGTTTGCCCGGTTGCTTATGCCTACGACATTAGGGGGCGCAATCTGTCAATAGCGGGTAAACCATGCTCGTGGCGGGTTTTATGCTGATCCGCCAACGGGGGGAGGTGTTGCCATAGCAACGGCCCATTCCGCCCCCGTTGGCTCAACTGTTATAAACCGAGCCAAAATAAACCCCGCAATCATTTCAGGCTGGTTAATATCCAGCAGCGTAACGTGATCGGGCACAGCCAACAAGCTATCCGAAGCCACCGCAATGATGTCAGGGTCACCAGGATAAAGCAACGCTTGTTGGAGTGACTGCCGGTGTAACTCGATTTTTGGAAACCGTTCTGCTTTAAAGCCTTCAACCAGAATCAAATCCAGCCCAGCTTGCCCGAAATGCTGCAATTCATCGTCCAGCCTAGGTTCACGTTCCGGCTCTATCTCGGTGATAATGGCGCGGCGGTGCGTAGAGACCAGCATGACAGGTGATGCGCCCGCTTCCCGCAAACGGAAGCTGTCTTTGCCCGGTTGGTCGATTTGAAAGCTGTGATGGCTATGTTTGATCAGGCCGATACGCAAACCGCGTTGTTTCAAAAGGGGGATCAAGGCCGTCAATAAGGTTGTTTTACCGGTGCCGCTGGCAGCGGCAAAACCTAAAATGGGGATAAGCGCGTGTTGCATGGTAATCAATTCATCAGACTGTTATCGTATCCGGTGTATTCTAAGGTATTATGCTTTCAAGCTCTATGCCAAGGACAGCCTTAAAACAGTCTACTTATCCGGAGCAAGCCTTGATTCGAATTTTTCTGATTCTACTGCTGATCGTTATCGCGTATTTTATGTTGCGGGGACAGATCAAGCATTTGCTGGCAATGCCGGCAAAAACAGCCCGAATCGCAGGGCTATCCGTCCTTGGCCTGTTATTGGTTTATTTGGCCGCAACCGGGCGGTTAAATTGGCTGCTTGCGCTGTTGAGCATGGGTCTGGCTTTTCTGCTGAGATTCATACCGGCCTTGTTACATTACGCCCCTCAGCTGCACCGCTTATGGGCCGAATTTACCCGCACCAGGCCGGACGCGGCCGAACAACAGCAGTCCGGGCAGCGCAGTACCAACGCTAAAGGCAAGATGTCGGCTGAAGAAGCTTTTGAGATTCTGGGCTTAAAGCCGGGCGCATCGGAACAGGACATCATCGCCGCCCATCGTAAATTAATGCAAAAAAACCATCCCGACCGCGGCGGCTCGGATTATTTGGCGGCAAAAATCAACCTGGCTAAAAAACTTTTACTAAAAAGATAACCATGTATTGCTATCCTGCGAAGCCGAGTTTTATAGCCGCCATGTTTAGGTTGGCCTTATCGGTCCTAATGATGCTAACGTCCGGTCACCTGCATGCGGCAAGCGCGACAACGATCATTAAGAACAAACAGCCGCCAGTTGCCCGCCTCATCTATCAGATAAAGCCTGGCGACACCCTTTACTCCATTGGTTTAAGTTCAGGCTGCGGCTACCAAAACTTGGCCCTATGGAACCATATTACTTCGCCTTATCTGATTAGGGCCGGCCAAACACTTACCTTATCCGCGCCGCCCGCAACCAAAAATCCGCCTCCAGCACCCACCCCAAAAAACATATCCACGAAGAGCGCCCCTAATCCCCACCCGGCAAACCCCATACCCGCCGTAAAAAAAACACAGCCCTTAAACGCCGTGGCAAAAATAACATCGGCAGCCCCGGCCGTCATTAAAAAAAAACCTACGTCGCAACAAAAAAAATCAATCATTTCAATTGATAATAAAAAAATGTTAAAGTTAAACTTTAATTGGCCGCTGCAGGGCAAATTACTGAAAAACTTTTCCGAATCCGACCAACAAGGCATTGATATAGCAAGTAAAACCGACAAACAACCGGTACTTGCCGCAGAAAAGGGCCTGGTAGTCTATGTCGGGCAGGAATTGAACGGCCTAAAAAATTTCAGCTTCAGAAATTTAATTATTATCAAGCACAGCCACGACTACTTAAGCGCCTACGCCAATGCTAGCCGCCTACTTGCCAAAGAAGGGCAACAGGTGGAAAAAGGCCAAACCATTGCAGAAATCGCGGCCACTAAAAACCAACAAAAAGCTTTGCATTTTGAAATAAGAAAAAACGGAAATCCGATAGACCCCATCAATCTTTTGCCTAAATGATCTAAACGCCTTGTAGGTTAATAATCAAGTGAGCCGATATGAACGAAGAATTAATAGAACCCTCGGATGATGATATTGCAATAACACTTGACGACGATTTTGTTTTTGGTGATGAATTCAATGTAGCCGCCGCGATAAGCGAAACCGTCGATTTTGAAGCCACCACCGTCAAAGCCAAAATACCCACTGATTTCGACGCAACGCGGGTTTATTTGAATGAACTGGGCCGTTCGAAACTATTAACTGCTGACCAGGAAAAAATTTACGGTATCAGGGCATTGCAAGGCGATCAGGATGCCCGCAAAATTATGATAGAAAGCAATTTACGCCTAGTCGTGAAAATTTCGCGCCGTTACTTGAACAGGGGATTGCCTTTACTGGATATGATTAACGAAGGCAATCTCGGTTTAATGCGGGCCGTGGAAAAATTCGACCCGGACAGGGGCTTCCGGTTTTCAACTTATGCAACGTGGTGGGTCAGGCAATCCATTGAACGAGCCATTATGAACCAGACACGCACGATCCGCCTGCCGATCCATATCGTTAAGGAAATGAACACGTATCTGAAAGCCCAGCGTCATTTAGCGCAATTGCTAGACCATGAGCCTAGCGCGGAAGACATAGCCGGGCATCTCGACAAGCCCGTCACTAAAGTTGAAAAAATGCTCAAACTGAATGAACGGGTTTCCTCCGTGGACGTTTCGGGCAATAAAAACTTCGACAAGCCCTTAGTCGAATCGATTAGCCATCCTGCCAGCTTATCCCATGATGAAAAAATACAGGAAGACCGCATTAAACGGAATATTACCGGCTGGATATTCGAGCTGCCTGAAAAACAGCGCGAAGTGATTTGCCGTCGCTATGGCTTATGCGGCTACGAAGAAGCCACACTTGAACAAGTCGCGCAAGAACTGGGCGTCACCCGCGAACGTATCCGACAAATTCAAATGGATGCGTTAAAGCGGTTAAAAGAAATCCTGCATTTTCACGGTTATTCTTTTGAAGAAATCTTTAATTAAGCAGCCATTGATACCATGACGCAACAACACCGTCTGACCGAAACCGTAATCCGCCTCATGCCTCAATCGCTGTACGCGCCATTGCTTGCAGTGACCGCCAAACCAGGGCTAGAAGCTTGACCGCCACTGATAAAGCGCCAGCACCTAAAGCCTAACCGCAATCCCTTACCTTGACACCATGACCACCGACACACGCAGCCCTAAATTAAGCAGCAGGGCCAAATACAATTTGATCTATTTATTGTTTACCTTGTATGAACTGCGCTACAAGCAAATT
The DNA here is from genome assembly GCA_030653435.1 of Methylovulum sp. Taxonomy (GTDB): domain Bacteria; phylum Pseudomonadota; class Gammaproteobacteria; order Methylococcales; family Methylomonadaceae; genus Methylovulum. The sequence goes on from JAURZI010000077.1 coordinate 3,704, forward strand.
GTGCTGAACAACTGTGGCTATCACCCATCCGGGCTACAAACAGAAAACGGCCTGCAACTCCAGTTTTATCTGGAATTGCTGAACAAGGTTGAACTACCGACCGAAAGACCGCTGAAAATCCTCGACATCGGCTGCGGCCAAGCGCATGGCGGCATATTCTTGTTGCAACATTATTTTGCGCCACAATCACAATATACGGGTATCGACATTTCCGACGTGGCTATCCGGTATTGCAAGATCAAACACCGGCATCTGCATAACGCCGAATTCGTCACCAGCCATAACGTTCCCGCTTTTGCCGAGGGGACATTTGACTTGGTCATCAGTATCGAGACGACTTATCCCAGACATGAAAACAATTTACAAGAGATAAGCCGATTGCTGAAACCGGCGGGCATGCTGCTGTTTGCCGAGACCTACAGCAAACAGGAAGCCGACAATTATGACCTGAAACTGCTGGGCAGCGGCTTTGAAATCATCAACAAAACCAATGTGACGGACAATATCGTCGCCGCTTTTGTCCACGACAACGAACGCAAGCTGGCGTACTTGAAAAAACTGTCTTGGCTACCGAAAAAAACGCTGGCTTTTCTCGGCCACTATTATGGCGTGATAGGTTCCGCCCGGTTTAAAAATTACCAGTCCGGCCAACGCAATGGTTTCATATATGCCGCCAGAAAACCATCCCAGGCCTGCCCTGGACAGACGGAACACTAGCGCCGGCAAGATTTACCCAAACCTGTTTTGCAAAGGCCAATCCCGATAATTAAAAACTTGGCCTTGGCCCCGAATGGCATCACAATTAGCCAGCGAAATGTCTGCAAAAACCCATTGCACGAGGTTCAATTCCCCGATAGCCAGGATGCCGTTATCGGGAAACCCTCTATCCACCGGCGTATAAACAGCCGCCGCGCCGACATTGACATCGACTGCTTCCGACCATGCTGCCTCGCCGACCAGACAGGATTGCACCACATAACACTGGTTTTCCAGCGCCCTGGCCTGACAGCCTATTTTTACCCGGTGGAAACCCGCCTGCGTATCGGTGCAACTGGGCACCAGAATGAGCTTGGCGCCCGCTTCGGCCTGCTTTCTTGCCAGCAATGGAAATTCACTGTCATAGCAGATATTAATCGCAATCCTGCCGTAAGCGGTGTCGAAGACTTTTAACTCATCGCCGGATTGTATGAACCATTGCTCGTTTTCAAAGCGGGTCATCATCAATTTATCCTGATAATCCATGCTGCCGTCCGGCATAAACAGATAGGCGCGGTTACGGTAAGCGCCTGATGCCGTTTTTACCGGAAATGTCCCGGCCTGAATAAGGCATTGGTAGCGTTGCGCCAGGCCTTGAAACAGCGCGATGTAATCGGCCAACACCGTCTGCATGGCCGCCAGCTGCTTGCTTAATGATGAATAGACGGCGACACCGAACAGAGAAGCCAGTTCCATGCTGGCGTATTCGGGAAACAGCAGGATATTCGCATGCTGTGCCGCAGCATCGGCAACCCAACGCTCGGCCTTGTCCTGATAATCCTGCCAGTCGGCAAGAAAACTGATGTCATATTGGGCGCTTGCAATTTTAACGGTCATGTTTTCAGCCAAAAAGTCATCGGTTTAGGGGTTTCTTCGCTGTCGTCCAAATCCTTCCAGACATAGCTGCTTTTAAGTTCGGGATGTTTAACATAACCGCGCTTGTTCCAGAATTTATCCAGCGGCACATAATCGGCGGGGCGGCGCGGATGATCGGCGGGACGTTCCACGCAACAGAAAGTGATGTGTTTAAATCCGCCCAATACTTCAGCATGTGCTTCGCGCTCCTCGAAGAAGCGCACGCCTATCCCCAAACCGCGGTAATCCTTGTTTAATACCGATTCGCTACAGTAAAACACCTGATCCAGATCGTAGTTGTTTTCAATGAACGGTTTTTTAAGCTCATCAGTTTCATATTTCATCGGAATCGCCGTTGACGCGCCGACGACTTTATTGCCGTCAAATGCCAGCACGATCACGCTGTCAAGGTTATCGATATAGGTTTGCAGATATTTTTTCTCATAATCCAGGTTCCCGTCATACAGGTATGGAAAATCACGAAAAACTTCAATCCTAAGACGGGCAAGTTCGGGAATATAAGGCAACAAAGCTTCGCCGCTACGGCGTTCAATGCGTATGTGTTTGGTCATAGTCGTCAAATCGGGCAAAACTGGCATTCTAGCTGAAGTCGATTGGTTTGCGTCAACCTGGCGTAAAAAAACTTGCGTTAATAAATATCAGCCACATCACGGCCTGTTAATAGCGGATGATTGGTTTGGCACCATAATTGATGGTAAGATTAAATCATGCCATAAACCTTTCATAAAGGAGATCGCCTTGAAATCCAACCGGCAACAGCCCAAGCATGATCATGTGTTCTTTGGCGCACCACTACGCCGGGCGCTCAATCTGGCCATTCTAGCGATAATCTATCCTCCTTCGCTACTCGCCAACCCCGACGGCGCCCAGATTATCAATGGACAAGTCAGCATTGACACCTCCTCGCCAGGCGTAAGCACTATCACCAACAGCCCCAATGCGATTATCCAGTGGCAAAACTTTAATATCGCACAAAACGAAATCACCCAATTTATCCAGCAAAACAGCCAAAGCGCAGTGCTTAACCGCATTGTTGGTGAAAATCCCAGCGCCATCCTGGGCCAGTTATTTTCCAATGGCAAAGTCCTGCTTATCAACCCCAACGGCATCGTATTTGGCGCAAATACGGTAATTGATACGCAGGGGCTGATCGCATCTAGCCTTAATTTAAGCAATGAGGATTTTCTTAACGGCAATTACCATTTTATCGCCGGTTCCAATGCCGGCAATATTGTTAACGAAGGGATTATTCGCGCCGGAAAGAACGGCAATATCATTTTGATTGCGCCCACCATTAAAAACAACGGCATCATCAAAACCGAAGGCGGGCAGATCACGCTGGCCGCAGGACAAAAACTGGTGCTGACCAATCTCGACGACCCCGATATCCGTTTCGAGATTCAGGCACCCGGCAATGCCGTGCTTAATCTCGGCAAATTATTGACCGAGGGCGGCGCCGTAAACGTGTTTGCCAACACCATCACACATAGCGGCGAGATCAATGCCGACAGCGTGACCGTAGACGCGCAAGGCCATATCAAACTGGTCGCCGAGCAAGCCATTAACTTGACGCAAGACAGCAAGCTATCTGCCAATAACAGCCTGGGCGATGCGGGGACGATCAGCATCGAAAGCAAGGCCGGCACCAGTTTGGCAAATGGGGTGATAGAAGCCAACGCCACAGGAACCGGCAAAGGCGGCAATATCACGCTACTGGGCGAACATGTCAGTGTGCAGGGCCAAGCCAGCATTGATGCCAGCGGTGCCCTCGGCGGCGGGCAGATTGTCCTGGGCGGGGACAAGCCAGCCAACAACAGCGACACGCATCTGGCCAAAACCACTACGATTGATGCAGGCGCCACTATTACGGCTGATGCCACGAGCAGCGGAGATGGCGGCAAGGTGCGGATTGGATCCGATAACGCGACCCGCGCTTACGGGCGGATCAGCGCCAAAGGCGGCGGACAGGACGGCAATGGCGGCACTATTTCCACGTCAGGCCACTGGCTGGACACCACCGGCATTAACGTCGATGCCTCAGCTAGCCACGGCAAGGGCGGGGAATGGCAAGTTGATGCCGATAATATCAATATCCAGGCCGAAAGCCCCGCCGTCGCCGTGAATAACGCCGCCACCGTCACAGCTGAGCAGTCTGCCAGCATTGTCACGTCAAACAGCGTCCAATCCGCCCTCAATAATGGTACGTCCGTCACCGTCAACGCCACAGGCACTAACGCCAACGGCAATATTACTGTCAGCAATGCGGTCATCAAAAATGCCGGTGGCGATGCAGCCCTCAAACTGAGTGCCAACAATAACATTATGGTTGACGCATCTGTCGTATCGTCTGTCGGCAAGCTGGATCTTGCCGTGGCAGCCGATGCCGATGCGACAGATGGCGGCACGGCTACCCTCAATAAGACTATCGCGTTAAATTCAGGCACGTTGACCTTACATGGCCCCAGCGTCCTTGCTGCCTCTGGCGCGATAAAAAATGCCACGCTGATGATTCCCGATGCGGCCGCGACCGAGCTGAACGGTTCGTTAAGCAATGTCGACAGCATCAACATCGACCCAAACGCACAACTAACCATCAACCGCAGCAATGCCAGCTTTGACGGGCTAATCAACAACCACGGCACCTTAACGATCAATGCCTATTTTGCCATGAACGCGCTCAATCTTGACGGCGGCGTGCTAAGCGGCAGCGGTGCGGTCAAAGTTAACGACACGTTCAATTTCTATTCCGGTGTGTTGGACGGCGCGGCGCCATTCATCACCGCTGCCGGTTCAACAACAAACCTGGCGACGGCAGGCACCGCTTATCTGGGCAGGCAATGGAACAACCTTGGCACGATTAACTGGCAAGGGGAGGGAGAGTTCAAGGGTCATGGGAACAACAGCGTATTGAACAATGGCATAGGCGGTGTTTTCAACATCGGCAACGAGGGCAGCGGTGGCAGCCGTGAACTTGACATGACGCGGTTCAACAATCAAGGTGGCGTGAACCTGTACGGCGGTATGCTGAAAGTGTTAAGTTCGGGCACTGATAAGGGCAGTTATCAGGTCAGCGGCGACGGGCAGTTGCAATTTTGGTCGGATAGCCGCAACTTTGTCGGCAATGCTGCCATAGATAGCGCCAACACCGTTACTTTCGCGAATGGGGTCAGTACGTTCGGGCACGGTTCCTCCTATCATGCGCCGAACACCGAGGTCATATCGTTTGGAACCCTGAATTTTAATACCGGAACGACGGTCAACTTAGCCTCATTGACTCTGGAGACGGGCAGTTTGGGCGGTTCTGATGCTGTCAATGTAAACAGCTTATTTGCTTTCCACTCCGGCAGCCTGAATGGCAAAGGCCTGTTCACGACAACTGCGGCAACATCCACAACGCTGGCAGATAAGGGCACGGTATACCTGAACAAAAACTGGGATAATCTGGGCACCATAACATGGCAAGGTATCGCCGATGTCGTCGACGACCACAAGCTTGCGGTTTTCAATAACGCAGTCGGCGGCATTTTCAATATCGGCAGCCCTGCCGGCACATCGGCGCTTGAGCTTAACACCGCACGGTTTAATAATCATGGCACGGTGAACCTGTCCGGTGGCCTGCTGAAAATCGTCAGCCCGGGCGCTGACACCGGCAGCTACCATGTCAGCGGCAATGGTGAGTTGCAATTCTGGTACGGCGCCCGATCCTTCGAAAACGGCGCCAGCGTGGACAGTGCGAACAAAATCACTTTTTCAAACGGTAAGAATTCGTTCAGGAACGGCTCAAGCTACCATGCCGGGGAAACCGACATTATCAGCGAAGCCGTGCTTAACTTCAGCACCGGCAATGCCGTCACGTTATCCGCACTGACGATAGACCGCGGAACCCTGGGCGGAACGGATGCGGTCAACATTAGCGACAGCTTTAATTTCCAGGCCGGCGTGCTCAACGGCAGCGGCACCTTAACAACGGCCGCAGGCTCGGTGACAACCTTGGCTGATAAAGACACCGTGTATCTCGGCAAAACCTGGGACAATCTGGGGACAGTCTCCTGGCAAGGCCATGCCGCCATCAGAAACCCGAATAGCGGCGCTGTTTTTAACAATCTGGTTGGCGGTATTTTTAACATCAGCAACGCCGACCCAGCCCGCATACTGGAAATCGCCTCAGCAAAATTTAATAATCTGGGCACCGTAAACCTGGACAGCGGTATCTTGAAAATTTTCAGTAACGGTACGGACACCGGCCGTTATAACGTGACCGGCACCGGTCAGTTACAGTTCTGGAACGGCACCCGCAACTTCAACAGCGGGGCTACCGTAGACAGCGTTAACACCGTCGCATTCGTCAACGGCAAAAGCCAATTCAACCAGGGGGCCAACTATAATGTCGACGACACGCTGATTGACAATGCCCGTGTCACGTTCAACACCGGCAACACTATTGTCATGCCTATGCTGACTATTGACAATAGCGGATCATTGGCAGGTAGTGATGCACTACAAATCAGCAAAATCTTAAACTTCTACTCCGGCTTTATGAGCGGAGGCAGACTCACGACGCAAACAGATTCAAAAACGCTGTTAACCGAAGGTATTGCCTTGCTCAACAAGGATTGGGACAACCACGGCACCGTCACTTTTGGCGTCCCCCCCTCAACAGACTTGGCCAGGACATCCGAGCTCACGCTACCGACCAAATTCTGGAACAACTACGGCACCATCTTCTGGCAAGGCGCGGTTAGCCCCAGCAACGACCTCGGTAAAAACATCGTCCTGACCAACAAACCGGGCGGGCTATATAACATCAGCAGCGATGATCCGTCTAGCGTCCGGGAAATCAACATAGGCGCATTTAATAACCAGGGCACACTGAACCTGTCTGGTGGTATCCTGAAAATTTTCAGCCCCGGCACCGATACGGGCGCCTATAATGTCACGGGCACAGGGCGGCTAGAATTCCGGGACGGCGCCCGGGCATTTAGCGGCGCGGCGATAAACAGCGCCAATAGCGTCACATTTGGCGGCGGCAGCAACCTGTTCAACAACGGTGCAATTTACAACGCGCCGGAAACCGTTATTAACGACGCAACCGTCAGCTTTAACTCCGCCGCATCATTAGGCGATCTGGTCATGTCCGGGGGCCTGCTGAATACCTCCGACAACCTGACGGTCAACGGGACATTCTACTGGTCAGGCGGCACCTTATCGGGCAATGGCGCATTTAACTTCAACAACGGTTTTAATTACACTGCCGGAAGCCTGCTGGCAACGGGCACGGTAACCATCAACGACACTAGCGGCTCATTATCATTGCCGGCAATGCCATCCATAAAACGGCTTCGCGCCAACTCTGCCGGCGATTTAATCCTGAATGGGGACATTATTGCCAGCGGACAGGACACCGCCATTGCGCTGATGGCCGCCAACCGCTTTGATAACAGCGTGGGTGCAACACTATCCGCAGTCCATGGGCGTTGGTTGGTGTATTCTGAAACACCCAGCGACAACTCGCTAGGCGGCTTAACGGCAGATTTCAAGCATTATGGCTGTACTACCGAATCATGCAATAACGGCTTTAGTGTCGCCGACACCGTCGGCAATGGCCTGCTCTATCAAATTACGCCGGTGCTTACCGTCACGCCTGATAGCGTAAGCAGCATTTACGGCAACCAAGCCGACTTCTCATCGACCTATACGGGCTTCATTGACGGCGACACCGTTGCGGAGGCCGGCATATCAGGCAACGCCCATTACGCCAACGACGCCACCAGTTCCAGCTCCGGCAATGCTAATGTGGGCACCCACAATATCGCCTATGCCGACGGCTTGGCCAGCAAACTCGGCTATCAATTCAAGGATAATAGCGGCTCCAGCGACGAGTGGACCATCACGCCGCGCGACTTAAGCATTGCTGCCGACGCCAAAACCAAAGGCTACGGTCAGGCTGACCCGCTGTTTACCTACCTCGCAGACGGCTTGGTCACCGGCGATACGCTCAGCGGTGCGCTTAGCCGTATCGCCGGTGAAGATGCGGGGCGATACGCCATCACCTTGGGCAGCCTGTCTGCGGGTACTAACTACACTATCGGTTACACAGCGGCTGACCTGACCATTCACGCCAGCGTCCCGCCTGAGCAGATACAACAGCAAATCACTAACCAGCAAAACGAAGTGCAGGTTTCAACCAAACCGGACACCTTCACGCTAGGATCAAGTGACAACGATACGCCCGAGCCTGAAACCACAGTGAAAAAACCGCTTAAGCAATGTAAGTGACTTGTTAACCTCACTCAAAAATAGACTATGCACACTCAAATTTCATATGCTGCTAAAACCGGTGGGATATTGCTGCTGCTATCGCTTATCGCATTGCCCAGCCACGCCGCACCGCAAATCGTCGGCAAAATCAGCTTTGCCCGTGGCAGCGCCGCCGCGCAACAGCCGGGCGCAACGCCCAGAATCCTCGGCAAAGACATGGAAATTTTTCAAGGTGACAACATCCAAACCACGGAGCGCAGCTTTGTCATCATCGAATTTTCCGACGGCGCCAAGGTCACCGTTCGCCCCAACAGCAGTTTCAGCATAGACCAGTATGACCCGCAAACCAAACACCCCAAAGCCCAGCTAAGCTTGCACGAAGGGGGAGTACGCGCCAGCAGCGGTGATATTGCCAAACAAAACCCCGAAAATTTCCAAATAAAAACCGAGCTCGCCACCGTCAGCGCACAACAAGCCGAATATTCGGTAAGGCTTTGCAAGCAGGATTGCGGGCAAGACCAGCTGCAAGCAAGCAATGCGCCGGTCAAAACCGACCAGAGCGTCGTTGCCCGTGTTGCCGATATTAAAGGCAAAGTCATGGCTAAAAACCACGGTGAAAAAAATGCTCAAGAACGGCAGTTGTCACTGGGCGGCCCCTTATATAGCGAAGACCATCTGCGTAGCGGTAAAGACAGTTTTGCGCTGATGGTCTTTCGCGATGGTGAGAAAATAACGTTGCAAGCTGACAGCGAAATGGATATTGCACAATACCACTATCAGCAAGACGCCACCAAGGATCATGCCCTATACCGCTTGACCACCGGCGGCATGCGGGCATTGACAGGCAGCATAGGCAAAACCAACAGAGACGCTTATGCCGTTGAAACGCCGGTAGGCACGATTGGCATCAGGGGCACCGGATTTGATTTGAGTTGTATTGGCGATTGTGTCAGCGACACCGGCAACCGTTCAAAAAAACCTCCGAAAGAACTGTCAGCAGGTCTTTATACCCATGTCTGGCAAGGCCAAATTGCATTGCGGAACGAAACGGGCGAACACGTGCTGACCATGCCGGAAAGCCATTATATTGCCAGCCGTAGCTCCGACGCACTGAGCTTGCCTAATCTTCCTGACACTTTGTTCAATAACCTTACGCCAAGACCCGACAAAAACAACAGCAATATCCAAAAGCTCTTTGCCGCGCAAGCGCCTAAAGGCACACCGCCTGGATTGTATGTCACCGTGCACAGCGGTCATGTCCAACTGGAAAACGAGGCCGTAACCAGCGATGAAGAAAACGCTATGGATTTGGGCAAAGACGAAGCAGGCCACGTCAGCCCACAGAAAAACATCACGCGTTTAACCCTGCAACCTCCTTTCCAGGCGCAAGACCCCTACCCATTACCCGATCAAGTAAGGCAAGACACGAGCACCGGCATTTATTCGCCGTTTAATGATAACGGCGATAGCGGTGACGCTTGCGCCACGCCCAATTGATTAGTTTTCAGGATGCGTTGCCACAGATCACAGGCCCAGAGTAACTTTATGAAAACACAACATCATCACCCACTCAACCCGCTAGGCCACCGCTTGTTGGGCTGCGCTCTGATTAGCGCAGGATTATGCCTGGGCACGGCGCAAAGCAGCGCGGCGACACCGGCCGCAATCAGATTTACCGTCCAGCATTTTTCCGTTGAAGGCGAGTCACCCTTGCCGCCCAAAGCGATAGCCGCTTATTTTCAGCCCTTGCAGCAACGGCAGTACAATTTGAAAGAACTACAGGATGTCGGTAAAGGATTGGAATCGGCGATACGAGAGCAAGGCTATCCGTTTTATCGTGTGGTGCTGCCGCCGCAAACCCTGGAGTCAGGCAACGTAAAACTGCAAATTGTTTCATTCGCGCTCGGTGACATATCGGTGACAGGCAACCAGTATTTTGATAATAAAAATATTATCGCCAGCTTGCCCGGGCTAAAAAGCGGCGAATCGCCCAATATGGACGAGTTGTCCGGCTATTTGAAAGTCGCCAACAAACACCCGTCAAAACAACTGCAACTGACGTTTAAGCATAGCGAAACCGCTGATAAAGTCGATGCCAAGATCAATGTCGCCGAACAACGGCCTTACCAGGCATCATTGACATTTAATACGGTAGGCACGAAAAACTCAGGCAATATACGCATGACCGGCGCGTTGCAACACAGTAATTTATGGGGCATGGACCATATCCTGAACGGCAGCTACACCACCTCGCCAGACCATGCCGACAGCGTTGAACAATACGGCGTCAGCTACAGCTTGCCGGTCTACCGGCTTAAAAGTTGGCTGAGCAGCTATTACGCCTATTCCAATGTCAATAACGGCACCGTCGGCGACTTCTCGGTAACCGGTTCAGGGGAAATGTACGGCATCCATTACCAACAACTCTTGCCCAAACTGGGCAGATATGAGCACTGGTTGGACGTCGGGCTGGATAACCGCTATTTCATCAACGATATACAGTTTGGTACGACCCAGCTCGGCGCCAATATCCGCAGCACGCCGGTTAGCGTCCTTTACAAGGGCGAGTATCCATGGAAAACCGCACATATCGGCTATTATGCCCAATGGTCAGGCAACGCCGGCATAGGCGACCACAATAGCCAAGCCGATTACAACGCCTCACGATTTGCCGCCGATCAAGGCTGGAATTTACTGCGTTATGGCTCGACCTTATCGGTTAATCTCCAACAGTGGCTGATACAAACCGCATTAACTGCCCAATATAGCGGCGATAGCCTGATTGCCGGCGAACAACTGGGCATAGGCGGCAGTTATGACGTAAGAGGTTATCAGGAGCGCGAAACCAGCGCCGATAGCGGCGAAATCGTCAAATTTGAAATCACAACGCCATCCTGGCAAAAAGTCAGTTTATTTGCTTTTTATGATTATGGTCACGGCTACTTAAATAACGCGTTCCCAGGCAGCCTAACTGACTGGAACCTCAGCAGCACTGGCGTAGGGGCGAACTGGCAATGGCAGGATCATGTCCAGGCTAAAATCGCTGTAGCCAATGCGCTTAATAACGCAGTAACCACACAAGCTGGCGATGCACGTATCCATGCCAGTATCGTTTTACGGTATTAAACACCCGGCCACAACCTTCACTGCCATTATAATTGGAGCCCGTTTCGTGTTTGCCTGCAACACGAACAGGACATGAGGCTTAAACGTTATTTTTCGTTTAAATAAAGATCCAGCACGGTTTTAGTACGGACATTGTTCTGGCGCATCCGCATGACCAGATTCATAAAAAGTTCACGCAACACGAAATAACCCTTGTCCGGGTATTGTTCCATAAAGCTGAGCATGCGGGAGCCGTCTATTTTAGCCACTTCACACTCGGTCAAGGCAATCACTTCAGCGCTACGCGGTTCGCCGTCAAACATCGCTAATTCACCAAAAAAGTCATCCTTACCCAGCCGCGCCAAACCCGGCACCAGTTTGCCGCTTTCATCGCCAATATGGGTGCTCACCTGCACCTGTCCTTCCAAAATAAAATAGACATCCTGGCTGATTTCGTTTTCTTTTAAAATGACATCCTTCGATGGGTACTTTATTTTGCTGTACGGCACAGATTGAATAAAGTCTGGATCATCAAGCAAGTGTATTAAATTTATCATGGGTCTGCTGGCTCGTGCTGAATGTTAAGGGGAGGATGAAATTGTTGGCATGCACTGTTGCAGTACTACAATCGGAAAAATTATAACCCAAGTCAACAAGAATGCCTTGGCAAAAAAAACATCCCATAATTCATCGAATTATGCTAAATATGCCAGGACTGAAATAACAACCTGAGCTTGCGCTATGGGACTGATGTCCGCCCCGAAACACAAGCAACAGCCTAACGGCCCCGGGCGACTTTGCAGCCCACAAGACAGCTGCCTGCCCATAACCTAGTATTCGTTATGAAAAACAAAAACATCAACTACCAGCTCGAAAAATTAATAAGCATCGGAACCGCTTTGTCATCAGAAATAAATATCCATTTATTACTGGAAATGATTGTGCAAGGTGCCAAAGAAATCAGCAATGCCGACGGCTGCACCTTATACCGCATTTATGGCGATGCCATAAAAATGGAAATCGTCCATTCCGACAGTTTGGGGATCAAATTAGGCGGAACTTCGGGCATTCCGGTGAATATGCCCGATATTCCCCTATACCTCCCCGATGGTTCCCCCAATTTAAAAAATGTGGTCAGTTGCTCCATCCACGGTAACAAAACCATCAATATCCTTGACGCCTATAACGACCAGCTATTTGATTTTTCAGGGACGAAAGCATTCGACCGCCAAAACAACTACCATTCCAAATCGTTTCTTGCCGTGCCGATGAAGAACCACCAGGGTGACATCATCGGCATACTGCAACTCATCAATTCCATAGATAAAACGGATCATAGCGCGACCGGCTTTGATGCCATATCCCAGCACATCACCGAGGCGCTGGCTTCCCAGGCCGCCATCGTGCTAACCAAGCAATGTTTGATCTCCGACCTGGAAAACATGTTTGAATCATTAATCCAACTCATCGCCACGGCTATTGACGACAAATCGCCACATACCGGCGGACATTGCCGCAGAGTGCCGGAACTGACGATGCTGCTGGCCGAAGCCGCCCATAATACCCAACAAGGCTATCTGAAAGACTTCACGATGACCGACGCGGATCGCTACGAACTTAAAATTGCAGGCTGGCTACACGATTGCGGCAAAATAACCACGCCCGAATGCGTCATTGACAAGGCGACCAAGCTGCAAACTATTTTTGACCGCATCGGCCTGATTGAAACACGTTTTGAAGTTGCGAAGCGCGACCAGGAGATCGCCATGCTCAAACAGCAGCTGCGCGCTTTAGAAAAAGGCGAACCGCCTGACACCGACACTGGGCGGCGCTATCTCGACGCCATCGCCCAACTCAATGATGACCTGGACTTTATCAGATCGGCAAACACCGGCGGCGAATTCATGTCACCCGAAGACCAAGCGCGGGTTAGCGCATTTAGCCAAAAGTCCTGGTGTTTGAATGGAGAAACCCAACCGCTGCTGTCCGACGATGAAATTTATAATTTGAATATCACCAGAGGCACGTTGACCGCCGAAGAACGGGGCATCATTAACCATCATATTGTCGCCACGATAGCCATGCTCGAAAAAATCACCTTCCCCAAACATCTGAAAAATGTCCCTGAATATGCAGGCGGTCATCACGAAAGAATGGATGGCGCGGGCTACCCTAAAGGCTTATGCCGCGAACAGATGTCCATACAGGCCAGGGCCATGGCGATAGCCGATATTTTTGAAGCCTTAACGGCAAAAGACCGGCCTTATAAATTAGGCAAAAAATTGTCTGAAGCGCTGTCCATCTTAAAAAAGATGAAAGACAACCAGCATATCGACCCTGATTTGTATGATGCCTTTATTGAGCAAAAAGTCTACAAACGCTACGCCGAACAATTTCTGGATGACTATCAAATGGATGTGGACTGATACCCCCCGCTTATTTGTAGTCAGCAAACCCGTTTTAAGCTAGCGGAACCCTCTACACAGACCGGAACAGGGTGGACGGCTTGCCCACCCTGCACGGCTGTGTTGTCAAAAAGTTAAGGCTTGCCCGCGTAAGACGTGTAGCGACTATCAGTTCAGCCTGCGAATAAGGATCGACGCATTGGCATTAACTTCTGTTCCGCCCGCCAATGTCTGCAAGGTCACCGCAGCGGAGGAAGTGTGGTTACGAAGAGTTAGGGTGTCACCAGCGACTGCGGTAATCACCACCTGCCCGTTATTCGGCTGCGTGCCGGCTCCGGAGCCAAAAACTGAACCGGGAACCAGCTGTACATTCTGGAACAACGCGAACTGGTTAGGCTCGACACCCGATACGGAAAACTCGACTTCATAGTCTCCGGCGCTGGGAATAATGATTGTCGCGGTGCCCGGTACATGTGTTATGCCCCCCACAACCGTGCCATTGTTGCTAAACGTGATATCCGTTTCAAGCGCTACGACTTGCGCGGCCTCATTGTAAATATAAGCGTATTCAGCAATTGCACCGCCTGTTGCCCCGGTAGCCCCGGTCACGCCTGTTCCCGTAGCTCCCGTAGCTCCCGTAGCTCCCGTAGCCCCAGTAGCCCCGATAGAGCCTGCTGCGCCGGTGCTGCCTGTAGCCCCTGTCTCGCCTACTGCGCCGGTGCTGCCAGTGGCACCGGTCACGCCTTGAGCACCGGTGTCACCAGTAGCGCCGGTCACGCCTTGAGCGCCAGTGCTTCCAGTAGCACCGGTCAAACCTTGAGCGCCGGTGTCACCGGTAGGCCCGGTCACGCCTTGAGCGCCAGTGCTTCCAGTAGCGCCGGTCAAACCTTGAGCGCCGGTATTGCCAATAGCCCCGGTCACACCTTGAGCGCCTTGAGCGCCAGTAGCCCCCGTCACACCTTGGGCCCCGGTAGCGCCTTTGCTGTTCAAGACCACATCCAATAATGCCGAATGGCTGGTAGCCGTATTTTCCTTACTGTCTATCACTGCGTCTAATGCCCCATTTGCAATCAACGCAAATCCGTAATTTTTTAGCAGTGGCGTCCTTGACGAATCAAGCCAAGCCTTAACGATGTCGGAGACATCAATTTGGATCCAATGCCCTTCATAGCGTGGTTCAATGAGAAATCGTTTAACCGTCGTTTCGTCTATGGCGGGGGCAACCCCATTGACAGGAAGCGCATCTTCGGTCCAGGGATCGGTTACCATCGCGATGGTCAATCGGCCACGGTGTTTTACGTCCGATATGAACAGGCTAAGCGTGGTCTTGTCTATATCGGCGACCAGCAAATTATCCGGCAACGCAGGCCGGAGTAAAAACGAAATATAGCCGGTGTTGCTTTGGTTAACCCGTATGCTGGCTTCGGTACCGTGGTTGTCGGGTAACACTATGGTGTTTTCAGGCGGCACGGTTGAGACGTAGCTATCGTTCCTCAATATGGGGTCGCTCCAGGCAACCATAGGCGCGCCCAAGGCAACGGCAATTGAGGCTGCCAGCGTTAATGAGCCGCTACGACGCGAGCATGATGGGATTTTGTTGTTTTTCATTAGGTGCCTTAAGCATTAGTTTTTCGATAGCCCTGCAATGAGAGCAAAATAGGGCTGTACCCCGGAGTTGAGTCTACGTTTTTCTTCAATAGCGATCTTCAAATAACCCTAAGTTCAACTCAATCAAGGCAATCGGGAATTATCCAAAATTTGGCTAGCCGTTATAATTTCCTGCCCTAATCAAACCGCACAACGCTGGTAAGGTGTTTGGAACGCTATCAAGCCTAAACTCAGCTTGAAGATACCATATTTATCTATTAAAAATGTAAGAAAACAAGAAAGTGCTGGCTGAGTTGCTATACCAAAGCCCGCCGCTTTGGGAACAGCATCGATGACGAAACAGAGCATTGATGCACTAACTTAACTATTATCTGGGGAAAAACACCTCCCCACACACTGTTTTTACTGAAAGGGATGGCAAAAACTGCACGTCGGATAGAATTGACAAAACTATCTTTTGGAAAATCATGCCATGATTTCAATAACGGGTAGTGCCGCTCGCGCCTTATCTCGAATATCCGGCTTAGCGTCAAATTATCGTTATTCCACCGCCTGCCGCGCAGCAGCAACCACCGCTTGCCCTAAAGCCAGACCGCCGTCGTTCATCGGATAGCGTTGCGGCGATAGCACCGTCTTACCGCGCTGCTGTAATTGCCGGGTCACAGCTTCCAGCAACAGCCGGTTTTGAAAGACGCCGCCGCTGAGCACGATGCGGTCGGCGCCGGTTTGGCAGCTGAACTGGTTTAATAGGCCAACCGTCGCGGCAACCAAACTATGATGGATACGCGCGGCAATCCGGGCTTTATCAACGCCGTGTTTAAGGTCGTCCAAGACCGCCAGCCATAAGCCTTGCCAGCTTAACACTGTCAACGCCCCGTTGCGGATTGCTGTCCAGGCTTGCGGATAAGCTTGTTCGTCAGCAAACAGCGGTGTGGCCAGGATTTCCAGCGCAATCGCGGCTTGGCCTTCGTAAGACACCTGCCCGCTGTGCAAACCTAGCGCGGCGGCAAACGCGTCGAACCAGCGACCGCAAGATGTACTGGGCGGTGAGTTGATATTTTTGGCGATCATAGTCGCCAGCGTCGCCAGCGGCTTGCCTGCCAATAAACGGACGATATCCAGGGCAGCATAATCGGCTTGCAACATCGGGCCATCAATATAATGCAATAGTTGTGCATAAGTGTTGCGCCAGGGCTCGCGCATGGCTTGCGTGCCGCCGGGCAGGGCGATAGCTTGAAAATGGCCGAGCCGGGTATAAGACTGGTAATTGCCCAGCAGAAACTCACCGCCCCATAGGACGCCGTCATCGCCCAGCCCTATACCGTCGAAAATAGCCGCCAATACCGGCGGCGCATCCAGCGCAACTCGGTGTTCCGCTAGACAGGCGGCCAGATGGGCGTGATGGTGCTGCACCGGCACTAGCACGGCATTTTCGGCTACAGCCAGCGCTTGCCCGTACTGTGTAGACAAATAGCCGGGATGGCTGTCCACGGCGATTAGCGCTGGCCTGAAACCATAAAGTTGCCGATATAAAGCTATCGCGCTACGGTATTCGTGCTGGACGGCGGCATTTTCCAGATCGCCGATATGCTGGCTAACGATAAGCTGATCATGGTTCAGCAAACAGAAACTATTCTTAAGTTCCGCGCCCATAGCCAAAATAACACCGAATGCTTCAAGACCTGACGGCAACGCCAGCACTTCCGGACTGTAACCGCGTGCACGGCGCAGCAAACGGTTTTTGCCGCCCATAACCCGAACCACAGAATCATCCAGCCGGTTGATAATGTCCCTATCATGCAGCAGCCAATAATCGGCAATACCCGCCAGCTTTGCGCGCGCCTCGTCATTACCGGTGCATTGCGGCTCGTCGCTGACATTGCCGGAAGTCAACACGATGGGCAGGTCCAGAACCTGCAACAGCAGCGTATGCAGCGGTGTGTAGGGCAGCATGAAGCCGAGCTTGTCATCATCCGGCGCAACGCCGGACGCCAAAGTTTCGCCGGACGCCGCCAGTAACACAATCGGCGCGGCTTTATCCAGCAACGCGTTAGTTTCCTCAACACCTAGCTTGGCGTAACGGGCAATCGTGCCGACATCTTTAGCCATCAACGCGAACGGTTTGGCGTAGCGCCGTTTGCGCTCGCGCAAACGGCTGACGGCGGCGGCATCGGTTGCATTGCAAGCCAGATGAAAGCCGCCCAGACCTTTTATCGCGATGATATGGCCTTGCCGAATCAACTGGGCGGCCAGGCTTAACGGATCACCGCTTTCCTGGACTTGGCCTAGCCTGTCTTCCAACCACAGCTTAGGGCCGCAATCGGCACAGCAGTTGGCTTGGGCATGAAAGCGGCGGTCGGCTGGGTTGTCGTATTCCTGCTGGCAGTGTTGGCACATCACAAAATCCGCCATGCTGGTATGGCAGCGGTCGTAAGGCATATTCAGGAGGATGGACAAACGCGGCCCGCAGTGCGTACAGTTCGTGAACGAATAACGGTAGCGGCGGTTATTAGGATCGGCGATTTCGGCAAGACAAGCGGGGCAAGTAGCGGCATCTGCGGCAATAGGCGTTTCCATGCCGTGGCTCCGGCTGCTGGCGACGATGCGGAAGCCGGAGCCGTCCGGCTTACCGTCCAGCGTTTGCACGTCCAGACTGTCCAATCTGGCCAGCAGCGGTTTGTGCAGTGGTATTTGCCGGATGAATGCAGCCAGATTTTCGTCGTTACCGAAAACATGGATCATCACACCCAACCCATCGTTCCAGACCTCCCCGTCCAGCTGGTATTGCCGTGCCAGACGAAAGACCATCGGCCTGAAGCCGACCCCCTGCACGACGCCGCGTATCCGTATCGCCTTGCCGGACATCAACAAATGCGCGGCAACTGCTCGCCAACCGGCCAATCGACGATGCGTCGCCCGCCGAAAGCGGTACGCATCTGGACGAAACCGTGGATATCGGCAATCACATCGCCGATGATGGCGGCATCGCGCCCCAGCGGATGTTGCCGCATCACGGCCAGCAAGCGTCCGGCGGCGGCGGCAGTGCAAATACACACCAGCTTGCCTTCGTTGGCGACATATAGCGGATCTAAACCAAGAATTTCGCAAGCGGCTTTGACTGCGGGCTGAACGGGTATCTGGGCCTCGTCGATGAGCATGCCGACGCCGGATTGCTGCGCCAACTCGTTCAACGCCGTCGCCAGGCCGCCGCGGGTAGGATCCCGCAAGCAACGAATATCGGCAGGCGCGGCGGCAACCATATCGGCGACCAGCGTATTCAGCGCAGCGGAATCCGAAACCATGTTGGTGCCGAATTGCAGGTTTTCCCGCCCGGCCATAATCGCGACACCGTGGTCGCCTATCGTACCGCTAAGCAAAATGGCACAGCCCGGTTGTGCGCGGTTGCCGGAAATATTGACGCCCTCGGGCACGATACCGACACCGGTCGTGGTAATAAACACGCCATCGCCCTTGCCGCGCTCCACGACTTTAGTATCGCCGGTGACAACAGGCGTACCACACAGCTTCGCGGCCGCCGCCATGCTGATGACGATTTTTTCCAAATCGGCCAGCGACAAACCTTCTTCGAGTATAAAGCCCGCCGCCAGATAAAGCGGCTCTGCCCCTGACATCGCGACATCGTTGACGGTACCGTGCACCGCCAGCGAACCGATGTCTCCGCCCGGAAAAAACAGCGGTGAAATGACATGACCATCGGTGCTGATGACCAGCCGTCCTGCCGGGACGGTAAACAGGGCTTGATCATTGCGCTGACGCAGCAGGTCGTTGTCAAAATGTTTGATGAACAACTCGTCGATGAGCTGGGCCATCGCCCGCCCCCCGCCGCCGTGGCTTAGATCGACTTTGCCGGTTTTTAGGTTTAGGCTTGATGTGTAAGGTTTTGGCACTGCAAGGATTCTCGTATGACAAAGCGTTGCTCTTTCGACGGATTAAGTCCATCTCTGAGTTTGGAGGAAAAACAGGGTTGTTATGTAAGGTACGCATCGCGTACCTTTTTAGAATTATGATAAAAATCAATGCAAAAGGTACGCGATGCGTACGAAAAATTGTAAAAACCGTATTGTGACTGTGCGAAGTATATATGGCACTTGCCCTACTTAACCCCAGAAGGTAATGTCATCGGCACAATGATGGCGTTTTGCCCGGAACCGCCAGCACTGACCACTTGCGGTGACTGCCCATTCCATTGCAGTTGAGCTTTGGCTTGCAAATAGCGGATATACAACTCAGGGTTATTATTAAAAGCCGAAATCTCCAGCTTCAATCGTGCCGCTTGCCCTTCGCCATCCAACACTTGCTTGGTTTTATTGGCTTCCGCTTCAATCACAACCGATCTGGCCGCCCCGGTAGCCGATTCAATGGCGGAATCCGCCAAGCCTTTCGCTGCAATCACTTTTTGTTGCGCCTTCGCTGTTTCCACAACTTGTTTATTTTGTTCCGCCACCGCATCGTTTTTCGCCTTCACTGCATTTTCATTAGATTGCACAAACGCAGGTGAATAAACAATCTGTGCAATCTGCAAACTATGTGGCTGGAGACCAAACAGTTCAGTAACCGAGCTAAAAACAATAGTAGTGACTTCTTCCTGTATCGATTCACGATTTTGTGAAATAGTCGTCGTGTTCTTTTTGTTGAATACCCGTCCTGCACGGTCTTTAACGACAGGAATAATGCTGTCAGCAATATCAATATCGCCCGTTTTGCCGACCTCATAAAGCAGGTGATTGACTTTGTTTCTTGGAATAGTGAAATTAAAATTCATATCCAAGGTGATTTTTTGATTGTCGATAGTATTGACATCAAAAGGCGGGATATGCAATGTGGTCAGGCTCACCTGCACTTTATCGACCGTGTCAATGAGCGGTATCTTAAAATGCGGCCCAGACCCCACCGGTTGTTGATAAACAACATTGCCTAGCCGTCGGATATTAGCCATTTCTGAGGGATCAACCGTATAAAACGTGTTGTAGAGCAGCAAAACGGCAACCAAGCCGTAACCTAGAAATTGTTTAAATTTATCTTTTGATGCGGCGACCATATCTGGCGTTAGCATTGTCATGATTTATCTCCTAAAAAGGTGATGTTATTCAACGCGGTAAATCATATCCCGTAGTGTGCATCTTGTAGGTGGGTTCTGACCTAAAAAGCTTCTATATCCTCTTACAACAACACAGTGCATCTCAAAATCGGCAAAAACCATTCGCAGCGACAACGACCTCAAGCCCTAGCCCGCCCATACGACCAATACGCCGCACAAGCTCCCTCAGAAGACACCATACAAGACCCCATAGGATTTTCCGGCGTACACACCGTGCCCAATAATTTGCAGTCCTGTGGTTTTTTAGCGCCGCGCAGGATGGCTGGACATTCGCAGCCTTTGACATCGGACGCCTTAATAGCAGGCATATTAAAGCGTTGTTCGGCATCGAATTCAGCGTAACCGGCTTGTAGTTTTAACGCACTGTTAGGAATCAAGCCCAAACCGCGCCATTCAAATTGCGGGCGCAACTCGAACACGTCCCGCACCAATGCTTGTGCTTTCAAATTGCCTTGCCGGGTGACGGCGCGGCGGTATTCGTTTTCGACTTCGTGACGGCCTTCGTTAAGCTGGCGTATCAGCATCAGCGCCGACTGCATCACGTCCAACGGTTCAAAACCGGCGATGACTATCGGCTTGGCGTAGCGCTCGGCGAAGGTTTCATAAGGCTGGCTACCGATGACCGTGCTGACGTGTGACGGGCCTAGAAAGGCATCAATCGCAACCGGTTGCGGTGCGTCCAGTATCGCCTGCATCGCTGCGGGCGTCAGCACGTGGTTGCAGAACACCGAAAAATTCGCTAGCCCTTCGGCCTGCGCTTGTTGTATCGCGACGGCGGTCGGCGGTGTTGTCGTTTCAAAGCCGATGGCAAAAAACACCACTTGCCTTGCCGGATTTTCGCGGACGATTTTCAAGACATCTTGCGTGGAATAGACCATGCGGATATCGCCGCCGCCAGCCTTGGCTTTCAGCAGGCTGTTGCGGCCTGTGGCGGGAACCCTCATCAAGTCGGCGTAGGTGCAAAGTATCACATCCTGCTGTTCGACCAATTGTATGGCATTGTCGATGCGTCCGGTCGGCAATACGCAGACCGGACAACCTGGGCCGTGGATGAATTCGACATTCGGCGGCATCAGGTCCTGTACGCCGTAGCGGAAAATAGCGTGGGTATGGCCGCCGCAGAACTCCATCAGCCGGTAATGGCGGTCGGGCACTACGGTTTGGGCCAGCGCGTTAGCAAGCTGTAATGCAAGATCTTGCTGACGGAATTCGCTGATGTATTTCATGTCGCGTACATTAATCCGGCTTCGGCAAACAAGGCCAGGGTCTTCAAGGCCTCATCCTCGTCGATTTTATTGAGCGCATAACCGACATGCACCAGAACGTAATCGCCGATTGCCACATCGTCGACCAAGGCCAGCGACACCTCGACATTGACATTGCCGACTGAGGCCGTGGCCATGCCGGTATCGGAAGCGATGGCGACAATTTGGGCGGGTAAGGCTAAGCACATGGGTTGGATTCCGGTTGCTGAGATCAAATATAGGTCGCGTAGCGTACCTACAGATAGACGGGGTTAAGCATAAGCAATACGCTGCAATTCCAATTCGGCCTTCAGCCAACGCAGCCACTGTTCCATACCTTCGCCGGTTTTAGCCGACAAAGACAATACTTTGATGCGCGGATTGACCTGTTTTGCAAACTGTATGCAGGCCTCGCTATCAAAATCGAGATACGGCAACAAATCGGTTTTGTTCAAAATCATCAAATCGGCAGCATGAAACATATCGGGATATTTAAGCGGTTTGTCCTCGCCTTCGGTAACCGACAGGATCACCACTTTATGCGCTTCGCCCAGATCGAAGGCGGATGGACAAACCAAGTTGCCGACGTTTTCGATGAACAACACGCTTTGGTGTTTCGGTTGCAGGCTTTCCAGCGCATGCCCCACCCGGTGGGCATCGAGATGACAGCCTTTGCCGGTGTTGATTTGCAATGCCGGTACGCCGGTGGCACGGATGCGTTCGGCATCGCGGGCGGTTTGCTGATCGCCTTCGATCACCGTGATGGCGACCTCCTCTTTCAACCGCGCTATGGTTTCGGTCAGCAACGTAGTCTTGCCGGAGCCGGGGCTGGAAACCAGATTCAACGCCAATATGCCGCGCTCCTCAAAATAATGGCGGTTTGTGGCGGCATAACGGTTATTCTTCGCCAGAATATCCTGTTCGATTTGTACCATGCGCTTAGGGTTTAACCCCGGCGCATGGCTATGCGCCGGGCCGTGTTCATGGGAATGCTCGTGTTCATGGTCGTGGGAATGGCCCTCGCCGCAGCCGCAGATGCCGCACATTATTCTACCTCCAGTTCTTTAATTCTCATGTGATCACCCTTGTTGACCTGTAATTGATGGCTGCCGCAGTGTGGGCATACATCGTATAATTGCTGCACATCCACATTGCAGCCGCATGGCAAGCACCAAGCTTGGCCCGGTATTTCAATTATTTCCAGCCGGGCGTGCTCGGCTAGCGAGCCTAGCACGACCATATCAAAACTGAAGCGCAAGGCCTCAATCTCGACACCCGCCAATGCGCCGATTTCCAACCAAACGGTTTTAACTTTGCGGTAGCGCTGGACTTCCGCCTGTTGTTCCAATACCTGTAAAATACTTTCGCAAAGCGACATTTCATGCATGGGTTTCCACCTCGTTATCGCGCGTATCTGCGAAAGACCGTAAAACCTGTAAACATGACATCTGTACCTCCGCTCCCCCTTAATAGGCCATTATGTACTAATCCTACACCCTCTCTTGCAACAACGCCTAGAGATGGATAATCCTGCTATCGGCTATCGCTATACTTAAGGCTGTCGACAATACGCCCCCCCTTGCCAACCCTTGAAGAGGCAGACGCCCCCATTTAATCTGATGGCCTCGGATTAACGCCATCAGCCTCATAATTGGTTAATCAAACGCAGCTCTTGCGGATACGGCGACATGTAATAGGAGTTTTCGATATAAGAATCAGGGGATTTACGAAAATGGTGTTTGAGCAAAGTCAGCGGCACAATCAGCGGTATTTCTCCGTTACGGTAACGCTCAATCAGTTCGCATAATTCAGCCTTATCATCAGCACCCAATTCTTTTTTCAAATACCCTTGGATATGTTGCAGCACATTGACATGGCTGGCACGATTAACTACCGTCTTCAGCAATGCCATTAATTGCACGATGTATTGCCCGGCAACTGATGCCAAGTTCTCTTTGCTGATACCGGCAAGTAACTGCCCCAAATCCCGATAATCGGCATGACTCATGATAATCAGCTTATGGCGGGCGTGAAAAGTCGTCAAGCTTTGTGGCGTCAACCCGTTTGCCAACAGCTGTTTCCAACGGTACAACACATAAACGCGCTGGATAAAATTCTCGCGCAATCCGGCATCTCCCAACCTGCCCTCTTCTTCTACCGGCAACAGCGGATTATTTAGCATCATCTCTGCGGCATAAATGCCTACGCCTTCCCGCCTGGGCTGTCCATTGGCAAAGATCTTGACGCGCTCCATGCCGCAACTGGGGGATTCTTTCTTTAAAATATAGCCGCATAACTCTTCATGTGAAGATTTTTGCTGGTCTGCATAAGCGCGCAAGCGCTCGGTCACATCATGGTCCGGGTCTTTAATCCCAACACAGTGTATCGTCCCCTCTTTTTTCACCAGATGGAGGGTAGGCCGCGGCACACCCAAGCCGATAGCGACTTCCGGGCAGAAAGGGCGAAATTCAAAGTATTCGGCTAGCGTACCGACAATATAGGCATCACATTTATGGCCGCCGTCAAAACGGACGTTTTCACCCAGCAAACAACTGCTGATACCGATAGGAATTTTTTTCATGGTGTGTTTACCTGGAGCTTTATCTAATGGGCCAAAGCCAGTGCTCAATAGCACTAATAATGCGGTGGAATTTCATAACCCTGGTTCCCGCCCTCGCCGCGCAAACTATCGGCAGACAGGCTTTTAATGCGTTCATTAAGCAGGCTGCATGTCGCTTCCAACCGCGCTATCTGCTGCTGTTGACGGCTGACTATCTGGTTTAGCGCCTGTAGCAAATCTTCCTGATAAGCGACTTTTATTTCCAGCTCAACGATTCGGTCATCATTCATGGCATCGGGCATTATTTGACCTGGCTGTTAATGACGATATTATTGACGCGCTTATCCTCGACAGCAACCTGTTCAACAGTGCCGATCAAATCGCCAGGTTTGGACATCGCATCACCGGATTTGGAGATCCGCGCCAACAGTTTGACAACCGGGAAAGCGGATATTTTCATTGTTGGCGTCATCGCCAACGCATCGGTCAAGCTGACCGTCACCGGCAAATCGGACACTTTTTTACGGATGATCGCCAAAGGCATACGGGAGCCGGACACCGCTTGCGCGTAGATGAAGACGGTATCGTCTGCCGCCGCCGATTTTTGCAATTCCGGCGCCAGACTAACCTGAACCGCTATGGCAATAGCTGCTGTTTGCGCGGATTGTTCAGGTTCTGCCGGCATGCCTCCGGGTATCTGGCTTTCCAGTTTAGCCAACAAACCTTGAGTTTCCTGTTGCGCTGCCGACCCCGGCGGCAATAACGTCACCAGTTTACGCCACAATCTGATACCGGCCGGTGCATCACCCGCCTGTGCCTTGGCCATACCGCCCAGCCACAAACCCATAATATTATCAGGCTCCAAGGCTAAGGCTTTAAAGACCAATTCGGCTGGTTTTCCGGCCAATTGTTCGTCATTGGCAAAAGCCAGCGCATCGGCGTACAACAGCATGACGTCGGGGCGCTCGCCCATTAATTGGTAGGCCTGTGCAAACGCAGCGACAGCTTTAGGATATTGCTGCAAATATTTATAGGACTTGCCCAGCATCATCCAGCCTTCGGCATCGCCAGGATTGGCCTTCATACGTTCAGCCAGTTTGGCGACCATCTTGTTAATGTCTTCAATATTGGGTGCGCCCGGATTAACCGCCAACATTTCCGGGCTGGGTTCGACAGCCTCGTAAGTGCCAAGACCGACATACAACGAAACCGCCAGCACAGGCATAGCCAAAATCAGCACATAAACCATCCACCGGCCTTGCGATAACTGCGCGGCATCCGGGCTAACCATATCCAGGTCATCGCCCAATGCCAACTCCAACTCCATGCGTTGCTGACCGTATTGTTCAGAGTTTAAGGTACCGGCTTGCAGCTGTTCATTCAATTCGGCCAATCGCGTTTTGGCAATGGCGATATTGCGACCGTCCATATCCGCAGCAGCCAACGGACGTTGCCGCCACAACGGCGGCAAGACAAACGCAAACGCGATGAGGATTAACAGACCAGCCAACAGCCAAAATAGCATATTCAAGATAAATCACCTTTTTCTAACAGGCTACGGATTTTTGCCAATTTTTCAGCCTGTCCGCTGTCCTGAGTTACGGCAGCATGCTTTTTACGCCTCACCACCCAGACCACAGCCATCAAACCCAGTAATAAAAATACCACCGGACCCAGCCACAACAAGCCGGTTTTGGCTTTAAAGGGCGGCTTGTACAACACAAAATCACCGTAACGGTCGGTCATAAACTGCACAATCTCATCCCGCGACTTGCCTTGTTGCAACATTTCGTAGACTTGCCTGCGTAGATCGCTAGCCAGTTCGGCATTGGAATCGGCTATTGTCTGGTTTTGACAAACCAGACAACGTAATTCCGAGATCAATGTTTCGTAAGCCGCCTGCTGTTCAGGATGGGCAAACTGCCGCGAATCAATCGCATGGGCGGCAAGCGGCGATAATAGCAGTAATAAAATAAGGGTGCTGGGTTTCATTGAGCTTCCGCTTGTAATTGGGCAATCAAGGGCAAAAAGGTTTGCTGGACATCGGCTGGCGTCACCGGACCAGTATGCTTGTACCGCACCCAGCCTTTTTTATCGACCACAAACGTTTCCGGCACACCGTAAACCCCCCAATCCAAACCGATGCGCCCGTCTTGATCCATAATGCTGATGTTGTAAGGGTTGCCCAAGGTATCCAGCCAGTTCTGGGCGGCGGCTGGTTCGTCTTTATAATTCAAGCCGATTATCGTCACGGTTTTTTGCTGCGCCAATTGGTTCAGCACCGGATGCTCCTCACGGCAAGACACGCACCAAGACGCCCAGACATTAAACAGCCAGACCTGGCCTGTTAAATCGGCGCTGGCCAATTTTTCGTTTGGAGCTTGCAGTTTAGGTGCAGAAAAAACGGGCGCAGGTTTGTTAAGCAACGGCGACGGGATCTCGCTGGGTTTCAGGTTTAAGCCGATGGCGAGGAATACTGCCATGATGATGAATAGCAACAGGGGGAGAATATATTTAAGCATGGCTGGATTAAGGCGTTTTGTCTTCAAATAGTGGTTGCCATTTTACGGGATATAGATCGAAACCCTTTTAGTTTTAAGGATTAGAATCTTTAAATCGGATATAAATATTCGATCCGCTATCAATATTTTTTTGTTGCACTTCTATGTAATCCAGCGACCTGATCAGTTTGCCCAGTTTGTCAAAGCCATAATTTCTAGGATCAAACGAACTGTCCACGCGCGGGATATACGACCCTACACCACCTAGGTTTGCCCATCCGTCTTCTTCAGACGCGGACTCAATAGCTTCTTTAATCAGCTTTTTTAACGTAGCATCTTTGGACGGATTGACAATTTTGCTAGCTGGTACGTTTTTATCATGTTGGACAACAGCAGAAATCGCGCTATCGGCTTTTTTCGAAAGGGCGGCGTTTGTTTCCACCGGCTTTGTTGCTTTCTTAGTGTCATCGGCAGGATTGTCATCCATGATGGTTTCGGTAAAAACAAATTTATTACACGCCGCACGAAAAGCCTCAGGCGTTGACCGTTTACCAATGCCAATAACCTCAAGCCCTGCTTCCCTGAGCCGGGTTGCCAATTTAGTAAAATCACTGTCACTGGAAACCAGAAAAAAACCGTCAAACTTGCCGCTATAAAGTAAATCCATGGCATCAATGATTAATGCGGAATCCGTGGCATTTTTACCTGAGGTATAAGCAAACTGCTGCATAGGTTGAATAGCGTGTTTATTAAGCACCGTTTTCCAACTGCCCAGGCGGGTGTTGGTCCAATCGCCATAACAACGCCGTGACGTGACATCCCCGTATCTGGCTGCTTCAGTCAGTATCGCATCAATTGCTTTAGCCTGGGCGTTATCGGCGTCGATCAACAAAGCAAACCTTTTGTTTTCATTAACGTTCATTATCCACCTGTCGGTAATTTGGCCATCCGATACCGCCGATCACAAGCCGCGCATAATCCCCCCACCGCCATAAACACTGCGCCCAGCCAAATCCAGCGTATGAACGATTTATAATAAATCCTGAGGCTCCATGCGCCTTCATTACCTAGCGGCTCGCCGATAGCGACGAATAAATCCCTGAATAACCCGGCATCAATCGCCGCTTCCGTCATCGGCATGGTTTGCACTTGATACACGCGCTTTTGCGGTTCCAGTTGTGCGACTTGTTTGCCGTTGTGGCTGACGGTGACAAACGCTTGTTGGGCGACGTAATTGACGCCTTGGGTCTCCTTAACGCCGTGGAATTCAAAAATATAGCCTGACATATCCAGTGAGTCGTCCGGTGCCATACGCACGTCTTTTTCGACGCTGTAAACTGAGGTTAACGTAATGCCGGTGGCGAAAACGGCGATGCCGAGATGGGCGATGGTCATACCGTAAAAGCCGGAGGGGATAGTCGCCAAGCGTTGCCAGGATAAGCCTTTGGCACCCAATCGCTCAACAAACGCCAGCACGGCGATGGCGGTTGTCCATAAAGCCAGCGTCAAACCCAACACCGCACCCCAGGAGTAAAACGGCATCAGCAATGGGATGGCTAAGCCACCCGCCACACAGCCACCGATAATCCAGCGCAAGCGGGCACCCAACGCAGCCAGGCTATCTTTTTTCCAACGCATTAACACGCCCAAGCCCACCACCACGGCTAGCGGCGCCATCAGCGGGATGAACACAGCGTTGAAATACGGCGGGCCCACGGATATTTTACCCAGGCCCAGTGCGTCGATGACCAGCGGGTATAGCGTACCCAGCAAAATGCTGGACGCGGTCACGACCAGTAAGACATTGTTCAGCAAGATCGCCGATTCTTTGGAAACCAGTTCAAACGTCGCGCTGCTTTTGACGTAAGGCGCGCGAATGGCGTACAGCAATAACGAGCCGCCGACGACCACGCCCAAGAACACCAAAATAAACAGGCCGCGGGCGGGATCGCTGGCGAAAGCGTGGACGGAAGTCAATACACCGGACCGCACCAGAAAGGTACCGAGCAAGCTCAACGAAAATGCAAAAATCGCCAATAACACCGTCCAGGTTTTAAACACACCGCGTTTCTCGGTCGCCGCCAGCGAGTGCATTAAGGCCGTGCCGACCAGCCAGGGCATAAACGATGCGTTTTCCACCGGATCCCAAAACCACCAGCCGCCCCAACCGAGTTCATAATAAGCCCACCAGCTGCCCAACGCGATACCCAAGGTCAAAAACATCCACGCCATATTTGTCCATGGCCGTGACCATCGCGCCCAAGCCGCATCCAACCGCCCTTCCAATAAGGCCGCAATCGCAAAGGCAAACGCCACCGAAAAGCCGACATAGCCCATGTACAGCATCGGCGGATGGATTGCCAAACCTGGATCTTGTAATAACGGGTTCAAATCCCGCCCTTCCAAGGGTGCGGGAAACAACCGCTCAAACGGGTTGGATGTCAACAACAAGAACAGCAAAAAGCCGATGGATACCAAACCCATCACACCCAGCACTCTCGCCACGGTCATTTCAGGAATGGTTTTGCTAAACTGCGCCACCAAGCCCGTCCAACATGCCAGCACCAAAGCCCACAGCAATAACGAGCCTTCATGCGCGCCCCAAACGCCGGAAACCAAGTACAGCGTCGGTAAGGCGGTATTGGAATTATGGGCAATGTAAGCCACGGAAAAATCATGGACGATGCAGCTATAGGTCAAGCAGCCGTAAGCGATGGCTATAAAAAATAATTGCGCGAACGCGGCGGGCTTCGCGACGGCTATCCAGCCGGAAACGCCACGGAATGCGCCGATGATGGGTAGGCTGCCAAGCACCAGCGCCATGCACAAAGCGAGGATGAGGGAAAAATGGCCGAGTTCTGGGATCATTAAGTTTGTCCTTCGTGGTTATAACTGAAACCGATGGGCGGTGTTGCTTGCCAAACCACGACAGGGAACCTCAATACTCGGCATCATGATAAATATTCTGCACATCATCCAGCTCATTCAACATATCCAAAAACTTTTCAAACAGGACCAGATCGTCGCCGCTAATGGCTGTGGAGCTTTTGGGTAAAAATTGAATTTCATCGACATCAAAATCCACCGCACCTATGCCATCCGCCAAGGCTTGCTTAGCCTTAAAGTAATCGGCAGGGGGGGTAAAAACCGTGACTTTGCCCTCTTCGCTTTCAATATCGGAGACATCCACGTCAGCCGCCAGCAAGGCTTCCAAAACCGTGTCCTCGTCATCATGCTTAAAGGCCAAGATTGCGGCATGGTCAAACATGTGGCTGACCGCGCCCTGGATGCCGATTTTAGCTTTGGTTTTGGTGAAACACTGGCGCACATCGTTAAAGGTACGGTTAGGGTTGTCGGTCAGGCAATCGACAATCACCAGGCAACCGCCGGGGCCAAAGCCTTCATAGCGGGCAGGCGTGAATTCTTCACCGCCGCCGCCTTTGGCTTTGTCCAAGGCTTTTTCGATAACGTGGGCTGGCACCTGGGCTTTTTTAGCACGGTCAATCAGCCCCCGTAATGCCAGATTCCCATCAGGGTCTATACCCCCCGCTTTAGCGCACACATAAAGTTCGCGGCCATATTTACTGTAGACTTTTGCCTTGGCATCAGACGTTTTGGCCATAGACACTTTGCGGTTTTGGTAGGCTCTACCCATTTGGTTATTGCTCCATTTAAAAAATAAAAATGCCGATTTTACAGTTAAGTATTTGCCTAGGGAACTTATTAGTCTATTTGGCTAAGGTAACGCGATGATTGAGGTAACAGGATAACTTCAGCCCTCTTTTATTCATCAGGGATCATCACCCGTTTGTCACCTTGCCATCAATCATGATCATGCTGAGAGTTTCGGTATCTACTCCCATCTGAGTCAAAAAGCGTTGAAGTTTTTGCCAGATGTCATTATTCAGCCTTTTTCCACCGTAGGGCGCGCTGTGCGCGCCATCGGCGGTTCGGTACCGGAAAAGGCGCGCGCGGCGCGCCCTACATTTCGTGTGACGGTAGGCGTTGCCGGTTTCAAAACTTAGACGTTTTCTCGATCAGATGGGAGTAAAATACCGCTCTTGCGGATAGATAGCGAATATGCCCCGCTTGAGTTAAACCCCAGCTGTGTAATTCAGCCCGATATTGAGAGCCCCAATAAAACTACCCGTGTTACTCAACCGTTTTAACCGTTTTAACCATTTTAAATTAGGGGGGGGGGGTATTTACCTTCAACCTGCTGCTTCAAACTCGCCTTAACTTCCGGCGGCATATAATTCTCATCATGCTTCGCCAACACTTCCTCTGCAACAAACACGCCGCGGCTATCCAGCTTGCCGTTGGCGACGATGCCTTGGCCCTCGCGAAATAAATCCGGCAAGATGCCGGTATATTCCACCGCCACTTCCTTACTGAAATCGGTCAGTGTAAAGTGCACGGTCAAGCCGTTTCCTGGGCGTTGCACCGAGCCTTTAACAACCATGCCGCCCAGACGGAACAGCGCGTCATTCGGTGCTTTGCCTGCCATCACATCGGTGGTCGAAAAAAAATACATCAGATTTTCGTTAAAAGATTTAAGCGCGAAACCGACGGCTGTACCTATGCCGATGACCATCAACGCTATCAATATTAATCGCTGTCTTCTTGCTGGCTTCATGGGTTTTGCCGTTTTTGTTTGTGTGCGAGTTGCCGTAAAAATTGTTTGCGTTGGATAATCGGCAACACGATGTTAGCGAGTAACACCACAAAGCAAATACCATAACTTGCCCAGACATAAAAGGCGTAACCGCCCATTGCGAAGAATTCTTGCAGGCTCATGGTTGTTGCTCCGTGACCATTTTTTTAACCCAGGCCGCAGTACGTTCGCGTTGCAGCAATTCCAGCCGTGCCCGTTGCAGCATGGCGATGACATAATAAAATTTGAACGCCACCGCCATCGTGAGCAAAGGCACCAGCATGCTGACATGGATGGACGGCTTGTCCATTTTGGTGACAGTCGGGCCCTGGTGCAAGGTGTTCCACCATTCCACCGAGTAATGGATAATCGGGATATTGACCACGCCGACCAAAGCTAAAATCGCCACGGCTTTGGACGCCGTGCGCTTGTCGTCTATCGCATTGTACAGGCCTATGACGCCCAAATATAAGAACAACAAGATCAATTCCGACGTCAGCCGCGCATCCCATACCCACCATGCCCCCCACATGGGCTTGCCCCATAAGGAACCGGTCACCAAAGCGATAAAGGTAAAACTCGCGCCGACTGAGGCACTGCTGATCGCGACGATTTCGGCGAGTTTGATGCGCCAAATCAGGCCAACCGCACCAGCCATCGCCATAACGATATAGATGAACAAAGACATCCACGCACTTGGGACATGGATGTAAATGATACGGTAGCTGTCGCCTTGCTGGTAATCGGGCGGGGCAAGGTACAAGCCGCCATACAAGCCGCCGACCAGCAATATTAAAAAAATACCCACCAGCCAAGGCATTAGTTTGTCGGTCAGTGCGTAAAAATGCGGTGGCGACGCCATGCGGTGAAAGAACCGGCCTACCGGATCGGGAAATAGGAACATAGTGGAAGTGCTATTAAATTAAATCGTGAAATCTACTGAAACCGTATTACCTGTTAAACCGAGAAAGGTTCAAAGCAACGGGCCGTTTACTTTGAACCTCATTGTGAGGTTGCCGCCTTTCTCAAGCTTTGCAATAAGAAGGTATCCAACTCTGTTCAACCATGTAAGCAGGCACCTCATTAAAATCAAACGCTACACCATCTTTAACCATTTGTTCCACATCAAACAGCACACCGACTTCAGGAATATCGGCGAAGAACATTTTATACAAAGGCCCTACCATCATTTTTGCGGCTTTCATGCCCATCCCGCCGATAAAATTGCGACGCTGGCCGACATGGGCTATTTCGTCTATGGTGATTTCATCCAAAAGTTCCTTTAATCGCTGCTTAACCTCCGGCTCATCCGCCAGTAACTCATCAAACAAGCGATGCAAATGGAAATAGTAGGTCACACCCATTAATTCCGTGACAAAAGCAGGCGCATCCAATAAGAAACCCGGTAATTTTGGGAATTGCTCATAAATCCATTCTTTAACAGGGCTCAAAGGCACCCATTCCACTTTGTCCAAACCACAAGTCAGCAACATTTCTTCGAATAAGCGCCAGTGGCAGAATTCTTCCGCCAGATGCACCCGGCTAATTTTATCTTCCAGGCATCGGGAATCCGCCATTGTCGGCGTCACATCCCATGCGCCTTTGATGCCTACCCATTCATGTCTGGCGAATTTGTACATACTGGTCAGCATCAGGGTCATCCGGTCTAAGGACTGAGGATTATCTTCCAGCTCAATATAATTGCGGTAAAAAGCTTCAGGATCAGCCAGCGGTGTCCGCAATTTGACGGGATGGTCTTTAAAATGCTGCAATCTAGCGCGTTTTTTAGCTAAATCTTTATCTGCTTCGAGCAGCTCACCACCGTGCCGCTGGGTAAATTCCCAGTAATCGGCAAAGTTTTCTTGCCGTTGTTGCTTGCTTGCTGGTGAAAAAATGGACAGATAGTTGGCAGTCCCCATAAGGCCAGGCTCCGGATTATGATTGATATGATAAGGTTATTGGCTCATGCTCATTTTTAATGCTGCGGCAGTTGGCCAAGGCGCCAATGCCAGAGCCATAAACAGCATTGCCGTCAGGATATTGATTTGCGCCCCTACCGGCAAACCGTTGCCGGCCATGGCGACGGCATTACCGGCAAAAATCAGCACGGGTACATAAAGCGGCAACACCAGCAGCGATAAAATCATACCGCCCCGACGCAAACCGACGGTTAGTGCAACGCCTATTGCACCAATCAAACTTAACACCGGCGTGCCGAGCAACAGCGTCAGTAATAAGATGCCCAGGGAATGCACGGACATCCCCAAAAAAATCGCCAGCAAGGGCGCAATCACCAATAATGGCAGGCCTGTCACCAGCCAATGCGCGATAATTTTGCCTAGTATCAGGACGGATACCGGATGCTGGCTTAATAACATCTGCTCCAAAGAACCATCATCAAAATCCGAACGGAACAGGCTGTCCAACGACAGCATCGCCGCCAATAATGCCGCAACCCAGATAATCCCTGGCGCAATCGTTTGCAATAACTGCGGCCTTGCACCTATCCCTAGCGGAAACAAGGTGATGACCAACACAAAAAACAGCAAGGGGTTGGCGATTTCCGAGCGGCGGCGCAACGCTAAAATCAGGTCGCGGCGAATAACGGCAAAAAATGCGTGGGTTAATGGCATCAGGATAAATGGATACGCTGGACAGCAACGCCCTGGAGGTTAAGGTCATGGTGCGACGTCAACACAATCAGGCCGCCGCCTGCACAGTGTTCAGCCATCAACGTTTCGGTCAGTTTTATGCCTTGCTTGTCCAGCGAGGTGAACGGTTCGTCAAGTATCCATAATCGGTTTTGCGTAACCAGCAACCGCGCCAGCGACAAACGCCGCTTTTGCCCGGCCGACAAGGCTTGAACCGGCATATCATCGTAACCTGACAATTGCACTCGCGCCAACGCGTCGGCAATAGCATGTAGGCCAGACTGCCCTAAGGCCACTGCAAAACTCAGGTTTTCCAAGACTGTCAATTCTTTTTTGATGCCGTCCAGATGACCGACATAAGCCATATCGGCACGGTATTGGCTGTCATTAATGCCGGTTCCGCACCACAAAATGGTGCCTGCATCCGCTTCCCTAAAACCGCATAAGATACGCAACAGCGACGTTTTGCCGCTACCGTTTTGGCCCTCCAGCAATAAAGCCTGGCCGGCTTGCAACGCAAAAACCAAGTCGGCAAACAACACCCTATCATCGCGGATACAGCTTAAGCCTATACCTTGCAATACCGGACTGGTCATCGTATTAGCCGCTGACGCAACACTTCGTACAACAATACGCCGGTCGCCACCGACAAGTTCAGACTTTCCACCTGCCCCTGCATCGGCAATTTAACCAACACATCGCATTGCTCTCGGGTCAAACGGCGCATGCCCTTCTCTTCCGCACCGACAACCAACGCCAAGGGCACATCAAAATCAACCTGATAAGCCGTTTGCACAGCTTCGCCTGCGGCGCCCATCACCCAGATGCCTTGCTCTTTTAGCCAACGCAAGGTTCGTGACAAGTTTGTCACCTGATATACCGGTACGGTTTCAGCCGCGCCACTCGCCACTTTGCAAACAGTAGGCGTAATGCCTGTCGCATTGTCTTTGGTGATAATCACGCCGTGCACGCCAGTGGCATCGGCGCTACGCAAACAAGCACCGAGGTTATGCGGGTCTTGCACATTATCCAGAACCAGAAACAAAGGCGTCGTCGTGAGATTTTCCACGGCGGCTTTCAGCTCATTTTCCGACAATTCGGCAGGCATTTCGACTTCGATGACAATGCCTTGGTGATTATTGCCTTCGGCGAGTTTATCGAGTCTCTTGCGCTCAACCTTTTCCGGCTCTATGCCTAAATCAAGCAACGCATCAATCGCCTGAGTTAAGCGCTTGTCTTGCCGTTGCGCGTCTATCCAGGCCTTGCTAATTTTTTTCGGCGAGTAATCGAGGGCGGCTTGTACGGAATGCAGGCCGTAAAGTTTGCTTGGTTTCATAATTCTGTCTTGAATAGATTGCGTTGCCGTGTTTCGATCTTGCAATCGTCAAGATTACCCATCATTCCTGATAATTGGCGTTTTAACACATCAAGCTTCTCTATATTCGTATGGTTTTTGCAAACAACCGGTAATTTATAAGTCGGGGCAGCGTCAGCCAAATCATCAGTTTTTAGATATAGGCATTCGATAACAGCAAGTTAGCCACTCCGTGGATTGATAAAAAATGTTTACCCGCTCTTCGGTTTTCTCTTGCGTTTTTTCTTAGGTTTGCCTATCCCAGCCGACACCTTGACCGCTTCCTGTTTTTGTATCAGCTCAAAATCAAGCTTTTTTTCGTCCAGATCAACGCGGGCAACTTTAATTTTGACACTATCTCCCAAACGGAAATTAGTATTGGTGCGTTCGCCTTTCAACTGGTGGCTGGTCGGGTCAAAGTGGAAATAATCCTGCCCCAGATTACTAATATGCACCAAGCCCTCGACATAAATTTCGGCAAGTTCGACAAAAAAACCAAATGACGTGACCGCAGAAATAATACCGATGAATTCTTCACCAATTTTATCCATCATGTATTCGCATTTCAGCCAGCTCACGACATCACGGGTAGCCTCATCAGCACGGCGCTCATTAGCTGAGCAATGCTCACCCAGCATGACCATATCTGGTACGCCGTAGACAAAACTGGACACGCTTTTACCTTGCAAGCAGTGCCGGATAGCACGATGTACCAATAAGTCGGGATAACGGCGTATTGGCGACGTGAAATGTGCATAAGCCTCCAGTGCCAAGCCAAAATGACCTTTTAATTCGGGGCTGTAAACAGCTTGAGACATCGAGCGCAACAACACAGTCTGGATTAAATGTGCATCGGCCCGACCTTTGATGGAATCGACCAAATGCATGTAGTCCAGCGGTGTAGGGTTGACTCCGCCGCCAAATTTGAGGCCAAGCTCTCCCAAAAATGTTTTCAGATTAAGTAATTTATCTGCACTAGGGCCCTCATGAACGCGCAACAGCTTGGGGATTTTTTTAGCGTTCAGATAACGTGCTGCCGCGCTATTGGCAGTAATCATGAATTCTTCTATCAATTTGTGCGCATCATTGCGCTCAACGGGGACTATTTTTTCGATTTTACGGTCTGCGCCGAAAACAATCCGCGTTTCCTGAGTATCAAAATCCATGGCACCGCGCTGTTCACGCTGGACACGCATCACTTTATACAACGCATACAACTCACGCAAATGCGGCATCAGCGCTTGATATTTTTCTGCCAGCTCCTGCGCCGAGCCAGTTCCCGACTGGCTTGCGGCATACACACCATCCCTGGCGATATCGCCATCGACCAATATTTTGGCGACCTCGGTATACGTCAAGCGCGCATGGGATCTCATCACCGCATCAAAAAAACGTGACCGCGTCACTTGCCCTTCCGAGTCTATGAGCAGCTCGCAGACCATACACAAACGATCCACCAGTGGATTCAATGAACACAGACCGTTAGATAAGATCTCCGGCAACATCGGAATAACGTTTTCGGGAAAATAGACTGATGTACTGCGATTTTTCGCTTCTTTGTCCAATGAGCTGTTAACTTGCACATAATGCGAAACATCGGCTATTGCGACGAGCAGCTTCCAGCCTTTAGGCGTTTTTTTGCAATAAACCGCATCGTCAAAATCGCGGGCATCTTCGCCGTCTATCGTAACCAGCGGCAGTTTCCGCAGATCTTCTCTATGTTCTTTCGCCGATTCGGGAACTTCAGGGCTTAAGGACTTGATGTCTTCTAGCAGCTCATCCGGCCAGATATGGGGCAATTCGTGGGAGCGGATTGCCATTTCAATTTCCATACCGGGCGCCAGATGATCGCCCAGCACCTCAACGATGCGGCCTATGGGTTGGCGCAGTTTAGTCGGTTGTTCGACGATTTCGGCAACAACGATTTGCCCTTGCTTGGCTTTGCCGACTCCGTCTTTTTGCAACAGCACGGTTTGTGCGATATTTTTATTGTCGGGCACGACATAAGTAAAACCGTCTTCCTTGTATAGCCGCCCGACAATCTGATGGGTGTTTCGCTCCAGAATCTCGACAACCGCGCCTTCCCTGCGGCCTTTTTTATCAATGCCGGCAATACGCACCATTGCACGGTCATTGTGCAGCAAAGGGTTCATTTCGCGCGGTGATAAAAACAAGTCATCCGAACCGTCATCGGGGCGTATAAAGCCAAAACCATCGGCATGACCGATAATACGGCCCACAATTAAGTCTTTGTTGTTGACCAAACAATAGCGCTGCTCACGATTAAATAATAATTGCCCATCTCGCTCCATCGCCCTGAGCCGACGGCGTAGCGCCTCCAATTGGTCTTCTGTTTCCAGAGAAAACGCGTCGGCAATATCTTTACGTAACAGCGGCTTTCCCGCATGTTCAATGAACTGGAGGATTAACTCCCTGCTCGGTATGGGGTTTTCATACTTTTCAGCCTCGCGCTGTGCATATGGATCTTTTGTTGAACTAAAATCAACATCTTTTTTAGACTTCGATGGCATTTAAATAATGATATATAGTGATATATAAAGAATGGCTACAATAAGCTGATGTTTATATGATACATGCTTAGCCTGTTGATTAGAATTGAAAATAGCATATCCATGCACCTGGCGGGAATATAAGAATCCTTTTTGCCCAGCATGGATAAATCCGCATCAAACCGGCATAACCTGGACGGCTGTCGATTTTTAACGATGCAAAATCAATTTCAATACCAGCTTACTGCCAAAATAAGCCAACAACAGCAAGATAAACCCACACATGGTCCATTGTATTGCTGTTTTCCCACGCCAACCGTAACGGCTTCTACCTATCAACAAACCCGAAAATATTATCCATGCCAGTATCGATAAAACAGTTTTATGCACCAGATGCTGGGCAAACAGATCTTCTATAAACACAAAACCGCTCACTAACGACAAGGTCAGAAAAAAAAGCCCCGCCGCCAACATCTGAAACAGCAGGGATTCCATCGCTTGCAACGAAGGCAAAGATTGAATGAAGCGTTTGGGCGGATGGCTTTTGAGCTGCTGATCCTGAATGGCGAGCAACGCCGCTTGTAATGCAGCGATGTTCAATAGGCTGAAAGCAATAATAGACGTCAGGATATGACCGGTCATCGCCCAACTATAAATAGATAACTGCTGTGATTTGTCGTCAAAATTAACCTCCAGACCGAACATAATAGCGGCAATAGGAAAAACGGCGATACCGAGCTTTTCAACCGGCTTTCTTAGTGTAGCCATCAGTAACAGCAGCGCAACTATCATCGCAACAAACGAGGCGGTGCTGTAAAAACTAAAACTGAAACCGTTATTTTGCTGAAAAGCCAGCGCAGTATATAAGGTATGGACGCATACCGCAGCCCAAGCCAGATAAACCGGCGTCCGCTGCGGGCTATTCTGGTCAATATGACGAATAATCAGCAAAGTATTTGCCAAATAGGCACAAATTGCAATGGTTGCGAGTACAACAGAAGTCATTGATTCTTTATTGGCTACGATGAGAGACTGTGTTAACTGAATAGTTTTGCCATGGGATAGGTCTGGACAACGCATATCCAAAGGTTATATGGATAGGGATTTTGTCCGTATAAGCGAGCTCGAACACAAGCCTTACTGCACATTTTGCAAGCGCCAAATAAACGCAGGACACGGACAAAAAGACAAACCAATTTAACCCCTTATAAAATGCACGCACCTAACTCCGGCTAATGCAAAGGCCTTAACGGGTATGGTAATATATCGCATTGAATAGTCCTAGCGCATTTGTGTTAGTAAGCTGCAGCCCACCCACATCAAAATAATAAGAATTCAGATATGTTTGATAATTTAACCGATCGATTAAGTAATACACTAAAAAAACTTAAGGGGCAGGGACGCCTGACTGAAGACAACATCAAGGAAACCCTACGCGAAGTCCGCACGGCCTTGCTTGAGGCTGATGTCGCATTACCGGTCGTCACGGACTTTATTGAACGCGTCAAAACAGGCGCTCTAGGACAAGATGTCCAAACCAGCCTGTCACCCGGCCAATCAATGATTAAGCTGGTCCAGTCGGAACTGGTTAAAGTCATGGGCGAAGCCAATGAAGGGCTTAACCTCAAGGCCGTCCCCCCTGTGGTCATTTTAATGGCCGGCTTGCAAGGTGCAGGCAAAACCACTACCGTGGCTAAACTAGGCCGCTGGCTGCAAGAGAACCAAAAGAAAAAAGTCGGTGTCGTCAGTGCTGACGTTTATCGCCCAGCCGCTATCAAGCAATTGCAAATGCTCGCGAACGAAGTGTCACTGGATTTTTTTGACAGCGATATTTCACAACACCCTGTTGATATCGCCAAAAACGCAATTGCAGCTGCCAGAAAAAAATTCCTGGATGTCATTATTGTCGATACGGCAGGCCGTCTGCATATCGACGATGAAATGATGGGCGAGATCAAAGCATTACATGCCGCCATCAATCCCACCGAGACCCTGTTTGTGGTTGACAGCATGACTGGTCAGGATGCCGCCATTACGGCAAAAGCGTTCAATGATGCGCTACCGCTAACCGGCATTATCCTGACCAAGGCCGATGGCGACGCTAGAGGCGGGGCCGCGTTATCAATACGCCACATTACCGGCAAACCTATTAAATTTATCGGCGTAGGCGAAAAATCCCACGCACTGGAACCCTTCCATCCCGACCGCATTGCTTCACGCATTTTGGGCATGGGTGACATGCTCAGCCTTATTGAAGAAATCGAGCAAAAAGTCGACAAGGAAAAAGCTGAAAAATTTGCCCGCAAAATGCAAAAGGGCAAGGGTTTCGACCTGGAAGACTTTCGCGAGCAATTGCAGCAAATGCAAAGCATGGGCGGCATCGGCTCGATGATGGACAAATTGCCCGGCATGAATAGCGTTCCTCAAGAGATGAAGGACAAAGTCAATGACAAAATGCTGGCACGACAAATCGCCATCATCTGCTCCATGACTATGCAGGAAAGACGTTACCCCGATTTAATTAAAGGCAACCGCAAAAAACGCATTGCCGCAGGCTGCGGACAAGAATTACAGGATGTTAACCGTATTTTGAAGCAATTTTTAATGATGCAAAAAATGATGAAGAAATTAAAAAACGGCAATATGGCCAATATGGTACGGGGTTTCAAGAGCAATGTCCGCGGCATGAGAAGGTAGTTTTTTGCGAAAAACTCCTCTCCACTTCAACATTAAGCCAATTTATTCTTCACTTATAATTAAATTCGCGTAAAATAGTCGGATTAACAATGACTAAATGTTTTTTGAGGAAATTAGATGGTAACTATTCGTCTTTCAAGAGGCGGCGCTAAAAACCGCCCCTTTTATCACGTTGTTGTAACAGATAGCAGAAACGGTCGCGATGGTCGTTACATTGAACGAGTGGGATTTTTTAACCCGCTAGCTCGTGGCAACGAAGAAAGACTGCGCTTGGACAATGCCCGCGTTGATTATTGGAAGGCTAACGGTGCCCAACCTTCTGACCGCGTCGCAAAATTGATTAAAGACGCACTAAAAGCTGCCGCCTAGTCTTTTGCCGAAAATAGAGCTTATAAACGTTGGGGAAATATCCGGCGTTTTTGGAATAAAAGGCTGGATTAAAGTATTTTCCTTTACGGGAACACGAGAAAATATTTTAAATTATTCACCTTGGCTTATAAAAAAAGGTAATGAAACCATAACCCTCGGCATCATCGAAGGTTCAATGCAAGGCAAAGCAGTAATCGCCAAGCTTGACGGCATTAACGACAGAGATCAGGCAGCCAGCCTTGTCGGCTGGAAAATTTTTGTAAAACCTGAACAATTGCCAGAGCCTGAAAAAGACGAATATTACTGGTCTGATTTAATCGGCTTAGCAGTCGAGACCATGTCGGGCATACATTTGGGTGTTATTGATAATCTGCTGGAAACGGGGGCAAATGATGTCGTCATCGTTAAAGGTGACCGGGAACGCGCCATCCCCTTTTTACAAAGCCAGATTATTATTGATATCGATCTACATGCAGGCAAGATGATTGTCGATTGGGATCCTGATTTTTAATGGCACTGATACGCTTTGACGTTGTGACATTATTTCCGGAAATGGTTACAGCGGCGGCCAGCTATGGTGTTACGGGCAGGGCTTTGGAGCGGGATATCGCAGCTCTGGCAGTATGGAACCCTAGGGATTACACCAACGATAAACACAAATCCGTTGACGACCGTCCTTACGGCGGCGGCCCCGGAATGGTAATGAAATACCAGCCCTTGCACGACGCAGTAGTTGACGCTAAAAAGATAAATGTCGAAACCAGGAAAGTTATTTATCTAAGCCCTCAAGGCAAACCGATTACCCAACATTTACTGTCGGAAGCATGCCAGATTTCGCAATTGATACTTATTGCGGGACGCTATGAAGGGATAGATGAACGTTTCATTGATCTGGATTGTAATGACGAGTGGTCGATTGGTGATTATGTTATTAGCGGTGGTGAGCTTGCGGCATTGATAGTCATTGACGCAATAACCCGTTTACTACCCGGCGTGTTGGGCGACGCCGAGTCTGCTGAACAAGACTCCCATGCAGACGGCTTGCTGGATTATCCCCACTTTACCAGGCCTGAACTGCTTGAAGGGCGCCCAGCACCCAATGTCTTGTTAGGTGGTAACCATGCCGATATAGCACGCTGGCGCATGAAACAAGCTTTGGGGAGAACGTGGCAAAGACGCCCGGATTTATTAAAAAAAAAGAACTTAAATACAGAACAGGAAAGTCTGTTGAAAGAATTTATAGTGGAATTGAATCAATTTAAGGTGTAGCAATGAGCAATATTATCGATGTATTGGAAGCACAACAGCTAAAACAAATTCCTGAATTTAATTCAGGCGACACAGTTGTTGTGCAAGTTAAAGTAAAAGAAGGCGAACGCGAAAGAATCCAGGCCTTTGAAGGCATTGTTATCGCCAAGCGTAACCGTGGATTAAACTCAGCATTCACGGTCAGAAAAATTTCTCACGGCACCGGTGTTGAACGCGTTTTTCAAACGCACAGCCCTATGATTAGCGAGATCACCGTTAAACGTCGCGGTGATGTGCGTCGTGCCAAACTGTATTATCTACGTGACTTGACTGGTAAAGCAGCCCGTATTAAAGAAAAACTTTAAACTTTTTGCTTTCTAACACATAAAAAAGGCAACTCCATGTTGCCTTTTTTATGTCTACGAGAAAACCGACCACTCCGGGTTCAGTAAAAAAACTTGCTGACATTAATCAAAGTATTGTACATCCCCCAAGCTAGCGGGATAACAACAATTGACCAAGCCAGCAAAACCACTACCGGCTTAGTCGGCTGGGTTATCCCACTTTGCTGCCCTGCCATCAGTTCTGTTGCGTAGATCTGCGCCTCATCTTCGCCCATTTCATCCGTCAT
Source organism: Methylovulum sp. (assembly GCA_030653435.1). GTDB lineage: Bacteria > Pseudomonadota > Gammaproteobacteria > Methylococcales > Methylomonadaceae > Methylovulum. The sequence goes on from JAURZI010000077.1 coordinate 46,250, forward strand.
AAACCATTTTTCGGCAACAGGCTGGATCAGCAGATTACACAACAAACCCATAACCAGCATACCTGCTAAAATCAACATGGTCTGGTTATAGACCTGTTCCCGCGGGATGCCCAAGGCCAGCTGATATTCACGCATATAATTGACAATCACCGGGCCCATAATTCCTGCCGTAGCCCAAGCGGTCAACAAGCGACCATGAATGGCGCCAACCATTTGTGTGCCGAACAAGTCGGCCAGATAAGCCGGCACCGTAGCAAAGCCGCCGCCATACATGCTCAAGATAATACAGAATGCACCGACAAACAACAGCTTGTTACCAGCATTTGCGCTACCTGGAATACTGATGAACAACAAACAACCAAGCACAAAAAAGACAATAAACGTCAGCTTTCTGCCCAATTTATCAGACCAGCTTGCCCAAAAAAATCGACCGCCAATATTAAACAAACTCAATAGCGCAGTAAATCCGGCGGCTACGGTCGCTATGGCCGCAAGCTCGGCTTTGTCGAGTTCCCCATAAGTCTTGGCGACACCGATCAACCGCCCGCCGAAAACCTCTTGCAACATCGGTGATGACATGCCGATCACCCCGATGCCGGCACTGACATTCATGCACAACACCCCCCACAACAACCAGAATTGCTTAATCCTAAAGACATGTTTCACATGGATATGACGCAAGGTAATCATTCGTTTGCCGACATGTGCATCCATAGGAACCCAGCCTTTAGGCTTCCAATCGCTGGCGGGGATACGATAGCTTAAAGCGCCTGACAACATAAACACAAAGTAAATCAGTGCCATCACAATGAATGTCTGCATCACGCCTACATCAGTTGGCGTCGCAAAAGCCTTCATCAACAGAGTCGCCAAAGGCGATCCAATCATCGCACCACCGCCAAACCCCATAATCGCCATGCCGGTTGCCATGCCGCGACGATCCGGGAACCATTTAATCAACGTGGAAACCGGGGAAATATAGCCTAAGCCCAAGCCAATACCGCCAATTACACCTGAACCTAGCAACATCATCCAGAACTGATGCAAATAGATGCCCAACGCCGAAAACAACATACCGCCACACCAGCAAAATGTGCTGACCACAGCAGCCTTCCGTGGACCGACCTGCTCAAGCCAACCGCCCCAAAGCGCGGCCGACGAACCCAGGAAAACAAAAAACAGCGTGTACATCCAACCTAAAGTGGAGATTCTCCAATCGCAAGTAGTGACGAACAATTCCTGAAAAAAGCCGACCTCGGAGCCGCACGCAATGCTTTCTTTTATGCCTAGCGCTTTAGATAACGGCAGCCAGAAAACCGAAAAGCCATAAGCCATGCCGATACACAAATGAATGGCCAATGCGGCAGGTGGCACTAGCCAGCGATTAAAACCGGAACCGGCGATGCTACGTTCTTTGGCTAAAAAATGAAGTGCAAGCTTATCCATAATGAGTGCCATGATACGGTCAAACAAGGCCAAACTGTTGTTCAAACCCAACCATGAATACAAACCTGTTGGGCTCTTTTGAGGACGACACCATACTGCGTATTAAACTAAGCATGATGCCCGCACAATTAAATTTTATGTGCTTTGATTAATTTCTTCAAATGCGCCAAGAAATCATCTTTTAACTCTTTGTGCATTAAGCCATATTCTACAGTCGCTATTAAAAAGCCAAGCTTGGAACCGCAATCATATCGTCTACCCTCGAATTCGTACGCCAATACTTGCTCATCCCGCATTAATTCGGCAATAGCATCCGTCAACTGAATTTCACCGCCCGCACCCCTGCCTGTTTTTTTAATCTTGTCAAAAATGGCGGGACTCAAAATATACCGGCCCACCACCGCCAAATTTGAAGGCGCATCTTCAGGTTTCGGTTTTTCGACAATCATCTCCACCGGAGCCGATGCGCCGGAAAACGCGCCAGTTTTCACAATACCGTAACTGCCGCTATCCACAGGGTTAATTCTTTCCACACCAAGTATGGAGCTATGCGTTTGCTCGTATAGCTTCACCATTTGCGCCATGCAGCCTCGACCGACATCTTCAATCAAATCATCCGCCAATATGACCGCAAAAGGCTCATCACCAATCACTGGCCGGGCGCAATAAACAGCATGCCCAAGACCTAATGCTTCAGCCTGGCGTATAAAAATGCAAGACACATGGGGAGGCACAATATCCCGTATCAGATTGAGCGTCTCCACTTTATTTTTTGCTTCCAGCTCCTTTTCCAATTCGTAGGCTTTGTCGAAATGGTCAGTGATAGCGTTTTTGCTGCGTCCGGTAATAAAAACCATCGTATCAATACCAGCCGCCACCGCTTCTTCTACCGCATATTGAATCAAGGGCTTATCCACAATGGGCAACATTTCTTTCGGACTGGCTTTGGTGGCGGGCAAAAAACGTGTCCCTAAACCGGCAACCGGAAAAACTGCCTTGGTAATTATCTTACTCATTAACCTTTCCTTATCACTAAATACTAAAAAGACCACGCCGCACAGCAGCGTAGCCGAGGGGGGCTTAAACACACGCGAACAGCACAACGTTTACTACCGATATTATACTGCACACCAGCATGGATACAGAAAAATGAAAAACCTTGGCAAACGAGGCTCATATCCTTCATTACCTAGTATTGATATAAAAATACAGCAAAAATTGCTATCATAACAAACAGCAACAAACCGGAGTCAGCAGATGGCGCTCGCACAAGAAGACCTTATCCAAATTCAAAAACTTATCGACCAAAGCCTTGCCGCACGCCCAGAAGCGGCTTATGCCAATGTGCGCTACGAACTGGATATACGCGAACGCATCATCCGCGTCGAGGAAGAGCTTAAACATCAGCGCGAGCTGATACAACAAGGGTTTGACCTAAGCAACAAACGCTTTGAGCAAGTTGATAAACGCTTTGAAGAAATGCGTATAAACAGTGATAAACGTTTCGAGCAGGTCGACAAGCGCCTTGAAGACATGCGTATCAACAGTGATAAGCGTTTTGAACAAGTTGACAAACACCTTGAACAACTGGAAAAACATCTGGCGCTTATCAGCAACCGCATGGACCGCTTTATGTTCTGGTCATTGGGCTTAACCATTTCAGCTGTCATCACGATTATCAAATTAACCTGAGGCAAGAGACCCAGGCACACATAGCAAACAGCAATAAACCGGAGTCAGCAGATGGCGCTCGCACAAGAAGACCTTATCCAAATTCAAAAGCTTATCGACCAAAGCCTTGCCGCACGTCCCGAAGCGGCTTATGCCAATGTGCGTTACGAACTGGATATACGCGAACGCATCATCCGCGTCGAGGAAGAGCTTAAACATCAGCGGGAACTGATACAGCAAGGCTTTGACCTGACCAACAAACGTTTTGAAGAAATGCTGGTAAACAGCAATAAGCGCTTTGAACAAGTTGATAAACGTTTTG
>JAURZI010000079.1 GCA_030653435.1 Methylovulum sp.
CTTGGTCAAAGGCTGCCAAATGATCAGGGAACAATCGGCACGCATGGCGAGTTGCATCAATGACCTGGAAGCGTTGACCGAATTATTGAAAGAATTGGCGGAACGCTTTACCTACGGTTGTTCGCTGAACTCAAGAAAAACAAAGCCCAACACATCACAACGCTTTGATATAGGCAGTGCTTTTTTCTAAAGTTGATGCCTATGGGGCACATGCTGTTTGTGCCCACGCGGACAATGTCGGGTTGTGCGGGAAATGGTGGGCAAACGATAAAACTGTTTGCCCACCCTACACGGTAAATTGATGCTATGTTTGATAACCAAACCGCCCTTGGGAAACTGGGGGCGGTTTTTTATGGTGTTCGTGGCGGGCACATGCTGTTCGTGCCCACCGTTACAACGGTTTATGATGTAATGCAAAACAAAAACCGCCCTTTTCGACATCAACCGAATTGGGCGGTTTTTTTATGCCCGATGCTTTGGCGTGACAACGCCATTGCAAACGCTTTTTTTGCCAACCCTTGACGGTTGAAACGGTGGGCAAAACCGCCTGCCCACCCTACGCGGTACATTGATCCTGTTTGCATAACCAAACCGCCTTTGGGGAACCGGGGGCGGTTTATTTGTGCCGATGGTTTTGTGTGATAATGCAACATCTTTCTTTTACAACGGCTAACCAACCTGATGTCACGCTACCGACGCGCCGACCTACCCGGCGCAACCTATTTTTTTACGGTGGTAACCTATCGTCGTCGTCCCATCCTGTGTGACGCACCGGTGCGGGCGGCGTTGCGTTCGGCAATCAAAACCGTGCAATCACGCCATCCCTTCATCATCGATGCGTGGGTTTTGTTGCCTGATCACTTGCATTGCCTCTGGACACTGCCGCCCGGCGATGCTAATTACCCCATGCGCTGGGGACAAATCAAACGGCTGGTTTCACAAACCTGCATCGAACAATACCATCGACCGGAATGGCTAACGGCATCTAAAACCAAACACCGTGAATCCACTTTCTGGCAACGGCGCTATTGGGAACATTGCATCACGGCCGATACAGACTATTCACATCATCGCGATTACATTGCCATCAATCCGTTAAAACATGGCCTGGTGCCGCGTGTGCGGGATTGGCCTTATTCAACATTCCATCGTGATGTTACCCACGGCATTTACCCGCTGGATTGGGCAGGCTCCACCGAATTGCCTGATTTGCCCTGCGGTGAACCCGAATAACTGCGAATAACTGGGGTCAGCCAGGTTGGGTGGGCAACGCTTTTCTGCCCACCTTTTCATGGTACATTGATGCTTGATTAACCGAACCGTCCTTGGGAAGCTGGGGGCGGTTTTTTATTGTGGTAGAATTGGTTTTTAAATTTGCCAGGGGAAATGAAATGACTAACTTCACACTGGAATATTGGCAGGATGATGATTGGTATGTGGGGAAACTACGCGAGTTACCTAATTGTTTTAGCCAAGGCAAAACATTGCAAGAGTTAGAAGAAAATATCAAAGAAGTTTATGCGCTATTACTTGAAGATGAAATGCCGGTACCGCTGAATGCAAAAATAAAAGTGTTGAACCTTGCAATATAAAACGAAATGATTTAATTCGATTACTTGTTGCAAATGGCTGCATTTTGCATCGTCATGGTGGTCGGCACGATATTTACGCTAATCAAGTGGGTGCAAAGTCACCTGTTCCGCGCCATGCGGAAATAAAAGATTCTTTGGTGAGAATTATTTTAAAACAGCTCAACATTACGCTTGACTGACTAGCGTGTAGTTTGCGCTGGTTACCAAGCTGGATCTGGGTAACCCAACCCTTGTTGATTGACCGAACTGCCTCTTGGGAAACCGGGGGCGGTTTTTTCGTTTGCGTTGCACTGTAAATCTTTTGGGTATTCCGGATATTGCCATGGCGACCATCACATTGGCATCCAAACGCTTTTATTCAAGATGGTCTAGTGCGCGGAGCACCTTCCTCATCAAACTGCAACACCGTCAACTCGCCGTCGGCATCGGTAATCTCGGCCTGCCGTAACACATTATTGCTGTAATACGTGTAGCGGTGCTCCAGTTCGATTTCCCCATAGACCACTTTTTGGCATAACAACAGCCGCTCTTGCACGTCGAAATATCCCTGAAAATAAGTGTTGCGGTTGTTCAACTGCGTTGCAGTTAGCGGGTCAACCAGTTTCAGCGGTAATTTAACGCCGCTGTAGCTTATAAAATAACGGCAATCGCAGCACCCTTCACTATTCATGATCACTATACCCTGTTGCAAATAGAGTTGTTTGAAAGCAAGCATTGTGCCTTTGTTGCAAGCCAGTCACTGCGGGCATTCGCGCCATGCCGCACTGTCGTAAAATCGCCTTAACCACCGCCGCTTGTCGGTTTTGCGACAGCACAATTGGTCTGATGCCTAAATAATTCAATAGCTTTCGGATGGCGCTGTTTTTGCTTCACTAGGGTTATTGTCTGAAAGCGGCTGTTTGCCGCAACCCAACAGGAAGCCCTATGAAATTGCAGATCGAGCGCCGTTATGTCGAAAATCTGACCGAAACTTTCCCGCATCTGATTACGCTGAAGGAACAACTGCGTTTTGGCAACAAGGCCGAAGTGTTTTATCAACAGTTGTCCGCACATGAGTGGCAGTTCCTGCATGGACAGTATGTCGCTTCAGGCGCACAAAGCCAGGCGGCGTTGCTGGCAACCCTGCAAAGCGCATTGCAAGATGGCGGCAACCGCTACGAAGCCGAGCAACTGGAACTGGCGCTGTCGGCTATCACCCGTTATCTGATAGATCACGCCCAGCGCGGCTGGTTGTTCCATGCCGATGCGAAGGGCAGGGTCTGCGCCTATTTGATTACTCGGCTCGATTATACGCCGCCCGGCGAGGAAGAAGCGGGCCGCATCCTGGTCGAGCTGAAAGCGAATACCAAAGGCAAGATTGCCGTTGAAACATTGGTGATACGCGCCAGGGATATAGCCGGAAAAACCATCGCCGAAATATTGGCCGCAAAAGGCTATTTGAAAGAAACCCCGGAACTGATCGCCGTTTACGACGAAGCTGCCGCCCGCTACTTCGACTGGCGTGGCCGTTACGGCGAGCAGTTTTCCGGCTGGGGCACGGCAATTTATGTCGAAGACCCGTCTGCCAGCCATCGCAACAGCGATTGGACGCGCAAGGACACCGTGGTGCTGTCGTCGGCGGGCGGCTCTTGCCGCTTGGTCAACGACGAAAATATCCTCAGCGAGCGTGCGTTGACTCTGGAAACGTCCGGCGACATTCTTGGCAAATATTTACGCAAAGCCGGTAAAAGCATGCGCTATGACAGCAAGACTGAACATGCGATGGAAGCCTCGAAAGCCGACATACCCAAAGGCGTGTTCACCGATGTGCCTATCCATGGTTATATCCTGATGTTTCATCTGGAACTGCATCATCATGTTTGGGTGCATGTCGATGACATAGAGCCTTACCAATATCAGCCTGAATTGAAACAAAAACTGATTTTGCCGCCGGAACAAACCGATCTGATCGACATACTCACAGCCGAAATGGATATGCTGATGGACGATATTGTTGCCGGTAAATCCGGCGGCACCACGGTGTTGTGTGCGGGGCCTGCCGGTGTAGGCAAAACCCTGACCGCCGAAGTTTATTCGGAAATCATTAAGCGCCCTCTATATCGGGTGCATTCCGGGCAATTGGGCCTGAATGTCGCGGAAATGGAAAAAGTGCTCAAAGACACGCTGATCCGCGCCCAGCGCTGGGGTGCAGTGATGTTGATCGACGAGGCCGACGTTTATATCAAGCGCCGTAGCGATAATCTGGCTGCCAATGCCGTGGTCGGCGTGTTTTTACGGGTTTTGGAGTATTTCAACGGCCTGTTGTTTTTAACGACCAACCGCGTCGACGACATCGACGAAGCGATTATTTCCCGCTGCATTGCGATGATCAAATACCACGCCCCCAACAGCGCCGACCGCCGTAAAATATGGGGTGTCATGACCGAGCAGTTTGCCTTGCCGGTCGACCAGGCCTTGCTAGAGCAATTGGCGGAAATCTTTCCAACCGCCACTGGCCGCGACATCAAGGGACTGACCAAACTGGTCGCCAAGTTTTGCCAGCAAAAGCAACTGGCGCCTAGCCTGGACGTATTCAAGCGCTGCTCGGTGTTTCGGGGTTTGGAGTTGGCGGGGGTGGAAGAGGATTGATGGGCGCCATAGAAATCGTATGGCGGCAAACCTGCGTAGGGTACGAATCGGAGCCGGGTTTAGATTTAAAAATAAAAGTTGCTGTTCAGCTGATGCTAAGTAATGATGTAAAAGTTATTCGGAATTCATAACGAGGCTAACTGCTATGCGTGACGAATATGATTTTAGTAATGACAAACTCGCCAACGAGGTTCCGCATTTGACGCAACTTCAAGCAGAAAACATCGGCAAAAGCCGTATCACGCTTTTTTGGATGATGATATTGTGGCTGCTTTTCGTGAGCGGGCCGAGCAAAGTGGTAAGGCCTATCAAACACTGATTGACGAGGCTTTGCGTGTCAGTTTGTCTCCAGGGTCGGAACCGCGGACTGTTGATATACCACCCTGTCAGTTTTGCACGGACGTATCAGAAAATCCACCGGGCGTTTCATCGGACAGTTGCAAAGCCTGTGCTTCTTTTTGTACCGTCTCTTTTTGCTGTTGCGACAGATAAGTCCCCGTCATTATTACCGCCATGATGACCAGGTAAACCACCGACGCAATACGCCTGACTTTTTTGCTGTTCTCATAATCGCTCATTATTAACACCCCCCACCTTGACATAATAAATAACACCAAACCCTGCCGTCAGTTGCTGCGCGCAGGGAAGCCTAAGAAGATCGCCGTTACTTTTTCGGCGCCGAGTACACGGATGAGTTCGACGCCAACACAATAGATGATTAACAGCATGAACAACACGAGGTTTAGCGCCCAAAAGCGCGGCCATACCACACCAGTCAGCAGATGTGAAACCGCGACTGAAACCCCGTCATATTTCACAACCAGTGGGATCAATTCCTCCAACAGCCTGAATAGCCAGGCAAACATGCTGTAAATAAGTGCTTTCCAGAAGATGCCGAACACCAGCGGCAGGTCTGCCATGCAATTGGCAACCCGCAGTTTGTTGACGATCAGGATGGCTTTCGCGACAATCAGCGCCCCTATCGTTGCGGCGCTGGAATCGCCCAGTGTTATGCCATAACTGTCTTCAACAAGTTTTCTCGTGAAGGCTAACAGATGAAATGCCGCCAGAAAAAACAATACGGTTGGGATAGATGTCTTTATGTCTTCTTTTACGGTCAGTAACACGTTGCTCATTGTTTACTCGCGCTTAAGTTGTGCGGATATTTGCATGGACTGGCCCGCTTGCCAAGCATTATAAGCGGCTAAGGGGATTTTGGCGAAAAGGAAGGGCGCGGCAAGCTGTTTCGATGCGGTTTGTCAGCTGTTTTAGTTCTGTTTGCTGCCGCCGGACAGCGCATGGTTATACAGCGCGGCAATTAAATGTCCCTGGTGCACCATGCCGACCAGGCGATTTTCATGGTCAACAATCGGAATTTGCCGGTAACCCTGATTGGACATTAGAGGAATAAGTTCGACGATATGCGTGCTTGCAGGCAGCACGGCAACGCAAGTGCTCATGATTTGCCCGACTGCTTCCGGCTTGTCTGTTGAAATATCCGGGGTGCGGCGTATAAACGCCCGAAACTTGTCCTGAAAATTTTCATAGGCATTCAAGTTTACAAATTTAAAGAAATCGTTCCACGTGACAATACCAATGACTCGCCGCGATTTGTCTATGACAGGCAGGGCCTTGCGTTTCTCGCGGTACATGATTTGCCAAGCTGCTTCAATTTCGGTTCCGAATTCAACGGGCTGCATAGCTTGATCCATAATATCCCCACAGGTGATGATATTACGGCTGCGCTTAAAGCTATTGCGCTGGGCATCGTTCAGTAAATGGCTTAAGTCCCCAGGCGTAATGTCGATAAAAACATCCCTGCTTTCCAGCGCCTGTTCCAGATCCTGTGTGGAAATGCCGGTGAGTTGCGTTTCAGCTGCGGTGTTGCGTTGAGTTTTTTTAGGGCGTATAGGCTGCTGGCGTACTGGATATTGATAGCCCAAAACGTAGCGATTGATCACAATTGCCAAGATAAGCATGATGGTGACATTCAAGCCAACCGGCATCAGCACAAAGCCATAACCCAGCGTAGCGGCGGCGTCCCGCGCCAGCAACGGCACCAGTGCGGTTGCGGCACCGGGCGGATGCAGGCAGCGCAACAACAGCATTGCCAGCACGCTGCCGCCGACTGCACAGCTTGAACTCAGCACGGTGCCTGCGAAGTTTGCGGCGCAAGCAACACCGATAATAGCAGAGACCAGATGTCCGCCGACCAGTGGCCATGGCTGTGCCAGCGGGCTGGTGGGGATAATAAACAAAATCACCGCAGACGCGCCCATAGACGCCACAACCACCGGATAAGCGATGTTCAAGTGCAGGCTTTGGCTGCATAAGGCTACGATTAATAGGGCAACTGAACAGGCCAAGACGGCAAGAGCTTTACCTTTTAGGCTGAGATTGACCGGATCTATAGGTAGGCAACGGATAAATTGATCTATGTTCATGATAACCATCTGGCAAGAATGATGGCAAAAAGCATAACAAACAAAATATACTTAAACAATATATATATGTTATATTATGCTCTTATATTGAATGGGGGGTGGGTTTTTGTTATCCTTGGTTTAATTCAATTGACAAGAGGATGTTATGGCGGAAAAAGTCGGGTCACGACAACAGCAAATTTTAAAATTATTACTTGAAAATAAAGCCGGGCTGAGCATTGATGAAGTGGCGGCGGCGTTGGATATTTCGCGTAACGCAGTGCAGCAGCATTTCACGGCGCTGGAAAGGGACGGTTATATACAAACCGGTGGCTTGAATAAGACCGCAGGACGCCCGGTTCGCGCCTATATCCTCACGGAAGCGGGTATTAACTGTTTTCCCAAGCAATATGCGTGGTTTTCCGAGCTGATTGTCAGCAGTTTGAAGGAAGAAATGGGGTCGGAAGCGTTTAAGCGTTATTTGCATAAACTGGGCACATCGCTTTCGCAAAGTCTGCTGCCCCAGTTTGAAGGCAAGCCTAACAGCGAACGCATGGCTGAATTGCTTAAGGTGATGGCGCAACTGGGTTTTCAGGCTAAAGCGGTGGTGGATAGCGATGACAGCAGCATCGAAGCCTGTAACTGTATCTATCATGAGTTGGCGCAAAAGCACGAGGAAATTTGTGAATTTGACCGGGCATTAATTACATCCTTACTGGATAAAGATATAGACCATGTTGAATGTATGGCAAAAGGCGGCGCTATTTGCCGCTTCAAGATTATCAAACAATCAGGCTGATTGACCTGTCTACAACCTACATTCATCCATCCAGGATAAATTTAGCCTTTTAATGGTAGGGAGCGCTGCCGCGCGCCTTACGCATCAAAGTCGTGCGTGGGCGTAAAGGCGCGCAGCTGAATGTTGTGTAAGCGGGGGGTGTATGATCGGTCAAGCATCCGATCTTCAAACATACTAGCATCCACGTCCAGGAGCGCGTAGCACGGCTGGGGGATGCAAAGCACAAAACCATTCTGGGCAAGCGGCCCGTTTCCGAGCGATAAACAGCCATGATTGAACCCGTCGAGTTAAAAGATTTCTTTATCACGTTTTTCTCATCCGCATTAATTATTATGGCTGGAGCCAGTTACGCCTTGCTGTTTGCCTGGTCAAAAACCAATGCAAAGACGGGCATCAAAGTGGCGGCTTACAGCGCTTATCTGGTGTTGGCGGTCTCGGTTGCCGAACTGACGTATGCCGCGCATTTTTCAGGTTACTGGCTGATTATTTCCATCACGATGCTGGTCGGCTATTTTTTTGCGCCGATAGGCATCTGGCATCTATGTGTTAAAACCCATACCGATCACGATTTAACAACAACAGAGGAGGATAAGCTATGAACGTAACACCCTTATGGGCGTCGGAATCATTCTGGAAAAAAACGGCAATCTGGGTAACCGCCGGATCATTTATCATTTTAGTCGTTTTAACGTTTGATTCATTAAGCCAAACCCAAGCGGGCGGTAAGCGTGTCCCCGCCTATGCCGTCATTAACAAAAAAATCGATTATCAATATAAAGCGGATCTGCATAAATTTGTGCCGGTTATCGGAGACGCCGAACTGTTGTTCGGTAAAGAGTTTACCGAAGCAGAAGCCGAAGAATGGGTCACGTTAGGCAAAAAAACCACGCAAGCCAAAAATTGCATGAATTGTCATACGCTGTTGGGGAACGGCGCCTATTATGCCCCGGACTTGACCAAAGCCTGGCTTGATAAAGGTTGGATATCCAAAGAGATGCGCGAAGATTTGATGGTGAAATTTTTGATGAATCCGGAAAAAAATGCCCGCACCTTTGGCAGCAACCGCAAAATGCCCAACCTGAACATCACCGAAGCAGAAGCGAAAGGCGTGGTGGCGTTTTTAAAATGGATGTCCAGCATTGATACCAACGGCTTCCCTTATAACTTTAAAACAATTAATGCGGAGGAATGAACATGGATACGAGCAATACGATGGGCATCATGCAAAAGGCGGCCGGGTTATTTGATCGGGTGCAGGGTCGGGTCAACGACTTCAAAACCTGGGTGGCGCTGGACAGCACCCATCTAAGCGCCGGACAGCAACTGGCGGTCAAATACTTTACCGTCGCGGTTATTCTGTTTTTTGCACAGATCCTGTTTGGCATGCTGGCGGCAACACAGTTTATTTTTCCAAATTTTTTATACGGTTTTTTGGATTTCAGCGTCAACCGCATGGTGCATATCAATGCGATGGTGGTCTGGATGTTGTACGGCTTTATCGGTTGTGTCTATTGGCTGCTTGAAGATGAAAGCGGCACGGACATTGTCGGCCTGAAGCTCGGTAACATCGCTTTTTGGGTGCTGACCGGCGCCGTCACGCTGGTGGTGCTGGTTTACCTGCTGGTGCAAATCGGCCCCGGCAAGGACTCCAGCCTGTGGTTGATCAACGAAGGCCGCGAATACATCGAAGCGCCGCGTTGGGCGGACATCGGCATTGTGGTCGTGATGCTGATATTTTTCTATAACGTCGTCGCCACCTTCAGCAAAGGCAAGTGGTCGGGCATTGCCGGCGTGTTGACGCTGGACTTGGTCGCGCTGGCCGGCCTTTATACCGCCGGCATGTTTTATATGACCAATATCACCCACGACCAGTATTGGTGGTGGTGGGTGATCCATTTATGGGTGGAAGCGACCTGGGAAGTATTGGTCGGTGTCATCATGGCCTGGTCCTTGATGAAATTACTGGGCGTTAAACGCAAAATCGTGCAAACCTGGTTGTATATTGAAGTCGCGTTGATGTTCGGTTCGGGTATTTTAGGGCTGGGGCATCATTATTTCTGGATCGGCACACCCGAATACTGGCTGACCATAGGCGGCTTTTTCTCGGCGCTGGAACCGATTCCGTTGGTCGCGATGGTTGTCCATGCCGTTTATGATGCCGGTAGCCATTCCTTTAAAAACGGCAATCACCCAGCCTTGGCATGGATCATCGCTCAGGCTTTCGGTAATTTTTTTGGCGCCGGTGTATGGGGCTTTATGCACACGCTGCCGCAAATCAATTTATACACCCACGGTACACAATGGTCGGCGTCACACGGACATTTGGCGTTTTTCGGGGCTTACGCGACGATTAATATCGCATTCTTTTATCTGGCTATCCAGCACTGGCGCGGCGATGTTTGGATGAGCGACGGCATTAAAAATGGCTGGCGCTGGAAATGGGCATTAGGCTTATTGAATGGCGGTGTATTAGGCATGACGATTGCCTTATTGATTGCCGGTTATGAACAGTCATTCATCGAACGCGCCGTTGAAGGGTCAACCTGGGCGGGTTATTTTATCGCGCAGAACCACCCGTCATTCCAAAGCGCGATGGTATGGCGCTGGTTTTTCGGTCTGGTTACGTTGGTTGGCCTGGTGTTGTTAATCTGGGATTTGTTGACTATCGGCAAGGGTGAAGAACGCAAAGCGGTGGTGATTAGCGCTGAATAACGGCTTACACTGCTAATGTCAGACCTGACAGGTTGTGCGGCCTGTCAGGTCTGGCCGGTGCTGACCGTTCAATACCGGTAATCCGGCAGGCGCGGGTTGCGGCTATTGGATGACTTTTCCCGGATTGTTCGGATCACTCCAGTCTATTTTTGCCTCTGCTAGTTTAACGGCGTTTTGTTTGGTTTTTTCTTTGTCGTCTACCTCTTCTTCTTTATCAATGGCTTGCAACGACAAGCCGCCAGCTGCGGGGTTATCTCCGCCTTCCGGTGCGGCGGAACCAAAGCCGTCACTCAAGTTTATTTTCAATTTGAGGTTATTCGGTGAATCGGAGTTTTGCAAGGCATCGTCCAGGGAAATGATGCCGTCTTTGTAAAGCCGCATCAGATGGCTGTCAAAAGTCTGCATGCCGATGTTTTCCGATTTCTCCATGGCTTCTTTAATACTCTGTACTTCGCCTTTCAAGATCAGGTCGCGCACCAGTTGCGATGTCAGCAGGATTTCAATGGCGGCTACACGTTTGCCGTCAATCGTGGGTACCAGCCGTTGCGAGACAAAGGCTTTTAAATTAAGCGACAAATCCAGCAGTAATTGGTTGTGGCGTTCTTCCGGGAAGAAATTGAGGATTCTGTCCAGCGCCTGGTTGGAATTGTTGGCGTGCAATGTCGATAAGCATAAATGTCCGGTTTCCGCAAAAGCCAGAGCATGTTCCATCGTCTCCCTGGAGCGTATTTCGCCGATCAGGATGACGTCGGGCGCCTGGCGCAAGGTATTTTTCAGCGCATCTTCATAACTCATGGTATCGACGCCGACTTCGCGCTGGTTGACCAGCGATTTTTTATGCGGGTGGATATACTCGATAGGGTCTTCTATCGTAATGATATGCCCGGACGCATTGGTGTTGCGGTAGTCGATCAGCGCCGCCAGCGAGGTCGATTTGCCCGAACCGGTACCGCCGACAAACAGGATCAGACCGCGTTTTTCCATGATGGTCTTCTTTAGGATAGGTGGCAGACCCAGCTTATCGGCATTGGGGATATCTACCTTGATATTGCGGATGACCAAGGCAAAATTGTTGCGTTGCCTGAATATATTGATCCTAAAGCGGCCTATGCCGGGTTCTGAAATGGCCAGATTCAATTCAGGCGTATGTTCAAACGCCTTTTGCTGATCTATATCCATCAGGCTGTAAGCGATTTCCTTGAGTTTGTCGTTGGTCAGCTTAATGTTTTCAATCGGTTTAAGTGTGCCCTGAAATTTAGCTGCCGGCGGCGCATCTACAGTCAGGTAAAGGTCGGAACCATCGTGGTGGACAAGAATTTTGAGGTAGTCTTTGAATTCCATAGCAAGCTCGGTGAAAAATAGTGGTGGTCGGATGTAGTTTACCAAACTGGGGCGTAGGCGCTAGCTTATCACCCGGTTATCAAACAAAACCGCGTATAATGCGCCGTTGTTAGACAACTTTTTAATTAACCAGAGTTTATGAGTAAGCAAAGAAAAGCGGTGGCATTAATTTCCGGTGGTTTAGATTCGATGCTGGCCGCAAAAACCGTCATGGCCCAGGGTGTGCACGTCGAAGGGATTAATTTTTATACCGGTTTTTGTGTGGAGGGCCATACCCATGCCATACGCGAAAAAGCCAAGCCCAAACGCAATAATGCCTTGTGGGTCGCCGAGCAATTGGGCATTAAGCTGCATATCGTCGATGTCATCGAAGACTATAAAAAAGTGCTGATTAATCCCAAACATGGCTACGGTGCGCATCTTAACCCTTGTTTGGACTGTAAGATATTCATGGTCAATAAAGCCAAGCAATGGCTGGCCGAAAACGACTTTGACTTCATTATTACCGGTGAAGTCATCGGACAGCGGCCGATGTCGCAACGCAAAAATACCATGCCGATTATTGCCAAACAATCCGGCGCCGATGATTTGCTGTTACGACCCTTATGCGCAAAAAATCTGCCGGAAACCTTGCCGGAACGCGAAGGTTGGATTGATAGGGAAAAACTGCACGACATCACAGGACGTTCGCGTAAGCCGCAGATGGCGATGGCGGAGCAATTTGGTTTTGATGATTACTCACAACCTGCCGGGGGCTGTTGTTTTCTGGTCGATAAGTTTTATAGCTCGAAATTGCTCGATTTGTGGCAGGCGCAAGGCAGTAAAGACTATGAACTCGACGACGTCATGCTGTTGAAAGTCGGTCGCCATATCAGGCCAGCCGCCAACTTTAAGCTGATAGTCGCGAGGGAAGAAGGCGAAGGCCGGTTTCTGCAAGGCTACAAAAAAGACTATGTCAGCCTGATTTCAGTCAGCCATAACGGGCCTTTGGTGTTGCTGGACGGCGAGGCTTCGGCGGAAGATTTATATCTGGCGGCAAGAATTACCGCGCGCTTTGGGCAAGGGCGCGATGCCGAGCAGGTGGATGTCGCGATAGTCGAGAGGGACGGCCTGGAGCGTGTGCTTACGGTGCTGCCGTTACCGCAGGCGGAGATTCCCAAGGCCTGGTATATTTAACGGTATGGCGTTCAAAACCTGGTTTGGACTTTTACAGTTAGGGCCTTAAGCTTAGGGGGAGGTGAGATTCCCCAACGTATCTTGTTACCTGTATTTTTTAGCTACTCCCATCTGAGTCAAAAAGCGTTGAAGTTTTTGCCAGAGGTCATTATTCAGCCTTTTCCCACCGTAGGGCGCGCTGTGCGCGCCATCGGCGGCTCAGTACCGGAAAAGGCGCGCGCGGCGCGCCCTACGTTTCGTGTAACGGTAGGCGTTGCCGGTTTCAAAACTTAGACGTTTTCTCGATCAGATGGGAGTAATAGAGGAGTCAACCCACATGAGCGCAATCATTAAAAATGCTGATGAATCCGGGAACGATGCCCTGTCCAAATCCCGTCAATCTGAACAGTTGACTGAAGACGAGTATTTAAGCAGCGAACTGACATCCGATGTGAAGCGCGAGTATATCGACGGCCAGATTTATGCTATGGCAGGTGTCGGATACAACCATAATTGTATTGCGGTTACTATCGCCCGCAAATTCGGCAATCATCTTGAAGGCACGCCTTGCACTACCTTTATAGCGGACATGAAGGTGCGTTTAGGAAAAGACTATGTTTATCCTGATGTGCTGGTCGATTGCAGTACGCTATCGGGCAATGATTATTTCTCAACATCGCCGGTGATTATTGTTGAAGTGTTATCGAAATCAACCCGAAAAATGGATACGACCGCAAAACTCGTGCGTTACATCAATCTGCCGTCTTTACAGGAATATGTCTTGATAGAACAAGACTTTGTTTCTGTTCAAGTGCTGCGTAAAGCCCATGCCTGGCAACCGGACTATTACTATCTGGGCGATTGGGTTACGTTTGAATCCATTGGCCTGACATTAACCGTTGAAGAAATTTATGATCGCGTTGATAACGCGGACATGAATGAATTCAGGCAGGAACAGCAATTACCTGAATAAAAACGGGGGGAGATTAACCGCGAAAGTTTTAAGGCGTGATCGCGTCGCTAGTTAGTCAACACAATGCTCACGTCACTAGGCATTGAGTCATAAATAGTGTTTTTAACAACGAACCGTCCCGCGTTGTGCATGAGGATAAATAATGACCGCAAAATATCTCAATCCTTACACCGATTTTGGCTTTAAAAAACTGTTTGGTGAAGAAGGCAGTAAAGATCTGTTAATGGATTTTTTAAATCAATTATTACCGCTCCAACATCAAATTGCCGAATTAAGCTTCAAAAATCCTGAAAAAGCCCCAGCTACCGCTAAAGAACGCAAAGCTATTTTCGATATTTATTGCCAAAATAGCAAAGGCGAACGCTTTATTGTCGAAATGCAAAAAGCGAAAGTTAAATTCTTTAAAGACCGTTCTTTGTTTTATTCAACGTTTCCGATTAAAGAACAAGCTCAAAAAGGCGGTTGGGATTTTAAACTCATGCCTGTTTATTTTATTGCGATTTTAGATTTTATTTATGATGAAAAAGAGGAGGCCAGTAAATTTCGGCGTGATGTCAGTTTGAAAGACCAAGACGGTGAGGTTTTTTATGACAAGCTACATTTTAAATTTTTACAAATGCCATTGTTTACGAAACAAGAACATGAGTTAGAAACGCATTTTGATAAATGGATTTATTTTTTGAAAAACCTGGAAAATTTTGATCATATTCCGGCCATCTTAAACGAGCCTATTTTTCAGAAAGGCTTCGAGATTGCCGAACTTGCCCATTTAAAACCTAAACAATTTGAGATTTACCAAAAGAGTTTGTTGGACTATTGGGAAATGAAGAATGTGACTGACAACTCGTTTGAGGAAGGGAAAATTGAAGGCATAAAAACAGTGGCTAAAGCGTTAAAAGCACAGGGCATTGCCATCGACATTATCATGACAACAACGGGTTTAACTCAACAAGAGATTGAAGAGGCAGTGTAGATATGGCTGATATAAAAGAGCTTTTGAAAGATTGGGAAATGCAGCTGGTTTGGGAGGCGAGTTTTGAGGATGGCTATAAAAAGGGCATAAAATTAGGCATTGCAGAGTGTTTGTTGGCAAGGGGCGTAGCTAGTGAAATGATTGTAAAAGCAACCGGATTATCAAACGCTGAGGTTGAAGGTTTGGCGAGTCCACTTTTAAATAATAATGAGGAGGTTGATGATGAATAACATTTTTAACGCTAAATCGCTCGGCTTTGCGGCAGGGTTCACGGTGTTGTTGGCGGGTTTGCTGTTGTTGTGCGGGCAACCGGCTTTTGCTGCGCTCACCACGCCGATTTGAAATGATAAAAGAAACCCTAAACACCCGCCGCCTGCTGTGTCCCTTGCCGGTCATCCGTACCCAGGACAAAGTCAAACAATTGTCGCCCGGTGCTGTGCTGGAAGTGGTCGGCACTGATCCGGGCATCATGCAGGACATTCCGGCCTGGTGCCGCATCAATGGGCATAAGGTGCTGGATATGCGCGCAGGCGACCATGAATATACGATTGTTTTGGAAGTGGGTGGGTAATGGCTGAACTAATGGATACGGCTAGCGCCGATAAACTGAAAAAACGCGCCAGTCTGGTCGGGGCCGGCGTTAATGTGTCGCAAACGGCGATCAAGCTGACTTTCGGTATTCTGGGCCAGTCGGCGGCGTTAATTGCCGATGGCATCCATTCCTTGTCCGATTTGCTTAGCGATTTATTGGTGATTATCGCGGTCAGGCTGGGCAGTCGCGCGGCTGATCCCGACCATCCTTACGGGCACCGGCGTTTTGAAACTATTGCCACGGTGATTTTGGGCGTCAGCTTGATCGGCATTAGCGCGGCCATTGTTTGGCATGTTCTGGAACGCGTCAATACGCCGGGAACGCTGCCGGTTCCCGATGCGCGGACTATGGGTATCGCGGCCTTGTCGATTTTGTTGAACGAATGGCTTTATCACTATACCAAGCGTATCGCCAAACGCACCCGTTCGAAATTATTGCTGGCCAACGCCTGGCATCAACGTAGCGATGCCTTGTCGTCATTGGTTGTGTTATTGGGCATAGGCGGCGTTTTGCTGGGCTACCCGTTTGCCGATGCTTTAGCCGCTATTGTGGTGGCGTTGATGGTCGCCAAGATCGGTTTGAGTCTGGTGCTGGATAGCATCAGGGAATTGGTTGACACATCGTTGCCGCCAGTTGTGGTGGCGGAAATCCGTAAAGCCATTATGGCGATAGCCGGAGTTGAAGGCATCCATTTGTTGCGTACCCGGCAAATGGGCGAAGACGCTTATATTGACGCACATATCGTCGTTGATGCACGGATTACCGTCTCTGAAGGCCATTGCATAGGCGATGCGGTCAGGGATGAGTTGATTAGCCGTTTCGATGATGTGCTGGATGTCTTGGTGCATATTGATCCTGAGGACGACCAAGGGCTTTTAGGTGGTGAAAAACCGCTGACGCGTGATGACGTGCAGGGCTTGCTCCAATATTATCTCGCTGACCTGCCTTTATGCGATTTTCGTATCCATTATCTGAATGGGCATATAGAAGTCGAAGTTGTATTGCCTTTTGCGCTCAGTGAGCAAGCGGAGCAGTTGGCGGTCATAAAAAAGCAATGCTTGCAGATGCAGTCTGATATCCAAAAAATTGATAAGGTATTCGTGTTTTTTAAAATCGTGCCCGAGTAGGCTGAGCGGGTGGTTGTTCCTGCTTTGTATAAGGTAGGTTCAGTTTAGTGGCTTCATGCTGGGTTGAAGCCATATTTCCAACTTTAAGGAGTAATTCATGGCAGTCGGTCAATGCGACTTTCCGGTAATGCCGGTGGTGCCGGGCATCACCTTAGGCACAGCTTGTGCGGGTATCAAACAAACCGTCAAAGACGATATTTTGGTTTTCGCAATGGCTGAACAAGCCAGTTGTGCGGCAGTGTTCACCCAAAACGCCTTTTGCGCTGCCCCGGTATGGCTGGCCAGGGCTAATCTGGCGCATGCGCCGCGCTGGTTGCTGGTCAATTCGGGTAATGCCAATGCCGGTACTGGCGATCAGGGTATGCAGGACGCATTAAAAACCTGTGCCGATCTTGCCGGCCTTGTTGGCGGTGACGCTAAGCAGATCCTGCCGTTTTCCACCGGCGTGATAGGGCAGCCGTTACCGGCGGACAAAATCAAAGCGGCTTTGCCTGCGGCGGTCGGGGCGCTGGCCCCGGCGAACTGGGACAAAGCGGCCCGCGCCATCATGACGACGGATACCTTCCCCAAAGGCGTCACCCGGACTATCCTGCTGGATGGCGCAGCCGTCACGATTAACGGCATATCCAAAGGCGCCGGCATGATACAGCCGAATATGGCGACCATGCTGGGATTTATCGCAACCGATGCCAAAATTGGTCAACCGTTGTTGCAAGCCTGTTTGGCTATCGCCGTTGAACAATCTTTCAACCGTATCACGGTCGATGGCGATACTTCAACCAATGACGCTTGCGTGCTGATGGCCAGCGGCGCTTCGTCGGCACCGGAAATCCTTGCCGGCACCGGCCATTACCGTTTGTTTGCCGATGCGGTCATGCAGGTGTGCAAGCAATTGGCGGAATGGATAATCCGCGATGGCGAAGGCGCGACCAAATTGATGCGTATTGTTGTTGCCGATGCGCTTAGCGATGCGGAAGCGGTGCAGGTTGCTAAAACCATTGCCCATTCACCGTTGGTGAAAACCGCTTTTTTTGCCAGCGATCCCAATTGGGGGCGGATTCTTGCCGCAGTCGGACGCGCGGGTGTGGCACAGATGGTGTTGGCGGACGTGCAAATTTTCCTGGATGATGTCTGTATCGTCAGGAATGGCGGCAGGGATTCCGGTTATACCGAAGAGGCCGGTCAGCGCGTCATGGATCAGGAAGAGATTACCGTGACGGTTAAGCTGGGGCGCGGCAGCGCTGTCCAGGAAGTCTTAACCTGTGATTTTTCTTATGATTATGTGAAGATTAACGCGGAATATCGGACGTGATGCTGCACCGCTAAGGTGCGTAAATTGACCAATCGAGGAGGTGTTCTATGCCGCGACAACCCGGATATCAAAGCGTTTGCATGACTGAAACAGAGTACCTGAGAGCTGAAATAACGGCTGACGTGAAACATGAATACATCGATGGTCATGTCTATGCGATGAGCGGTGCAAAAAAAAATCATAATTTGCTGTCAGGCAATATTTTTTCAAATTTTCGGGATCACTTGAAAGGTACGCCCTGTGTTACTTATATGGCGGACATGAAAGTCAAGGCAGGTGGCGCAAACTATTTTTATCCTGATGTGGTGGTGGACTGTAACGAGGCGACAGGGGATGACTATTTCACAGAGTCCCCTGTCATTATTGTTGAGGTGCTTTCCCAAGCGACCCGAAAAAACGATATGACCACAAAGTTTCTCAGGTACATCAATATACCTACGTTAAAAGAGTATGTTTTAGTCGAACAAGATGTCGTTGCTATGCAGATATTCCGAAAAAACAATGATTGGAAGGCGGATTATTATTGCCTTGGCGATAGTGTCATGTTCGAATCGATAGGCTTGACATTAACGGTGGAAGACATTTATGAGCGCATAGATAATCGGGATATGAATGAATTCAGGCAAGCACAACAAGAAACCGCTTTAAAAGACGCATTATAATAATGCAGGATAATACTCCCATCTGATCGAGAAAACGTCTAAGTTCTGAAAACCAGCAACGCCTACCGTCATACAAAACGTAGGGCGTGCCGCGCGCGCCTTTTCCGATACCGAGCCGCCGATGGCGCGCGCAGCGCGCCCTGCGGTGTGAAAGGGCTGAATAATGACCTCTGGCAAAATCTTCAACGCTTTTTGACTCAGATGGGAGTAATGCAGGCTTGGAGCTGCCGATGAAGGGCTATCCAGCCTGCATTGTGCTCTGCTAGGGTGTCGAGAAATCTTCCACGACACCGGCATGATTCATGGAATAACGCTTGGGCCCTTTGGCATGGACTCCAGCACCGCGTTTGGCGAAGGCACGCCAGAATGCGGCATAATCGGCAGGGTCACGGACTTTCGCCACGGCCAGCAGCGCATCGCGCGCCTCCAGGAAAGTGGGGTCCGCCGGGGTCAGTTTCAGCGAGGCCACCAGATAATCCAGCATCCGGTCTTGCGCTTGTCGGAAACTCAACCGGCCGTTATCGTTTAACAGTTCGGCGTAGGCTTCCCATAACATCGACGCCCACACTTCACCGCTACTATGCAATTCAGCATTGCTGAACGGGTCGTAAAAGGCCACGGGGATGCCGGTCGGCAGCGCCACACCATTCATGATATGTTTGAAGGTCAACGGGTTTTTGTTTAGGTCGGTAGAATAAGGATAGCGGCGGATACCGAAATAATAGGATCTGGGCTGGTTGTCCGCCACATACTGTGCAATCGCATAAGTGCCCTGGAACTGGGCATTGTTTTCGACTTGGCGGTCTTCCTCTTTTACTATCGCCAGCAGCGCCAGAAAGTCGCTCCAGCCTTCGCCCATGGCTCGGCCCTGGTTGTTGGCTATGCTCCCAATCAGTCGGTGGCTTAAAAAATGCCCCCATTCATGGACAATAATAGTGTTATCCAAGGCGCTGTTATAAGGAGCCAACTGTTTTTTCAGCATAGTCGCTGAAATGTCCAGTTGAGCCGGGTTGGCTGTGGCGATTGCCTGTTTGATGGTGTTGCCAACGGTTTGGTTGATGCCCAGGGTTGGAATGCTTATTGTACTGTCGGTTCCTCCCATCGGTATCATTGCGCCTGGGGCATTATTGGCAATAATGGCGCCTATGGCTCCGGCATCCTGGGCGTGCTTGACTTTTTCGACAAACAAACAACTCCCCCGATCTATCAGTGCGATAGCGCCGACCAAGTCGGAGGCATTGCTAAACGGTGTCTGGCAGGCATCTGTTGCGGTTCCCTCGCCATCGTCAACGGCGACTATTTTTCCGCCGTTAAGGCGGAAGTCTTGCGGGCCAAATTCGGCCGTGCTGACGCGATACTTTTTGTTGGCGCCGCTGGCATCCGTTACGGTCAGGTTTTTTGCCCCATTATGCGTCCACAAATACAGCTGCATGGTAGCGGGTTCGCCATCCAGTGGCGTGTTCATATTGGCATTGTTTGTGCCACCGTAGTCGTTGACTTCGACTTTCATGCGGTCGACCTCTTCACCGCCACGGCCATAGTTTTGGTCCTGGCCGTTACCGGCTTGCTCGTTGAAGCCGTGGTCATAAAGCCAGTCGTGCAGAAAATTAGTGGTGTAAAAAGCCTGCACGATAGCCGCTTGGATTTGTGTAGGCGAGTTTGCGTCGTCAAACACTGAAAAATCGTAAGCGTAAGCGAAAGCATAAGGGGAGTTAAGCGGCGCGCGTAAATCCCCCTTATTAAAACCGCTAGGCGTATTGATGTCGGCATAGGCATCGACATTATTACCGACGGTTTGCGTGGCTGTGGGTGGCAGCCAAGGATCGCAGCTACTGAGAGGCCCGCAGCTTAACGTGATGAGGTTGGCGGTTACCGGTGTGGCGGGTTGGGTTGGCTGCACGGCAGGGAACGGTGTCAGGTCATTGCCGTAGGGGCTGTCGTAAGGCAACGGCAGCACGCCATCTTCTGCCCAAACACGATACGTATAAGCGGTGGCTTCTGATTCGATCAGCGTATTGCGTGACAATAACTCGCCGTTCACGGCCGAGATCACATAGGCATAAGCCGCAGTGTCGCCGCCACCGTCCTTATGGGTGGTGTCCAGTTCCAGATAATAGGCGGGTTCCAGGCGGTCGGGCAGGGCATAATACACGCGTTTGGCCCGAACCGGTTTGGTTAGCGTATGGGTTGCCGGTTTGGGTACTGGCGAGCGTAACGCATACCATTGATAGGGTGCGCGCTGTTTTTCCAGGACCAGCAGGTTGGCGGGCAGGTTTTCCGCGTATAAGTCATTAAACGCCGCAGAAATAGCTTGTTGTATCGTTAGCTGGAAAGGGGGCAGTGCACTGGCAGTCTGTGAAGATGAGGGTATTTGTGGCGCTAAATAGCCGGAAATGGCGGTAAGCGCTAAGGAACGGTCCATTAATAAATCAATGCGGCGCTCAAATACATCGATGCCGTCGACTTGTTGCGTTAAGCGCACAACGATGCCGTTATCGCCGATATTATGCACATGATGCAGCTTGGCGCTGTGCAGCGCCGCCGGGCTTAGCCGATAGGCGTCGGCATAACGGGCTAAATGGGCGCGGGCGGCATTTTCCAGCATCGGGGTTGTGATGCTGGCTGCAGTATGCGGAGCTGCTTTGGTTCCGGCTAGTCCGGCAGCCCAGAGAAACGTCGGCACTCCCAAGGCATTTTCAATGGCTAATGGCTGGGCCGTATCGACCCATGTTGATGCCTGTGTCGACAGCCCTGCGCTAAGGGGGTGTTCCGTGTTTTTGCTGCGCTCGGCATAAGCACTGTAATTAGGTAAAAGCTGCTGCGGGCTTGCCTGCGGCTGTGATGCGGCAAATAACAGCCCTAAACCACTCAGTAATAAAGGTCGGGCGATTGGATTTTTCTTGTGCATAGCGTCCTCTGGATAGGGCGTGCCGCGCACGCCGTTTGGGTGGCAAGGTTAAGCGTGGGTTTTACCCCAGGCTGCAAGGCACGCGCTGCACGCCCTGACTGGTGGAATCCTGTTACTGCGGATGCGCCGAATTTTAATCATGGCAAGTTACTGTGCACGCCGTAGCGCAAACAAAGCGCAGGCCGATACGGTAAGGCTAGGGATGAATGCCATTAGCGGCGGGCTAAGATTATAAATCAAGCCCAGGTGACCGACGGTAATGTCGATGATATTGAAGCCCATGCCGATGACGACGCCGATCAGGATTCTCGCCCCGGCGCTGACGCCGCGCCTAATGCCGACGACAAAAGGGGTGGATACCAGCAGCATGACGAATATAACCAGCGGGTTGACGATACGACCCCAGAAAGCCGCTTCAAACAAGTGTGATTTTTGCTGGTTTTCTTTTAAGAAGCTGATATACATCGCCAAGTCATAAAGCGACAGGTTGTCCGGGTTCACGACCACGATTTTTAATAAATCAGGGGCAATCGAAGAATTCCAGATTTGCTCCGGGGCGGTATCGGCCTGCATCTGCCCGGTTGAAATATCCGAACGTTGTATCTGTTGTAATCGCCATTGCTGTTGGCCTAAAAAAATGGCCTGATCGGCATGCACGGCCTGTTGTAAATGTTGCTGCTCGTCAATTTCATAAATGCTGATATCTGCGAGATTGCCGTTATCTTCAATTTTTCGGATATTGATAAAGCGTTTACCCTCACGCAGCCATAGCCCATATCGGGTACGCATGACCACGGGCTTATGTTGCGCGGTCGCCCTGATGAGCTGGGCTTTTTGCTCGGTTAACGGCGCGATCAATTCACCGACGAACAAGGCTAGCGCCACCAAGACAATGCCGGCCGCCATGACGGCCTTGATGATGCCGAAAAGCGATAGCCCTGCTGCACGCATCGCGGTCAATTCATGATGGTTGGCCATTGCGCCTAGCGTAAACAAGCTGCCCAGTAGCGCAGATGCCGGCATCAATTCATAAAATACTGTCGGCGATGTTAAGGCCAGGAAATAAAAAACCTGGGTCAAGCCGTAGTCGCCTATGCCAATATCATCAAGCTCGTCACTTAACGTGAATAAATTGAATAAGGTCAGCAGCAGCAGCAATGCAATCAGTGAACTCTTTAAAATGTCTTTGGCGATATAAGCGGTCAACACATTCATAACACTGTTTTTTCCCTGATTTTTATCGCCAGCCATTGCCAGCCATACCATCTGGCTAATAATAAACCTGCGATGACAAGCAGGAAGGCATTAACGCCGACACCGCCCAACCATGCCGGAATCGACGCATTGATGACCCATACCTGGGTCAACCGGGCCAGGTTGCCGTAACTGAAATAAATTAAAAAGCCCATC
Source organism: Methylovulum sp. (assembly GCA_030653435.1). Taxonomy (GTDB): domain Bacteria; phylum Pseudomonadota; class Gammaproteobacteria; order Methylococcales; family Methylomonadaceae; genus Methylovulum. The sequence continues at coordinate 22,608 of JAURZI010000079.1, forward strand.
AAGATATTGCCGTAAACGCCGCCGCGCGGCGAGATTTGCGCTAATGGCACACCAATCAGGCTTAATAGCAGCATGCTGGCCGGAATCGAAAAACGCCGTTGCAGTTCGGCTATATCGGCGTTTTTTTGGGAGCCCCACAAGGTTGCTGTGGCGACAGCGGGCTGGTTCAGGTTGACTGTAGTGTCTTGTTCATCGACTCTTACAGCGTATTCGGCAAATGTTTCCAGCGCATAATTCAGCTGTCCGGGTTGCCCTTGCACACGTTCGCCCTGTTCGAAAATAATATAGGCGCCGTCCGGCAAATTTTCCAAGCGCGCCGATTTTGCATTGATAATCGCGAGCTTGCCCTGTTGTCGGCTCTGCACAAAAACCTGGTGCATCTTTTTGTCGTCAGTGATTTTTTCGACATAAAACACCAGGTCGCCCTGGCTGTATTCGCTAAACTTGCCGGCGGCTATGCCGCGCAGATCGGAGGATTCTTCATCCTGGTGCATGATGCGGGTAATGCTGGCCTCGGCCCAAGGGCTGGCATACAGCGATAAACCGGCGGCGATCAGGCTTAAGGGCAACACCATCAGGAACACGCCCCGGTAAAGTGTGCCTGCACCGCCGCCCGCCGAGGATATGGCGGACATTTCCTGGTCCCGGTACATTCTGCCCAGTACCATCAGTACCGCCATAAACAGCGCGGCGGGCAGTAGCGTCACGCTGATAATAACGGTTTTTAAGGCCAACAGGCTGAACAGGGTTTCACTGGAGACGCGGCCTTCTATCGCCTTATCCAGCACTCTGATGAACTCCCTGCTGACGATGATGACGACAATGACCGACCAGACCGACAATAGCGTTTTTACTAAATCCTGTACTATTGACTTGTCCAGAACGGTGACGGGAAACATCAGCGGGTTATGGCCTTTAGTGCAATCTGCTTGCAAATCGGTCTCCTCAATCAAAATCAATGAAGTGTTGTATAATTAGTGAGCGGGGAAGCGATGATATGGCTTCCTTAAGACAACTGTCCCCAGCCGGATTAATCCAACTGACCCACCCACTAGACGATAAATGTTATGGACTATTCTATAGAAACCGCGCCATTAGAAAAACTGCCATGTGACTGCCTGATTGTCGGCGTTTACCAAGATTTGCAACTCAGTCCATCGGCGACACTGCTCAACAATAGCACGCAAGCGCTGATAGGCAAAGTGCTCAGCCGTGGCGACATCAGCGGTAAAAATGGCGAAACCGTGTTGTTGAACACTATCCCTGACAGCGTTATTGAACGCATCCTGCTGGTTGGTATGGGTGAAAACAAGCCGATGACCGCTAAAGATTACATTAAAGTGCTGTCGGCGGCGATTAACAGTTTGAAAAAGCCGCAAATAAAATCGGTGCATTGCACGCTGGCAGAGATTAATGTTGACGCCTGTGACTGGCAGTGGAAATCACAAAAAATAGTCGAAATATTCAGTGATGCCGCATATCAATATACGCACACAAAATCGGATAAGGACACCGAAAGTAAAGTGGAAAAAATCGGCATTACCGCTCCTGAACATGCACAAGCGCAGGCACTGGCCGGTATGGAGCAAGGTCGGGCGATAGCCGAAGGCGTCAGTCTTGCGAAATGGCTGGCCGATTTGCCGGGCAATATCTGTACACCCGCTTATCTGGCAGCACAGGCGCTGGAGCTGGGGGGAAAGTTTGCCAAATTGTCGGTCAGCATCCTTGAAGAAGCTGACATGGCAGCGCTAGGTATGGGGGCTTTGTTGTCGGTTACGCGCGGCAGCCGCCAGCCCGCCAAATTGATTACGCTGGATTACCAGGGCGGCGAGAAAAACAGCAAACCTATCGTGTTGGTCGGCAAAGGCCTGACGTTTGATGCCGGTGGCATTTCGTTAAAGCCGGGGCTGGGCATGGATGAAATGAAATACGATATGTGTGGCGGTGCTGCGGTGCTGGGCACGTTGCAGGCCGCAGCACAAATGAATTTACCTTTGAATATTATCGGCTTGGTGCCGGCCTCGGAGAACCTGCCCGATGGCGATGCCAACAAGCCCGGCGATATTGTCACCAGTATGTCCGGCAAAACTATCGAAGTGTTAAACACCGACGCCGAAGGCCGCTTGATACTGTGCGACACGCTGACATACGCGGAACGCTACCATCCTGATGTCGTTATCGACCTAGCAACCTTGACCGGCGCGTGCCTGGTCGCCTTGGGCCGTATCCCCAGCGGCTTGCTCGGCAATGATGATGAGTTGTGCGAGGAGTTGTTGGCGGCTAGCGAAACGGCCAACGACAGCTTATGGCGCTTGCCGTTATGGGAAGAATATCAGGAATTGTTGAAATCCAATTTTGCCGATATGGCCAATATCGGCGGCAAAGATGCCGGCACGATAACCGCAGCCTGTTTCCTGTCGCGTTTTGCCGAGAGCTTCCGCTGGGCGCATCTGGATATTGCCGGGACCGCATGGCGTAGCGGCCCTACTAAAGGCGCGACAGGCCGTCCTGTGCCGCTGTTAACGCAATACCTCATTAATCGGGCGGCGTTTCAGGCTTGATGACTGCAAGCCATGCCCACGGTTAGTTTTTACCTGTTGCCGTCCGATTCTGCACACGAACGTTGCCTGTTTGGCTGCAAGCTGATAGAAAAGTCATACCGTAGCGGGTGTTTTTGTTATGTGCTGACCGATACGGCAGCACAAAGCCGGTTGATGGACGAACTGCTATGGACATTCAGGGCGGGCAGTTTTATTCCGCACCAGTTGTATACGGGCGAGCTGCCCGTTGTTGAAAACATTATTTTAATCGGCTCAACGAATCCGCCGGGGGCTTGGCAAAAAAACATCGTCAACTTATCTACGCAATGCCCTGAGGATTTCCAACAAGTCGAACGCATTCTGGAAATCCTGGACGGTAGCGAAGACACCAAAGCCGCTGGTCGGCAACGTTATCGCCGTTATCAGCAGGCAGGGATTGAGCCGAATACGCATAAAATCAACCCTAATTAGCGTTGGCGGCGGTAGCCGGGCGCAAACCGGGAGAGCATGGCTAGCGTATGGCCTGATCCTGTTAACATAAACCATTCAAATAACCATAACGCATTCATGGAAAAAACATACTCCCCTCATTCAATCGAACAACGCTGGTACCAAAATTGGGAAGATAACGGATATTTTGCCGCCAAACCGGACGGCGAATCCTATTGCATCATGATTCCGCCGCCTAATGTGACAGGAAGCCTGCACATGGGCCATGCGTTTCAAGACACCATCATGGATGGGCTGATCCGCTATCATCGGATGAAAGGTTGCAGTACGTTGTGGCAAGCAGGCACCGACCATGCCGGGATTGCTACACAAATGGTGGTCGAGCGCCTGTGCAATGCGGAAGGCAAAACCCGCCATGATTACGGCCGCGAACAGTTCATTGACAAGGTTTGGCAGTGGAAAGAGGAATCAGGCGGTACGATTACCAGACAATTGCGCCGTATGGGGTCTTCCCTGGACTGGACGCGCGAGCGCTTCACGATGGATGAGGGAATGTCCGCTGCCGTGCAGGAAGTGTTTGTCCGACTCTATGAAGAAGGGCTGATTTATCGCGGCAAGCGTCTAGTCAATTGGGATCCGGTTTTGCATACCGCGGTGTCCGATCTGGAAGTGCTGTCCGAAGAAGAAAACGGCTTTATGTGGCATTTACGTTACCCGCTGTCGAACGGGCAAGGGCATTTGGTCGTTGCGACGACCCGTCCTGAAACCATGCTGGGCGATGCCGCCGTGGCGATACACCCGAATGACGAGCGATATAAACATTTGTTGGGTGAATTCGTCGAATTGCCGCTTACCGGCAGGCGCATCCCGATTATTGCCGATGACTATGTAGATCCGGAATTTGGCACCGGTTGCGTCAAGATCACGCCGGCGCATGACTTTAATGATTACGAGGTATGGACGCGGCACCGGCATATTTCGGTGATACAGGACTTGCCGCACGGCGGCTTGATGAATATTTTCACAGTTGACGCCAAAGTTTGTGCCGATGACCTTGTTCCTGAGCAATATCGGGGCTTAGACCGCTTTGATGCCCGCAAACAAATCATCGCAGACCTGGAAACTCAAGGCTTGTTGGAAAAAATCGCCGACCATAAGCTGATGGTGCCGCGCGGTGACCGGACGGGTAGCGTCATTGAACCGCTGTTAACCGATCAGTGGTATGTCAAAGTCGAGGGGTTGGCAAAACCCGCGATTACGGCGGTTGAAAACGGCGACATTAAATTCGTGCCGGATAACTGGAAAAATACTTATTTTGAATGGATGCGTAATATCCAGGACTGGTGCATCTCGCGGCAAATCTGGTGGGGGCACAGGATCCCTGCTTGGTATGATGACCAGGGTAATGTTTATGTCGGCGCTAGTGAAGCAGCCATTCGCAAACAGCATGGCCTGCCGCAGGACTATTCGCTAAATCAGGATGAAGATGTTTTGGACACCTGGTTCTCATCAGCGTTATGGCCGTTTTCCACGTTGGGCTGGCCCGAACAAACCCCGGAATTGGCACGGCATTACCCGACCAGCGTACTGGTCACCGGGTTTGACATTATTTTCTTCTGGGTGGCCAGGATGATTATGATGGGCTTGAAGTTCCAGGGGACTGTACCGTTTAAGGAAGTGTATATCCATGGTCTGGTGCGCGACGCCGAAGGCCAGAAAATGTCCAAATCCAAAGGCAATGTGTTGGATCCTATTGATATTATCGATGGCATCGCTTTGGACGCCTTGGTTGAAAAACGGACGTCTGGCATGATGCAGCCGCATCTTCAGAAAAAAATCGAGCAGGCCACGCGTAAACAGTTTCCCGATGGCATACAGTCTTACGGCACGGATGCGTTGAGGTTTACTTTTGCGTCCTTGGCCTCCACTGGGCGCGATATTCGTTTCGATCTCGCGCGCACTGAGGGGTACCGCAATTTTTGCAATAAATTGTGGAACGCGGCACGCTATGTATTGATGAACACCGAAGGTCAGGATAACGGCTTATCCGATGCGCCTTGTGAGTATACGCAAGCGGATCGCTGGATTACTGCCAGATTGCAACAAGTCACGGAAGCGACCTGCAATGCCATCGAGCAATACCGCTTTGACTTGGCGGCGCAAGCGATTTATGACTTTACCTGGAATGAATATTGCGATTGGTATCTGGAATTGGCAAAAGTGTCTTTGCAATCGGGTACCGCCAAGGATGGTGTGCATGCCGCAAGTTCGCCTGAAGCGAGCGTTGCGGATACCGCTTTACAGAGAGGTACGCGCAAAACGCTGTTGACGGTCTTAGAAACCGTATTACGCCTGGCGCATCCGATCATGCCGTTCATCACCGAAGAAATCTGGCAACGAGTTGCGCCGCTGTTAGGCATTGAGGGCGTAACTATTATGTTACAGGCTTATCCCGAAAGCGATGCCGGACAAATCGATGCGCTAGCCATCGCGGAAATCAATTGGGTCATGAACGTTATTTTGGGAGTGCGCCGTATTCGCGGGGAAATGAATATTGCGCCGGGTAAGCCGTTGCCTGTATTGTTGCAGAAAGGTAGCGACGCTGACCGGCAAGGCGTCGCGAATAATCTGGTTTATCTGCAAAAACTGGGGCGAATGGCGTCTGTTGCATGGCTGGACGCTGATGACGTGGCGCCCGAATCCGCGATAGCCCTGGTCGGCGACATGAATATCCTGATTCCGATGGCCGGGCTGTGTGATAAAGTGGCTGAGCTGGCGCGGTTGGAAAAAGAGATCCAAAAAATTAACAATGAGTTGCCGCGCGTTGCAGGCAAGTTAGACAATCCGGCTTTTGTCGATAAGGCGCCGCCCGAAGTCATTGACAAAGAAAAAGCCAGGTTGGCGGATTTACGTTCGATGCTTGGTAATCTCGAACAACAACATGCCAAAATCAGGGCATTATAGTTTGCGCCTGCACTATCTGGCGGGCGGTTTATTGGGTTTAGTTTGAAGGTCGGCTGGACAGCGTGCTTATTTCATCTATATTTCTCTAACGTAACCGACACAAAATCACTACATGGCAACGACACCAACAGATTTTCAAGCTAGGGGCCTTATTCAACTATTGATTCAGGATGGTTTGCTGACGGAAAGCGACGCCCAGATTTATAGTAAAGAAGCGAAACAAAACAAGCAGAGATTAATTAGTTATCTGGTCAGCAACAAATTGGTCGATAGCAAAGTGATCGCAGCAAAATCGTCAGTCGAATTCGGGTTTCCTTATTTTGACCTGGATGCCATTGATTGCCGTAGCCTTCCGGTAGCCTTAGTCAGTGAAAAACTGATACGTTCGCATCATGTCTTACCTCTATATACGCGCGGTAAAACCCTGTTTCTGGCGATGTCTGACCCGACCAACCATCAGGCCGTCGAAGACATCAAGTTCCAAAGCCTGTTGCGCCCGGAAATTATTCTCGTTGAAGAGAACAAGCTGACCAATGCCATTGAACTGGCGTTGGAATCCGTTGACACGTCGATGGCCGAGCTACTGGACTCGGATCTCGATAACCTGAATATTGCGGGGGGCCCCGACGAGGGGGCCGTCGATGTCAATTCCGATATTGATGAAGCGCCGATTGTCCGTTTTGTTAATAAGATATTGCTGGATGCCATTAAAAAAGGTGTGTCGGATATACACATGGAGCCTTATGAAAAAAACTTCCGTATCCGTTTCAGGGGAGACGGTATGCTCTATGCGGTGGCAAGCCCTCCGGCCAATGTGGCGACCCGCATTATCTCCAGGGTTAAGGTGATGTCCAAGATGGACATTGCTGAGCGTAGGGTGCCGCAGGACGGACGTATAAAAATGATTTTGTCCAAAAACCGGACCATTGATTTTCGTGTCAATACCTTGCCTACCCTGTTCGGCGAAAAAGTCGTCTTGCGGATTTTGGATCCCACTACCGCCCAGATCGGTATTGAAAGGCTGGGGTTTGAGCCGGAACAACAACGCTTGTTTCTGGAAGCGATACACAAACCCTATGGTCTGGTTTTGGTCACCGGGCCTACCGGTAGTGGAAAAACGGTATCCCTTTATACGGGCCTGAATATCCTTAACAGCATAGACCGGAATATTTCCACTGCTGAAGACCCTGTTGAAATCACCGTGGAAGGGATTAACCAGGTCAACGTCAACGTCAAGGCAGGTTTGACGTTTGCGAGTGCCTTGCGGGCTTTTTTGCGGCAAGATCCCGACATTATCATGGTCGGCGAAATTCGTGATTTGGAAACTGCGGATATTGCCGTAAAGGCGGCGCAAACAGGTCACTTGGTATTGTCGACTCTGCATACCAATGATGCGCCGCAAACCTTGAACCGCTTGATGCAAATGGGTGTTGCGCCCTTTAATATAGTCTCCGCCGTTAATTTGATCATGGCGCAGCGGTTGGCCAGGCGGTTATGCGAATATTGTAAAGTGCCCGCTAAGTTTCCTGAGAAGATCCTGCTTTCGGCAGGTTTTAAAGCAGAAGAATTGCAAGGCCTTAACATATTTGGGCCATCGACCGGTTGCGAGCATTGTAATCAAGGTTATAAGGGCCGTGTGGGAATTTATCAGGTGATGACCTTGAGCGAAGGTATGCGTACACTGATCCTGGAAGGCGGTAACGCCTTACAGCTTACCGCGCTGGCTAAAGCCGAAGGCATTAATGATTTGCGGGTGTCGGGATTGAACAAAATTCGCCAGGGCATTACCAGCCTGGAAGAAATCGATAGAGTAACCAAGGAATAACAATGGCAGAGCAAACTGACAAGCTGGATTTTATTTGGGAAGGAGTCGACAAAAGCAGGGCGAAAATTAAAGGGGAAATTACCGCGCGAAACGAAACGGTGGCCAAAGTTGAATTAAGGCGGCAGGGGTATCGCGTCACTAAAATCAAGAAAAAAGGCAAGCCCTTATTCAGCCCCAGACAAAAAGCCATTACGCCCGGCGATATTGCGGTTTTTGCTCGGCAATTGGCGACTATGCTGGCTTCGGGTATCGCCTTGGTACAGGCCATTGATATTGTTGGCAAAGGCCATGAGAATCCAAGCATGCAAGCCCTCTTGGCAGGCATCAAGTTTGATATCGAGGGTGGGGATGGCCTGGCTGTGGCGCTGAAGAGAAGGCCTCTGTATTTTGATGAATTGTTCTGTAACCTAGTTGAGGCGGGAGAGCATGCCGGGGTGCTGGATTCCTTGTTGGACAAGATCGCCACATACAAGGAAAAAACCGAATCCATGAAGAAGAAGATCAAGAAGGCGTTGACTTATCCTATTGCCGTTGTTGTCGTTGCTTTTATTGTGACCGCTATTTTGTTGCTGTTTGTCGTGCCTGTTTTTGAAGACCTTTTTAAAAGCTTCGGTGCCGATTTGCCGTCATTCACGCGCATGGTTGTCAATATGTCCAAATGGTTGCAACAATGGTGGTGGATAGTTATTGGTTGTGTGTTGGCTTTTTATTACACCTTCAGTTTTTTCAAGAAACGTTCACGACCATTCAATCACTTTCTCGACAAGGTCTTATTGCAGCTTCCTGTTGTCGGCCTGATTATCAACAAATCGGCCATTGCCCGTTTTGCCCGAACCCTGTCCACGATGTCGGCCGCAGGCGTGCCCTTGGTGGAGGCTTTGCAATCCGTGGCGGGCGCCTGCGGCAATATTATCTATGCAGAAGTCGTCATGAAAATGCGTGAAGAAGTGGCGACAGGCCAACGCCTGCAATTTGCCATGCAGCAAGCCAATATGTGGCCGCACATGGTCCAACAGATGGTTGCTATCGGCGAGGAAGCGGGTTCCATGGATGCCATGCTGTCAAAAGTGGCGGACTTTTACGAAGAAGAAGTCGATAACTTGGTTGATAACCTGAGCAGTTTAATGGAGCCTATCATCATGGTTATTCTAGGTATTTTAGTGGGCGGCTTGATCGTTGCGATGTATCTGCCTATATTCAAAATGGGCGCTGCCGTGGGTTAACGGTTCAAGAAAGACACGTAAAAAAAACACAACAAGCTTCTTCCGATTGTTTTTTCGTACCTATCGTGGACACTACTTTTTTCGAGATGCGTCTCTTGATGGGATGTTTTTTCTCATGAATGACCTTAATTTATAACTCATGATGCAGCAACTTGATATTCTGTTAAATACACCCAGCCTTTGTGCGGCGCTTGCGGGTATTATCGGCTTGCTGGTAGGCAGCTTTCTCAACGTGGTTATTTATCGGTTGCCGGTCATGATGCACCGAAATTGGCGTAAAGAATGCCTTGAACACCTGGGCTTGGATGCTGAAGCCGGACAGCCGCGGTTCGACTTGGTTTTGCCACTGTCCCGTTGCCCGATGTGCCAAGCGGCTATCAAACCTTATCAGAACATACCGGTAATCAGTTATATTTTATTAAAAGGACAATGTGCACATTGTCGTCATCCTATTGCGCTACGCTATCCGATCATCGAGGCCTTTACCGCAGCCGCTTCCGTAATGGTCGTTTGGCATTTCGGTTATGCGCCGCAAGCTATTTTTGCCTTGCTGCTGACCTGGTCATTGATTGCGTTAAGCTTTATCGATATTGATCATCATTTGTTGCCTGATTGCATCACGTTGCCGCTGCTGTGGTTGGGGCTATTGCTGAGCGTGTTCGATGTGTTTACCGACGCGCATGCCAGCATTATCGGTGCAGTGGCAGGCTATCTGATACTTTGGACGGTCTACCAATTGTTTAAGCTAGCGACCGGAAAAGAAGGCATGGGCTATGGCGATTTTAAATTGCTGGCTTTATGGGGGGCGTGGTTGGGTTGGCAATATTTGCCGATGATTATTTTATTGTCGTCATTGGTGGGTTCGGTGATAGGTATCACGATGATGGTTGTTGCCAAACGCGACCATAATATCCCTATCCCGTTTGGGCCTTATTTGGCTGCGGCAGGATGGATAGCCTTGCTGTGGGGCAATGACCTCAACCAATTTTACTTAACAATGGCCGGTTTTTAAGGATGCTGAAAATCGGCCTTACCGGGGGCATAGGCTGCGGCAAAAGCACAGTTGCCCAGCTTTTCACCCAGCTTGGCGTGCCGGTTATCGACGCCGACAATATTGCCCGCCGTCTGGTTGCCGTAGGGCAGCCGGCCTTGCTTGCAATACGCCAGGCTTTTGGTGCAGGTATACTTGCTCAGGACGGATCTTTAGACAGGGCTGCGCTCAGGGAGATTATTTTTTCCGATGCCGAAGAAAAGCTCAAGCTTGAAACCTTATTGCATCCATTAATATACCAGTCTATACAAGCAGAGGTAGTGCTGCTTATGCAGCAAGCCCGATCCGCTTATTGCATTATATGCTTGCCCTTGCTGTTTGAATCGGGCAAAGCCGACGGTTTTGTCGACAGGATATTGGTCATAGACTGTCCGGTTGAAGAACAGATAGCCCGTGTCAGCGCGCGCGACCATTTAACCCTGGAAAGGGTGCAGAGCATAATCGCTAGCCAAGTCCCCCGACCATATAGATTAACCCACGCCGATGATGTGATCGATAATTCAAAGACCGATGATAGGCTTGCAGAAAGGGTTAAAAAACTGCACAATCTCTATCTCTCAATAAGCGACGCCAGGATTTAACTTGTCTGTGAACACCACTATTACCTATGAATTCCCACTCAATGAACGTATCCGTGTTTTCATAAGGCTAGAGCAGCTATTTCAACAATTCAGCCACTTTTCCGCAGGAGCTACCGTAGCCGACAAGCGGGCGGCGATTATTGTCCTGCTTGATATTATGTCGATTTTCAGGCGTAACGACTTAAAATCGGAAATATTAAAGGAACTCGACCGTAACGCAAAAACACTGAATAAAATCGCTAACAGTGACGGGGTGGATGCTGAAAAATTACAGCATATCTTGTCCGAACTCTCTAAAATCAGTAAAAAACTCTACGCTGTGACCGGAAAAGTCGGTATTAATGTTATGGAAAGCGATCTGTTCCAAAGCATTGCCCAGCGCAGTTCGATACCCGGCGGCACCTGTTCTTTCGATTTACCGGAATACCATTATTGGCTGGAACAGGATGAGGATGTCCGAAAAAAAGACCTGGATGTTTGGAGTAGCCCGTTTAACGATATACGCACGGGCATAGATTTGATCCTTAGTTTTATACGCAGCAGCAATTCATCGACCGAAGAAGTGGCGGTCGCCGGGTTCTTCCAGTTCTCGCTGGATCGCAGTCAGCCTTTTCAAATGCTTAAGATCAGTCTGGACAAATCCTTGCCGTGTTTTGCAGAAATCAGCGGTGGCAAGCACCGTTGCACGGTTCGCTTTATGGTGCCGCCTGTCGATGATAAGCGTCCGACCCAGAGCCCTGATGATATCCCTTTCACGCTGACCTGCTGCTTGTTCTGATGTCGGCATCCAGGCCAACGTTGACCGTAAAATGTCCGACTTGCGACCGTGCCGTGCCTTGGTTGCCGGAGCAGTTGTTTAAGCCGTTTTGCTGTGAACGGTGTAAGTTGATCGATTTGGGTGAATGGGTCATGGAAGAAAAAAGGATACCTGGCGAGCCGTTAGTGGACGACGATGAGCACAGCGACACCTTTTGGCAATAGCTTATTCGAGGAAAGCCCTGATGGATGCAATGCCTTGGGCGCCGGCCAGACGCGCTGTGGTTAATGAAGACAAGGACATGCCTCCCAGTGCGTACACTGGCAAATTAACTTGGGTAAGCAGTTGCGCGAATTGTTCCCAGCCCAAGGTAGCGGCATCTGGATGGGTATGGGTTGGCATTACGGGTGCCAGGACCGCAAAATCAACGCCTATGGCCTGGGCGTGTAGCAATTCCTGAAGATTATGGCACGATGCGCCTAGCCATCGTGCCGATTCGGGACGTTTGCCAATACCCAGCAGGTCACGGCTGGTCAAATGAATGCCATCGACATGCGGCCCGTTATGCGCTTGGGCGGCAGAATTCATCAGCAACAGAACCCCTTGTTGCTGACACAAGGGGTAAGCCTGGTTTACAAACCGGCTGACTTCTGCCGGTGTCAAGTTTTTCAATCTTGCCTGCACCAGTTTTACGCCTTGATTCAGGATATGATGCAGCTGCGCCAATAATTGCGGCGGGTCGGCATCATCGAGGATGGCATAATAGTGTGGTAATAGCGCTGCGTTAATAATCGGCGCATTGGCCGGCGGGAAGTCATAATGCTTTAGTTCCTTGGCTTCAGCCCATTGCCAGCGCTGGCCCTCGCAGCTTTTAGCCTCACCTGAAAAATGCTCCACCAAAAACACATTCAGTTGCACGGCTAAATCCGGATATTGATGCCTGATGCAAATCAGCGGCGTTGCGGCATGGACAGTAATATCCAGTTCTTCTTTGAGTTCACGGGTCAGGGCCGCTTCAGCGGTTTCTCCCGGTTCTAGCTTGCCGCCCGGAAATTCCCACAAGCCGCCTTGGTGCAATGATCGGTTACGGAGCGAGATTAAGAACTGTCCGCTGGCATTTTTTACTACGCCAACAGCGACTTGCAGTGGTATGTGGCTAGTCACGGATACCTCGTTGATACGGAAGGGATGGGCATCGCGCCCTATAAGATCTTAAGTGGCAGCGGTCGGTCTGGATAATGTTGAAGCCGCTGTTAAGCTTGGGCGATGCGGGTAACCGTAAGGGCAATATAGCCCTTACGGTTACCCTAGCCCTCTGTTAATCTTTTTTCTTGCCCGCTGGCTTAATCAACCGTATACCCAACTCTTTAAGCTGCTCATCGGTGACCACCGCAGGGGCGCTGACCAATGGGCAAGCCGCTGACTGGGTTTTAGGGAAGGCGATGACATCACGGATAGAGCTTGAACCCGTCATCAGCATCACCAAACGGTCCAGGCCAAACGCCAAACCACCGTGAGGAGGCGCGCCGTATTTCAGCGCATCGAGCAGGAAGCCGAATTTTTCCCTGGCTTCGTCTTCTTTAATACCCAAAATTTCAAATACGGTTTGCTGCATTGCCGGGCGGTTAATACGGATCGAACCGCCACCGACTTCCGTGCCGTTCAAGACCAAGTCATAAGCGCGTGAAAGAGCTGCGCCGGGATTGGCGACCAGATCCTCGACCGAACAGCTAGGTGCGGTGAACGGGTGATGTATGGCGTTGTAACGTCCGGTTTTTTCATCCCAGTCAAACATCGGGAAATCGACAACCCAGACCGGTTTCCAGTCGCCTTCCAGCAAATTAAGGTCATGCCCTAGCTTGACGCGTAACGCCCCCATCGCCTCGTTAACGATGCTGGCTTTATCGGCGCCAAAGAAAATCAGATCGCCGTTTTCTGCGCCGGTTTTAGCCATTACGCGGGCCCAGATGTCAGCTGGCGCAAACTTGACTATCGGTGACTGCAAGCCGTCGATACCGGCAGCCAGATCATTTACCTTGATGTACGCCAGCCCTTTTGCACCGTAGATGCCGACGAATTTAGTCAAGTCGTCAATGTCTTTGCGGCTGAGTTCGCCGCCCTTAGGCAGGCGCATTGCGACGACACGGCCTTTGGGGTCGTTGGCGGGGGCTGAAAAGACTTTAAAATCGACATCTTTCATTTCGTCGGCGATGTCAACCAGTTCCATAGGGATGCGTAAATCCGGGCGGTCGATGCCAAAGCGTGAGATGGCTTCTTGATAGGTCATGCGTGGAAACACCGCATCCAACTCGACATTGATGACCTTGGCAAACAGTTGACGGATCATTTCTTCCATGATGGCCATGATTTCATCTTCGGTCATGAAGGATGTTTCAATATCAAGCTGGGTAAACTCCGGCTGCCTGTCGGCGCGCAAATCCTCGTCACGGAAACAACGCACGACTTGATAATACCGGTCCATGCCTGCAACCATCAGAATTTGCTTATATAATTGCGGAGATTGGGGTAGCGCAAAAAAGGCGTTTTCGTGAGTACGGCTAGGTACGATGTAGTCTCTTGCGCCTTCCGGCGTGGCTTTGGTCAGGTAAGGCGTTTCAATTTCGAAAAATTCGTTATCGTCCAGAAAGTTTCTCAATACGCGCGTGACGTCGCGGCGCACTTTCATTTTTTCCTGCATCACCGTGCGGCGCAGATCTATGTAACGATAGCGCAAGCGCAGTTCTTCATTGACTTCTATATCACTTTCCACAGGAAACGGCGGGGTTTCTGACTCGTTCAGAACCTCGATGCCTTTGGCGAGCACTTCAATTTCGCCGGAGTGCATACTGGCGTTGACCGTGCCGGCCGGGCGGTTACGGACGATACCGCTTACTTTTAGCACATATTCACTGCGGACATGTTCGGCAATGGCAAAGGTTTCGGCGGCATCGGGATCAACGACGATTTGCACGATGCCCGCACGGTCGCGTAAATCGATAAAAATAACCCCGCCATGATCGCGTCGTCTGTGTACCCAACCGCAGATGTCAACGGTTTCGCCTAGCTGTTGTGTGTTTAATTCTCCGCACTTGTGGGTACGCATAGTATTTCTCTGTATTTGAAAAGGTTTATTGGAATGGGGTTTGGTTTGAAACCCAAGTTGACTGGATGACGTTGGCAATACGCTGCGCCTGCCCATAACCGGAGGCCAAAGCCGACGAACACGCCAGTGTGTTTTGCAGTACGGGCTGGGGCGGGCAGGCGCGGTGTCGTAAGCAGCGGCTTAGGTATTTTTGCAGCTGCCGCCGGCGCATGTTTTCGCTGGCGTGCTTACCGGCGAAGCCGAGGCTTCCCCAGCGACATTTTTTTTGGTGCCGCTTTTGAAATCGGTTTCATACCAGCCACCGCCTTTCAAACGGAAACCAGCCGCCGAAATTTTTTTCATCAATTCAGGTCGGTTACAGGCCGGGCAAATAATTAAGGGTTCTGCACTGAGCTTTTGTAACGCTTCGTGCTCGTGGCCGCAGGATTGGCATTGATATTCGTAAATTGGCATAGACTGCTCCTAACAAAAATAATAACTACGAAGGCACAGGTTAAGTTTTTCAAGGCACTTGCTGTAGATCTTACTATAAAATGATTGTCCATTTTACAGACACACCGCCAACAATGAAAACATTAACCATTACCCGTCCCGATGATTGGCACACGCATGTCAGAAACGGCGCCGTTTTAAAAGCGGTTATGCCGCATACGGCTAAGCAATTTGCCCGTGCCGTCATCATGCCCAACCTTAAGCCGCCAGTGACTACCGTGGCGCAAGCCCATGTTTACCGGCAGGAGATTTTACAGGCAATCCCGGCAGGAAGCGGCTTTACGCCCTTGATGACGCTTTATTTGACGGCTGCGACGACGGTAGATGAAATCAGCAAAGCCGCCGAATCCGAGCATGTGTATGCGTTTAAGCTGTATCCGGCGGGGGCGACGACCCATTCGGACGCCGGGGTTACCGATATTAATGCGATCTATCCGTTATTGGCGGCAATGGAAAAATATGGTCTGCCGCTGTTGATCCATGGCGAGGTCACCGACGATGCTTGTGATATTTTTGATCGTGAGCGCGTGTTTGTAGACACGCATTTAACGGCTATCCATCGTCATTTCCCAGGTTTGCGTATCGTGCTCGAACACCTTACGACGACTGAAGCCGTGCAGTTTGTGCGCTCGGCAAGCGCCAATGTGGCGGCAACGATCACGCCGCAACATCTGCTGTTTAACCGTAATGCGCTATTGGTGGGTGGCATACGCCCGCATCATTATTGCTTGCCGATCCTGAAGCGTGAACATCATCGGCTGGCTTTGGTCGCCGCAGCCACCAGTGGCAACCCAAAATTCTTTTTAGGTACGGATAGCGCCCCGCATTTGACCGTGCTCAAAGAAAGTGCCTGTGGTTGCGCGGGTTGTTATAGCGCTCATGCGGCCCTGGAACTCTACGCCGAAGCCTTTGAACGTGCCGGGGCGCTGGATAAGCTGGAAGGCTTCGCCAGTTTTTACGGCGCCGATTTTTATCGCTTGCCTAGAAACACCGGTACGGTTACGTTACAAAAATCGGCGTGGCAAGTGCCGCCCGCTTATGTAAGCGATGGGGTGGCGATCACACCATTGCAAGCAGGCGAAGTGCTGAACTGGAAGCTGCTGTGAAAAAGGGGTTTGTACTGTTTATACGGAACAGCCATGCCACATTCAGGGTTTTTATTTTTTATTCCGTGCCAAGTTCGCGTAACATGCCGCGTTATCTCTTTTTTTAGGTCATCACACGATACATGGATACTCCTGCAATACCTTTGGACAAACGCTTTAGAGGCTATCTACCTGTTATAGTCGATATAGAAACGGCTGGCTTTAACCCTAAAAAAAATGCTTTGTTGGAAATTGCCGCCGTTATCGTGGAGTTGGACAGCAATGGTGATTTAGGCATTACCGAACGTTATGCCACGCATGTAGTCCCTTTTAAAAACTCGGAATTGGACGATGCGGCGCTAAAATTTAATGGTATAGACCCCCATCATCCGTTCCGTATGGCGATTGATGAAAAAGACGCGCTGGATCTGCTATTTAAGCCCATCAGGCATGCAATAAAACGTAATAATTGCACGCGGGCGATTTTGGTGGGTCATAACCCGGCTTTTGACATCGCTTTTTTGAATGCGGCTATTCATAGGACGCAAATAAAACGCAGCCCTTTTCACCCATTCAGCAGTTTTGACACGGCAACCCTGGGTGGTTTGGCTTACCAACAGACCGTGCTGGCGAAAATAGCCCAAGTGGCGGGCTTGGAATGGGATAATGAAAAAGCGCATTCAGCACTCTATGACGCAGAAAAAACGGCTGAATTGTTTTGTATGATTGTTAATCAATGGCGAGCATTGACCGATAGTAAGAGATGATAATTAAATCAATCTATTATTGTTTGGTGGCATGTCAAAAAAACGGTTCTTAGCTTATAGGCGCCTGCTCACATAATTGTCGAAAAGAGTAAGAACCCGATCATTATCTGCTGCAAGCGGTTATCATCATATGGGTGAGCAATACCTAACCAATGATATTAGCGGGAACAGTTCGGGCTGCCATAGCGTTGCTAGAAACGGCATATAAGAAAAACCGCCCGCGCACCATAATGTTCAAAAATCCACATCGAAAACAATTTCGTATCCTTCGACGTTGTCGCCGTAAAGATAATTACCGCCAATTGAGGTTTGGGTGATATAGCGGTTCTTTTTGCTCAAGTCGGCTTCCACGCGGTATCCAAAGGCGGCCAAGTTAGAAAAACCTAGGGCATCGCTGTTTTCACCCAAAAAAACCGTACTGTCCACATGAAAAACGCCGGTTAGCGGAACGGCAAAGGGATGCAATCCCAAGGGTGACGAAAGGTCGGCCGCAAAATGCAGCAAATCGGTTTGTTTGGTAAAGCCTTGCAGATTTTTCGGTTCTGAGAAACTGCTAATGATGCTGTGGTTATAAACGCCTGTCGAAGTTAACGTAAAACGGCCTAATTCAACACGGTGCTCGACACCCAGCCCGATATTGGCCAATGCGACATCGGTTGACCAATTGACCACCAGATTCTCAATCAGCTGTTTGGCCTGCAAGGCGTCCGCGCCACGGAAACCTATGCTGTTATTAATCCGGCCTATGCCCACATCGATGGCAGGCTTTAGCGTCCATTGCTTGGATAGCGGCAGGGCCAACATCAACCCCACAAGTCCGCTGTAAGCCTCTGACTGGGGCTTCACCTCATCTTGGGAAATGCCTGCGAGCAAATTTCGGGAATCGACCTTGGCATAATTAAATCCACCTCGAAGCAACAATTTCGTATCATCAAACTCGGCAATTTCCGTTGCCAGCGGTAACTTTACAATATCGAATTGCGAACCCAAACGGTTATCGACATTCAACACATAGCCCGACGTGGACGCATCGGAAATAAACCCTATCAATTGGGCGTAGCCCGCCGTGACATTGTCGCTACGCAAAGTCTGGTCAGCGGCAAGCCGGTTTGCCAGACCAGCCAATTCGGATTGCGATAGCGCAAGTACCGTCCCAGACCAGGCAAAAACAGGCAGCAGCAAGATTTTTAAAATATTTTTTTGCATAATTAAGTTCCGACAGGTTGGAATGCCCAGATTACCCATTTAGGTGGCAAATAATGACCAAAAAATTACAGTCGCCAACACCTGGAATTAAAAGATAACCAGTACAAATGAAAATAGGTAGACTCTTAAAAGAGCTGTTCATAGGTTTAGGATACATTATTATATATTCCGAACGGTCTAGTTTTCGGTTTTGTAAGTCAAGCCCGTTCGTGGTGAGCTGGTCGTACCCTGCGTGGCTGAACCGTCCATCCTTCGTCAGGACTCTCCTGAGCTTCTTCGAAGGACGCAGGGTTCGGCTCCATCTTTATGTGTTCGAGTCTTTAGTCTTGAGCCAAAAAACCGAAAACTTGACCGTTTTAAGTATAGGTCAAAAAATGGTGAATCTAAGCTTTTTAGTTTTAATTTTGTTCATTCGCGCAGCTCATAAAGGCTGTCAATCTTAATCCTCTTAAAATGCGATCATTGTGAAAAAATATGTGTACTAATGCCGTTCAAGCTATTGCCGAACAAAGTCGCCTTGCGGCACGCCAGTTATCATCAACGGCCGAGTCATTACGAAATCATGCCTTGGCTAAAATGGCCGGAGCGCTTGAGTCGGTTAAGCATCAGGTTATGGAAATTAATGCCCAAGAAATTGTAAAAGCCCGCGATGAAGGGCAGTCGGAGGCGATGATCAAGCGTCTGACGATTGATGACAAAACATTTCAATACATGCTTTCCCGATTAAACAAAGTGGCACAGTTGCCTGATCCGCTGAATCGGATACTGGCAGGCCATACCAATCCGTCCGGGCTGCGGGTCTACAAAAAATCGGTGCCGCTCGGCGTTATCGGCATTATTTATGAGTCGCGCCCCAACGTCACGACCGATGCTGCAGGTGTGTGTATAAAAAGTGGTAATGCAGTGATCTTACGGGGCGGTTCGGAAGCACTTCAAACCAACACATTACTAACAGATGCCATGATTGAAGGCGTTGTTAGCGCAGGGCTACCGCAACATGCGATACAGATCATCCGTACGCCCGGGCATGAAGCCGTAGGTGAGCTGCTCAAAATGGATGAATATATTGATGTGTTAATACCTCGTGGCGGGAAAGGGCTAATCAAGCGCATTGCCGAAGGCACCCGTATTCCCGTCATTAAACATTACGACGGTATTTGCCACCTCTATATCGCAGCAGATGCTAATCCGGAGCAAGCCATCGCCATCGCGATTAATTCGAAATGCCAAAGCGTTCAGGTCTGTAACGCCCTAGAAACCCTGTTAGTCGATAAACAATGCGCCGAAAATTTATTGCCGCTACTTCAGACGGCATTTGCTTCAAACAAAATTGAACTGCGTGGTTGTGACGCGACGCAAAAACTGTTGCCAAACATTCCATTGGCAACAGAAGATGACTGGCATACCGAATATCTCGCACCGATTCTTTCGGTAAAGATCGTGAAGGGTATTGAAGAAGCCATTGACCATATTAACCACTACGGATCGGGACATACCGACGGTATCGTGACGCAAAGCCTGAATATGGCCAGACAGTTTGAAGAGCAGGTTGACTCGGCATCAGTCATGATCAACGCCTCAACAAGATTGTCCGGCGGTGGAGACTATGGTATGGGGTCAGTAGTGGGCATCAGCACGGATAAACTCCATGTCCGTGGTCCGGTCGGACCCGACGAGCTTACAACCTACAAATGGGTGGCTTATGGGGAGGGTCATTTAAGGGGTTAGGAAACCGCCAATATTCCTAAACCTTATCAACTGATAATTAAACCCGGCCGCGTCGGCATCTTAAGTGACGGGAGGCATGTTTCCCCTAACATCAGCGGAAACATGGAACTTGCTTTGTTTTTCTTATTTTAAGGCAGTTTTTTCCGCAGTTTTAAATAATGTCGTGGGGGGTTGCGTGACACCTGAAGAAGTGGATACTTCGAGATAACCGTGCACGGTCCATTTGAAAGAAAAATTCAAATGGACCGGAGCTAGATACCGCTCATTAGTCGGGTTTGAATGGCACTGGATTTCCATGTCGGCGCTCAAGTTTCCATCCTGGTCGAGCGTACCCTTGCCCAGAATACTGCCGCGATTACCTGTGCAAGTCCGCAAGTACGTATCATTTGCCCGCACCTGGTAGGCCTTACCTTTACGAACAATAATCCACGTTTGTAGGCCGCTATCATCAGGGTCAGTTCCTGACCAAATGCCTTCTATGTTGTCAGAGATAAAGCCGGTTTTGAACAATGTCGAAGGTAATTGGGTAACGCTAGACGCCGTGCTCCCCTCCAGATAACCATTTCGAGGTTTAAACACGAAGTTTAAATCAATAGGATCGATATAAGCTTCGTTAGTCGGATTGGCGAGGCATTGAATTTTCAGTTCGGCAATCAAATTACCATCCTGATCCAATTTGCCTTTTCCTAAAACACTCCCGCGGTTGCCCGAACAGGCCCGTAGATAGGTATCGCTTAACCGCACCTGATATTCACCGGCTACGTCAGTGGCGGCAATCGACCAAGTCTGCAAGCCCCCATCGCTAGGATCATTGCCTGCCCAGAGACCTTGCAGCGGATCCGTGGTCTGCGCTATGGATGGGGCGGCTAAGCCATGAAATATCGCCCCGGCTATCGCCAGAACAACCGGTTTTATTTTTTTAGCAAACATAACAATCCTCTTTTCTAATAAATATGTGAGAACCCATGACGTTTTCATGGCTGGCCAGAATAACTGCGGCATATCGCATGTGTTGTCCTATGCTAATTTTTTTAGATGATGGGTGCGGGTTAGGGGCATAGCTAAATTCTAGTTGCTGCCGCAACGGTCATGCAAGTTATCAACACCTGGGGTGATTGCAGTCAAGCGCTCAACATAGTTAGCCTGTTCAATGACAGCGCAATGACCGGCATGGGGTTGGGCCTGCAACACACGCATAGACCGCCATTAACTAACCCACAAACTAAGGCTTTATTAGCTTCATAAGCTTTTGGGCTGGCAAAATTGTGCGAAAAGTAGCTAAGCCGATTTATGCGCCAGTGGACACCACAACAGTGTTTGCCCTCAAGGGTCCAATACACACTCAAAGACAATGCGTCGCCTGTAACGTTTTATAGGGCCTAGTGCCGCCGCCGTTTTTACCCATTGGAAGTGGTGGGCCACAGGCAAAGATGATTAATGCGCTGGGAAAGCTGTAATCTACCGCACACTCCAAACCACGTGCAAAGCAGCGGATAAGGTCTGGGAACACCTGCATTTTGTGGTTGAAATTCCGGTTAGTGTTGCAGGTGTTTATTTCGAAGCGCACCAGGACTGCGCCATTTATATCAATATTTGCTTGTGCCGGTTGAGGTTATTAAGTAACACATTGTATTTATGCGTTTTTAACCCTAATGGCTTTGCACTATGGGTATGCTTGAGTTAATCGCCGGAGACAGCCTGAAGTCTTGGTTACGCAGTAAGGCTGCCCGGATTAGCTAGGTTAACACGGGCAGCGTGGCATTATGCCGCTACGCAGCCAACAGCGGCCAGCATAGTGACTAGCTCGCCTTTTTTGTACAAATCGATCACGATATCGCAGCCGCCGACGAGTTCGCCGTTAATGTACAACTGCGGATAGGTCGGCCAGTTTGAATGCTCTTTCAGTGCTTCGCGCAATTCAGGATCTTCAAAGATATTGACGTACATATATTTCGCTTGGCACAAATCCAATATTTGTACGGTTTGTCCTGAAAAACCGCATTGTGGAAAATCCGGCGACCCTTTCATGTATAACACGACTGGATTATTTTCAAGCTGGTCTTTAATTCTTTCTATTACGTTCATGGTCATCATCCTTCAATAAATAAATACTGAGGGATTCTATCAACTTTGTGCCGCTTAAAAAAGCATTGTTATTGCTTGGTGCTTGCCTAGGTGGTGATTGATACTTATAATCGAGCATTTTTTTCAGGCAGCCAGATTGCCGTTTTACTATGCAGGCAGACCTTATGACCAGCCACGTTATGCCAACCTACCAGCGTTTGCCCATTACCTTCGATAGGGGTGAGGGCGTATGGCTGTGGGATGAAAATAATACCCGCTATCTGGATGCGTTGTCCGGTATCGCCGTATGTAACCTGGGCCACGCACATCCGGCTGTGCATAAGGCAGTATGTGAACAGAGCGGGAAATTGCTACACACCTCCAATATATACGGCATTGCCGTGCAAGAGCGGCTGGCCGACCGGCTAATCGCCAAAAGTGGTATGGATAATGTGTTTTTCTGCAATTCAGGCGCGGAAGCAAATGAAGCGGCCATCAAGCTGGCGCGTAAATACGGTCATAGCCTAGGGATCAGCTGTCCCGCTATTATTGTTATGGAAAAAAGTTTTCATGGGCGCACGCTGGCTACCCTGAGTGCAACCGGTAATGCCAAAGTGCAGCAAGGTTTTGCGCCGTTGGTGGAAGGCTTTATCCGGGTGGCCTACAACGATGTGGGGGCGATAGAGCAGGCGCTGGCCCAGCATGGCAATATTGTCGCCATTTTGCTTGAGCCGGTGCAGGGGGAAGGCGGGGTTAATATCCCCGATGCCGATTATTTGAACCGGGTACGGGAATTGTGCGATAGCCATCAATTACTGATGATGCTGGATGAAATACAGACCGGCGTGGGACGTACCGGTAAATTTCTGGCGTTCCAGCACAACCTTATCCTGCCCGATGTCTGTACTATGGCCAAGGCTTTGGGCAACGGTGTGCCGATAGGCGCGTGCCTCGCGCGGGGCAAAGCAGCTGGGATATTGACGGCAGGGGCGCACGGCTCTACATTTGGCGGCAACCCTTTGGCCTGTAGCGCCGCTTTGGCGGTTTTGTCGACCTTGGATGAAGAAAACCTGATTGAATCGGCTGCACAAAAAGGGGATGTGATTTGTGCAGGATTTATTGCCCGGTTGGCGGATAACAAACATGTTGTGGATATACGCCACAAAGGCCTGATGATCGGTATCGAACTGGACGCGCCTTGTGCGGAGTTGGTCAAATTGGCATTGCAACGCCAATTATTGATCAATGTCACCAATGATACGACCATCCGTTTGTTGCCGCCGCTAATTATTGACGGGCAGCAGATAACGCAACTCGTAGACAGCTTATCCGCCCTTATTCAAGACTATACGGGACAATCATGAATCCTAGACACTTTATCAGCCTGCTCGACCTGTCCGGCGAGGAATTACGCGCCTTGATCCGTCGCGCGATGGTCTTAAAAAATCATCGCGACCCCGATTACCAACCTTTAAAAGGCCAAGTCCTGGCGATGATTTTTGAAAAATCATCAACCCGCACGCGTATTTCTTTTGAGGCGGGCATGGCCCATTTTGGCGGCAGCGCCTTGTTTTTATCGCCTAGGGATACGCAATTAGGGCGTGGCGAACCCTTACGGGACAGCGCTAAAGTGATTTCCAGCATGGTTGATTGCATCATGCTCAGAACGGACCGGCACGAAACGGTGACGACTTTTGCCGAGCATTCCCGCGTACCGGTCATTAATGGCTTGACCGATGAGCAGCATCCTTGCCAGTTGCTCGCCGACATGCAGACTTATTTTGAACTGCGCGGCGATATTCAAGGTAAAACGGTGGCATGGGTCGGTGACGGCAATAATATGTGCCATTCTTATATTCATGCCGCCATGCGCCTTGGTTTTGTGTTGCATATTGCCTGCCCTGCCGGTTACCGGCCTTTGCCCTCTATCGTCGCTACGGCCGGGCATAGCGTTAAGTTTTTTGATACGGCATCGGCTGCCGTTAAGCAGGCTGACTTGGTTGTCACTGATGTGTGGGCCAGTATGGGGCAGGAAGAAGAACAAAAACAGCGGGTTTGCGATTTTAAAGGCTATGAGATCAATGCCGCCATCATGGGCGCGGCGGCCGACGATGCGCTGTTTATGCACTGTTTGCCTGCCCACCGTGGCGAGGAGGTCAGCAGCGATGTGATAGACGGCCCGCAAAGCGTCGTTTTTCAGGAGGCCGAAAATCGCCTGCATGCACAAAAAGCATTGCTGGAATTTCTTATCTGCGGAAAATAACGTTAAAATTCCCTACAGACGGCTACCCAACTTTAAGATAAGTACAGAGATTACTGTGAAAAAAATATTACTTTCGTTTGTTATCTTATGGGCCGGTTTCGCAACGGTGCAGGCTGAAACCGTTTATGTCACCGACAATTTGAATTTATCGCTCAGAAGCGAGGCCAGCAACGACGCTAAAGTGTTAAAACTGTTGCCTACCGGAACGCCGCTGATGGTCATGGGTGAGAAAACCAAATCAGGTTTTACTCCCGTCCGTATGAGTAACGGCATGGAAGGCTATATACAAACCCGCCATATCCAGAAAGAGCCGCCTGCCAGGGATCAGGTGGAAGCCAGCAGCAAGAACCTGAAAGCATTGCAAACGGAAAATGCGGCGCTTAAAGCCGAGCTAAAAACGGTTAAGGAATCCATTACACCGGGCACTTCGTTGGAAAAATCCCTGGCGACAGAGCGCGACAGTTTAAGCCTGGAGCTAGGCGAACTGAAAAAAGCGGCGGCAGGCGTCATCCAGTTAAAAAATGAACGTGATGAACTTCAGGAACGCGTGGTCAATGCCGAACGCGAGTTGCAGCAACTCAAGCTGGAAAATCAGGCGCTAAAAGATACCACCAATCAGGACTGGTTTTTGTACGGCGGCATACTGTCCCTGTTCAGCGTTATTTTAGGCTTTATACTGCCTAAACTGGGCTGGCGACGCAAAAGCAGCTGGGATTCATATTAAATACAGCCAACATAACGCGAAACTCGGCAGCAGTCGGGTGTCGAGGCTTTACCCCATCTTTTTCAAACCTTTTTCCAGGAATTGTTTACATGCCCAATTCAGACGACGCCCATCATTCAAAATCCAGTACCCGCACCTATTCTTCTTTAGTCGTGGACGGCATGGAGCGCGCACCTAGCCGCGCCATGTTGCATGCCGTCGGTTTTAGTAACGAAGACTTTAAAAAACCGCAAATCGGGATTGCTTCAACCTGGAGCATGGTCACGCCGTGCAATATGCACATCAACAAACTGGCTGATGATGCGGCTGTCGGCGTCAACAACGCTGCTGGCAAGGCGGTAATTTTCAATACCATCACGATTTCCGACGGCATCTCCATGGGTACGGAGGGTATGAAATATTCGCTGGTATCGCGCGAAGTGATTGCCGATTCGATAGAAACCGTGGTGGGTTGCCAAGGTTTTGACGGCATCGTCGCGATCGGCGGCTGCGACAAAAACATGCCCGGCTGCATGATTGCTATTTCACGACTGAATCGCCCGGCCATCTTTGTCTATGGCGGTACGATTATGCCAGGTTGCCACAAAGACAAAAAACTGGATGTGGTTTCCGTATTTGAAGCCGTAGGCGCCAGGGCCAATGGCAAAATAGATGACGCCGAACTCGCCGAAATTGAAGCCAAGGCGATACCCGGCGCCGGTTCCTGCGGCGGCATGTACACGGCCAATACCATGGCTTCGGCGATAGAAGCGCTGGGCATGAGCTTGCCCAACAGCTCCGCGCAAGCAGCAATTTCCAATGACAAGCGTCTGGACTGCGAACGCGCCGGTGCGGCGGTGCTGGAATTGTTGAAAAAAGGCATCAAACCTAGCGACATCATGACTAAAGCAGCCTTTGAAAATGCTATTACTGTCGTTATCGCGCTGGGCGGTTCGACCAATGCGGTGCTGCATATTCTGGCGATGGCCAATGCCGCCAATGTCGATATTACCCTGGACGATTTTACGCGTATCGGCAAGCGTGTCCCTATGCTGGCGGACTTGAAACCCAGCGGCCGTTATCAGATGGCGGAACTGATTGAAATCGGCGGCATTCAGCCGTTAATGAAAGTGTTGCTGGATGCCGGTTTGTTGCATGGCGATTGTCTGACCGTCACCGGCCTTACGCTTGCGGAAAATCTGGCTGATGTCAGCTATTACCCAGAGGGTCAGGACATGATCCATGCGTTGGATAACCCGATCAAAAAAGACAGTCATTTGGTCATCTTATATGGCAATCTGGCGCCCGGCGGCGCGGTTGCCAAAATCACCGGCAAAGAAGGTTTGCGTTTCATCGGTACAGCCAAGGTATTCGATGCCGAAGAGCAGGCCTTGCAAAGCATATTAAATGGCGACATCGTTAAAGGCGATGTCATCGTTATCCGCTACGAAGGTCCTAAAGGAGGACCCGGCATGCGCGAAATGCTGTCGCCTACATCGGCGATTATGGGCAAAGGCTTGGGCAAAGAAGTCGCATTAATCACCGATGGCCGTTTTTCCGGCGGCACGCATGGTTTTGTCGTGGGTCATATCACGCCTGAAGCTTATGTCGGCGGGCCGCTGGCGATTATTGAAAACGGCGACACAATTGCAATTGATGCCGAAAATAATGAATTAAAACTGCATGTTAACGAGCATGAAATCGCCAGACGCCTGGAAAAGTGGCAACAGCCTGAGCCGCGTTATACCAGGGGCGTGTTGGCGAAATATGCCAGGTTGGTGAGTTCGGCTTCTTTGGGGGCGGTTACCGATAATTTGGATTGAGGGTTTGACGGAATTTTTTCAACTTGCTATTTGACTGGAGTTTGGGGGAAACCAAGCACCATAATGAGTCAGGTATCGATTTAATTTATAAAACAAATAGCATTGTTGTGTCAGTTACAGCCACTGCAACTAAGGTTAAAATTGAATCGTCTTTAAGAAACGTTGATTCCAAGTATTCGGGCTACTTTTTCAAGTTTTTTCCATTTCCAAAGATGCAGTAAGCCAGGTAGGGTACGCGAGACATACCGAACTTTAATACCATGATATTACAAAACGAATTCGTCAACTGGTTCAGAGCCTCATCCCCCTACATCCACGCCCACCGTAACAAAACCTTTGTTATTTCTTTCGGTGGCGAGGCGGTGTTGGCGGCTGATTTTGATCACCATGTCCATGATTTTGCACTGCTTAACAGCTTAGGGATACGGCTGGTGCTGGTGCATGGCATCCGCCCGCAAATCGATCAGCGTCTGGCTAAACTGAATGCTGCGCCGCGTTTTAATAATAATTTGCGTATTACCGACGATCTGGCCCTGCAATGCGTAAAAGAAGCGGCAGGTCTGGTTCGCGTGGAGATTGAAGCGTTGCTGTCTTTAGGCTTGGCGAACTCGCCGATGGCGGGCGCTAAAATTAAAGTCGCTTCCGGCAATTTTGTCACCGCCAAGCCCCTGGGCGTCATCGATGGTGTTGATTATGGCCATACCGGCGAAGTGCGCCGTATCGACAGTGCCGCCATTCATCAGCAACTCGATCAGGATAATGTGGTTTTGATTTCGCCTATCGGTTATTCGCCCAGCGGCGAAATCTTTAATTTGTCCGCCGAGCAGATAGCCACGGCCGTTGCTATCGCGTTAAAGGCTGAAAAACTGGTGTTATTGACCGAACAAAACTGTTGCAATCCCGATAGTGGCGAGCATATCCAGCAGATGACCACGGCTGAAGCTAATGCTTTTCTGGAAGAGTACCCGGCTTTGGCGGAGACTGCCAGCCAACCGCTAAAGGCGGCGATCCAAGCCTGCCAGTCCGGGATAGCGCGGGCGCATCTTATCAACAGAAGCCAGGATGGTGCGTTGTTATTGGAGTTGTTTAGCCGTGACGGTATTGGCACCCTGGTCAGTTCAATGCCGTTTGAGGAGTTGCGGCCAGCGGCGTTGGACGATATAGGCGGCATTCTGGAATTGATTAAGCCGCTGGAGCAGCAAGGCATACTGGCGAAGCGGTCCAGGGAAAAAATTGAAATGGAAATCGCCGATTATATTGTCATCGAGCGCGATGGCCTGATTATCGGCTGCCTGGCCCTGCATCCCAATCAGCAGCGCCAGTTCGGAGCGCTGGCTTGTTTGGCGGTGCACCCGGAATATCAGCGCTCGGCGCGCGCCAACCGTCTTTTGGACTATGCTTACCGCAAGGCCAGACAGCTTAACCTGAAAAAATTATTTGTCCTATCAACGCAAACCATGCACTGGTTTATCGAGCGGGGTTTTTTGTCGTCAGATATTAACAGTCTTCCCGAACCGCTAAAGGCACTTTATAACCCGCAAAGAAACTCTAAAGTGCTTTGCAAAGACCTGGAACAGCCCTGACGATGACAACTTTATCTGACCGCTTGACTACCGATTGTTTGTCTATATTACAGCTCACTGATTTGCATATTCTTGCCAATCAGGATGCGACATTGCTGGGTGTTAATACCGCCTATTATTTCGATGCGGTGTTAGCGGCGGCTTTTGCCCAACACCGGAATTTTGATTTAATCCTGCTTACCGGCGATCTAGCCCAAGATCCGGTCGTTGCAAGTTACCGGCATATTTTGGACAAGCTGCAAGCACTTGCGATACCTTGTATTTGTCTGCCCGGCAATCACGATGACAGTGCCTTGATGCAACAGGTTTTCAATACCGGCTTGATAAGCTGTCGCAAGCAGCTAATTTTGAAAGGGTGGCAAATCATCAGTCTGGACAGTCAGGTGCCGGGTTCGGATGGCGGGTATCTGCATGAGGCGGAATTAACGTTTCTGGCAGACTGCCTGTGTAGCCATGCTGGACAATACACGTTAGTTGCCGTGCACCATCATTGCCTGAAGACGGATAGCCTGTGGATGGATAAGATGATGATAGAAAACAGCGAGCAGTTTTTAGCGGTTGCCAGTCAACACCCTCAGGTCAAGCTGGTCGTCAATGGTCATATCCATCAAATAATGGACAAGGCTATAGCGGGTGTGCGCGTATTAGGCACACCCTCCACCTGTTTTCAGTTTAAGCCCGGAAGTCGGGAGTTTGAGCTCGATACCACATCGCCAGCGTACCGATATCTGCAATTGCATGCGGATGGACGGATTGAAACCGATGTGTTCCGGTTGCCTGGGCAATTGACGGGGCTGTTGACAGACACCGAAGGTTACTAAGCCTTTATTTTTTTGATTTTTTTTGCCGGATAACCATCGGCCTTAACGGGTATGCCATTAGTCGCCAGGATGACGCCCAGCTCACTCATCGCTTTTTGGTAGACCTTACGTTTGAAATACACGACATCGTTAAGCGGCTCCCAATAATCCACCCAGCGCCAGCTGTCAAATTCAGGCTTGGCGCAATGGTCAAAACGGACATTGGAGTCTGCCGTTATCAAGCGCAAGATATACCATATTTGTTTTTGGCCTATACATAACGGCAATGAATTCTTGCGTATATAGCGATCCGGCAACTGGTATTTTAACCAGTAGCGAGTTCGACCCAGTATTTGTACGTGCTGCTTTTGTAGCCCGGTTTCTTCCCACAATTCTCGATACATCGCTGCTTCAGGGTCTTCATTCTGATTGATTCCTCCTTGCGGGAACTGCCATGCGTTCACGCCCATCCGTTTTGCCCAAAACACGCGACCCTCGTCATTGCAAAGGATGATCCCGACATTGGGCCGGTATCCTTTAGAGTCTATCATGTTAAAACCTGCGTTTATCTTAGCCTTATCTTAAATCTGCGTGTGATATAGTGTGATGAGGCAAGTTAGTTTGTAATGCTTGCATTGTTCCATAAAAAAAGTGCTTATGCCATAGTATTAATTGTTTCATAAGTAATCGCACCTTAATTTTCAAAATTGTTCCGGCGATTACTTATGAAACACACATAACTTGTTAAGTGAATGTATGTGTGTCCCATAAGTTCGCGCACTGTAACCTCATCCTACTGTGCGCGAACTTATGGGACACACATACATAGCCTTTTAATTACGTCAGACAGGATTAGCATGAGTTTAGCCATTTTTGATTTGGATAATACCCTGATAGGGGATGATAGTGACTATTTGTGGGGGCAATACCTTGTCGATCAGGGTGTAGTCGATAAGCTCCAGTATGAGGCTGCAAACGCAAAGTTTTATGAGTCATACAAGCAAGGCACGCTCGACATTAATGAGTTTTTAAGATTTTCCTTGCAGCCGCTGGCTGAAAATGACACCCAACAACTCTACCAGTGGCGGGCGCAATTTATTAAGGACATCATTACGCCGCTGTTGCTCAAGCCAGCACAACAGTTGATTGATAAACACAGGGCGCAAGGCGATACCTTGCTGGTCATCACGGCTACTAACCGTTTTGTGACCGAGCCTATCGTCCAGTTGTACGGCATAGCCCATTTGTTGGCAACAACGCCAGAGTTTGTTGATGGCAAATTCACCGGCGCGGTGACCGGGATACCCTGTTTTCAGCAAGGTAAAGTGGAATTGTTGGCAAACTGGCTGGAAACTTCAGGCGAAACAATGGGCGGCAGCTGGTTTTATAGCGATTCGCACAATGATTTGCCCTTGCTAAAGCGCGTAGATCATCCTGTTGCCGTCGATCCTGATGACAAACTGGCAGAATTCGCCAAAACGGCCGGTTGGCCGGTCATCAGCTTAAGAACTGATGAGTGTCCTATTCAGCATTTCCAAAAATAATCATCCCGCAACAGTGTGCTCAGGTGTTGTCGGCGCAACACAAAGTTACTGGACGCATCAGCGTGGCATCAGTTAGTATTTCATCGTTTTACTTATTTTAATAAAGAGTGACGAAGACGAATCACTCAGAGGAGGGGGGTTTATGCAAACATATTTAACCATTATTGAAAATAACCTGGGCGGTTCTGTTATTTTTGCTGCGGTTGGCGTTTTTATTGCCAGTATGCTGCTTTGTTTATTAATAAGTGCGCGTTATCGAAACAAGCTTGCCAAGGCAGATATCGCATTAAAAAATGAACGTGTTGCTTATGAACAGGAGCGCATGCAGTCTAGCGATGGGCTGAATGCCGCACATGAAAAAATACAGCAGCAGGAAGCCGCATTAACCGCTCAAGCCGATCGTATTGAGCAGATAGAACATGAGAAACAGGCAGCGCAGGCAGTTGCTGCGCGCGTAGCCATCCTTGAAGAGGAGAACCGGGAGCGTAACCGGCAAGTGCTGGAATTGCTTGATACCCTGGAACGGGAGTGGGAGCTTGATGCCGATACGGCGGATGCAGGCGACTTATGGCAAAGGCTACACGTTGTTATTGCGGCATTGGGCAGTCGTTTGCATACCGAACAACGTCGCTGTGCCGAGATGGAACAGATACTACTGGCTGGGCAAACGATGCTTGCTGAAAAAGAAACCGCTTTGGAAGAGTTAACCAGTGCCGTTGACGGGCAAGTCGCACTGCTTGCCGAAGCGGAGCAGGCTTTCGACGAACAGCTCAATACCGCCCAATTATCGTTAGCAAAACTCCAGGCAAAATATTTGGCCTATAAAAGATATTTTGGCAGATTGGCCTGGGGGCGTATGCGGGTCTTTAATGACTTGAACATAGCGGCACAGCGCCTACATCAGCTGGAATCAAGTTTAGCTGGAGCGCATGCTGTTGAACCGGTAATTCAGCAACAAGAAA
The DNA here is from genome assembly GCA_030653435.1 of Methylovulum sp. Lineage (GTDB taxonomy): Bacteria > Pseudomonadota > Gammaproteobacteria > Methylococcales > Methylomonadaceae > Methylovulum. The sequence goes on from JAURZI010000079.1 coordinate 54,122, forward strand.
ACCAGTATGAAGAAATCCACGAAGTACGGTTTGAGGCGCAGCCTGACGAAGTCAGGGAAGAACTACAGGACGTTGCACCGGAAGAGCCTGCGGAGGTGCCGGTGCCAGTAGACGGGGTTAAACCGGCCAACCGGTTATTCGCACGCTTTGTTAATGCAGTGAAGACAGATTTTGGCATCGACAAACATAATGTTGCAAAAGATGATGCCAGTGGTGAAGATGAGGAGCCTCAGTCCGAAGACGAATTGGCGGTGGTAAGCGCAGCCCTTAATGACGCTGATGTGCCGGTAACGGCGTTACCCGTGTCGGAGCTTGATGTGGTTGATGGTCAGGAATCCCTGCTTGCGAAACCAAGCGCAATAAGCACAGCAGTAGAAAAAGCGGCACATTTGCCGCAAGAGTTAAAGAGCCAATTGTTCAGTTTGTTCAAAAAACAAGCCCTAAGCCATGAAGGTGCGAACGGTTCTGAACAAGTGTTGCCGGAATCGGTCAAGCCGGATCAAGAGCCTGATAATAATGAAGTATTGCCAAAATCCGAGTTGGTGCCGGGGCAACTGAAAGGTCTGTACCGGAAAATGGCAGCGTTCACGCATAAGGGCTAGGCAAGCGGCGCAGCTGTTTTTACAAACGGATAATGAAGTAAGCGCTACGGAGCGGCTTAGAACCCCGCTCCTGCTTGGTCATGCCTAGGCGATCAATTTATAAAATTCGGTTTCGGAAATAATCTCGCCGTTATTTTCAACGCGGTCCAGATACAGTTTTCCGTCCAGATGGTCGCATTCGTGCTGGAATATTCGTGCAATAAAGCCTTCCAGGTTTATTGTCCTCCGTACACCTTGCAGGTCGGTATATTGGCTGCTTATTGCCTGATAGCGCGGCACCAGCGCACGTATAGCCGGAATGCTTAAGCAACCTTCCCAGCCTTTTTCAGTCTGGTCCGACAATGGTTGGAAATTCGGGTTAATCATCACGGTCGGCGCCATCTGCGGTGCATAGGGATAACGTTTGGTCGGTCGGGATGCGACGATGATGATACGCTTGGATACGCAAATTTGCGGTGCCGCGATGCCTACGCCTTGGGTGTCCATCATGATCTGCTGCATCAGTTCTATGGTTTGCCGGATATCGGGCGCATGGACATCCTCGACTGCCAGTGCGTGTTGCCTCAGGATTTTTGCCCCCAATTGGGCAATTTCGTGTGTCTGGTGCATGGCTAAACCTGCACTTCGTTCAATAGCAAAGTTTGGGCTTGTACTGTTTCTTCATCGCCTTTATGCGGCGCACGCTGATAGCTGCCGTCCGTTTGTAACAGCCAGACTTGGGTGTTGTCTTTAAGGTACAAATCCAGGTCATGTAAAATTCGCATAGACAGTTTTTTGTTTTCAATCGGGAAACAGATTTCCACGCGCTTGAACATATTGCGGTTCATCAAATCAGCGCTAGAAGCATAGACTTCCTGATCTCCACCATTAGCAAACGCATAAATGCGGGCATGTTCCAGAAAACGCCCGATTACCGCCCGGACTTCTATGTTCTCTGAAACGCCTGGAATGCCGGGTCGCAAGCAGCATATACCCCTGACCATCAGTTTGATTTCCACGCCGGCCTGTGACGCGCGGTAAAACGCTTGTATCAATTGTTCTTCAACGACAGCATTGACTTGCATAATGATTTTTGCAGGTCGCCCATTTTGAGCGTGGTTGATTTCCCGCTCAATTTTTTCCAGTAGGCCTTTGTGCAAAGAGAAGGGTGATTGCAGTAATTTATTGAGTCTGGTGACCTTGCCCAGGCTGGTCAGTTGGGCAAAAACACGCCTGACATCTTCGCCGAGTTCCTTGTCGCAGGAAAACAGGCCGTAATCGGTGTAAATCTGTGCTGTTTTAGGGTGGTAGTTACCGGTGCCCAGATGCACATAATTACGCAATTGTTTGCCTTCCCGGCGTAACACTAGGCACATTTTGGCATGGGTTTTATAACCGACCACGCCATACACCACATGGACGGCTGCTTCCTGTAATTTGGCGGCGAGGTCTATATTGGCTTTTTCATCGAACCGCGCCCGCAATTCAATGACAACGGTCACGACTTTGCCGGCTTTGGCGGCTTTAATTAATGCGCTGACGATAGGCGAATCGGCTCCCGTGCGGTAGAGCGTTTGTTTAATGGCCAGCACTTCAGGGGCATCGGCTGCTTGGCGTAAAAAATCCACGACCGGGGCAAACGATTCAAAAGGGTGGTGCAGCAAAATATCATGGCGCCTAATGGCGGCAAAAATGTCTTTATCCCGCGCCAATTGGGGCGGGACTGTGGGTTTAAACGGTATAAATTTAAGATCCGGGCGGTCAACCAGATCGTTGATTTCCTGTATTCTGTTGAGGTTGACCGGACCGTTGACCAGAAACAAGCGGTCGCGGGTCAGGCCGAAGCGGGCCAGTAAAAAATTAACCGTGTCATCCGGGCATTTCGCATCCACTTCGAGACGGACTTCATCGCCGTAATTACGCATGGCCAGCTCACCTTGCACGGCTAGCAGCAAATCGTCAATGGCATCATCATCGACAAAAAAATCACTGTTCCGCGTTACCCTGAACTGATAGCAGCCCTTAACCGTCATGCCATGGAACAAATCCTCGACAAACGCATGAATAATGGATGATAAAAAAACAAAGTCATGAGGCCCGCTTTGCGTTTCGGAGGCCGGTAGTTTAATGACCCTGGGCAATGCCCTGGGTGCCTGTAAAATAGCTCTGCCGCTATTCCTGCCAAAAGCATCCTTGCCGGTCAATGAAATGATAAAGTTCAAACTTTTGTTAAGTATGCGCGGAAACGGGTGGGCGGAGTCGAGGCCGACAGGGGTTAAAATAGGCAACAGCTCTTCATTAAAATAATTTGACAGCCATTTGTGCTGTGTTTCTGTCCAGTCTTTTCGGCGTATAAAATGGATATTTTCCTGGGCTAGCAGAGGGATCAGGACGTCATTCAGGATCTTGTATTGGTCCTCCACCAGCTGATGTGCATGCACGGCAATTTGGGCGAGTTGCTCTCCCGGTGTTGTGCCATCCGGACTTATGGCATTAGGGTCTATGCTCGCCATTTCGATGACACTGGCTACGCGCACTTCAAAGAACTCGTCAAGGTTGGAGCAGGAAATGCACATATAATTCAGCCGCTCTAGTAAGGGCACACCGTCATTTTTAGCTTGTGCCAGCACCCGCTTATTGAACTCCAGCAAACTAAGGTCACGGTTGATATAAAGTTCTGGTTTTTGCAGATCTATCATCTGTTTTGATGTGTTGAGTTCCATTTTGTATCTTTAGTTAAATGACTCTGTTCAGGTGCTGAACACAGTCATTATGCGGAATTTAAAAATCAGCTTGTGCGTAAACGTTGGCTTGTTTTTCATCGAGCCTGTGTCGGGTTCTAATTGGCGTTCCATCAGCTAAACCCGCGTTTGCCTTGTAAACCGCCGGTGTGCACGGCAATAATTTTCAGGCCGGGTTTAAAATGATGTTGGGCGATTAAATCATAGAGTGCGTAGAGCATTTTTCCAGTGTAGACGGGTTCAATGGGAATGCCTGTTTTAGCTTCAAAGCCATTAATAAAGGCGATTAGTTCAGGATTGGTTTTGGCAAAACCGCCAAAGTGGTAATCCGTATTAAGCTGCCAGTTGTGTTGCGGCGAGTCCAGCAGTTTGCCTATATCCGCCCTTAGGTAAGCCGCATTTTTCAATGCCGCAAAACCGATAATGCGGGTTGACGGTGCTGCGGCTTTAATCATACCAGCTAAAGTCGTGCCTGTGCCACAGGGAGCGCAGAGTATATCGTAGGGGATAGCTATGTCATGTACCAGTTCCGCTACACCGGCTAATGCCAAGTTTTGGGCACCGCCCTCCGGTATCCAGTATTGACCGGGATTAAGGTCGGGCAAATCATGCCAGTTTTGGTAATGTCTGAGTTGTCGGTAGTCGGAACGGGATACAAACGTCAGTTCCATGCCCCAGCGCTGCATGTCCAGCAAGGTCGGCGTTAAGATTCTGGGGCGTTCGCCCCGGATAAAGCCTGTTGTTTGCAGGCCTAGTGCCTGGCCTGCATAGGCCAGTGCGTGTAAGTGATTAGAATAAGCCCCGCCCATGCTGACCAGCGTGTTGCAACCTATGGATAGTGCATGGTTCAGGATATATTTGAGTTTACGCCATTTGTTCCCGGATATGACGGGATGCAATAAATCATCCCTTTTGATCCATAACTCCAGCTGTTGTTGTTCAAAAGCCGTGTCGTCAATTTTGGTCAGGATCGACGCATTAAAAGTTGTTTCTAGCGCAATTAGTGCCGGCTGCATGGCCTGACGGGTTTGTTGGTCTATCATGCAGCCGAACCGGTTTAGACGATGTAACGGTTATAAACCATTTGTAGCATGTTCAGCTCGCCTTGCTCCGGCTTGCTCCAGCCTTGAATCTGAATGTCTTGCAGGATCTGTCGGCCTTGCCCGTCGTCTTCCATAGCCAATAAAATTTCGGCGATAATGTTTTCATCTGCTGTTAATTGCGGCGCTATGCAGAATAGATGACAGGCAAAATCCGTCTGGCTCTCATCGAGTTTACGGACATTATTACGGCTGAATGATGACAGCCCTTCAAACGTCTTTTTCAGCATGAAAACCAGATCACATTTTTTTCGTATGAGTGTTTGCAACGCTTTGATTTCGTTTCCGGAAAAATCAAAGCGCAGCGTTGATGAATCCAGCCCGTTTTCATCACATAAGAAACGCCCTAACAGATAAACAAAACTATCTTTGCTGGCTGTGCCGACACACACTTGCGCGTAATCTTTAAGTGTTCTCGCGTCATCCGCACGCGTCAGGATAACGACTTCATCGGCTTCCGCTAGTGGACGCATGACGGGCACAAAGCCATATTGCTTAATCATCAGGCAGGCTTCAAACGGTTTTGCAAATAATAAGTCGGTTGTATTAGCATCCGGCGTGTCGGTCGCTTGTTCGAAATGGATCGCCTTTTTCATGCGCCGTTGCAGATAAGTGTTCAACAAATACCAACCGGTAAGTTGCTGTCCTGATTGCAGACTGGCAACAAAATTCAGCTTGTCGTGCGGAGCCATGGTGTTTACTACTGTTTTATGGTCGGTATGGCGGGGCGGTTCCGGGTTTGCCGATGTCGTGTCGGCAGCGCTAGCCTTGCCGTCTTTGACAAAGCGTCCTAGGCCGGTGATTTTAAACAGCATACTGACCATGCGGTCGAGTTGCTGGACTTCCACCTTGATTTTTTTGCGTTCCCAGGCTTCAAACAGTTTCAGCAATAAGGATAAGCCCATGGAATTGACCCGTTCAACCTGGCTGAAATCCAGCAAGACATAGGCGTCGGCTGGTAAGCCGTATAGCGGTTCCAGGGTTTCCGAGGCTTGTGCGTCAATGGAGCCGATGAAGTCATAGTGATAGTCTTTGCCGGAGACCGGTTGTATGGTAAAGGTATTGGTCATTGCCATGATTATGCCCTCGCCAGATAAGCAGCTTCATATTCGCTGTGATACAGGAATTGAATGCCCGAATCGACATCCATATCCACAGCGCCTTTGATGTCCCAAAGCGTGGTCACCTGCGTACGTTTTTGCGGGTGCACGCGAATCTGCAAATAATCCGACAAGCGCCACATCATGTATAGGCCAACACCGCCGACACCGGCTTCGACACCTTCTTCCATCGCATGGGCAATATTTTTGAGGAATACGGCAGGCGTTAATGTCCCCCAGTTATCGGTAATCATTAATCCCAGCAAGTCTGCCGACAGCGCAATATCAATACGCACTTCTTCATGCTCGGACAATTCCCTGGCTTCCCCTTTGGTGTAATAGGCAACGCCTTTGCCATCGCGTGGCGCGGCATATAAGCTGTTTTCCGTCATTTCATCGAGGATAACCATTAATGCTTCTATGTGGTCTTTGGGTATCACGCCCTGGTCGTTCAACCATGCCTGGATTTCCTCCATAATGAACAGCTTATCTTCGGTATGCGTTAAATGAAATTGCCGGTATTGTGGTTGTCCTGGCATCAATGCATATAAATCGTCGTCCGGCGATTCATGATGCTGGTTGAGCAAATGTTCCCAACCCAGTTTGTGGCAGAAGTCATCGTTACGCGGCAGTATGCGGCAAATGCCGTCTTGGCTAAACCGTGTCAACAGATCCGAATATCCATGTTCCGCTAAAAAGACGACATATTCTTTGGAGATGCGTGGTATGGGGTGTTCGCCGTGACGGTAAAAGTTTTCCGAAATGCGGATAATGTCGCTGGTCTCGTTGCTGACCGTTGCTTGTATCACGCGGTCGCTGTGGGTGATGGAGACTATTGTCACGTCATCGCTATACGCGGTGCCGCGGCAATGCAACCTTAGCGCCTCCATCAGCGTATTGCGTAGCACTTCCGGTTGTTCAGTGTCAATATTGGCATTAAGCATGGCTTCCAGACGGTCATAACCGAAGGCTACGCCCGTTGGCGATTCTTCTTCAACCAGTCCATCCGTATATAAAAATAACCGGTCGCCCACTTCCAACGTCAACTCGATGGCGGTTTCCATATAATCCGAGTCCGCGCTTTTGCCCAAGGGCAAGCCGGAGGCTTCGAGCATTTCCCAACGCTGGGCATTCTTGCGTAGCAAATAAGGCAACACATGACCAGCATTGGCAAAAATCAGCTTGCCGTTTCTGGCATCGAGGCTAAGGCAGGCCATCGTCATTAGCAGCGATTGCTGTGCGGTTGCACGCATCGTTTCATTCAATGAGTTGAGGATTTCGCTAGGGCTGGTGATGCCTTCGTGAATCAACGGATAAACACCGGCCTTGGCCGCCCCAACCATGGTTCCTGCAGCAACGCCATGACCACTGACATCGCCGATAAGCAGAATGCTGTGATGGCCGCCAACCTTGTAATAATCGTAATAATCACCACCGACCTCACTAGACGTTAGCAGGTTTGCCAGCCCCTGAATACCAGGCAAGTCAATGACCGGTTGCGGTAAAATCGAGCGTTGCAATGTTGCGGCGAGATTGACTTCACCTTGCAGGCGTGAGCTTAGCTGCGCCAGTTCGGCATTAGCCTGTTTTACTTTTTGTTCGGCGGTTTTACGTTCGGTAATATCCAGTCCCGTCGCTAAAAACATCAACGGCTCGCCTGATTTGGAGTCTTTGATAACGGTTGGATTCCAGACGATGTTGATTAAATCCCCCGTACTTATCAGCATGGAGGTTTCAATTTCATCAGCAAATTCAACGGCGCCCGACATCATGTCGGTAAATAGCCCCCGCAGGGCATATTGTTCGCCAACTGGAATAAATTGTTCGAAAAAATCATTTCCGCGGATTTCTTCTTCTGACCAGCCGCTGTTTTCTTCTGCGTAGTGGTTGAAAAGGACAATTTTCCTACCGGCATCTATGCCAATGATAAGTGCTTGGGTTGTGTTAATTACATTGTCCGCAAACGCTTTTTCCTGCCGCATTTTTATAGCGCTTTCTTTTAACTTTAAGACCAGTGGTTGTAACAACAATAAACCCACCAAGGTTAATGTCGCTAGTGAAATGCCGAACATCAGATGCTGTTTATTAGCCGTGCTGCCTAGCATAAATTCGCTTTGCCGCTGGTATATGGAGCTTATCTTGGATATTTCTTCCAATAATCGGGGGGAGAGAGTAAAGAGTAATTTGTTAAGATCGGTACCACCCAGTTTAATCTGGCCTGCAGGAACCCTATATAATTCACGGACTGCGGACAAATAAGCCCTCATCTGTGAATCTACTGGTTTATTGGTGTCGAAGTACAATATTCTTAGTTCATCAGACAAATTCCCGGGGACGTGGACAAGCCTGTCGCCCTCGCGGATAAAACGGTCTCCGGCGCTTAAAGAAGCATGGGCCTGATCGAGTTGGGTCATATTCGAAATGATTTTTGCATCTATTTTCTGCAATTCATTTTTATCGGTAATATATGTTTTTTGTGTCAGTAAAAAATTGATATCTTCAATCAGTTGCCCTTGCTCAGTACTCATTTTTACGAGCCGTGCATTACCTTCCTGGCTTCGAATATCGGTGATGAGAACCATATAGGTTATCGTCGAGACAGCGCCAAGCACTAAAAGAACGGTCGCGTATTGGTCAAGCATGTGACCAATAATTCGTCGAAAAAAATCTTGCATCAAACTACTCCTCAATATATTTATTATTATTTTTTATTGTCATGCCTTGCGCCTTGATAGGCGTCCAACGCATAAAATCTGTGTGTTGTTGCAGGTTTAATGGGCAGGCGCTTACACATTATTGCTATGAAGTATTTTGCTTCAAGCTTTTGCCTTTCCGCGCTTAGGCGGGCCAATTATCAAACCCTAGCGGGTGAGAGTAAAGTTAATTTGCTTGAAATACGACGTGTATCAATAAAACCTTATAAAAACGGCTAACTATATGATCATATTTAAAAAATAAGGCACTGTTGTGACGTTTTTTATTGCGGATGTGGTCTCGGTTTAGGATGCTTGCCGGACAATGATATTTTTGGCACAGGGATGTGGGGAAGGTATTTCCTAACACTATCCAGATTTAAGTGGTTATTGCAGATTTTAAAATGCTGACGAAAAATTATTCTAGGTGATTGTTCAATAACTTTATAATGAGGTTATCTCATTATAAACAGACAGGATTTGGAGAAAGGTTTTGCAAGAAGATGAATTAGCACAGCTTCTAAGAGGAGCTGACGAAGTTTTGGTTGAACAGGAATTAATTAAAAAGCTGGCGGAAAACAGGCCGTTAAGGATCAAGGCCGGCTTTGACCCGACGGCTCCAGACCTGCATTTGGGGCATACTGTTTTAATCAATAAATTAAAACAATTCCAAAACTTAGGTCATGACGTTTTATTTCTGATTGGTGACTTCACTGGAATGATTGGCGACCCAACAGGGAAAAACGTTACTCGCAAGCCCTTGACGAGGGAGGAGGTGTTGGCTAATGCACAAACCTATCAGGAACAAGTTTTTAAAATACTCGACCCTGATAAAACGCAGGTGATGTTCAATTCAACGTGGATGAATGCGATGTCGCCAGCAGATTTGATCCAATTGGCTGCAAAGCATACGGTGGCAAGAATGCTGGAACGCGATGATTTTAATAAGCGTTTTAAAAATAGCCAACCTATCGCTATCCATGAGTTTTTGTATCCTTTGATACAGGGGTACGATTCTGTAGCGATGAAATCTGATGTCGAATTAGGCGGTACGGATCAAAAGTTTAACTTGCTGGTCGGGCGCCAGTTGCAGGAGGCTTTTGGACAAAAGCCACAGATTGTCATTACGATGCCTATTCTCGAAGGATTGGATGGTGTACAAAAAATGTCAAAGTCACTTAATAACTACATCGGTATTGCGGATGCTGCCGATGATATGTTTGGCAAAATAATGTCCATATCGGATGAATTAATGTGGCGATATTTTGAATTATTAAGTTTTCGGTCTATGGCTGAAATTAATCAATGGGCAACGCGCTGTAAGAACGGCGAAAATCCCCGAAATTATAAGGTCAAACTGGCACAGGAAATTATAGAGAGGTTTCATGATGCAGCAGCAGCAGCTAAGGCGTTGGAGAACTTTGACGCAAGGTTTCAGCGGGGTGCGATACCCGATGAAATGGAGGAATTAATATTAAAAATTGATGGCAATCACTATAGTATTGCCAATTTATTAAAAGATGCCGGCTTAACGGCCAGCACCTCTGAAGCGATTCGCATGGTAAATCAAGGAGCTGTAAAAATTGATGGTGAAAAACTGGAGGAAGTTAAACTAGAAGTATCTGTCGGTACTGAGCATGTATACCAAGTTGGGAAAAGAAAATTTGCTAGAGTTAAGATAATTAATTGATTTTTTTTTAAATAAACATTTATACGTTTTGACGGGTTGGTAGTATTTTAAATTTAGGGTTAAAAACTATTGACAAAGCCAGAAATACAGCTAAAATAACCGGCTTTTCGCAGTAAAAGAAAGATTGCGGAAGGGTTGGTTGTGTTGCCCTGCAGGGGTGGCGAAAAACAAAGTGTTGACAAGTTGGTTTATCGCCGTATAATTGTCGGACTCAGCTGGGGGTTGACCCCAGCGC
>JAURZI010000080.1 GCA_030653435.1 Methylovulum sp.
TTTGGTACGGTAGTTATGCTTCTTCATCGCGGGGACTCCTCCAACGGTTAGGGTTTTTTGATCACTTAAAACGTCCTATTTTGAGGGTCTCCGCTCTATTTTTCATCGTCGCTACTATAGCTGACTTACCGTAACGTTAGGGGATTTCCCCCCCCCATTGCGCCGCCATCGCCTCGGCAACGCCAAGGTATGTGCGGCTCCGTTCCTTCCATCTGTCAGGGCCGGGTGGCATCCGATGGACTCGCGCCTCGCGCCCTTCAACCACGTTCGTCGGCGTCAGCTTCGGCATTCCTTTCAACCAAAGGCACGTCGCCTTTGTCTCTCCGTGTCCGAACTGCCACGGCTGAATGATCTGGTCAGGCTTGCGGATGTGCGAGGAAATCACGCTAATTGGGTTCTCAATCGCAATCTTCGGTATAGGCGCGTCCATCAAAAGCCGCACGAATTCCAAAGCCTCGGCCTGCTCTGCCACCTTGTCCTTAAACCACCGGCTACCGCTCACCGCTAGGTGGGTGCAGGGCGGGTGCGCAATCATCAAGTCCCAGCCCATGTGTAGCAGTTCGGTTACGTCGCCCATGTAGTGCGGGCCTTCCACGTCCGTTGGCAGCAGGTCGCAACTCATGGCGTCGTGTCCAAGCGCCAGGAACGCATCGCGCACCCGTCCGCTGTATTCGCAAGCTATCAAAACCCTCATTTCTTCCCTTTCGTTTGCAGTCCTGCCATCGCCGACTTTTGACCCCTAACACGTCGCTCAACACGGACGCAGGCGATAAAGCCGCCTGCGCCGGTTAGCCAGGCGTTATACGGCTTCTTCACTTTCGTTCCACTTAACGAAAGTGTCATCACCGATCAAATTGCATAATGCGTTGCAAATGTCGCTCTGAATTTCGTTGCTGCTTATGGTCATATCGCCAAGTGCGTACCGGTAGGCGCGTTTCAAAACGTATTCCAAATGCTCGTCTGTGTTCGGGTCAAATTTCAGTTGCTCTTGCATAGTCGGCTCCAGCCGTATAACACGGCACTCAAGGCGACGCCGGGAAGCATCGCGTATTTATTAAGGTTCGGCGTCGGCGCGCCTTAGTTCGGCGTTATACACAACGCACCCATTCCGCCAGCAATGAATACGCATATTTATGCTGGTGTTGATACGCTGCAATTGCTGTATTGATTTCTTTTAGCGGCGCAGTCTCAATTTTTAATCGCAGTCTATTCGCATCGTTTAGTGCATCTTCGATATTTTTTGGCATAAATGTATAACTCTCTAGTCAAATGGACGCGGGGTAATCCAGCGCATCGTTAAAGTTCACAGTGCGCGCCATTTACCAGGGCGTTATGCTCCTCAATGTCTTCGTCCAGCGAATAATTACCACCACATTCTGGGCAGGCCAGCATCATGCAGTTCGTTGCTCCGCACTCTGGGCACACATCCTCTACTGGGTATGCAACCGTTTCCATGCAGGCATCGCAATACGACTCTGTGTCGCTGGCGTCAGCGTCGCTGCCCTTGTGTCCGCAGGCATCACAGTATCGCTTCTCTGGTGTATTGTTGTTCATTTCCACTCCGCAATAAATAACGTATAACTATGTTCAAAGGCGACGCCGTTCAGCGTCGCGGTATTTTTAAAGCTCGTCGGCGGCGCGCCTTAGTTCGGCATTAGGCATTGCATTTTTTGCACGGAATCCCGCGTTTTACTTCTGTTACATTGTCGCAATTCAGCCAATCACTAATAGTTCCGCATTTACGGCGTTGAAACTGCGCTATTGGCTTATCTTGATCACAAGGATCGCCGTCGACATCGATAACGTGCATTAAAACCCTTGGTTTTTTTCTTGGCGGCTTGTGCTCTTGAAAAATATCAATTGTTTTCATCGTCATCTTCTTCAGCCGCATCAAATGAATCAAAAACACATCCACATACAGCGCAGCGCTCCATATCGTGATTTTGTTCAGTGTCATCATCGTTGAAATAATATGTCTCTTTGCAGAGACATCTAGGACATGCCATTTTTATCTCCAAGCCTAACAAGTTGCTCAAAAGGACGTTGCGCCGTTAAGCGCTGTGGCTGCTTAAAGTCCGGTGTACGCGCAACGCCTTTTAGCATGGCGTTAGGAACGCGCTTTCTAAATTCATAAATTGTCCGTTGCAATGCGACGGTTTTATCTTTTAATTCATCCAGCATGGATTCGGTCAATTCGTCACCCAAATCCCAACAGCCTGCTACTTCCGTCATATATTGTTCGGCTGCTTTAGCCATATATTCAGCAAATTCTGTTGCTTTGCTTTCTGTTACCAGGGAATTAGTCCGTACATTCCATGAAAGCGCAGCACATTCTGAGTTCGATATTAGCGTGATCATATTAGTTTTCAGCTGGATTAATAAATCAGTCCTTTTTGATGCCGCCGAGTATTTGTACCGTTATTGATATACGATTGACGCGATCACAGGCGTGATGTCTTTGTTGTTAATGCCGTTGTCTATATATTTCTTAAACGCTTGTGCTCTGTTTTCTATCATCTGCTCTTGTTTGATGATGCGGTAGAAGACGATCACGCCGCTGGCGGATTTGTCGTAACGCAACATAATAGTGATTTGCGTTTCATCAAGCCCTTCATAGCCTGCGGTGGTCATGACGATTTTGTTGATGGGCGTTTGACCCTGGGCGCTGACGTTGTACGCCTGTTTGACATCGACACTGCCGCTGGCGTCATTTTGGATTTGTTCCAGGTGGCTGATACTGTCGATAGTCAGGCGGCGAAAGCTTTGTAGGGATTGTTTAAAGGTTAATTGCTTGGTTTCGGCGTCTTGGCCTGGATCACTGATTTCCGGTTCTATGTAGCATTGAATACAGTCTTCCCAGTCCAGCAATAGATTAATCATGTCTTTTTGGGCAATGGGATTGCCGTTATATTTTAGCAAGTCGGCGTATTCTGGCGTTTTTACCAGGGTTAGCGTGGCGCGATGTTTGCCCCATCTGGGTAATGTGTGGCTGCCTTGGTCAATGATAGCCAGCGCCGACATCTCTTGTTTATTGATATAAATACCGGTATCTTCTGATGCACAGCTGTTAACGTAGCTTAACCAATCGGCAATGCTGGTTGTTGATAATGACGCCTTAAAGACGAATGGGACCGGCAGGTATTTTTCAAAGGACGCCAGGATGTAGTCTTTTGGCAGGATTATGCCGTCAATGGCGGTGGTCATTCTGTCGGCATTTTCCTTCATTTCGATAAGATGCTGCATAGCGGATAAGGCGACGCCGTTTTCTTCAATATGCGCTATAGATTCTTTATTTAACATGGTTTTTTCCTATTTTATAACGGGTTAGCGTGGGTTTAAGTGTCTTATTTTTGGGTCTGATTCGGTTACCCAATCATCCTGGTTGATAGGGTTTACCGAAACGTAGCCGCTGCCGGGATGGACGTAAAAATGAGTCTCTTCCGGGTCGCATACAGTAACGGTATGGCCGTGTCCTGATTTTGTCGGCGACTTTACGTTTAGGGTATGGGTGACTTTCAATTGGTCTTTTGAAAGTTTGCTCCATTTCAGTTTTAGCGTTATTTCGCCTTCATGTTTCGAGTCTATTTTTTTTTCGTCGATGTTGATGCTGGTTCTGGCGATTTGTTTGATTGCGTCAACGAATTGCTCGGCGGTGATGCCGGCGGATAGTTCGCCAATGACATCATCTAGCGTTAAGGGTGGGATTTGTATGGCCATGATTTAACCCGCTTTAAATTTGTCTATGGAGTGCGTGAGGTAGTAGCGGAGGTTTTCGACGGCTATTAGTGCGTCGCTTAGGGCTTGGCTTATATCCTCGTTGGATTGTCTTTCGATGTTACAGATGAGGTTTACTAGCGCGTCATGTTCTGCTTTTGCGGTGTTGGTTACGCTCCTTAATCCCAGGACGATTAGGTTGATGTGATTTTCCGTTTGAACTTTTTCACGCAAGTCTAGGACTTGGCTTATTTCTTCAAGCAGTCTTTGTTTTTCGGCTTGCATGGCCGTTGTCTCGTTTTCCGCCAGGTTGTTTAGCTCGGCTTTTAGGCGCATGATTTGATCATCTTTGGCGTCCAAATGGGCCTGGTAGTCCTTTTCAACATTTGCAACCAAGGTTTCTACGTTGGCTTGCAGGTGTTCTTGTATTTGTTTCGTTTTTTCTTCAATTTTTTGGCGTGCTGCTTGCTCAGCCAGTTCGCTTATCTGGCTTTGCGTTTCCGCAAGTTGTTGCTCGGCTTGTTTTGTTCGTTGTTGATGTTCTTCGACGTGTTCGCGTATAACTTGCGCCGTCAGTTTGCTGCCGTTTTGTTCGATGCTGGCTATGGCGTTGTCCAATACGGTTTGCCGTTGGTCCGGCGGTATTTTGGATAAGGGTCGGAGTTGCGTTTCTGATAATTCGCCTAAAGGCGAGTTGACGGTTAAGGCTATTTCAGCGGCTTTGGCGATACGATAGGTTTGCGACGAGCTATAACCCCATTCTATTTTTCCGTAGTCTGCAAATGTGTCGTAGCCCAAGGCTTTGTAGCCTTCGCGGTCGCGCATCTCCAGGAATAAGCCGCAGACCACTTCGTGCAGGTTTTTGAGTTGGGCATGTTTTCTGATGGCTTCCGATTTAGACATCATCAGATCAGGCGCAACAGTCGATATGGGGTTGGTAACAGTCATAGTTCTGTTTACTCTTTGAAAAGTGCTTTTTCCAGTTGGAAGTGCATGCCGTCCGGTTTTTTCCATTCGCCGCCCCAGTCAAAGCCGTTGCGCGTAAAACAGCGCACAGTTTGAGGCCTAAGGTTGGGGATTATTCCGTATTTATTCCATGCGGCATTCACGTCAATGGCGAGTCCCCAGCTGTGTAAACTGTATGAGCCGCCGCCTTTCTTTTTGCGGATGTTAAAGCAGCCGTCCCAGGTTTTTAAGTATTTCACTTCGCCGGTTTTGATTAGTTCGGCAAACGCACGGCTTAACGGTTCGACCATGCGTTTGTTGCAATAGATGCGTTTGGGAAGGGTGCCGATTTCAAGCTCAGGTGGCACGTCCCATAGCACCATATCGCGTTCTTTTATGGGCTCGCCGATCAGCGTTAGGCAATCCTGGCTGGTGAGTAGTGTGGTCATCTTTATCTCCGGGTCTGTAGGCTGTGTTTATACTGCTTGCGTTTTAAAAATAATACGTAATCGCATTGTGCAAGTCAATACGTTTTAGTATTAATTTGTGCGTTTTTTGTTATAATAAAATTTCAGGCAATAAAAAACCCGCACTGGGCGGGTTTGGTTTGGGTGGTGATAAGGTTATTTTTTGTAAGCGTTAAAGCTTTTTAAGAATGATGTAAAAATCTTTTTTGGTTTTTCCCGCTTGTGCCGCCATGCTCTTTATCAGTTCTTGCGAAAATGGCGCTTTAGGGCAATCGACAGTGACTTTATATTTTCTGTTGTTTTTAATTAAAACCCATTGTTCGTGTGAGCCTTTTTGGGTTTCAAATGAAAATCCCAGATAGGCTAATATGGCTTTTAATTCTTTGCACGTTATGGGTGGATTTTCCCCGCTCATGCTGGGCGCAATGGCATTGTTTCATTGAAAATAATACTTGCACTATGGTAAATCTTATTAATAACCCAGATGTAATAATACTCAATCCATGACGATAGTGGGGCGCGTCTACTCAGCAATTGGCTGCCATATTCTTTATCTTGTAATGCCTCGCTGACGTAATAAAAAATTTGTTCTTCGAGTTTGCGCTTAACCTCATCAAGGGAATCGCCCTGAGTTGCCAGACAAAAATCCAGGCACACGGCAACCCAGACGCCTTCTGTTTGTTTGGCAAAGCATTTAATGACTAACTGTTTGGCGTTCATTTTCACCCCCTAAGAAGTGGAGTTTAATATATGAATAATTTAATTGGAACCCGTAATGATTTGGTGAGCGATCATACTGGCGTATTGGTTTCTTGCATTGGCGTCGAGTTTCAGCCCTTGGGATATGCAGCATTTGGGGAACTCGTTAGGATTAATGTCTACGCAGAAAACCCTATGTCCCTCGATCTCGAGTCGCTTTTTATTTGCCTCGGCGGCTGCAAGCCACTCGTTGTAGGTCCGATGGAGTTTGTTACCATCCTCAAACATGCTGCATAGTTTGGTGAGGTTGTCGGGCTTGTACCAGGCCATACCAATAGCTTGAACTTGCATAATAATCCTAACGTTATGGGGCGCGCAGCCTCAAATAAAGCAAGGTGAATATGATTAATGAGTGTTGTCGGATCGGTGGAGCCCGGGTGCCATGTGGTGAATTTCAACAGTGTTGTCTTCTCGATCCGCAAGTGGCGACGAAACAAAAACTGCTGAAATCCCGTGTTCTTTGGCTTGACGAAAAGACGCCTGTGCATCTAATCGGTATCGATGAATTTCCGACTCAAGAATATCTACTTGGTCACTATCCGATTGAATAATCCAACTTTGTTCAAGTATATAGGCGCGTGCTTTTGCTTCAGCTTCTATTTTGGGAAGGTGGCAAACCCAAACATCGGCAATTGTCTTACCAACTTTCTCAAAATAGGTCGAACCCGGTGTTGGTGACACGATAAACACAAATACGTGGGCGATGAGATTCATTTAATTATGCAATAGTGATAGTTGGCATTAAGCCCTAATTTTTTCTGAGGTTCGCATGATTGAACAAAACCTACCTGTAACGTCAGCTTCAATAATAGAGGTTATATGCACGGTATCTTATCGAGGTTCCGGCACTGAGGAAGACCCATTAAGGCCAATTTTGAATTACTGGAGTAAAGATGGCCTGCTACTAGCCGAACATGACACAATATTTGATGAAATAAACTAACCGTTTCTTTTTAAAATCAACTAGCTTTTTTGCTTATAAAGTCTTCGTATATTTCATTAAAATAACGTTCTTTTTCTTCAAGTTCTCGCATAAGTTTATCCTGCTCAACGGTTGGCAGCGAGTCTATTAGTTCTAAGAATGCCTTTTGTCGTGGCGATAATGCTTGCTTATCTTCTACTATTATTTGGTTAGTTTTATTTTCGTTGGCTGGATGAGTATAGCCGCGTAATTCAAATTCATTAACACCTAAAGCCCCAGCTATTTTTTTTATAGTCGATGTTCTTGGGTCTTTATGCTTTCCATTAAGAATTCTGAAAATAGTTGGCTGTGGTACGCCTGAATGCTTTTCCAGGTCGTAATTATTCCATTGCTTTTCAGCCATAATCCTTTGAATATTTTTAATTAAATCGTTCATTTTGAAATCATACGCCAACGTATTTGATTTTAAAAGTACGTTAGCGTATTGACTTTCGGTGTGTTTGCGTATTATCTTTATAGGCATGGACATTCAAAAAATTCTTACAGAGTTAAATAAAACAATGACTGATGCACAAATCGGTAAAGAAATTGATGCTGCTCAATCCATTGTCACCAGGTTGCGAAATGGCACCCATAAACAAACTTATTACGACCGCGCAAAAAAAATTGAAAATTTAGCGCGTAGAAAAGGTTTGGATGATTTTATTAACGCGAATAATGACGCATCTAGTTTTTGAAAGGTGCCTCAGCTATACCCCGCCTTATGGCGGGGCTTTTTTGAGTCATTTAATTTTTACACGTTGATTAGGATTTTATATGCAGGTTAATCCGCGCTATGCGCTGACCCAGGTAATCGCACAGCATCTTATGGCGTATCAACATGATACCGGCGTGTCGATGCTGGCGTTTGTCGCCGATGTACGCGGTCATTATGAGCGGACAGTTGCGCCCAGTTCACGGTTGATTGAGTGGAGTACGCTACCCGACATACACCGGCGAATGGAGCGCGACGCAGGTAAATTCCAGCGTTGGCTAGATGATGATTCCGATGCGCGTTTACCGGCGGATATGACTGAATCAACGATTGCAGCGTTTCCACCGGATAGGCGATTGATGTTGCAGATTGAAATTGCCGATCGTCAAGGCTTGCGAGTAGCGAACAACCCTAAAGACGCCGTCAGTGACATAACCACCCTGGGCGATTTAGCACGAACGCATGGCCAGGCTATTTGTGCATTGGCTGATATTTTTGAAGACGGGCGAGTAGATGTTAACGACAGACGGTTTGCACCTGGGGCATTAAGCGCGATCCGTCAGTCTATAGCGGTGTTGATATCGATGGAAGCTATTATCGAGAGCAAGGTTTTTGGGGTAGATCATGCGTGATGTTTCCCTTTCCCCCTGTTTTTTTTATAAGCGCGTGCGGAGTTATCTCCACCCGTTCAGTAAGCGCGATTATTCCCCGGTAGTAGGTTCTTCTAGCGATATGAGCGACGCGGGTACAAAGAGTCGCGTTTCTTGGGTAGCTAGTGGTGTTGTGGATTACTGAACATGGCTAGCAATTACCCGGATGTGCAAAACCAGATTTTTTCCTACGGCCTTCGCCCACGCGGGGCACTGGTTATTGGCAAGATGGCCCGGTGTCCGGTCGAGGGCGATAAGGAGAAGCGTGGTTGGTATCATCTGCACGAAATTACCGACTGCAAAGGCCAGACGATTTTAGTAGGCGCTTATGGGATCTGGTACGGCAACGAGAACAACAGCCAAAAAATTGAACTCGGCGAAGGGACCGACCTCAGCAAAGAGCAATTAGCCGCTATTAGACAGCGCCTAGTCGAAGACAAGAAGCGTGCCGACGCGGACCAAAAGCGGCGGCATAATCAAGCGGCGCTACGAGCAGAAAAAGTGTGGAAAAAGCTGATCGTAGACGGCGACTGTGATTACCTGCACCGCAAAGGCGTCGCTAATCACGGCGGAAAGTTTAGCCCTAGAGGGGCGTTCGTCGTACCGATGATAGACACCTCATTGCGTATCTGGGGACTGCAATTCATCCTGGATAAAGACAAACACAAAGACGACATCAAGAAACACGAGCGCGACAAGCATTTCTGGCCCCCCGGTCTATCAAAAAAAGGCCATTACCATTTGATAGGGATGCCGGCCCATATTTTGTTGCTGTGCGAAGGCTATGCAACGGCCGCGACGTTGCATGAAGCCACATTACTCCCGGTCGCGGTTGGATTTGACGCCAGGAACCTGGAAGCCACCGCCAAGGCATTGCGTAAACGCTACCCGAAAGTCGCCATTGTCATCTGCGCCGACAATGACATCTTTGCCCGTTGCCTGGCGTGTAAGCAGCCTGTCAATATCCACGAACATCCCGAAATATGCCCGCACTGCAATGAACCGCACAAGCGGCGGAATACGGGCAAAGAAGGCGCGGAACTGGCGGCGTTGGCCGTGTCCGGGCATATCATCATGCCGCGATTCAAAGACGAAAACGCCTGCTTTGATCACTACGCCAAAAACAAAGGCAAACTCACCGACTTTAACGACTTGCACGTCACTGAGTCGCTTCACACGGTAACTGGGCAGATAGACCAAGCCCTGCACCGATTAGGCCTGCGCGCGACCCTACCCGCGCGGGACGCAAAAAAACAGGGGGGCGGGGAAAACACAAACCTAAAACCCATTGATACCGCCGAAGAGCTGCTAGAGCGATTCGCGCTGGTCTACGGTAAGGGCGGGATGGTGTTCGACAGCCAAGAACACAGCCTCATCACATTGTCCGACATGCGCGACCTATGCCAGCATCGTGAAGTCTTTCGCAGATGGCAAGAATCGGCGGCCCGGCTGATCGTTCGGCCGGACAGCGTAGGATTTGACCCGGCTGGAACCGATGCGAACATCACCTGCAATTTATGGTCAGGCTGGCCGACTGAGCCCAAACAAGGCAATTTTGAGATGCTGTTGAGTGTGCTGTACCACATGTGCAGCGGCGAGCAAAACGCGCTGAACTTAGCGGAATGGATTATCAAATGGCTGGCCTATCCCATTCAACACCCCGGTGCAAAAATGCGTACCACGCTGGTCTTGCATGGCCCGCAAGGGACCGGAAAAAACCTGTTTTTTGAAGCGGTGATGGCAATATACGGCCATTACGGCCGCGTGATCGATCAAAGCGCGGTCGAGGATAAATTTAATGATTGGGCCAGCAAAAAGCTGTTTCTAGTCGCCGACGAAGTGGTGGCCAGATCAGACCTGTATCACATCAAAAACAAACTGAAAGCGTTTATCACCGGCGAATGGATACGCGTCAATCCGAAAAACATGGCCGCGTATGAAGAGCGCAACCATGTCAACATGGTGTTTTTATCTAACGATAGGATGCCGGTTGTCATCGAAGAAGATGACCGAAGGCATTGCATCATTTGGACACCGCCGAAAAAAGAGCCCGAGTTTTACAAACAGGTAGGGCAAGAAATCGACAACGGCGGTATCCCCGCCCTGCACCATTGGCTGCTCAGCATAGACCTCGGCGACTTCAACGAACACAGTAAACCGCCGATGACGGTAGCCAAAGAAGAGTTAATGGCGCTGAGTAAAGACAGCATCCTGCGCTTTTACGACGACTGGATCAATGGGGAGATGGACGGCGTACCGATAGCGCCAACGCTCAGTGAAGACCTCTTCAAGCTGTACCGCTATTGGTGCGGTCAGCAAGGCGTCAAGCCGTCGCCGCTAAATCGCGTGATAGACAGCTTAAGCAAGCGGCCGGGGATGAAAAAAGAACGCCACCGGTACATAACCTTTGGTAAATCCTGCAATCCGAAAACATTTTTGATTCCACCCGGCAGTAAAGAAGCACCGCCGGGTGGTTCGGAAACGCAATGGTACGGCGAGCGCGTAGAAATATTCCAGACCTGGCTAGGCAATTATAAAAGCAAAACCAACGGCGGAGATTCTACCGATGACTAGTGGAAAACCAACCAACGCCGTGCAGGGTGTGCTAGCAGTGCAAGGCCATGTGCAGAGTCAAAAGAACAGCTACAGGCCGCGCATATCATGGCTTTGCTCGGTGTTGTGCAGGGTGTGCAAGCGCCACGTACGCGGGTGCGCGCGTACGCAAAAAAACCAGTTATTAAAAATAACTAAACTCCCTCGCGTATATATAGACCCCGCACACCCTGCACTGCTAGCACAGACCAATAATCACGCGGCTTACAGCCGTGCTAGGTCAATTTACACGCGGCTAATCTGCCTGCACACCCTGCACACACTTTATTTTTTTATGACTAAAATAATTTGTAACAAAGAAAATGTAAGAGAAATTAATAACTTACTAAAAACACACCTGCCTGAATTTTATGAAATGGCAAAAGAACTGCACCGCCACGGCATGATAGACGGACTGCGAGGACTCAGTATTGAATTGACCGGCCGGGAAAACCCACAAGAACAAGACCAGCACCGGCAAGAACAGACCGAATGCCGCCAATGCCGATATTTTTTAAAAGACTTGATAGGCGATGGCACCGGGATTGGAAAATGCGCTAAAAACGCATGGAAAACGGTGTTATGGCCAAATACCGCAGCCTGCCAGGATTACGAGGCGCGGTCATGACTACGATGACGCAATCCGAATTCGCGAAGCACCTCGGCGTCGCCCGCAGCTACATCACCGAATTGAAAGCTAAAGGCCATTTAGTGATGACCGATGACGGCCTGGTCGATGCGGAAGCCAGTATCAGCCGCATGGCAGCGCTGAAAGACCCGGCCAAGCAAGCCGTCGCCGACCGGCACCAGGCTGAACGGCAAAAAAAGCACAGTGACGGACAAGAAAAACCAGAAACCAGCGGCACGTCGGGCAACTTGTATCAAGTCAGCCGGGCTACGAAAGAAAAATTTAACGCGCTGGCCGCCAAGCGTGATTACGAACTCAGCATCGGTAAACTGATGGAGTCCGATACCGTGCTACAGATCGTCGCCAATGCCGCGACAATCTTGCGCTCACGGCTGGAAACCTTGCCGGATGTGTTAGCGCCGCAACTCGCAGCGCAAACCGACGAGCAGAAAATCAGATTGCTATTGCAAGACTACCTGGAAGAACTGCTAAAAGAAACCAGCCAGCAGTTTATGAAACTAAGCCAAGCTTGAGGATAAAACCATGCAAAACCAAACCAATAACCCAACTAAAAGCGTCATCATCTACGGCCCGCAAGGCAGTGAAAAACCGAAATACGCCGCCAGAATGCTTGAATACTTCGGTTTAACCACCGTAAATGAAGACTGGTACCCAGGTGATGCCTTGCCAGACGGCACGTTGGCGTTAACCGACATGCCGAATGCAGAAGGCGCAAGACTGCTGAGCGAGGTCATTGCCGAAATGGATGAAAAAGACAAAAAACAAAATTCGGAAAAAGCCTGGGCGGAACGCATGGCCAGAATGATGTTAGAAGACTTAACGTACAAGCTTGAAAAATACGGTGAAGATTCGGAGCACTATAAAAAACAGCAACAAACCGCGGGAGCTATGATACGCGGCTCATTGCTGGAAATTCTTGCTGCGGCTATCGCTTACTGGGATCAAAATCAACAAAAACAAACGCCAGAGTTAGAACTCAACCCGGAAAAAATCATTTGCACAGAATGCAGGTATTACCAGAAACTCGAAAACGACTATAGGATTTATGAGGTCTGCAACCATAGTCAAGCGCGCAATATTATTAACGGCGGGCCACGATCTTGTGACTATATGCGTACAGTAATTTGTGGCCAACGGGGCGCATTATTCGAGCGGCCGGCTGTTATTGATGCAAGGCTTTAGGGTATTAGCAATCATTAGCCCGGCATCTTCTATGGCCGCCGCCATCATGAACGCGCTAATGAGTTCAGGATGTTGCTCTGCATAGCCTTCGCCAAGTCGTGAGTTGATGGCTGTGATGGCTTTCCATAAAAAGGATTCCGCGCTATCGGCGCTATCACGCAGCATTTCTGAAAAATTTAAATCATCGCTCATAACAATCTCCTAACCCGTTAAATAAAAAAAAACGTTTAAAGCCTACTCAGTATAGACAAAATATGCCATTGACAGCCACACAACAACCCGACTATGCTTTACCCGCTGCCCTCATTGGCGGCAACGGGTCTTGGCAGACTTGTAAAACTAGACACAAGAGCTTTGTGTCAATCGTGGCACCGAGCTTTTTTTATGCCCCCCTGTTTTTGATGGGTGGTGTAGTGGGAGGCCGCGAGGCCTGCTGGTTCCTAGTTCCAGTCTGCCAACCCGTTACATCATCCATCGCCCAATGCTTGGCAGCTCTGGACGGTGGATTTAATTCACTAACTAGGAGCCATTCCATGAACACACATACCCAAGTTACGCCCGAATTCCGTCCAGAACTCGCTATCATTGACGGACAAATGCGGCATGACAACGTAATCCAAGCTATAACTAAACTGGATTGCTCACCAGAATTTAACGCCCTTAATTTTAAGGCGGTTGAATACACCGATGCCAAAGGCGAAAAACGCCCGTGTTACGAAATCACCCGAGACGGCTTCACCTTCTTGGCGATGGGCTTCACCGGCAAACAAGCCGCCCAATGGAAAGAAGCCTACATTCTGGCGTTCAACCGCATGGAAAGCGAGTTACAAGAAAAACCCAGCAAGCCAACACCAGCACCCAAAGCCTTGCCCAAGGCGAAACCGGAACGCCGCTACGATTACCCGCGCAGATTACTTGAGCAACCGCACTTCACGACTGAAAGACATGCGGCGGGGCTTAATATCGCGATGCTGGGCAACACCACGCATTTTGTATCCCCGTTATTCGCGCTGCTCAATGAGCTGCGTGCGGACGGTCACGATGTCAGTGCGCCGTGGGATGAGGCGGTCGCCATGCGCGAAGCCATCCAGCTCATGAACCAAGTGTGTAACGACATGATTGACCTAGCGACAAAAGCAAGACTGACTTGTTCAAGCACGGCAGGTAAATTATGAACCTAGACCAACTCCTTACTGACATTGACCGCATCACCGACGAATTTGAAGGCGGAGCGGCCAATAAAAAACGAACCCGGCAAATTATTTTGAATTTGGTGATCGATTGCTGCAAGCAAGCGGCATTGAAAAATAAAGGTGGTCTGCCGCCGTTGCAATGCGGTGATATTGACGATTTTGCGCGCTGGCAAGCGTTCATGACGACCCAAGACAAGAGGGATGTTTACGAACGCATAGACCAGGTGTGCGACTTAAGGGATCGTTTCCGAGAAAAGCGCATTGAAACGGCGTATTTGGACAAGTTAATTGAATCAGGTATTGATAGTTACGAACAACGCTTTGGCGTATGGGTGCCGTTTTAACTAAGAATAAGGTAATTAAACATGATAAAAGAAAACAACCCATTATCACCTTTGTTGGGCAATGAGCGCGATGTGCCAATTATTACGCCACCATTGCCAAAAAATCTCGTTTTTTTATCCGGTGAGAGGATGCCAGTTAAAGACGACATTAACGACAGGCGTTTTGTTGTGATGGAAGATGACGACCCGTTAGGCAGATAAATCAATGTACGCCAACGCCCACCAACTCATCAACAAAACCTTTGCCTCAGCCCTGGCCGTGCGTAAAAAACGCACAGTGTCCGAATGGGCTGATGCGTCGCGGCGTTTATCCAGCAAAGGCAGCGCCGAACCTGGCCCGTGGCGCACCTCGCGCAATCCGCCGACGCAAGAGCCGATGGACTGCTTCTCGGTGCGCTCGCCGGTGCGTGATGTGGTGTTGATGTGGCCTGTTCAAATAGGCAAAACTGAAGTAGCGATCAATGTCGTCGGCTACACGATGGAAGAAAACCCAGGCCCGTTGATGGTTACCTTACCGGGCGAAGTGTCGATGGACAAATGGGTTAACCAAAAACTCAACCCGATGCTCGATGAAACGCCCAGCGTGGCGGAAACCCTGCTCAGCGTCAACACCCGCAATGCCGCCAATACCAAAACCTTTAAAGACTTTAAAGGCGGGCAACTCTACCTGGAACACGCCGGTAATCCATCCCGGCTTAAATCCAACTCGATACGCACGCTCATTGTCGATGAGCTGGACGAATTCGCTGCCAACCTGCACAGCGGCGATGATCCGGTAGATATGCTCGACGAGCGTACCAGCGCCTTCCCTGCGACCAGCAAACGCCTGTATATCTCCAGTCCGCAAATAAAAGGCATCTCGCGGATAGAATCGCTGTGGGAAAAATCAGACCAGCGCCGTTATCACGTCCCGTGCCCGGATTGCGGCCATGAACAACACCTGGAATGGTCCGGGCTGGTGTGGTCACCGGGCGGCAAAGACGTGTGCTACGTCTGCAAAGACTGCGGCGTGTTAATCGGCGAACATCATAAAACCGACATGATCGCCAAAGGCCGCTGGATACCGGGCAATCCAGGCGCAAAAATACGCGGCTACCACATCAACTGCCTGTACTACCAGTTTGGCCTAGGCCCGCGCTGGGACGAACTGGTGGCAAAGTGGCTGGAAATACAAAACGACTTACCCCGGTTAAAAACCTTTATCAACTCGCGGCTGGCCGAAACCTGGGAAGACCCCAACATGAAGGCGGCCAAGCTCAACGTTATCGCGGACCGCGCGGAAGCCTACCTGTTGCGCGTCGCACCGCACGGTGTCTGCGAAATCACCGCCGGTGTCGATACCCAGGATAACCGACTGGAAGTGCACATCGTCGGCTGGGGCGAACGCATGGCGTCATGGACGCTGGATTATATCGTGCTCTGGGGCGACCCGGCCGAGGAAGCGGTCTGGGATGCCTTAACCGAATTGCTGAATAAACCGGTTCAACACCAACATGGCGTCTGGCTGCCGATCTCGGCAACGTGCATAGACGCAGGCGGGCACCGCAGCAACGATGTCTATAACTACGTCCGCAAAAAACTGATTAAACGCCCGATGGCGATCTACGGAGCCGTACCCAATAATGCCCCGGTCTTAAGCCGCCCGAAAGCCATAGACTTCAACTGGAAAAACCAGGTCATCAAAAAGGGCGTCTTTATCCAGCATGTCGGTACCGTCGGCATTAAACATAAACTGTACGCCAATTTATCGGTCGATGCTGACAAACTGGCCGAAGACCGTCTGGTACATTTTAGTGACCAATTGCCGCATGAATTTTTCACCGGCATGGTGTCGGAAATATTCGATCCCAAAGCCAACCGCTTTATCAAAAAACGCGGCGCACGCAATGAGCCGCTTGATTGCTTTGATAAGGAAACCGATGTGCTTACCCTGGAAGGCTGGAAGCGGTTTGCCGATGTTACCGAGTTTGACAAATTGGCGACGGTCGATCTCGAAACCGATTTGATTGAGTATCAAAAACCGGCAGCATTAATCAGCCGTCATTACACCGGCTCGATGGTGCAATTATTGGGGCATGTTATTGATATTTTAGTGACACCTAATCATCGAATGGTGACATTGAAGGCGAAACATGAAACCATTTCACCCGGCGTTAGAAAATGGAATTTTAACGTTAAGCCGGAAATAACGCTGGCAAAGGATTTGACCATTCATCACTGCATCAAGATCAAAGCAAAATGGCAGGGAGAGGCTTTTGCTACGGTGGCTATTCCAGAGAGCAAATCTTCTGTAGGTTACACCGTGCAAAAAACGGTTCAAGTCGATGCCAATGATATGGCTGCTTTGCTTGGCTGGTGGATTTCAGAAGGCAGTATTTCAGAGCACCGTTCAAAAACTCAAAATAACCTTCGCAGGGCTATTTTTATCGGACAAATTAAGCAAAAACAACGTGATGTCATAAGAACATTGTTATCCAGATTGCCCTGGAAATTTTCTGAACAAACCAATGGATTCAGAATTACATCGATGCAGCTGCATGATTATTTATTGCAATTTGGAAAGCTCCAGCATAACCGCATCGTTCCTGACTGGATAAAACAATCAAGCCCTGAAATTATCGCCAGTTTTGTCAATGCCATGATAGCTGGCGATGGATGGACACAACAAAAAGAAGCGCATCATAGGATAAGCCGCGTCTATGCCACGACCTCACCCAAACTGGCCGATGATATGCAGGAGCTATTTATCAAGTTAGGTAACGCGGCAACCATGCGTGTTGTAAAACCGAGCGGTTGGAAAATAGCAGGACGATCAGGTCATGAGTGCAGAACTCAGTATCATGTTTATGAACGCTTGGCTTCGAGAGCGCATCTTGATGGCGGCGGCAATGGCAAACGTGAATTCATTGGCAAGTCTGTTGATTATGACGACATAGTTTATTGCGCTAGCGTTCCGAATGGCACATTAATAGTTCGCCGGTCGGGGAAAACCTTTATTGCCGGTAATTGCTGGACCTATGCCTACGCGGCCACGCATCATCAAGAATTGCGCTTGCACCTGCATACCAAGCAAAAATGGCAAGCATTGCGCGAACAAATCAACGCCAGCAGAACGGACGCAGCGGCAACCGCCGAGCCGGTGATCGTCAGCACCGGTACCCGGCTCTTGTCAGGATGGAACAGAAAATGAGCGACATCATTGGTAGCGTCATCGAAATCTGTCGGCAACAGCTCAATATTCAGCCTGACGTAGCGCAGCGTTTAGAAGCCAGCATACGCGGGCAACTGGCCGGGGAGTTTTACTACATCGGCAAGCGCGGCCTGGTGACTAAACAGCGCTGCCACATTATCCAACAAGAACTCAAAGCCGGGCATAGCGTGGCTTATATCGAAGAAAAACACGACATACCGCGCTCCACCATCTATCGCTTAATCAATCACAACCGGGGGCAACCATGGCAGGATTAACGCTGGAAACAGCGGAACAAAAACTGGCCGAATGGCTGGCGGCCGACACTGCATTGCAGGACGGACAGGATGTAACCTGGACGGACGGACGCAGGCTAACCCAATCCGACGCGGGCGAAGTGCGTAGAAATATCGATTATTGGGATAACAAATGCAAAGAACTGGGCGCGCAACGCGCAGGTGGACGATGCAGAACGGTTAAGGCAGGGTGGTGATTTATGAAACTATCCGTCACCCTGTTTAGCAACGGCCAGGAAGCTACTTTATGCTGGCAAGCTTGTCCAGACGCTTACTTGCAAACAATAGAAGGTTGTAGCACTTCTGAATTGTTTGATTCATTTCAACAGAATGCGCCGAAGATGGCTCAGGAAATGACTCGACAATTGGTGTCAACGCAGCTATTAATCAATCAAGTATTTCTTACTCAGTCATTAGAAAATCTTGGTAGTCAAGCACCCGGAAAAAGGTAGGCTATGTTTTTAATGTCCCTATCACACTGTTTCGGCGGTCAGCTTAACGCCCAGCGCACGACACACTTTGACGATTGTATCAAAACGTGGGCTGGCGTTAGGCCGCAAGGCTTTATACAACGCTTCACGCGTCAGGCCGGACGCCCTGGCGATTTCCGTCATGCCGCGGGCACGGGCGATGTCACCCAAGGCCGCCGCCAGCAATGCGGGGTCATTATCTTCCAGAATAATGGTCAGGTATTCGGCAATGGCTTGGTCACTGTCAAGATGCTCAGCCATGTCGAATTCGGGCAAGTCGGCAATTTTGATTTTTTTAGTCATGGGTTAGTCTTCAATAGTAGCCGCCAGGCGTTGCGCCTTGGCAATATCGGCAGCCTGACTGGATTTGTCGCCGCCTCCCAGCATCACGATCAACACCTCGCCGCGCTGCACATAATACATGCGCCAACCGGGGCCGAAATGCTCGCGCATTTCGAACACGCCATCGCCGACCGGCTTAATGTCGCCCAGGTTGCCCAGCGTCGCTTTACGCAACCGGGTAGCCAAGCGGCGGCGTGTCATGCCGTCTTTCAAGTCATGCAGCCAGTTTTTAAATTCGGGAAGTTGTTTGATCATGTACATGATGCAAAGTGTAGCCGAACGATTACAGTCGGTCAAGTTGACAACACTACGGCGCGGGACTATGCTTTGGCTACTGCCCCACATTGGGCAGTCGGGTTTGGTCGCCCGTGTGGTAATGGCGCAAGAATAGCTATGCGTCGCAAGTCGTGTGGCTTTTTTAATGCCTTTCGCTTTATGGCGGGTGGCGTATTAGGAGGCTGCAAGGCCTGCCGGAAGCCATGCCCCGGTCGACCAACCTTTTACGTCATCCGCCGCCCCTTGCTTGGTCGCTCTGGTTGGTGGATTTTATCCTCGGCATGGAGTTTCCAATGAACACCAAATCCCAAGTTGCGCCCAGCGCAAACACAAATCTAATTCCCATATTTTCCGGTGAAATCGCCGGTAAATCGGTTCAACTCATCGATGCACGATTGCTGCATGAGTTTCTCGAAGTCGGCAAAGATTTTTCCAACTGGATTAAAGACCGTATCGAAGAATACGGTTTTACCGTAGACCAGGATTTTTTGCTCGCCAAATTTGGCGAGCAAACAAAACGCAGAGGCGGGCATAACAAAATCGACTATTACTTAACCATCGACATGGCTAAAGAGCTTGGCATGATCGAACGCAACGAAAAAGGCAGGCAGATACGCCGGTATTTTTTGGAGATGGAACGGATAGCACGCACGCAACCCGTTCAAGAAAAACTGTCAGCATCCGAATGCGTTAAAACCCGCATATTGATTTGTATAGAAAACGGTCAAACCAGCAGCACCATTATTCCGGCAGGCAGTTGCATCGTGGATGCGACCGACCCGATATCCGTCCGCACTTTTATCAGTAAATTTGTGCCCTCTAATGTGCAAATGCTATCTGCGTTAAGCTCGGCGTACATCGAAAAACTGATGGATTGCCAGGATGCCGCAGTCAAGATCATCAAAAAAAATAGGTAACGCCATGCCCATTAAAAAAACCATACCCGACCACATCGTTGAATACTTCGCGCCGCAACAAGCCTTAGCCCGCTACAAATCCCGCGCGTTTATTGGCGCCTACTTCAAGGGCGGCGGCTATACCGGCGCATCCAAAAAACGCAACACCATCGGCAATTTCAACCCGGTCGATGGCGATATCAACGACGACACGATAGCCGATTTGCCGACGCTACGCAGCCGCTCGCGCGATTTGATACGCAACAACGCCATCGGCGGCGGCGCGGTGCGCACCATCGTCAATTACGTGGTCGGCACCGGCTTAACCATGCAGCCCGCGATCAACGGCGCACGCTTAGGCTTAAGCAATGCCGAAGCCGGAATCTGGCAAGACGACGTGGCCGAACGTTTTAGCGCCTGGGCGGAATCGCCCGATTGCCATAGCGAACGGGCGTTAAACTTTTACGGCCTGCAAGCGCTGGCGTTCAGGTCCATGCTGGAATCCGGCGATGTCGGCAGCTTATTGGCAAAAGCACCGCGCGATGGTGGCGAGCAATTTGTCGTGCAATTAATCGAAGCCGACCGGATCAGTAATCCTGATAAAAAACAAGATACCGAAAAATTGTTGGCTGGCGTGGAAATAGACGCCAACGGCGCGCCGCTGACCTATCACGTTTGCAACCAAAACCCTAACAACATCAAAAGCCAGAACCGTAACTGGACGCCGGTTCCGGCCTTTGGCGCAAAAACCGGGCGGCGCAATTTCTGGTTACTGTTTGAACATCTGCGCCCCGGTCAACTGCGCGGGATACCCGTACTGGCACCGGTAATCGAGCCATTAAAACAACTCAGCCGCTACACGGAAGCGGAACTGCAAGCCGCCGTGGTGGACGGCGCGTTTGCCATTTTCATGAAAATGGACCCGGACGCGTTTCAAGGTATATTTGAAGACGCCGACCGCGCCGACTACATGAAGCGCGTCAACCAATGGGATGGCAAATACCCGGAAGCGACGTTAGAAGGCCCCGGCAAAGTCGTTAACCTGCTGCCTGGCGAAGAACCGATAGAATCCAACCCAGGCCGGCCCAACAGCGAATTCGACCCGTTTGTTCAGGCTATTATGCGGCAAATCGGCAGCGAGTTAGGTCTACCGTTTGAGGTGCTGATAAAACACTACACCAGCTCGTATTCCGCAGCGCGGGCAGCGCTGTTAGATGCCTGGCGCATGTTCAGCGTGCGCCGGGAGCTGGTCGCCTGTTATTTTGTGCAACCTATTTATGAAGAGTGGCTGGCCGATCAAATCGCCCACGGCCACATCATCGCACGCGGTTTTTTTGAAGACAACATGCTGCGCCGTGCCTGGAGCCAGGCGAATTGGATAGGCGACGGCCCCGGCAGCATCAATCCGTCCGTCGAAGCCGACGCCGCGCAAAAACGCATCGATATGGGTATCAGCACCATCGCCGCCGAATCGATTTTATACGACGGCATTGATTGGTGGACCAAGCACAAGCAACGCAGCAATGAAAAAATCCAGCGTATAAAAGCGGGGTTGGATGTGCCTATTGCGGCCAATAACAACAGTAAAGTGTAGGGTATGCACCGCATACCTTTTTTGGAGCATAGGGAAAGGTACGCGGTGCGTACCCTACCTGGCTATGTCAATCAGTTGTATCCAGTTCATGCACTATTCTTATGCCTTCCCA
Source organism: Methylovulum sp. (assembly GCA_030653435.1). GTDB lineage: Bacteria > Pseudomonadota > Gammaproteobacteria > Methylococcales > Methylomonadaceae > Methylovulum. Next base: position 21,348 of record JAURZI010000080.1, read on the forward strand.
TGCAGGTAACTTATTTTCACAGCGGGCTTCGATGGTTTTGTAGGCCACAAACCACGCCAGCAAAATTTTTCTACATAACTCAATGTAGTAAGTTTTGTGGTCTTTCCAAAATAGCCAGCGGTTATGCGTAGAGTTTGACTTTAAGCTTGCGGTAAAACGTGACCAATCGCTGCATAACATGGTTTCTAATTCTAATAAAACTATTTTTCTTGCCGTTTGCGCAATACTTGCCCGGTTTAACACCGGGGCTTCCAAAGCGGACAACAAGTTCTTATTCAATAATGTTAAGTCCATCGAATGTGAGTCATTCACACGATTAGATTGTTCAATTGTCTGAAAAGTTTTTGTGGCATAACTTTCCATATATTTGGAAAAATCATGGTCGAGGTTGAGGGCGAGCGCGCGGAGGTCGAGGGCGAGGGCGAGGTCGAGGTCGAGGTCGAGGTCGAGGTCGAGAGTGAGGGCGAGGTCACGGGTGAGGGCACGGGTGAGGGCACGGGTGAGGTCTATGTCGCGAGCGCGAGCGCGGGTGCGTCCGCGGGCGAGAGCGAGGGTGCGTCCGCGGTCGCGGGCGCGGTTGCGGGCGCGGACGCGGTCGCGGGCGAGAGCGAGGGTGGGTCCGCGGTCGCGGACGAGGACGATGTCGATGTCGATGTCGAGGACGCGGGCGAGGTCGATGTCGCGGTTGAGGTCGAGGGCGCGGTCTAGGTCGAGGGCACGGGTGAGGGCACGGGCGCGGGCGCGGTCGAGGGTGAGGGCGCTGGCGCGGTCGCGGTCGCGGTCGTAGTGGTAGGCGTGGAGATCACGGGCGCGGTCGAGGCCGAGGTCGAAGTCGAGGTCGAGGGCGCGGTCGAGAGCGCGGTCGAGGTTGAGGTCGAGGGCGAGGGCGAGGGTGAGGTCGAGGGCGAGGGCGAGGGTTAAGTTTTCGTCGGATAAAGAGGCCGCAGCCAGTCGGTAACTAAACAAATGTTTGTATAGGAAACGGAATATTTTAGTGGAATAGTTTGGTAACTTTAGCCCGTCAAAACTAAAATCTTGTGCTAAGGCATGGAGGTTCATGACATGCTGTAAGCAATGCGTTTTATCCTGTTCCCGTAGCCAAACCAATTCATAAACTCCGGCATTCCAGCACCAGGTAGCGATAGCGTGAGCAGATTTATCCGGCGGAATTTGCCGAGCTTCTGCCGTTGTCGGTAATCGGTAATCTCTACCGGTTTTTTGGCTTAACCATGCACAAAATGCCTGAGCATCATCGGCTCTTACGCCTAATACCGGCTGTTTTGCCATTCCTTTAGCAAAATGTCGTGTTTGCCAATGCGCAGGTTGTTGGTGGTTTTGGGTTTCGTCTAAAAAAAGTTGATACTCGGCACAACTGATAAATTCTGCATCGATTTGGGTAGTATCATTAAGGATTTGCAGATTTATTAAGCGTTTATTTAACAGCACTTGAGCGGCTAACTTAAATTGTTCAGTGTCATCGGTTTCTAAAGTCTCAGCTAATCTCGCTTGTAACCGTTGACGGGTCTCTACATCGCATTCCAACGCTTCTTCTTCACATTCGCTTGCCAAGGTCAAGCTTAACAACGAATTGTGTGATAGACACGCGTTAACAATAGAGCTGGCATTGGCTTGCGCTATATAAAGACGAATCGTTTCGTGCCACCAGCTTTGCTTGATGAGGGTATGCCAATCCTGCTCGGGCGGATATTTCAACCAATGGCAACTGGTCAAATATTCCTGAAAAGTCAAATGCGCAAAACTCCAGTGGTGGTTTTCCGATTCATTCAACAATCCGCTACCGGAAGAGATGGTATTCAAAAAGGATTCGCCTGCGCCGTGCTCGTTAATACCGACTTGCTTTAGCGGTTCGGAAATAATCGTCAGCGCCGCTTCTGTGGTGATATCGCGCTGATTTTTGAGCATCATTTCAGCAGCCAAGGGCTGTAATACAACCCGTTTCTGGGCGGGCGTCAAGCCGTCTTGAAGCCCAATCGCAGCCCGTTTATGGCCTAATAACACATCGCAAATTTCGGCATACAACTCCACCCGCCGCCCCGGTAATTGTCCACGGTAGCGGTGCACCATCGCTATCATCGTCAGTAGTAGCGGATTAACCGTTAAGTCGGTCAAGGCCGATATTTTTTGTAGCCTTTGCAATAAATCATCAGCTCTGCGTTTGGCATCATTAAGAACGCCTTCATCTTTTTTGCCGGAACTTATGATTTCATTTTGTCGATACCAACAGTAAGCAAACTCGCGTACTTGTGTCCAATTAAACGGCTGTATTTCCAGGCGGTGAGCTTGTTGCAAAGGGGCGGCTAGATAGCCTTGCGGGCGTGACGTCACGATAAATACATTGTTGGGATAATTGATAATTTGCCGGTCTACCCAGGTTGAAACCTTTTGTCGGTGTTTATCATCGGCGACCTCGTCCAAACCATCCAGCAACACAATGGTTTTGCCTCGCGTTAATTGGTTTTTAAACCAATGCTCGGTAGGTTTTAAATTGGGATAGCGTTTTTCATCGCTAAAGTGCGCGTGTGCTAATTCCGCCAAAGGGATCTCTTCGCTAATAATGTTGTCGATGTGCTCCCGTAAAAACAAAAAAATCGGTGTGCGTGCGGTTAGCTTGAATTGCCGGTGACGGTTAGCCGCAAAAGCCAGGGCGGTATGTTGTAATAAAGTTGTTTTTCCGCATCCCGGCGCACCGATAATTGCCAGTACGGTTAACTTTTGCTGCAAAAACGCCCAAATGGGGCGATTGCCTTCCAATACAGTGTGATTGAGCAAGCAGGTAGTTTTATTGGGGTTTTGCGAGGGTGCAATTTTTAAACCGACATAAACTTTGTCGATTTCCAAGGTGAAGTTGCCTTGGGTGCGCAACCCTCGAACATTAAAAACCCGATGTTCAAAAATGATGTGTTTTTTATAGCGTAGGTTAAAACTGTAATTGGAAAACCATCTAATACCGATCAAAGTGCATTGGTTAAATGCTTTACCCATGATGCCATCTAGGTTGTCGCCTATTTTTTTTCGGATAGAAAAAACGGCGACGGCTAACACGAGCAGGATAAATTTGACTATGGTCACAAAAGGGTGCGCAAAAAACTCTTGCGATACGTTACTGAGTTCGGTAATCCAGGCTTCATAATTTTGCATAACATATCCCAGTTGATTAAGCTCGGCAGAGTACATATCGTAGTATATTCCACGCTATTTCATCATAAATATCTGGAGGGCCATCATGGCCGATTGGGTTAATGCTTTCGGAACTTTCGGAGTTTGGCTGTGGGACAAGTATAGCGATGATCTAATCGCAGGCTTGAAAAGCATAGGCAAAGAATATAGGCGAAACTCATAACCACCCCGTAAAAAAGTCTCACTTTCCTATGAAAATGAGACAAATAAATCATTACGCTTAGGCACGGTTTCAATAATCTCTAAGCGCCATGCCCACCCCTATCAAAAACCAGCGCATTTTAGTCGCGATTCAATCGTCCGAATGGGCGATTACCTCCGAAGCGATGCAAACCATTATCGCCATTGCCCAAGGCATGGGCGATCCAGAGGCGCTGCAAACCAAACTCGGCCAGCCGTTAGGCAATACCCGCATTGTTAACGTGCGTGATGGCATTGCGTTAGTGCCCGTTACCGGGCCGATATTCCGCTATGCCAATTTATTCACCGAAGTGTCCGGCGCAACATCATTAAGCAGCGTCGCGACCGACTTTCAGGAAGCCGTCGATAACCCCGACGTTAAAGCCATTATCAATGTTTATGATACGCCGGGCGGCATGATTAACGGCATCTCCGAGCATGGCAGCCAAGTGCTGGCCGCGCGGGAAATCAAGCCGGTGTACGGTTTTGTCAGCAACCGCGCGCAATCCGCCGGGTATTGGCTGGCGTCAGCCTGTCAGGACATTATCTGCGCCGATACCGCATTGCTGGGCAGCATTGGCGCAATGATGCAACTCGGCGTCGATGAAGAAAGCGGCACCATTACCATTATCTCCGACCAATCCCCGTTTAAAAATGCTGACCCGACTACCGAGGCAGGCCGCAAACAATACCAACAGATCACCAATGCGCTGGCGCAAGTCTTTATCGACACGATTGCGGCCAACCGTGGCGTCAGTGTTGACCATGTTTTAACGCATTTCGGGCGGGGCGGTTCATTGATTGCCGCCGATGCCATTAAAGCGGGCATGGCCGACCGCTTGGGCACGCTGGAAGGCTTAATCGCCGAACTGAAAAGTAAGCGCACCTTAAATCCACCTAAAAAATTAGGACCCACTGCAATGACAAAAGATGAATTGATGCAGCAACACCCTGACCTCGTTAAGGCGATTGCTGATGAAAGCCATACAGCGGGCGTCGCTGTCGGCAGGCAGCAAGAGCGCGAGCGTATCCAGGGTATCGAGGGCTTGGCGATGCCCGGCCACGATGCTTTGATAGCTCAATTGAAATTCGACGGCATCACCACGGCGGAACAAGCCGCCGTTAAAATTCTGCACGCTGAAAAACAAACCCGCGAGCAAATGGCAAACGATTACCGCGATGATGCGCCTAGGCCATTGCCCGCGCCGAACGCGCCGTTATCCGGTGATGATCAGCCGGAAGCTAAAGAAAAATTAACAGGTGAGGCGAAATGGGCAGCCGATTACGCCGCCAGCGCGACGCTACAAGAAGAGTACGGCAGCCAAGACAACTATGTTGCCTATATGAAAGCGGTCGAGTCTGGCCGTATCAAACAGAAAAAGGGGTAAGCCATGACGACATTAGCAGCCGATATAAAACGGCCTTATTCGCTAGGCGATATTGAAGAGTACCCGGTTATTGCCACCGACATTATTTACGAAGGCGCGGCAGTCGGCGAAAACGGCAGCGGCTATTCCAGGCCGTTAGCGGCAGGCGACCCGTTTCAGGGCTTTGCCGTCGCCAAAGTCGATAACAGTACCGGCGCTGCGGGCGAAAAAACCGTCATCGTTAGAACACGCGGTCGGATTGAGTTACCGATTAGCGGTCTGGCGATTACCGCCAATGACCGTGTAGCCGTGTATGCCAGCGATGACAACACGTTTACGTTGACACCAACCAACAATAGCAAAATCGGCTGGGTGTCGCGCTGGATTTCAACCGGCATTGCGGTTGTTGAATTTGAAGCAGTGAGGGCTTAATTGTGGCTATTACATCTAAAGGCGTTATCGGCATGTTGTTTGCCGCGCTGGAACAGGATAACTCGGCATCCTGGCCGAATACCATCGCGATGACGACTCACTCGGATTCGGAAAGCGAAGAATACGCCTGGCTAGGCCAAACCCCGGCTATGCGCGAAATGGTCGGCGGCCGGGCGGCTAAGAAATTACGCGAATCCGGTTTAGTGATCCGCAATAAGCCCTATGAATCGACGCTGGAAATCCCGATTGACTGGATGCGCCGGGATAAAACCGGGCAAATTCAAATCCGCGTCAATGAGCAAGCGCAAAAAGCGAATAATCATTGGGCTAAATTGTTATCGGCGTTGATTTTAAACGGCGCGGCCACGGTGTGTTATGACGGCGAGTATTTTTTCGATACCGACCACAGCGAAGGCGATTCCGGTACGCAATCGAACAGTATTAGCGTCGATATTGTTACCACCACAGCGCCGACCCCCGATGAAATGCAAACGGCGATTTTAAAATCCATTGAACAACTGATGGGCTTTAAAGACGACACCGGCGATTTGATGAACGAAATGGCGCGGCAGTTTACCGTGATGGTGCCGTTATCGTTTATGACACCGGCCTGTTCCGCGCTGGGCGCGACGGTGATCGGGCAAACCTCCAATTTAATTATGGCCACCTCATCGCTGGCCGGATTTAACATCAATTTGGCAATCAACCCGCGTTTAACCTGGACCACCAAGTTTGCGACGTTCCGGGCCGATAGCGTGGCAAAACCACTGATTAAGCAAAGCGAAGTCGAGCTGGAAGTATCCGCCGTCGCGGAAGGCTCGGAACTGGAGTTTGAGGAGCGTGTGCATCGTTACGGCTTATACGCCAGCCGAAATGTCGGTTACGGCTTTTGGCAATATGCCAATTTAACGACATTCACCTAGCCGCCGCTATGAAAATTAAATTGACGCAAACCATCATCGTTCCGGCCGGTGTGGCGTTAAGGCTAACGGATGCACAAATGGCGGCTAGATCGCATGTGCTGGAAACGGACGAAAAAAACAAAGGCGTATTTATTCCGGTCGAAGCGCTGCAGTTTAAGGCGGGTGAAACCATTGATGTGGTTGGCGATTTACCGAAAGGCTTATTGCCGATTTATGACCTGGCGGTACGGGACAAAAAGGGCAAACCGCCCAAAGCCAAAAAGCTTCCGAGTGTGCAAGCGGAGGATACGGTAGAAGGCGGCCAGGATGAAGCCGGAGGCGAGCAGTAATGCAAACTAAAAACAGCCTATCCAGCAAAATCGGCGTCGATTGGACGCAGCGCAGCACCCGACTTGGGGCTATTGTGTTAATTGCGTCCGGCATATCGCTGGTGTTGATTATTTTTAACCAAAGCGATAAAGCCGCCGAGGTGATGACGTTGGCCGGTACGGTAACGGGTATGTTAGGGCTGGCGGTCAAAGACTAATGGATAAGTGCATGGATAAATGGCAACCGGTTTGGACAGCGCTGAGCTATTTGAGCGCATGGGCGACGACGCTTTTGGGTGCTGTTTATCAATTTACCAGTTATACGCTCGAATTTTTAACGGCAAAAGCGGCGGGGATTGGCGTAATCATCACACTGTTGATGTATCTCACTAATCTTTATATGCAGCTGCGGCGCGACCGCCGCGAGGCGCGATTGGCGCAGTTTTATATGCAAGATCACCATGATCGGCGTGATGCGCCATTAGATGAGTTTACCGATAATGAAGGCTGAGTTAATCAATAGAGCTGGATTTAAAGCCTTTGCCGACCCGGTTATTATTACGATTGATGGCATCGATTTAGTTGATTTTACAGGTATCTATAACAAAGAGCGGGTTGATGTTCAAAGCAATACCGCAGCGAGTTATCGCCATACGCTGCACATAAAAACAGTTGATTTAGAGAGCCTGCCGCTGACGTTGGAAAAAAACAAAAATCACACCGTCACGCATGACGGCACTGTGTATACCGTCGTCGATAAAATCAATCGGTCAGGTGGCATCACTGAATTGGTGCTGAGGGAATATGGCTGATAACGTGCAAATCGTTCTTAACTCCGGGGAAGTCAGCGCGCAATTGCGCGATTTTAGCGAGCGAAAAGTTGTTAACGCGTTGCGCTCGGCCGTCAGTACGACGACGACCTGGGGCGAAAAGCAGCTTGAACAACGCATGGCGGATGATACCGAAATACCGGTGTATGCGTTTAAACAGTATCGCGTCCATAAGAAATTACTGGGCGGTTATCAGCAGGGCACCTTAGAAACCGGTCAAATCTGGTTTGGCTATCGGGGGGTTAAAGCACGATTTCTTGGCCGTATGGTGCAACAGGAAACCGGTGTCTTGGCAGGCCGTTATTTTTTTCCGGGCGCTTTTATCGCTACGATGCCAAGCGGTATGACTGGTGTTTTTAGGCGCGAAGGCCCAAAGCGTACCGCTAACGAAATGAGGAATGGTTACATCAGACAAGCTATCGATGAGCAAGCGGTCATATTGCCTAGGGCGCAAGCGATTGCCGAGGTTGTGGCCAATGAGGCCGAAGTCGAATTTGTCCGCCGCTTCAGAGAGAACTTTATATGATCGGTTTATACGACCATTTACCGCTAATCATAGACCGGCTGCAAGACCAAACCGCGGGTTTCGCCAAAATTGACGCATTGTCAGCTATCCAAAACGACGAAGACGTGCTTAGAAATTTGCCGGGATGCTGGGTTGCGCCTGGTGTAGGAATGTCAGTTGATGCGGATAGTTGGGCGCAAACGAAATTAGAACATCAATCTTATATGATCGTGGTGTGCTGCAAGTCCGTCACCGATAACAACATTTATGCTGAAAAAACGTTAGGGGAATTGGCGCTGAGCGTCATTAAAGCATTCGATAACTTTGTATTTACCGGAAACGGTAATTTTGAGCACAAATTACCGCGCGAAGCCGTGGTTTACGACGACGGTTACATTTTACAACGCTTGCGCTTTAGCGTAATGCAATCTCCAAAAGAGGGTTTATGAAAACAATAATTATTGACGTTGATAGCCACATCCACGGCGGCCAAAAGATGGCTAAAGGCGATGAATTAACGGTAAACGACCAAACGGCCGCCTGGATGATCGCGCGAAATAAAGCGCATGAAAAAACAGCGGTATCGGCACCATCTAAAACTAAGACTGAGGATAAATAATCATGACTATGTATACCTATCGCGGCGAGATATTTGTCGGTACGCCTGACCCTTACGATGGCAGCGACCCTAGCGCAAGCAAAACGATACTGGCTAATGCAATGCGGTCACTCGGAAACGTCAGCAAATTTATGTTTACGCCCAATACAGAACAGGTAAAAGTGCAGGATTGGCGCAGTCCGACCGATGCGACAGCGGATGCTTGGTCGCGCGTGTTGGGCGGTAGTCTTGAGATGCAGGCGGAAGAGTCAAACCCGGATAACTTGGCGCTTAATTAATCAAGGGTAAACCCCCGGCTCTGCCGGGGGACTCCTAAAGTTTTACAATTCCGGGAATCATCGAGAGTCTCCCAATCTGTGAACCGCCTAAAGTTCTAAAGATTGAGGAAACAAACGATGAATCCGTCAGAAAGTTTAAATCATACAAAATGGGAATGTAAATATCATGTGGTTTGGATACCCAA
>JAURZI010000081.1 GCA_030653435.1 Methylovulum sp.
TGGTGTTTTTGCATCCGCCGCTGATAGTCCAAAAAGGATGGGCTTTGCGTGAAAAAAACCGAGAATGCACTTAACGCGGCGTCTTCCAGCGCATATTTCTGGTTGTTGCCTGGTTTTCGATAATCAGGTAACGCATTAAACTCACTACGGATCTGTTCAACTATGTTCAAGTCCATCTGTTCTATGCTGAGGATGTTTGGTTATTGGGGCGTTGAAAAAACTTTATTTTAGCAAGGTTTTAAATTGGGAATTGCTGATTCGCTTGCGTGGTCGTTTTAGGCCCGCAAGCTCTGACTTCGCATCGCCCGTTTTACCTAACGGTAGCGATAATACGGATAAGGCCGATAAAACCCTCCCCAATAATACGGGTAATAGCCATAGAATGAATTGTAGGGGCCATAGCCAAAACCGCCATAGCCGCCATAACCATAAGGGCTGTTAAGCTCATAAGCGGGCCATTGATAAAGGGTGGTGGCGGCAACCAGCGGCAGGCGCATGGTTTTTTTGCCGACGCTGCGTTCGATATCGCCTTTTAGAACACCTGCCACGGTAATTTCCGTGTTTTTGGCATAGATCGCCGGATCCAGGAATTCGGTGCTTTTAAAAACAAAACGCCCTTCGCCGGTTTCGTCGGTTAAGGGGCGGCCATAATTGCCCAGGGGATAGGAAAGCACTTGTACCAGCGTATAGTCTTGTTCGTTTTCCACGTCGATGATTACTCCTCCCCAGCGCACCGGCGCCTCTTTGTAAGACGCAAGGTTTTGGCTGGCCTGACGGTAGGAAAGATCGTAGAGCGGCGCATCCTGGATGGCGGGCGGCAGGTTTGAGCAGGCGCCCAGTAATAAACAACAGAGGGCCAGTAAATAAGATCTCATATACGCTCCTGATTAAGACGTGAAAAGTTATCGTTTCGATAGGCCTATATTAGGGGAGTTCCCCACGCATTGCGTTATTGCTGATGGTATTCTTGAATACATTACCCTACTATGTCAGGTTTTTATTGATTGCCGTAACTTTTCAATGGCTAGCGCCTTCCTTGTGACACGCTTTTTCGCCATGACAACTTTTTTTAATGACAACCTTTTTCAATGACAGAATTAGAATCATTTTTCAGTAGCGGCGGCGCGCTGTCGACGGTTATCAATGCTTACCAGCCGCGGGTCGCGCAGGTGGAAATGGCCGAGGCAATTAGCGACGCCATTAATCAGAATCGGCATCTGATTGCGGAAGCGGGCACGGGTACAGGCAAAACGTTTGCCTATCTGGTTCCGGCGATACTTTCCGGTAAAAAGACTATTGTCTCTACAGGCACTAAAAATTTACAGGATCAATTGTTTAATAAAGACTTGCCGCTAATCCGCAAGGCGATGAAAACGCCTTTTGTCGCGGCTTTGCTGAAAGGCCGCAGCAATTATTTATGTACGCATAGGCTGAAAAATGCGTTATCGACAACATTGGGTTTCAGCAAGGAAGATGCGGCGGCACTGGCAAAAATTAATGTTTGGGCCAAGCGCACCAAAACCGGCGATACGTCGGAAATGGCGGATGTGCAGGAATCCGACCCGATCTGGTATCAGGCCACCTCGACCATCGACAATTGCCTAGGCCAGGATTGCGCCGATTACGCCGAGTGTTTTCTGGTCAAGGCGCGTAAAAAAGCCCAGGAATGCGAGATTCTGGTCGTCAACCATCATTTGCTGTGCGCGGACTGGTCGATACGCGACAGCGGTTTCGGTGAGCTGTTGCCGAACGCCGAGGTGGTGATTATAGATGAGGCGCACCAACTGGCTGATACGGCTTCCAATTTTTTAGGCATTACCGTGGGCGCCAAGCAGTTGAATGATTTGGCGCAGGACGCGCTGATCGAGTATTTTAACGATGCCACCGATATTCCCGACTTGCGGGTCGCCTGTGAAGATCTGGAACATGAGGTTAAGGACTTGAGGCTGGCTTTCGGCATCGAATTGAAGCGCGGCGAATGGCAGGAACTGGAAAACAACCCTAATATCATGGCAGGGTTGCAGGCCGTCAAAGCGCAACTACAGCGCCTGGCTAACCAGCTGGAGCTGGCCTCGGTTAAAACCAAAGGCCTGGACAGCTGTTTTAAGCGCGCGGAAGAACTGGCCCTGCAATTAAACGCCATTCTCGACGATAAAGGCGGCAAATGGATACGCTGGTATGAAATCCATAGAAAATCCTTCACGTTAAGCCGCACGCCGCTGGATATTGCCGGTGAATTCCGGCTGTTTATGCAGCAGCATAAGGCAACCTGGATTTTTACCTCGGCCACGTTAAGCGTCGCCAATAAATTCGATCATTTTGCCAATAACCTGGGCCTGACTGATGCGGCCAGCACGAGTTGGGAGAGTCCTTTCGACTATGCCCGCCAATCGCTGTTTTACCACCCCAAAGGCTTGCCGCAGCCTAACGACCCCCAGTTTATCCCCTTGATCGTCGGCTTCGCGTTACCGGTGTTGCAGGCCAGCAAGGGCCGTGCATTTTTTTTGTTTACCAGCCACCGCGCCCTTAAGCAGGCCGAAGAATTGCTGAAAAATAAAATCACTTATCCTTTGCTGGTTCAGGGCAGTCGGCCCAAGGCCTTGTTGCTGGAGCAATTTAAGAAAGCCGGTAATGCCGTGTTATTAGGTACGTCGAGTTTCTGGGAAGGCGTCGATGTCAGGGGTGAAGCCTTATCCTGCGTGATTATCGACAAACTGCCGTTTGCATCGCCCGGAGACCCGGTCTTGAAAGCACGTTTGGACGCGATGACGCAACAAGGGCGCAATCCGTTTTTCGAGTACCAAATACCTGCTGCGGTCATTGCGTTACGGCAAGGCATAGGCCGCTTGATCCGTGATGAAACAGACAGCGGCGTGTTGATGGTCTGCGATCCGCGTTTGTTAAAACGGGCTTATGGGCAGATATTTCTGGACAGCGTGCCGCCGATGCGGCGTACCCGCGAACTGGCGGATGTGCAGGCCTTTTTTGTAGAACAAGCCCAAGGAACTCAAGCATGAAATTATTAGCGGTAGAAACGGCTACCGAAGCCTGTTCCGCAGCCTTGGCGGTAGACGGCGTGATCAGCGAGCGCTATGCCATCGCGGGCAACACCCATAGCCGACTGATCCTGCCGATGATAGATGGCTTGATAACGGAGGCAGGCTTAAGCCCCGGCGATCTGGACGGTCTGGCCTTCGGCTGCGGGCCGGGTTCGTTTACCGGTGTGCGTATCGCGACCGGTGTTATCCAGGGTATCGCATTCGGCCTGGATTTGCCTGTGGTGCCGGTGTCCACGCTCAGGGCCATCGCGCAGGATTATTTTGACGGCCAGGATAAGCATCATGGCGGGACTGATGTGGCGTTGGTCGCGATGGATGCGCGCATGGGCGAAATTTTCTGGGGCGTTTATCAACGTAATGATGACGGTTTTGCCGAATTGGTCGGTCAAGAAGCGGTGGCTCCGGCAACGGACATTGTATGCCCTGACCGGGTCGGAGTCGGCCTGGGTTCGGCCTGGGGAGTATACCGGGACGAGCTGATGACGCGCCTGGCGGGTCGGGTGAGCGCTTATCAAACGGATCATCTGCCCAGGGCCAGGGCAATAGCCCGTTTAGGCTTGCTGGGATTTAGGGACGGATCGGCCGTGCCGGTAGAGCAGGCGATGCCGGTTTATCTGCGCGATAACGTCGCCAAAAAAGAATCAGAGCGGAAAAAACCAGGGGACTAAGTGATGCAAGCGCAGATATTAAAAGCCAACCCAGCCGATGAATACTATTTCGATGAAGGCTGTTTCATCTTGGAATTGTCCAATACCCCGACAGACCCTGAGGTATCGATTGCCAGGGCGCGGGTCCAGCCGGGCGTGACGACCCAGCTACACCGTTTAAGCGGGGTTGTTGAACGTTATGTCATGCTGGCGGGCAGCGGTGTCGTTGAAATCGGCGGGCTTCCGCCGCAAACCGTATCGGAGGGCGATGTCGTCATCATTCCGCCGCAATGCCCGCAGCGGATCACCAATAGCGGCAGCGATGATTTGATTTTTTTGGCGATTTGTACGCCGCGTTTTACACATGGCGTTTATGAGGCGATGGCGTCAACCTGAAACGGTGACTGCAAGCCGTAGGGCATGCACTGCGTGCCCTACGGCTTCAACAGACACTAGCGCACCGAGGTATAACCGCCCGGCACGCCATTCTTGGAAAAGACGATTTGCCAAAGCTGGTTGTCGCGGGCGCGGAACGCACCGGCACAGGACAGCAGATAATACTTCCACATCAGATAAAAGCGGTGGTCGTAATTATCAATAATGCTTTGCCAGTGGTTGGAAAAATTTTCAAACCAGCACATCAGGGTCTTGTCGTAATCAGCGCCGAAATTATGTACATCTTCCAAGACTAACTTCCCTTCCGCCGCTTTGGCAATCTGTTTGATGGATGGCAGCATGCTTTCCGGAAAAATGTATTTGCCCATCCACGCATCGACCGTGACGACCGATTTGCTGCCGCCTATCGTATGCAGCAGGAACAGGCCGTCATCTTTCAGGCAGCGGCGCACGACGCGCATATATTCGTTATAGTTTTTAAAACCGACATGCTCAAACATGCCGATGGACACGATATGGTCAAAGCTTTCGTTGAGTTCGCGGTAATCGACCAGACGAATATCAATAGGCAGATCAGCGCAGAGTTCCTGACCTAAGGCATGCTGTTCAGCGGACAGCGTCACGCCGACACAGGAAACCTGATATTTTTCTACGGCATATTTCATAAAACTGCCCCAGCCGCAGCCGATATCGAGAATGATTTGTCCGGGTTGAAAGCCAAGCTTCCGGCAGATCAGGTCAAACTTATGCTCTTGCGCCTCATCCAGGGTTTTGGCTTTTTGCCAATAGCCGCAACTGTAAGTCAGGCGCTTATCGAGCATGCCCCGGTACAAGTCATTGCCGATGTCATAATGCCATTTGATCAGCTCCGGCGCGAGTTGCCGACTTTGCCGGTTGGTGACCAGTCCCCAGAGCCGGTTTATGAACGTTTGAGGGTCAACGATGACTTTATCCTCAAGACGGGCCAGGCAGATTTTATGGAACAGCTCATCCAGTTGCTGGCAATCCCACCACTCGTCCATATAGGCTTCCCCTAGCCCTAACGAACCTTGCGTGAGTATCCGCTGGTAAAGGTCGGCATTGTAAACGCGGATATCCCAGGGATTGTTGCCGTTAAAAGCGATGCCTGTGCCTGCCAATAACCGCTCCAGATTATCCCGGAACCTGTTCTGTGTGTGATCAATTAGTTTGCTCATTTTATTATAATTATGATTGCGGCCGTTACGCGGTGTAGACCTATAAACTACCCTGCATAGCGGTGGGTTAGCGTATATTCCGCATAGCAGATGCGGAGCCTGCCGATGTCCCAGTCCTGGCTGAACCTACTCCCATCTGATCGAGAAAACGTCTAAGTTTTGAAAACCGGCAACGCCTGCCGTCATACAAAACGTAGGGCGTGCCGCGCGCGCCTTTTTCGGTACCGACCGCCGATGGCCCGCACAGCGCGCCCTACGGTGTGAAAGGGCTGAATAATGACCTCTGGCAAAATCTTCAACGCTTTTTGACTCAGATGGGAGTAAGTCCGCTGGACAAGTATCCTGTGCATAGTCATCTCATCATAGTGCATCTCCTAACAATGAAAGTGGAGAGTATAAACAGCGGATGTCTTATTGTTAATAGCTCTTTATCAATAGCTTGCACCAATAACGTGTAGATGTGTATTGGTACGCTAACGTCCATCCATCTTGCCCGCAGGATAGGCCCGGAGATGGCGGCAATGGTTTGGGCTGCACAAAAATGCTTAAGGCTGTTATCATCATGGCGGACAGATGTTGTTAAACGCGGCCCGCAGCTTTGGCGGGGGGAGTGACAGGAGGGTAGGCAGATCATGTTTAGAGTAAGCCAGTACATGCGGGAATTGATAAGCCCTACGCCGTTAACACCGGCACGAAAACCTGCAGCGCCTGTCGTGATCTGGAATTTGATCCGCCGCTGCAACCTGGCTTGCAAACATTGCTATACCACGTCGGCGGATATTGATTTTCCGGGGGAATTGACGACACCGGAGATTTATAGCGTGATGGATGATTTGCGGGCATTTAACGTGCCCGTGCTGATCCTGTCGGGCGGGGAGCCGCTATTGCACCCCGATATTTTCGCGATTTCGCGTCGCGCCAAGGACATGGGTTTTTATGTGGCCTTGTCCAGTAACGGCACGAAAATTTCGAAGGCTAATATTGATGACATCGCCGCCATTGATTACCAATATATCGGCGTCAGCCTGGATGGCATCCAGGACACCCATGACCGGTTCCGTCGGATGCCGGGTTCTTTTGATGAGGCCTTGCGCGGCGTGCATTTGTGCCTTGATAAAGGCATCAAGGTAGGTATCCGGTTTACCTTGACCCAGGATAATAACGCCGATTTCCCCGCTTTGTTGCAGTTGATGGATGATAACGACATCGACAAATTCTATTTGTCACATTTGAATTACGGCGGGCGCGGTAACAGGAACCGCAAGGATGACGCCTTTTTTTCGATGACCCGCGAGGCTATGGAGCTGCTGTTCAATACGTGTTACGGCTGGTTACAGGCGGGTAAGGACAGGGAATTCGTCACCGGTAATAATGATGCCGATGCGGTGTTTTTTCTGCATTGGGTAGGCAAGAGATTTCCCGACCGGCTCGGGCATATCCAGGCCAAGTTGGAACAATGGGGAGGTAATGCGTCCGGCGTTAATGTCGCTAATATAGACAATCTTGGGTATGTGCACCCCGACACGTTTTGGTGGCATTATAGCCTGGGCAATGTCCGTACACGGCCTTTTTCGGAGATTTGGCAGGACAGATCCGACCCGTTGATGGACGGGCTTAAGCAACGGCCCAGGCCTTTGGAAGGCCGCTGTGCCGGTTGCCATTATCAGGCGATATGCAACGGCAACACGCGGGTGCGGGCGGCGCAAACCACCGGGAATTACTGGGCCGAAGATCCGGGCTGTTATTTGACCGATGCAGAAATCACCGCGCCTGCTTTAACGCGCATGCCTGCATAAAGCCGTAGCGGTGTTAGCTGTGCAAGGCAGACATGGCGCTAAGCTTAAGCGCAGGACTGAATCGGGCCGTTTTTTTAGGGGTTAAACTATGTTAAAGAACCGTTTTATCAAACAACTGTCCAGCAGCTTTCTGGATTTGCTGCCGATACTTGCAGTGGTGTTGATTTTTCAGGTTCTGGTCATACGCCAGCCTATGCCTGATGCGGCACAGCTCGTTGCCGGCACGGTCCTGGTCGTGCTGGGGCTGACGTTGTTTGTCCAGGGGCTGGAACTCAGCCTGTTCCCGATAGGCGAGGCTATGGCTTATGCGTTTGCCCGCAAAGGCAGTTTGTCCTGGTTGCTGGCCTTTGCCTTTTGTCTGGGCTTTGGCACGACGATTGCCGAACCGGGATTGGCGGCAGTCACCAAAGAGGCGGCCGCTATTGCCAGCAAAGGCAACATCATTGCCCAAACGCTTGCGGCGCAGGAGCGTTATGCACTGGATCTGCGGGTCACGGTGGCGCTATCGGTCGGACTGGCCATTTTGATAGGCGTCATCAGGATCATTCGGGGCTGGTCGCTACATTATCTGATGCTGGGCGGTTATTGTTGCGTGGTCGCGATCACGCCTTTTGCGCCCGCCGATATTATCGGCATTGCCTTTGATGCGGGCGGCGTTACGACCTCAACAATCACGGTGCCGCTAGTGACCGCGCTGGGCGTCGGTTTGGCCACGGCGATTAAAGGCCGCAACCCGGTGACCGATGGTTTTGGCGTAGTGGCGTTTGCGGCCTTAATGCCGGTTATTTTTGTGCTGGTGTTCGGGATTATCAGATGATCGACGCGGTAAACCATTTTTTATTGACATTGTTGGCAACCTGCCAAAATATGTTGCCGATTGCCGCGATCATTGTCGTTTTTCAGTTTGTGGTGATACGCAAGCGTTTTACCCAGCTTAAGAAAATCCTGGTCGGCTTTGCATTCGTCATATTCGGTATCGCCTTTTTTCTCGAAGGCCTGGATATGGCGCTGTTCCCGCTAGGCAAGCTCATGGCGACGCAATTGACGGCCGCTGAGTTTCTCGGCACCGGTGCCGGCGAGGTGTTGACTTGGCGGTCTTACGCCTGGGTTTATGTGTTTGCCGCCAGTGTGGGTTTTGCGACGACCTTGGCTGAGCCTGCGTTACTGGCGGTTGCCCAAAAAGCCCAGCATATCTCAGGCGGAACCATCAATGCCTGGGGCTTGCGGCTTGCCGTTTCGCTAGGTGTTGCCTTGGGATCCACATTGGGCACTGTTCGCATCATTACCGGCATAGAGCTGTATTATCTGCTGTTCGCAGGTTATGCCATCGTTATGATACAAACGCTATTCACCCCTAAGCTGATCGTTGCGCTGGCTTATGATTCCGGGCCGGTCACGACCTCAACCGTTACCGTGCCATTGGTTACGGCATTGGGCTTGGGTTTGGCGAGCACGGTACCTGGACGTAATCCGTTACTGGATGGCTTTGGCTTGGTTGCTTTTGCCGGTTTATTTGCGGTTATTGCGGTACTGGGCTATGCCCAATTGGCCCAGTTGCTGGGCAAAGACAAACGTTCATCTACATCGTGAGGCTGTTATGCATTTTAAATTGATTATCGCTTTTGTCGAAGACGATAAAACCGAGCTGACGCTGGCCACCGCGCGTGAGCACGGCGCCAAAGGCGCCACCGTGATTAATAATGCCCGTGGCGAGGGCTTGAAACAAACCAAGACTTTTTTTGGCCTGAATCTGGAATCCCAACGCGACGTGCTGATGTTTCTGGTCGAAAAACATCTCAGTCGGCTTATACTCGAAAAAATCGCCAGCGTTGCGGAGTTCGACAACAAGCCCGGTACCGGCATAGCTTTTCAGATCGATGTTGAAGACGCCATCGGTGTGTTACATCAGATTGAAGAATTAAACCAGGAACTTGAGGATAGGCTATGAGTAACAAACCGCATGTCATGCGTGTTAAGGATGTCATGAAAACCGACTTTGGCACTATAGACCGCATTGCCACGATAGGCGATGCGCTGATAAAAATGAAAACGCTGAAAACCTCGGTGCTGATCGTCAATAAACGCGATGAAGACGATGAGTACGGCATGTTGACTTCCGGGGATATTGCCCGTCATGTGCTGGCGAAAGACCGTGCGCCGGATCGCGTGAATGTCTATGAAATCATGAGCAAGCCGGTCATTTCCGTGCATCCTGACATGGATATACGCTATTGTTCGCGGCTGTTTGCCGACTATAATCTGGTCAGGGCGCCGGTGATAGAAAACAAGGCGATTATCGGCATGGTGAGCCCCAACTCGCTGGTGTTGGATGGCTTGTACCGGCTGTTCCAGGAAGTTTGACCAACCGGTTGGGCTGGTTTTTTTGCATGATAGCCGGGGTCGTGAGCCGATATTTTCGAGGATAAATGGCATCCAGACGAAAATATCAGTACAATTTGTGCGAGCAGAGTAAAGATGTTGAACCAGTGGAAGTCCCGTGTGCTGAGGTTGTCCGGTTATCAATGTTGTAGTTCTGTATTAACCGTAAATTTTTTATTTGAGGAGTTTTCAAATGGCAACAGGCACTGTAAAGTGGTTTAACAATACTAAAGGCTTTGGATTTATTGCACCGACGGAAGGTGGCGAGGATGTTTTCGTCCATCACTCGGTTATTCAGGGCGATGGTTTTAAAACCTTGACCGAAGGCCAAAAAGTCAGTTTCGATATCGAATCTGGCCCCAAAGGTTTAACCGCTACGAATGTTTGCCCCAATTAAGGAAGCTATTCGGATGCAAAAAGCTGTTGTGAGTAATCGCAACGGCTTTTTTTATTCGTGCCGACTATGATTGTTCCTAAGGTTACGCCCAATATCCACAATACTTATTACCTGAATAGGTTGTGCTTGGCACACCTTCTCCATAATCCGGACTTTCGACGCTTAACGTTAACCCCCTCTGGCGCGCACGGCACACAATAATGCCGTAGCGATACCATCGAATCCATAGTCAAATCAAGGGAAAGCCCAACCATGTCGATGCAAATTTTCCGCACCAAGCATTACTTGTCAAACGAACATTCAGATCATGGGCTTAAGCGTTGCTTATCGGCATGGGATCTGGCCTTTCTCGGTATAGGCGCCATCATCGGCACAGGCATTTTTGTGTTGACCGGCGTCGCGGCAGCCACGCAAGCGGGGCCAGCCGTCGTGCTGTCCTTTATCATTGCGGGTTTTGCCTGTACGTTTGCGGCGCTTTCCTACGCCGAACTGTCGTCATCAATCGGCGGCTGCGGCAGCGCTTACGGCTACAGTTATGTCGCTTTTGGTGAATTATGCGCGTTTATTATCGGTTGGGACTTGCTGCTGGAGTACAGCATAGCCGTGGCGACGGTCGCTAACGGCTGGTCCGGTTATTTCTGCAACACCCTGTCGGCTATGGGCATTCCATTGCCCGTTGCGCTGACCAAAGCGCCTGAATTGGGCGGCATCATTAATTTGCCGGCTTCGGCAATCATTCTGCTGTTGATGGGTTTGCTCATCATGGGTGCAAAGCAGAGCGCCAAGGCCAATAATGCCATGGTCTTCGTCAAGCTGATCACCATCGTCGTGTTTATTGCCGTTGCTGCATTCAATGTCCATGTCGATAACTGGCAGCCGTTTATGCCGTTCGGTTGGTTCCAAACCTTGCCGGACGGAAAAACGACCGGGATTTTCGCCGGTGCGTCGTTGGTGTTTTTTGCCTATGTGGGGTTTGATGCGGTGTCCACGGCGACGGAAGAAGCGAAAAACCCGCAACGCGACTTGCCTTTCGGCATTGTCGCCTCGTTGCTGTTTTGTACGGTTATTTATATCCTGGTGTCCGGCTTGCTGACCGGCGTCGTCAATTACACCGAGCTGAATGTCTCGTCGCCAGTTGCCCATGCACTGAACCTGATGGGCTATACCTGGGCGTCGGCGCTGATTTCAACCGGTGTCATCGCCGGGCTCTCCACCGTCATGCTGGTGCTGTATTATGCGCTGACGCGCATTATTTTTGCGATGTCCCGCGACGGCTTGCTGACCGCGTTTTTCAACAAGGTCAATCCGCAAACCCAAACGCCGGTGCGCGTCATTGTCATCTGCGGCGTCATCATGTCGTTGATCGCCGGTTTCATACCGCTGGATGAGTTGGCGGAACTGGTCAATATCGGCACCTTGGCGGCGTTTGTGCTGGTGTGCTTCGGCGTCATCGTGTTGCGTATCACCAAACCCGATATGCCGCGCCCGTTCCGCACGCCATTCAGCCCGTTGTTTCCGGTCTTGGGGATGTTGTCTTGCGGTGCGCTGATGGCTTTTTTGCCGTCCGTAACCTGGCTGCGTTTTATCATCTGGTTGGTGGTCGGTTTGATTGTGTATTTTTCTTATTCCATGCACCACAGCAAGCTGGCAAGCGAGGCTTGAACGGCTAAGCGCCCGCCTATACCGTAACGACCAGACCACGACATTCACAGGGAATAACACCATGGGGCTACTCAGCACACTGCTTTGGACACCGGCGCTCGGGGTCTTGCTGTTAGCGATTATCCCTTGCCAGAACGCGAACTTCATCCGCCTGACCGCCAATCTGTTCGCGTTGCTGACTTTCTTGCTGGGCTGTTGGCTGCTAAGCCTTTATGACACGCATGATGCGGCCTTGCAGTTCAATGAATATTTTCCGCTTAACCCTAATCTGGGCAGCGCCTACGCCTTGGGTGTCGACGGCTTGTCTATGCCTATGCTGGTGCTGGCAAGCTTGCTGACCTCGGTGGCCTTGTTGGCTTCCTTGACGATTTCCACCAGTGTCAAGGGCTATCATATCTGCATACTGCTGCTGGAATTCGGCATGTTAGGCGTGTTTTTAGCCCAGGACTGGGCCTTGTTCTATATTTTCTGGGAAGTGACGTTAATCCCGCTGTTTTTCCTGATCGGGCGCTGGGGCGGTAAGCGCCGGCATGCGGCCAGCCTTAATTTTGTGCTGTATACGATGGGCGGGTCGGTGTTTATGCTGATGAGCCTGTTGGCAGTCAGCCAGTACGACTTGCAACACGGCGGCTCGTTAATGACATCGATGCACCAGGCGGCGCAAGACATGCCCTTGTATGAACAAGTGTTGGTGCTGGTGGGTTTCCTGCTCGGTTTCGGTGTCAAATTGCCGATTTTTCCGTTGCACGGTTGGTTGCCGCTGGCCCATGTGGAGGCGCCGAGTCCGGTCAGTATCCTGTTGTCTGGTATTTTGCTGAAAATGGGCGCTTACGGCCTGTTGCGGGTTGTCGTCATGTTACCGGAAGCTGCGCGCTTGCTGCAACCGTTGCTGATATTCCTGGGATTGTTCGGCATGCTTTACGGCGGCTTGCTGGCCTGGCGGCAAAGCAATCTTAAGGCGATGGTGGCGTATTCGTCGATCAGCCACATGGGTATCGTATTATTAGGCATAGCCAGCCTTAATGAGGCGGGTATTAACGGCGCCGTACTGCAAATGACGGCGCATGGCCTGATTGCCGGTGCGTTGTTTTTACTGATAGGCCTGCTTTATCAGCGCACCCATACGCTTGACATCCAGCACTACAGCTCGCTGTTGCAGGCCATGCCGCGTTTTGCGCTGATGATGATAGTGACGCTGTTCGCGGCGATGGGCTTGCCGGGTTTTGTCGGCTTTATTGCCGAACTGCATACCTTGATCGGTTGTTTTGAGCAGTGGCGCTGGTTGCCGGTGTTTTTCGGCATCGGCATGTTAATTACTGCGGCTTATTCAGTTCGCACCATCGGCCTGTTATTCACCGGCCCGGCAAAACCGCGCATGCAGGGGCTGGAAGATTTACGCCCGTCTGAACTGCTGGCCTCCGGAGTATTGGTCGCGGGCATCATCTTGCTAGGCTTGCTGCCCGCCCGCTGGATTGATGTGTCGTCCGGCACATTGGTGCAACTGAACGGCCTCATCAAACAGCGGACCTTATAGGATGACGATGCAAACACCATCGTTACAACAGCTGGATAGGGCGTGCCGCTCGCGCCTTCTTTGCCTTCCCTCTGGCGCGCACGGCACGCCCTACGCCTAGAGACAGCGAGTCTCATATAGGATACCGATGCAAGCATCACCGTTAAAACTGGCGCAACAGCGCATGCAGCTGATCCAGGTGTTCAATCATCTGGATCATATCCTGCCCGGTCAAGGGCCGATCCTGGATTTCGTCCATCATAATACCCTGCATGGTTACCAGCATCTGCCGTTTGAAGAGGCACTGGACACGTCGGAAAGTTTGACGGGGGTATGCGGCTATTTGCCGGAAAGCGAAAGTCGGGATTTTTATCGGCAAGGCCGTATTAATGACAGCGATTTGTCCGCTGCGTTTGCTTATTATCCCGGCTTGCAGGCCGGGCAGGTCGTGTGCCGCACAGCAGATAAGAGCATCACGCGCGACATGGTTTATCGGGTCGCGCTGTTGGCCGATTTATCACCGGTCAGCACCAGCCGTCTATCGTGGCAGACACAGGTTTTAAACGCCTTGGATACGGTGCAAGCCGATGTGCCGACAGCGATGCGCGGTTTTGTGCTGGCAGGTGGCCATGAGCGGGAGGCGGTCAGGGGCTTGTGGGACAGTTTGTTAGTCAAGCTGGAGCTGGAACCGTCGGCGCTACACCCGGAGGCGATGCTGGATTTGTCGCTGGATCAGGCGGAAAGTTGGCTGACACAATGCTTAGCGCCGGAAAACAGCGCGTCTGTTCATGCCCACACCCAACAACAGGCCAGCCTGCATCTCGATGACAAACTGGCGCAGATCGGCGACAGCCTCAGCCTGCGCGGCTTTGTGCTGGCCTTGAGCGGCACCGACATCCTCGATTGTGTCCGCCCGCAACTGATACGCATCTGCGCGTCGGCCCTAGATGAAGGGGTGGCGGCCTGGCACAACCCTGGGCGCAGCCGCTTGGGGCTTTATCGTGCCTGGCGCGCGACTCTCTGTTATGACGCCAATCTCTTTTTACACCAGTTGCCGGACTGGCAGAATAGCATTGCCGAATTGCCTGACGATGCGTTGGATACGGTTATCCTGCAACTGACCGCGCTGGACATCCCGGAAGCGCAATGGGAGGGTTATTTGCGGCGCGTGGCCTTGGAATTGCCCGGCTGGTCAGGCATGGTTAACTGGCGGCAACGGCATACCGGCTACGGCTCCAGCGATGATGTGGCGCCGACCTTGGCCGATTATCTGGCTATCCGGTTGACCTTGGACCGTTTGTGGTTAAACCAGGTCTGCCATGATTTATGGAAAGTCGAAGCCAGGGTCGGCTCGATACGCGCTTATTTCCGTAAAAATCTGTCCGAATTTTTGGTGCGTAAATGCCTGTACCAGGGCGATTTGCCGGAATATCTGACGCAACTGGCAGAAGCGTTGATCATTCGCGCCGGTTCCGAACGCCAGTGCCGCTCCGACTGGCAGCAACTCGCCGATCTTATCTTGACCTGGCAGCTCAGTCCTATGGCTCAAGGCACGGCAGCCAGCGCAGAAAACAGCGGTTGGCGTCTGTTTCGCTTATGCCAGCACCTGGGCTTGGGGGCCGCACAAGTGCAGGCGCTGGATAAAAGCGATTTGCTTGCGTTGTTGGCGGTGCTGGATGAATTTAATGCGGGTGAGCGCAGTAAAGTCTGGCTGTATGCGTATGAACGGCATTACCGCGAAGATTTGTTCCAGGCCTTGCGGGCCAATCATCAGCGCGGGCGTTGGGGGCAGCGCACTACGCGCCCTGAAGCGCAAATTATCTTCTGTATGGATGAGCGCGAAGAAAGTTTTCGGCGTCATCTGGAAGAGTTGAATCCGGCTATTGAAACCTTGGGAGCGGCCGGTTTTTTTGGTATCCCTATGAATTATAAAGGACTGGATACGGCGCATGTGATACCGCTGTGTCCGGTCACGGTAACTCCAGCACATGAAGTCGATGAGATTGCCAGACAGGGTTGCGGAAAAAGACTGCTCGCGCACCGGAAAGGGCGACGCTTGTACCAGCGCCTCAATGAATGGCTACATCAGGACTTGCGCCGCAACCTGTTGGCGTCACATATTGTTATCGACTTGATCGCACCGTTTATGCTGGCAGGGCTGCTCGGTAAAACACTGTTGCCGGGTTTGCATAAGGTTGTCATCGGTTGGTTGCACCGCGCCATCGTGCCACCAGTCGCTACTGAATTACAATTTACGTCCACCTCTGCCGAACATCGCCAACCAGGCTTTACCGATAGTGAGCAAGCCGGGCGTGTTGCTGCATTGTTGCGTACGTTGGGATTGACTCGTAGTTTTGCGCCGATTGTCGTGCTGGCAGGCCACGGTTCGACTAGCCGGAATAACCCACATGAAGCCGCACATGATTGCGGTGCTTGTGGCGGTAGGCAGGGTGGGCCGAACGCACGGGTGTTCGCAGCCATGGCAAACCGGCCCGAAGTCCGGAAAATGCTGGCGCAACAAGGGCTGCTTATTCCTGATGATTGCTGGTTTGTTGGGGTGCAGCACGATACCTGTAGCGATGCCATGAACTGGTACGACCTAGACGTGATGCCTGCAGCGAGACGTCAGGATTTCGACCGTTTCAAAGCGGTTATTGGGCAGGCGCAAGCATTGTCCGCGCATGAACGTTGCCGACGGTTTTTCCCAGCTGACCACGCAGCTACGCCGCGCCAAGCTCATTGGCATGTCACACTTAGGGCGCAGGACTTGAGCCAGGTTCGCCCCGAATTCGGTCATGCGACAAATGCCGCCGCTGTGATAGGACGGCGCGCAGTGACTCAAGGGTTATTTTTGGATCGACGTGTATTTCTGATTTCATACGATTCGACACAGGATCTTGACGGCAGCATCCTTGAGAACATTTTGTTGGTAGTAGGTCCGGTCGGGGCAGGCATTAACCTGGAATATTATTTTTCTACCGTGAATAACGATTATTACGGTTGCGACACAAAAACGCCGCATAACATCACAGGGTTGTTCGGCGTAATGGAAGGAACCGGCAGCGATTTACGCACGGGTTTGCCCAGGCAAATGGTGGAAATTCATGAAGCGATGCGCTTACAGGTTATCGTTGAAGCGAAAACGACGGTGTTGGAGGCCATTTATGCCCGTCAGGAAGATCTGCGCGAACTGATAGCCGGCAGCTGGATACATTTGAGCAGCAAAGATCCCGATACCGGGGAGATTTTTGTTTTTGACCCCGATACAGGCTTTGTGCCTTGGCAGGCGGAGCTTAAAGAACCTCCGGTATGTGCAACTTCGGCTGAGTGCTATCGGGATCAGACACAGCCTGTTTCGCCCAGGTTGGTTGATCCGTCGGCGATCTAGCCTGACCCAACGGCGCACAGGGCAGCAGTGAGCCGGAAACGCCAGTGACCGGCTTCCCAGCCATCTGGCCTATGGGCAGAGTGTTAAAATTGACAGTTGTTCTTTTATCCTACACAGCGTAAAACCTTGTTCAATCCTTTCAATTGACAATGCGCCTGGAGGCCAACATGGCATCAGACAACGACAGTGGCCAACCGGGCGGTTGGTTTCCCAACCTCAATAATCTATTGCTCGTTCTGCTGGCGGGTACGCTATTGGTTAGCCAAAACCCCTTTCATCAATCGCGTCCAAGCAAGCCGGAAACGGTAAAGCCTGAAGTCCGCCTAGTGGATGCCAGACCATGGCAGGATCCGTTTGAGGCTGTGGAGAAATATATTGAGAAGCATCCCAGGCCGCCTACTGATACCAGTTTGGAAAGCATCCAAGCCCAGATTAGCGCTAAAAAATCCAATAACCGTCTTAAAAAGCTCGATGTTATCGCCGTTATGCTCCCTGGGGATCCTTACTTCGAGGACAATGAAAGTCGCCGAAAACTGCGTTACGCGGTGTTGTCCGGTTTTGATGCCGCCCTGCGTTATATGCCTGAAAACTTCAACCATATCGAATATTTTCAAACCTACGCTACTCAAAAAACTACCGGGGACAACAAAGAGCAAAATTTTAGACACAGGGTAGCTTATGAATGGATGGTTTATAAGCCCAGTGAATACACTGAACCGCCCGAAGAAAATGAAAGACGTTATCACCGCCCTCCGGTGTTAGTGCTGTGGTTGAACAATAGCGAATTTTCGGTTAAACCCCATAACAAACTGAAAAGCCTGATAAAAGAAATTTCAAAGAATAACTACTCCGTTATCCAGACTCATGTCCTGGGACCTTATAACTCGGACACGCTTCAGGATTTTGTCAACGAAGTGTTCGGAAGAAGCCCGGAGTGGGACGATGGTCAATTTAACTATTATTCGCCTAGCGCGACCTTGCAAGACGTAAGTTTGCTGAAGAATGAATGCCCTCAGTTCGTCTCAGGTCATGGGTTATGGCCGGATTTTATTGTAACAAGCCCATTTGAAAACATTGTTATGCCATCGGATACTGATCTGGACAAACCAGGGTGGAGCACATCTTGCGTTAATGAAGCTAAGCTCATGGCGTACTACCAAAAATCATATCTGGATAAATATCATCCAAAGCTACCCAAACAAGTAAATAGCTTTGATGCACTTCATGAACAATATTTTTTTGGTAAGTACGGTAATGATTTTCTCTCTTATTACTACCTTAACGGTACATATCTGCAAGTCATGGATATAAGCCTGAGGTATTTCAAACAAACTAATCTCCATGATTACTTCAAGGATCATGGCATTTCATTTGCCCGCGTTACACCTACAGACCAGGATTTGGCTATCGCAGTTAAAAAGGAACTTGAAATTCGGGGAATTAAACCTGGGCGCAACAATCGTGTGCTGCTGATTGGTGAATGGGACACCTTATACGGCTGGCATTTGCCTAACACCTATGCCGTCGAACTATTGAAAGATCGAGAAAATAAATGTAGGGAGGAAAAGCAACAAGGCTTAGACCCTGGCAAGCCCAATGAGGAGAAACAGCCACAACTACAAAATTGGGATGAGATTTATGATCCCGCAATTCAGTGTGTTTTTCGTTTCAGTTATTTACGCGGTTTGGACGGAGAAAAGAAACTGACTAAGGACAATAACAGCGAAAAAACGGCCAACGACAATAAAAATATTGGCGGGGCAAAAGGTGATGCCCAAAAACTGGAAGACGCCGATGGCGACAGCCAGTTTGACTATGTGCGTCGATTGGTGGCGCAAGTTGCAGAACTGGATCAGCAAATCCGTCAGCCCCGCGGCCCGGCACATGCTATCACTGCCATAGGCGTGTTAGGCAGTGATGTTTACGACAAGCTCTTGATACTGGAGGCGCTACGCGACAAATTTCCAGATGCCGTTTTTTTTACCAACGGTATGGATGCCCGGTTATTGCAACCCGAATTTAATCCGTGGGCCAGAAATTTGATCGTCGCTTCCGGTTTTGGATTGACGCTAGACCGCCATTTGCAACGCGATATTCCGCCATT
Source organism: Methylovulum sp. (assembly GCA_030653435.1). Lineage (GTDB taxonomy): Bacteria > Pseudomonadota > Gammaproteobacteria > Methylococcales > Methylomonadaceae > Methylovulum. The sequence goes on from JAURZI010000081.1 coordinate 18,538, forward strand.
CCGTGACAGTGCACAAGCGGCTTTTTTTCTGGCTACACAATTGGCGCTGGCCAAATCCATCGATCAGAAGCTTGTGTTCGACGCACGCCTAAAGGCACTCGCTGGTCTGACTCCAGTCGAGGTGGATGGATTGATACAACCGCCGCGCATTTTTGAGCTGGGGCGTACCCGTGCTTTTGATTTAAGCGACGGCGCTACAGCTAATGCGTGTTCGGCGCAAGCGTCCCAAGCGTCCTGTATCCATCCGGCCCCTAAATGGGCTTCTTGTCATATTTCTGGCTGGGGCATACTGGTTTGGCCAGCTTTTATCTTGTCAGCCCTGCTATTCCCTGCGCCATCCAGACGGTTTTTGCAGCATAAGACCGGCTTTATGTTCACGCTGGCCTTGTTAGTGGTCACGTGTTGTCTTGTTATTTTCTATATTAGCCATCAGCCAAATTTAGGCACTCCAAGAGGTGGGTTGGCCGTTGTAATTTATTTGCTGATAGGGTTGGCGTATTCCGGGATGATGGTCTGGATTGCATCAATCAACGATCCAGATGTCGATAAAGAAACTCCCTCATGGATAAAAAGCTATCTTCCATGGAATGTAATGCTCATCTTGCTAGTCCCAAGTTTAATAATATTGTGGATTTGCTTAAGGCCCGCAGGGCTACTGGCCTTTCAGGAACAGTATGCCTTCATGGAAGGTGTCAGCATGTGGCCGAGCGAAGGGCTACGATTGCTGGCGCTAATGCTTGCCGGTTATTTCATCATTGAAACACTCCGTTTTCCCAAACAGTTTAATGGCTGGTTGGCAGGGCATTTTAATTTACCAGGCTTTTGCACAGATCAAACATTAGATGAGTGGAAGCAAACACACCCGGCTAGCCTGCGGGGGCACAATTATCTCTTGTTAATAGAATGGTTGGATTGGAAAAATTGGAAAAACACCAAAATCGAATGGCATGGGAAAACACTGGGAAAGCGATGGTTTTATTCCCTAGGTTGGGTCATTGTGTTTTATGGGGTCTTTAGCTGCGTGTTCAGTTACTTCGGTAACACCAAAATCCCCTACCGGGGCGAAAACATGTGGCAATTGGATGCGCTATTAACCCGGGGATTGCTGGTGCCCGCTTTTATTTTTTTACTGGTTCTCGTCGTGGATACCGTCTCTAAGGCGGTTGATCTAGCGGGGAAATGCTTTCCCGATGAACCAGACGGGGAAGAGGTGGTATGGCCGGATTCAACGCTCGCGCGCTATGCAAACTTGCTGACCATGGGGCGCGGCGATCTGCAAGAATGGGTGGGCATGCGCTTTATCGACGAACTGAACAGACGCATCTACGCGATGATAGGCTATCCGTTAATCATTGCCTTGCTTATGGTGGTCGCCCGCTCCAGTTACTTCGATAACTGGAATGCACCGGTCGCTTTTAAACTGGTCATCGCGTCCAGCCTGGCGTTATTGCTTTATGGGGATTACCGGCTGAAAAAATCGGCCGAAAAAGCCAGAAAAAATGCGCTGAAATCGCTCAAGCGAAAAGCCATCCAATATAAAGGCATGTCTCAGGGAGAAAAGCTGGAACAGCTCATTACCCTTATCGAAAATTTCGCTGAAGATGCCTATAAGCCTTTTAGCAAGCGGCCGATTTTCCTGCACAGTCTGCTCATCGTGATTGCCTTGTTGGTGGACTCTATCGATTACTCTTTGTTGGCCAGTAAATTTTTATGACGTAGGTAGCCGGATTGGGTTTAAAAGGCCGGACATTATGCGGTGTGACCACCAAAATCAGCGCAGCTGTTCCGGCCTTAACGCCCCAGCTTCGGCAATGCCTACATTACCCCGCCCGCCGTGGCAGTACGCTGCAATACCATAGCAACCGCCGCTGCGCGGGTCGCTACGCCGAGTTTTTCAAAGATATGCTCCAGATGCTTGTTGACGGTGCGAGGGCTGCTATCGAGTATCAAGCCGACTTCTTTATTGGTCTTGCCGCGTGAAATCCACATCAATATTTCCGCTTCACGGAAGGTGAGCCCTAAGGAATCTTTCAACGACGCCAGATTCCATTCGCCGACCTCTTTTTTTAGCAACAACAGGTACTCGCCCCCGCCAGGGTTGCCTAAGTTTCGGCAGCTGGCCATGCTGGCCGAAATGCCGGTGTTGCTGCGGTACTCGCTGTCTGGTTCGCCAGCTTCCATACGCCGTATAGCCCAGACTCGTAGGGCGGTGGGCAAATACTCGCCGACCGCCATAGCGTTGCTGTGCGGCACCAACTCAGTGAGCAATGTGGCGGCGGCAGGGGTGAGCCAGGTGATGCGGCCTGACGCGTCGATAGCCAACGCGGCGAACGGGCTGTGGTTCAAGGCCTGTTCAGCGCGCTGTTTGGCTCGCGCCAGGGATAAGTGCACTTCGATACGTGCCAGCACTTCCGGCGGTCGTATCGGCTTGACGATATAGTCCAGGCCGCCTTCGCCGAAACCGCGCAATAAATTGTCGAGTTCGCTCAAGCCGGTCATGAACAACACCGGAATGTCCGTAGTCAGCGGATCGGCTTTAAGCCTGCGGCAGGTTTCAAAACCGTCGATGCCGGGCATGATAACATCCATCAAAATAATGTCGGGTTTCAAATAAGCAATTTGTTCCAGCGCCGCCAGGCCGTCGGTTGCAACCAATACCCGATAGCCTGCTTCGGACAGGGTGTCGGACAACAGGGCCAGATTGCCCGGCGTGTCGTCAACGATCATGACAGTGCCGTTGGCATGGGGTGTATCGCTGGTTGTCTGAATTGTCGCCATTCGGTTATCTCGTTGGTTGGACGCGCGGTATGCGCTTTTTTCGGTATCAAGGCTGTCATGCCTAATGTTACCAGAGGCGGTTGTGCAGGCTTTCAAACTAATAGCTTCTTGATTTCAGCAATGCGGAATTCAGCGCCTAAGGCTTTTATCCGCGCGGCAAAGGGACGGTATTCGGGCTGATGTTTGACCAGTTCATCCAGTTGTTTATTAAGCCCCAAAAGGTCGCCGATACGCACAAAATCGACCAGATGACCGATCACCTCGGCGGGGGGCGGTAATAACAACTCTTCTTCGGTAACGGGCGGATCCGGGCCTTCGTGTTGGCAGTTCCAGGCCAGCCCGATGTGCAGTTTCAGTTTAGTCAATAAGGCCGACACTTGTATCGGTTTGGTCAGAAAATCATTACAGCCTGCATTGATGGCGGCAAGGCGGTCGGATGGATAAGCGTTGGCGCTGAGCACGATAATCGGCATCATCAGGTTTTTTTGGCGCAACCGGGCGGCAGTTTCGGCGCCATCAATACCGGGCATCGCCAGATCCAGCAGGATCAGGTCGGGCGGGTTTGTCGCAGCGGCCAATAAACAGGTTTCGCCGGAACTGGCGGCATTCATGATAAAGCCTAAGGGTTCCAGGATGGCGACAATGACATCGCGGTGTTCGGGCTGGTCGTCAACGACCAGTATTTTTTTCCTGCGTCCCCGGTAGCCGGTGATATTGTCAAGTTCTGCAGACTCCGGGGCAGGGCCAAGATTGGGCAGGAACAGCCGCACGGTAAAGCAGGAACCTTCGCCCGGCATGCTTTTTACGGCAAGTTCGCCGCCCATGATTTCCGCCAGTATTTTGCTGATCGTAAGGCCTAAGCCGCTGCCCGAAATGGCGTTGCCGGTGGTCTTGTTCAGGCGTATGAACGGCTGGAAGATGTTTTGCAGCTGTTCCTCGTCTATCCCAATACCGGTATCGCTAATTTGAAAAGTCGCCACGCCGGCGCTGTAGCCTATGCGGATCAAGATCTCGCCGCTAGGGGTGAATTTGACGGCATTGCTCAGGATGTTGATTAAGATCTGCCCGACCCGTTTTTCATCGGCGCGTACCCGTTGTGGCAAGGTGTTGAGTATCTGGCATCGAAACGACAGGCCTTTGTCTTCGGCTTGGGCTTTATAAACACGCACCAGATGTTCTATAAAGCCATGAAAATCCAGTGGTTCATTATTGATCTCAAACTTGCGCGCCTCAATGCGGGCAATGTCCAGTATATCTTCTATTAATGCCGACAAATGTTCGCCGCTACGCTTGAGCGTATCTACGGCCTGCCGTCGGTGTTCGGGTATGGACGGGTCTTTGTGCAGGATATAGGAATAGCCGATGATGCTGTTTAACGGTGTGCGGATCTCGTGGCTCATATTGCTTAAGAAACGGCTTTTTGCGCTATTGGCGGTGTCGGCCATTTTTAGCGCTTGTGCGAGTTTGGCGTCGGTTTTTTTATGTTCGTCGATTTCCATCAACAACAGTTGGGTTTGCTTGGCGGTTTCTTCATGCGCTACGCGGCGGCTTTCGTCATTCAAGATCAGCCACCAGGTGCATAAGCCGATAAACACCAGCAATGACGCATAGACTTTGATGAAATTTTCCAGCAACAGGTTAAACGCCAGTAAATAGCGTTCGGCCTTCAGCAAATCCTCATAGTAAATAATGCCGGTAAAAATGCCGGTCAACACCGACAGGAACAAAAACAGCAGGCTGAAACGCAGCAAACGTAACCTGAGCGGTAGCGGCATACGCGAGGGCAGCATGCGTTTGGCAAACACTTCCAGATAATCGTCTAGCCGCGAGCCGGGTTTGCAGGCATCCAGGCAACGCGCATCCAGCGTGCAGCATAAGGAACAGATGCTGCCGTCGTAGGCTGGGCAATAGGCGATGTCTTCGTGTTCAAAATCGTTTTCGCAGATGCAGCATTTATTATGCGCCGCCCGGTTTTTTTCATTGCGGTCACGCGCCAGATAATGCCGGTGCCCGGTGCAATAGGCTATCGCAGGCACGAGTACAAATGCCAAGCCCAGCGCGATAAACGCCGAAAAGGCGCGGGCATAAGCGCCGAACAGGCCGATATAGGCCAGGATGGAAATGACCGAGGCGCAGAACGTCGCAATGATGCCGACCGGATTAAGGTCAGGCAAATAAGCGCGCTTGAATTCGATGAGCTTGGGGCTCAGTCCCAAGGGTTTGTTGATGAGCAGCTCGGCGGCAACGGCGCTGATCCAGGCTATCGATATATTGGAGAACAGGCCCAGCACTTTTTCCAGCGCGCCGAACACACCGAACTCCATCAGCAGCAGTGCGATCAGCACATTAAACCATAACCAGATCACGCGTCCCGGATGGCTATGCGTGATGCGCGAAAAAAAATTGGACCAGGCCAGAGAACCGGCATAAGCGTTGGTGACATTAATTTTTACCTGGCTGAGCACGACGAACAACGTGGTAGCCGCCAGTGCCCATTGCGGGTTGGCGAACAATTCATTGTAGGCGGTCAAATACATTTGCGTCGGCTCATGTGCATGTTCCGGCGCAATGCCGTGCCGGACGGCAAGATGGGCCAGCAATGCCCCGCCCAATTGCCTGGCCATGCCGAAGATGATCCAGCCCGGACCTGCGGAAATTGTCGCCAGCCACCAGCGCAGTTTGTTGGCGGCGGTTTTTTCCGGCATAAACCTCAGGAAATCGACTTGTTCACCGATTTGCGCCACCATCGAAAATGCGACGGTTGCGGCGCTGCCGAACAACAGCCAATCGAAGCCCTGACCGCTACCGGCTATCCAGAAATAGGCCTCAACAGTCATGAGCGCATCCGGTTCTGTCGTCACGACGGCAATATACGGCGCGACCAACAGCAACAGCCACAGCGGTTGTGTCCAGAGCTGCAAGCGGCTGATGGTCGTTATGCCGAACGTGACCAGGGGTATCACGATGACGGCGCTGATGACATGGGCGAAGGCGATAGGGATATGGAAATACAGTTCCAGCGCCAGGGACATGATGGAGGCTTCCAGCGCGAACAACGTGAATGTGAACGAGGCGTAGATCAAGGATGTGACGGTTGAGCCGATGTAGCCGAAACCGGCGCTGCGCGTTAACAAATCGATGTCGATATTGTAGCGGGCTGCGTAATAGCTGATAGGGAAACTGGTGATAAAAATGACGATGCCGACGACCAGTATCGCCCAGAACGCATTGGTAAATCCGTAATTGATGGACAGAAAACCGCCTATCGCCTCCAGCACCAAAAACGACGTGGATCCAAACGCAGTATTGGCAACCTGGAATTCCGACCATTTCCTGAAACTGCGCGGTGCAAAACGCAAGGCATAGTCTTCCAGGCTTTCGTTGGCGACCCAGGCGTTATAGTCGCGGCGAATTTTTGAGATATGTTGGTAAATTGTTATCTCCTACTCTCATCTGAGTCAAAAAGCGTGGAAGTTTTTGCCAGAGGTCATTATTCAGCCTTTTCTCATCGTAGGGCCCGCCGTGCGCGCCATCGGCGGTTCGGTACCGGAACAGGCGCGCGCGGCACGCCCTACGTTTCTGCTCACGGTTAGCAGTTTGTAGGCTACGCATCGCGTACCATTTTCCACATGTTCAGATAAGGCGAAGTTCGAGAAAGGTACGCGGTGCGTACCCTACGCGCTTTACCGCCGGTCATGCCCCAGTTTTAAAATTAGCGGTGAACCCTGGTTATGGATAATCAGCTGTTTGCGTTCATCGGTACGGTCAATTTCAGTTTTGACGGCGGTTTTTATTTTTTCGGTAGCGGGCGGTTCAGGCACTTTTTCAATCTTCACTTGCGGCATCCATGCCGGTTTAATCAGCAAAGGCTGGGTATGCTGTTCCGTTTGCGGCCATTGTAAATCATCCAGCAAATCAAAACAGACCGTACTGATATCGTCAACCAATCGGCCGATGATTTTATCTGGCCCGGATGGGCTGATAAGCCCGCCGGCGCTGAAGTCCATTGCCAGTTCAACGGCTTGCCGGGGATCTTTGTTGCTGCTCAAGCGGCAACTGACCGGTATGACATCGGCTTTTTGGAAGCCCGCCGCACGCGGGTCGGAATCGCCGCTGGAAAAAGAAAAGCCGACCGGCGTCGCGGCGTTGTTAATGTGGCCGATATGGACATCCAGCGTATGCGAATACGCGCCGTTATCGGCGTTGTGCATGGGATAGCGCCATTCGGCCAGATTAGCGGCCACGCGGGCCAGCATCTGCGGCAGCGGCAGCATGAAACCGAACTGGTCAAGCTGGTCGTCGGCAATTTTTAGTTCTATCGCTTTCACGGTCGCCGTATCCAGGGCGTCAGCCGCAGCAGGTATGCAGTTGGCGGCACTTAGCAGCAACAGCAAAAATCGGCCGACGACAAGGCGGAAAGGTTGTTTGGCACAGTTGGGTGTGGGCATGTTCATCAGCAGGGTTTCCATAGAGGCTGGTTTTACTGTAAGGGAGTTGCGGTTTGTCCGGTATACGTCATTTGACTGATGAGTCAGATGACGCATTGTGCGGTTGTTCCGCCTGTCGAATAATCAGTCCCAGCCAAACTTGTGGCTATGTCGAGACTAACTTGATGTTTTTTTAATTCGGGCTTAAAGCAAGCTTAAAAAGGGGCTTAACATGACTAATTCTACAGGGCATTCAACAGTAGGCCGAACGCTACGGCTGTTGCCTACGATTGCGCTTGCGGCGATGGCGGCGGCATTGCCGTCGGTATCAGAAGCCGGGGCGACGTTTAAAATTGACGATACCAAATGGGTGAGTGTCGGTGCCGGTCTACGCAGCAGTTTCAGGACTCAGGAAGATGCGGCTAAAGGCGGCAACTGGACCAACGATTTTAATCTGGACAATATCCGTTTGTATCTTAACGGGCAAATTCACAAATATCTGAAAGTTGAATTCAACACCGATTGCCAGACTTGCGGCAATGGCGGCGAAGTTAGGGTGTTAGATGCTATCGGCAAGATTGAAGTCGATCCGCTCTACAATTTATGGATAGGCCGCATGCTGGTTCCGGCAGAACGCCGCGAAATGAACGGGCCGTTTTACAGCGCTGTTTATAATATTTTTGCCACCGGCACGCCGTTTGAATCAGCCGACTACAATGTGACGATTAAATCCGACGGCACTTCGGCCGGTTCGTTCGGACGGGATGACGGCGCGACGATCTGGGGTGCGGCATTTGGTGGGCGTTTCCAGTACGCGGTCGGATTTTTCCGTGGGCTTAGGGGCGGCGCCAATGGCGACGACAACATTTTGTACGCCCAGCGTTTTGCCTATAACTTCTGGGAGGTCGAGAAAAACCCCGGCTATTACACGTCCGGCACGTATTACGGCAAAGGCGGCGATATCCTGACCTTGGCGGTTTCTAACCAATATCAGGAAGATGGCGCCGGTACTGCCGCCGATCCGGGTACATTCCGAGGCACTACGCTTGATGTGCTGATGGAAAAAGTGTTGCCTAACAATGGCGTGGTCACGTTAAACGGCGAATACAAAAACTACGGCATAGAGGGCTACAGCATGGCATCGCGGCTCGCCGGCGGCGGTTTCTCGATGTTTGAGGGCGATGCTTACGATGTCAGCGGCATGTATTTATTTCCGCAAAAAGTCTGGATAGGTTTGGTGCAGCCGTTCGTCCGTTACGTCAATGTCTCGCCCGTCAAGAGCGCCGAACGGGACGTGTACGAAGCGGGTGTCAACTATGTCATCGATGGTCATAACGCCAAGATTTCCCTCAGTTGGCAATACGGCGACCTGTTGACCAAAGGCCTGGATTACAGCTCAACCGCCTCCGGCGACAACGTCAACGCCATGAACCTCGGCTTCCAATGGCAAATCTAACGCGCACATTCTAGGAATATGTTATGAAAAATTATCTGCAAGTCTGTAAAAAACTGGCTGTCACGATTGCCGTGTCGGCTTTGATGGTCACGTCTGCACATGCGGAGGACACGATTAAAGTCGGCGTGCTGCATTCCCTGTCCGGCACGATGGCGATCAGCGAAACTACGCTGAAAGACACGATGTTGATGTTGATTGACGAGCAAAACAAAAAAGGCGGTTTGCTGGGTAAAAAGCTCGAAGCCGTCGTCGTCGATCCGGCGTCGAACTGGCCGTTATTTGCGGAGAAGGCCCGTGAATTGTTAACCAAAGACAAAGTCGCCGCGATTTTCGGCTGCTGGACTTCCGTCTCGCGCAAATCGGTCTTGCCGGTCATCGAAGAATTGAACGGCATCCTGTTTTATCCGGTGCAATACGAAGGCGAAGAGTCTTCAAAAAACGTGTTCTACACCGGCGCTGCGCCTAATCAGCAAGCCATTCCGGCCGTCGATTATCTGATGAACGATTTAGGGGTTAAACGCTGGGTGTTGGCGGGAACGGATTATGTCTACCCGCGCACGACCAATAAAATCCTCGAGGCCTACCTGAAATCCAAGAAAGTCGCGAAAAAAGACATCATGATTAACTACACGCCGTTCGGGCATTCCGATTGGCAAAGCATTGTCGCCGACATCAAGAAATTCGGTTCGGCAGGCAAGAAAACGGCTGTGGTCTCGACGATCAACGGCGATGCCAACGTGCCTTTCTACAAGGAACTGGGCAACCAGGGCGTATCGGCTGAAAACATCCCGGTCGTGGCGTTCTCTGTGGGTGAGGAGGAGTTGTCGGGCATCGACACGAAACCGCTGGTCGGCCATTTGGCGGCCTGGAATTATTTCATGAGCGTTGACACGACCAAAAACGCGGCCTTCATCAAACAATGGAAAGATTACATCAAAAATCCGAAGCGCGTGACCAACGACCCGATGGAAGCGCATTACATTGGCTTCAATATGTGGGTTAAAGCGGTCGAAAAAGCCGGCAGCACCGATCCTGCCGCCGTGCAAAACGCGATTATCGGCGTGGAATACCCGAACTTGACCGGCGGCATGTCGAAAATGTTGCCTAACCACCATATCAGCAAACCGGTGTTAATCGGCGAGATCCAGGATGACGGGCAATTTGTCACGGTATGGCAAACCAACAAACTGGTGGATGGCGATGCGTGGTCTGATTTCTTGCCGGAAAGCAAACCCATTATTGCCGATTGGACTGCGCCTATCAGTTGCGGCAACTACAACACCAAGACCAAAAAGTGTTCCGGGCAGAATTATTGACAATCTGGCTTAGGCTAGCGGCTCCCGGCATTTAATGCTGCGGGCCGCAGCTTACGCCAACCTGCAAACTGCCACAGAAAGTAGGGTACGCAACGCGTACCTTTTGGTGATGGGCACAACATTCAAAAAGGTACGCGTTGCGTACCCTACCAGGACATACGATGAACAGCCTTCCCTTAATACGACACTTTAAATGGCTTGCGGTGCTGATGCTGGTCTGTTCGCTGGCGGCGCACGGCGGCCAGGATACAGCGGTGGCGCATCCGTGGCTGGATGCGCTGGACGGTCTGAAACAAGGCTCGATGCCGGAACGCGAACAAGCCATTATCAAGCTCGGCGACATCAAAGATTCGCGCAACTTGGGGATCTTGCAGGCCTTGCTCGACGGCAAGTTATTTATTGCCAAAGCCGATGCCAGGCTGCTGATAGCGACCGATAACCACCAGGGTTTTGATGCCCGTGATGCGCTCAGCGGCGAAACTCTGGGCGCTATGGGCCATGACGCGATCACCAAAATTAATTTGACGAACAAAATGCGCGGCACGCTAAGGAAAATCATCGGCCAATTGGAATTGACCGCCGATGACCCGGCGGTAAGGCTGGCGGCAGTCAAGGCCATGGCTAAGGCTGCGGACGAAAAAGACCTGGCCTTATTGCGGGCTCGCGCAGAGCAGGAACAGGATGGCGATGTGCGGCAAGCCATCAACGTGGCGTTGCTGTTGCGGGACATGGACAGCGATGACAAAGCCGTGCGCGTCATGGCGATTGAAGCCTTGAAAGCGTATAACAGCCAGGATGTGGCTAACCGTTTAAACGCGATGGTGGAAAAAGATGAAAACGGCGAGTTTTTGGAAGCGGATGCCGACATCAGAAATCTGGCCAAAGCGTCGTTGATCAACATCAACGCACGCTTGCAGTGGTACAGCGCAATAGAAACGGTATTTTTCGGTTTGAGCCTGGGCGCGGTGCTGGTGTTGGCGGCAATCGGCCTGGCCATCACTTTTGGCGTCATGGGCGTTATCAATATGGCGCATGGCGAATTGATGATGCTGGGCGCTTATACCACTTATGTCATGCAGCAACTGATGCCCAATTACCTGGGGGTTTCGTTGTTGCTGTCGATTCCGGCGGCGTTTGTCATTTCGGCGCTGGTAGGCATTGCGATCGAGCGCGGCATTATCCGTTTTTTGTACGGCAGGCCGCTGGAAACCTTGCTGGCCACGTTCGGCGTCAGTCTGATCCTGCAACAAAGCGTACGCTCTATTTTTTCGCCGTTAAACCGTAGCGTCGCGACGCCGGAATGGATGAGCGGTTCGTGGCAAATCAATGATTTTTTATCGCTGACCTGGAACCGCTTTTATATTCTGGTGTTTTGTTTGTTGGTGTTTGTCATGCTGTTGCAAATCCTCAAACGCACGAAGTTGGGCTTGGAAGTGCGGGCGGTGGCGCAAAACCGCAAAATGGCCAGGGCGATGGGCATTCCCACCGATAAAGTGGATGCCATGACGTTTGGCCTGGGTTCAGGCATTGCCGGCGTGGCCGGTGTGGCGTTAAGCCAGATCACCAATGTCGGCCCGAATCTGGGGCAGGCTTATATCGTCGATTCGTTTATGGTCGTCGTGTTCGGCGGCGTCGGCAATTTGCTGGGAACATTGGTTGCCGGTTTTTCGTTAGGGATAGCCAACAAGTTTTTGGAGCCGTTCGCCGGCGCGGTATTGGCGAAGATCCTGGTGCTGGTGTTTATCATCTTATTTATCCAGAAACGCCCGCGCGGCCTGTTTCCTCAGAAAGGTCGGGCGGCGGATTCGTAATTCGATTTAGCCGGAAAAGGTGCGCGATGCGTACCCTATATTGATTTTCGTGGACAAATAGCTTTTCCGAGACCGATCAAAACATTCATAAGGTTCTGATATGAAATTAATAGCATTAGGCCAGGATAAAACCTGCACGGCGGTGCTGATGGCGCTGGCGGCGGTGACATTTATCATCCCGTTCTGCAATCTGGTGTTCCCCGCCGATTCGCCGCTGCATTTTTCCGCTTATACCGTGTCGGTGCTGGGCAAATACCTGACGTTCGCGCTACTGGGCCTGTCGCTGGATTTGGTCTGGGGCTATTGCGGCATACTGGCGCTGGGCCACGGCGCGTTTTTCGCGTTGGGCGGTTATGCGATGGGCATGTATTTGATGCGCCAGATCGGTACGCGCGGCGTCTACGGCGATCCTTTATTGCCGGATTTTATGGTGTTCCTGAACTGGAAAGAACTGCCCTGGTATTGGCACGGCTTCGACCACTTCGGGTTTGCATTGCTGATGGTCGTGCTGGCGCCCGGCGCATTGGCTTTTGTGTTCGGCTGGCTGGCGTTCCGTTCACGGGTCACCGGCGTGTATTTGTCGATCATGACCCAGGCCTTGACTTATGCCTTATTGCTGGCGTTTTTCCGCAATGAAATGGGCTTCGGCGGCAATAACGGCCTGACCGATTTTAAAGATCTGCTGGGCTTTAACATTCAGTCCGAAGCGGTGCGCGCCGTGTTGCTGATGCTGTCGGGCATGGCCTTGATCGCCGCCTTCCTGCTCTGCCGCTGGTTGGTCAACACCAAGTTGGGGCGCGTAGTCACGGCGATACGCGACCAGGAATCGCGGGTGCGTTTTCTGGGCTATCGCGTCGAAATGTTCAAGCTGTGGATCTTCGTGTTCGCGGCGATGCTGGCAGGTATTGCCGGCGCGTTGTATGTGCCGCAAGTCGGCATCATCAATCCCAGCGAGTTTTCGCCGCTGAATTCCTTGGAAATCGTCATTTGGGTGGCGATGGGCGGGCGCGGCACCTTGTACGGCGCCATCATCGGCGCGGTGCTGGTCAATTACGGCAAAACCGTGTTGACGGGCCTATTGCCGGAAATCTGGTTGTTTACGTTAGGCGCCGTGTTTATTGTCGTGACGGTGTTATTGCCAGACGGCATAGTCGGCTTGATGCGGCGTCGTTTACAGGGGCAGCAGGCATGAACACGTATGCGGAAAACCTGTTTGATGAGAACGACAAAATCAGCCTGGGTCATTTATTTGTCGAAGGGCAGGTCGATACCCGCCATGGGCCGATTTTATATATGGAGGATGTCAGCGTCAGTTTCGACGGCTTCAAGGCCCTGAACAAGCTGTCTTTATATATTGATGCAGGCGAGTTGCGCTGCCTGATCGGCCCCAACGGCGCGGGCAAGACCACGCTGATGGATGTCATCACCGGTAAAACCCGCCCCGATACCGGTTCGGTATTTTTCGGGCAAACCATAGACTTGTTGCAAATGGACGAGCCCGCGATTGCCCAGGCGGGTATTTGCCGGAAATTTCAAAAGCCCAGCGTGTTCGATGCGCTGACGGTGTTTGAAAATCTGGAGCTGGCGTTAAAAGCCGACAAGCGCACATGGCCGACATTGTTCTTTCGCTTAACCGGCGAGCAACGCGACCGTATTAACCATATTCTGGAAACGGTGGGTTTAAGCGCCTTGCAGCAAGCCCGCGCCGGCATACTCTCGCATGGGCAAAAGCAATGGCTGGAAATTGGCATGTTATTGATGCAGGAGCCTAAAGTCATGCTGGTCGATGAACCGATAGCGGGCATGACGCATCAGGAAATCGAACGCACGGCGGAGCTGTTAGTGTCGCTGCAAGGCCAGCAATCTATTGTCGTGGTTGAGCATGATATGGAATTCGTGCGTTCGATTGCGCGGAAAGTCACCGTGCTGCATGAGGGTTCGGTATTGACCGAAGGCACGATGGACGAAGTGCAAAACGACCCGCGCGTCATTCAAGTTTATTTGGGGGGCTGATGCTAAAGATCAACGCATTGCAACAATATTACGGCGAAAGCCATACCTTGTGGGATTTGGAGCTGAATGTGCCGGAGGGGGCTTGTGTCTGTTTGATGGGGCGCAACGGTGTCGGCAAAACTACCTTGTTAAAAGCCATCATGGGACTGGTTCCGGTCAGGGGCGGCACGATGGCAATGGACGGTCAGCCCTTGGCTGACGGCAAGGCCGAAAAACGCGCCGAACTCGGCATAGGCTATGTGCCGCAAGGGCGGGAAATCTTTCCGTTACTGACCGTGGAAGAAAACCTCAAAACCGGCTTGCGGGCCGCCCGTAAGCACGGCATCAAAAAAATACCCGAGCATATCTACGATATTTTTCCGGTGTTGAAGCAGATGCTCAATCGGCGTGGCGGCGATTTGTCCGGTGGCCAGCAGCAGCAATTGGCGATAGGACGCGCTTTGGTGCTGAATCCGCGTTTATTGATTTTGGACGAGCCCACCGAAGGCATACAACCGAATATTGTCAGCGAAATCGGCGATGTCATTATCCGTCTCAACCGCTCTCGCGGCACACCGCTAGCGATGCCTAAACCCAACCCTTATGCTTTGGGCGAAGTGCATGAGGCCATCAACAAAATTAATCAGGAGTTAGGCGTGACGGTGTTGCTGGTTGAGCAAAAATTACCGTTTGCCCGAAAAGTCGCAGATCGCTTTTGCATTATGGACAGGGGACGGAATGTCGCGGTTGGCGCAATGGATGAATTGACCGAAGGCATGGTGAAACAGTATTTAACGGTTTGATGGATTTGTGGATGCGGGAAGGTATCGCGTTTTTTAGCTAATCAACGGTTTTCAAAACGGCGCACGATGCGTATCCTGCTTATTTCGTGGTACATTCATCACCTCCCCAAGTTTCGACTTGGCAACCTGTAAAAATAATGAGGAACTGTTATGAAAGTAAAATCATTGGGCGTATTGGCCGCTTTATTGTCATTGTTATCATTACCTGTCTACGCGCATACCGGCATCGGCGCAGTACATGGCTGGCTAGATGGCGTGTTGCACCCGTTAATCGGCATCGACCATTTATTGGTCATGCTGGCGGTGGGTTTATGGGCCGCGATGCGCGGCGGGCGGTCGTTATGGTTGTTGCCAACGGCATTTTTAACGGCAATGGGCGCAGGTGCGGGTTTATCCTTGCTCGGAGTCACCGTCGCGGCGGCGGAAAGCTGGGTTGCGGTTTCGGTAATAGCTTCTGGCCTGTTGGTATGGCGTAACACGCGTATGTCAGCCGTTTTGGCAACGGCCTTAGTCGCGGTCTTCGCACTCGCTCACGGTTATGTCCATGCCTTGGAACTTACGGACGGCACCGACGCGCTGGCCTATTCGGCAGGCTTTTTGTTGACCACGGCTGTGCTGCATGGCTTGGGTGTTGCGGTTGGCTTATTGGCGGCGGCCAGGTTGAAAATGCTAGGCGCCGGGTTTGGCTTGGTCTGCGCTGTGGTTGGGTTGGGTTTTTTGGCTGGGGCTTGAGTTGGCTTAAGCTCTGCAGACAGTGCCTGGAAAAGAAAGCTTATAGTCAGTATATAAATACTCAACGCGGGTAATCGCATATTGAACCCCAACGCCTTGCAAAAAGCGGCAAACATCCCACAATCCCAAGGCTGGCAAGCCCAACTAGAACTGGGCTTCGAACATAAATACGGCAAAACCGTACTGGCGCAACGCCGCCATATCGGCCCGTTAACGGTGCAGCGGCCCTTTTATCCCGAAGGCGAGGTATGCCATGTCTATGTGTTGCATCCACCTGGCGGCGTTGTGGCGGGGGATAACTTGACGATAGCCGTTAACGCCGCGACGGGTAGCGCTGCGTTGGTTACGACACCTGCGGCGGGCAAGTTTTACCGTAGCGACGGCAAGCTGGCGCGGCAACAACTGGCGTTGACGGTAGCGGCGGGTGCATCGTTGGAATGGTTGCCGCAGGAAACGATTATTTACGAAGGCGCACAAGTGGCGTCGGATGTGCGTTTGGATTTGGCGGCCGACGCGCGCTTTATCGGCTGGGAAATCCTTGCACTGGGACGGCCTGCCGCGCAGGAAGGTTTCACTACAGGTGACGTCGCTATGAATTGGCAAATCTTCCGCGCTGGCGAGTTGTTTTATCGTGAACGCATGCGGATAGATGCCGGGGCGTTTGCCGCCAACTGGGGCTTAAACGGGCATTCCGCCTGCGGGACGATGTTCGCGTGCCCTGCCACGGCGTTGCAGTTGGCGGCAGTACACGCATTGATTGGCGAGGCTTCCGGGCGTGGCGTGACGTTGTTGGGCGATATGCTGGTCTGCCGAGCCCTGGACAGCCGCGCCGACCGGTTACGCGATTTTTTCCAGCAGGTTTGGCGTTTGTTGCGGCCGGATGTTGTTGGCCGCGATGCTTGTGCGCCGCGTATTTGGGCGACTTGATTAACCAGGAATGGCGTTTGCCCTTTTATCAATCAATCAATCAATCAACCAAGAAAAATAAATGCCAACACTCATCCTTGAATCAACAGTCACTTGTCCAGAATGCGGTCATACAAAACTGGAGATCATGCCAACTGATGCTTGCCTGTGGTTTTATGAATGCGAAGCTTGTCATGGGCTGCTACGCCCGAAGGCCGGTGATTGTTGTGTTTTTTGTTCTTATGCCACGATACCGTGCCCACCTATGCAGCAAAGTGGTAAAAATTGCTGTAGCCAATAACATTATGTGGGTTTCGTTGTCGGCATTTTTTGCTTGCAATATCAACACATCAGTGGCGCACCATTGAAATCAACCTTCTTTTGTGAATACTGGAAACCACTATGCAACTGACACTACATGAGAAAGACAAGTTATTGATCTTCACCGCAGCTTTGTTGGCAGAGCGGCGCAAAGCCCGTGGCCTGCGGCTGAATTATCCCGAAGCCGTCGCGTATATTTCTGCGGCCATTATGGAAGGAGCCAGGGACGGGCGCAGCGTTGCCGAGCTGATGGAATACGGGCGCACCTTGTTAAGCCGGGATGATGTCATGGACGGCATCAGCGAGATGTTGCCGGACGTGCAGGTGGAAGCGACGTTTCCTGATGGCACGAAATTGGTCACGGTGCACAACCCGATAGCTTAGGTCGCGCTGACGCTTTTATGCCCTATGGGTAACCTCAACACATTTTAGGAGACGCCATGATCCCCGGAGAAATCATCCCCGCCGCTGGCGAGATTGAGTTAAACGCCGATTGCCCGACGCTGACCCTGGTAGTTGCCAACAGCGGCGACCGCCCGATACAAGTCGGCTCGCATTATCATTTTTATGAAACTAATCCGGCCTTGCATTTTGACCGCGAATTGGCGCGGGGCTTCCGTCTGGATATTCCGGCAGGCACGGCGGTGCGCTTCGAGCCTGGACAGCAGCGGCAAATCCAGTTGGTGCCGTTCGGCGGTTTGCGCCGTGTTTACGGGTTTCGGCAAGCGGTCATGGGCTGTTTGGATGCCAAACCAGCAGAGGCTAAGTTATGAGCAAAATCAGCAGATCAGCCTACGCGGATATGTTCGGCCCGACCACGGGCGATAAAGTCCGTTTGGGCGATAGCGAATTGTTTTTACAAGTCGAAGCCGACCGCACTTTTTATGGCGAAGAAGTTAAATTCGGCGGCGGCAAGGTCATCCGCGACGGCATGGGGCAAAGCCAGGTGGATTCCTTTACCGCGATGGATTTGGTGATTACCAATGCGCTGGTCGTCGATTACTGGGGCATCATCAAGGCCGATGTCGGTGTTAAAAACGGGCGCATCGCCGCGATAGGCAAAGCGGGCAATCCCGACATCCAATCCGGCGTGGACATGATTATCGGCCCCGGCACGGAAATTATCGCGGGCGAAGGCAATATCCTGACGGCAGGCGGTATAGACGCGCATATCCATTTCATCTGCCCGCAACAAATTGAAGAAGCGTTGAATTCCGGCGTGACGACGATGATAGGCGGCGGCACCGGCCCCGCGACGGGCACAAATGCCACCACTTGCACGCCAGGCCCGTGGCATATACAGCAAATGCTGTTGGCCTTGGACGGCTTTGCTATGAATTTCGGCTTGCTGGGTAAAGGCAACGCCAGCTTGCCCGGCGCGTTGGAAGAGCAAATCCAAGCCGGGGCGATGGGTTTGAAACTGCACGAAGACTGGGGCACAACGCCCGCCGCGATAGATTGCTGCCTGGGCGTCGCCGAGCGCTTCGATGTGCAGGTGGCGATCCACACCGACACGCTGAACGAATCCGGTTTTGTCGAGGACACCATCGCCGCGTTCCAAGGCCGCACGATACATACCTATCATACTGAAGGCGCGGGCGGCGGCCATGCGCCGGACATCATCAAGGCCTGCGGATTGCCGAATGTGCTGCCGTCATCCACCAACCCCACGCGGCCTTACACCGTCAATACCGTGGACGAGCATCTGGATATGCTGATGGTTTGCCATCATCTCGACCCCAGCATTCCCGAAGACGTCGCCTTCGCCGAATCACGTATCCGCCGGGAAACTATCGCCGCCGAAGACATCCTGCACGACTTGGGCGCGTTCTCGATGATTTCGTCGGATTCGCAGGCGATGGGCAGAGTCGGTGAAGTGATTATTCGCACCTGGCAAACCGCGCATAAAATGAAAATCCAGCGCGGCGCATTGCCCGAAGACGGCGCGGATAACGACAATTTCCGCATCAAACGCTATATCGCCAAGTACACGATCAATCCCGCCATCAGTCACGGCATCGCCCATGAAGTTGGCTCGATAGAAATTGGCAAACTCGCCGATTTGGTGCTGTGGAATCCGGCGTTTTTCGGCGTAAAACCTAGCCTGGTTTTAAAAGGTGGTCTGATTGCCGCCGCCGCGATGGGCGACCCCAACGCGTCGATACCCACCCCGCAACCCGTACATTATCGGCCTATGTTCGGGGCGTTCGGCGTCACCGCAGCCGCCACGTCGATGATTTTCCTGCCGCAAGCGGCGGTGGCAGGCGGCGTGACGACTGCGTTAGGTTTGCATAAACGCATAGGCGTCGTCAAAAATACCCGTAACATCGGCAAGAAGGATTTGATTCATAATGCATACCAACCCGTGATGGAAGTTGACCCGCAAACTTATGCGGTACGGGCGGACGGGCAGTTGTTGACGTGTGAACCGGTGGCGGTGTTGCCGTTTGCTCAGCGGTATTTTTTGTTTTGAGTCATTGGATGTAGGATAGGCTGATGTTAGGAAGCCCATCAAAAAATCACTTCCTGTTTCTTTGCCATCCTATCTCACTAAACAACCATCTCAATAAAGCTGATTATGAATCGTTCAAAGTACTTCAATTACATAAGTGACAAACTTAATGAGTTTGCCAGCCTAATTCTATTGAGAGGTAGCTTTAATCTTCTCGATTACCATATTCACTCGGAAAGATTTTTTCGGGACTTTTTTAATATGCTATTTGATTTGAAGCTGGTAAAAACAGCGGATCACAATGAGCCTGGGATTGATTTAGTCGATGAAAATAATCGAATTGTAGTCTCGGTATCCTCAACATCTACCAAAGATAAGATAGAACGTTCTTTAAAAAAAGTTAATCCAAAGTATTCTGGCTACAAATTCAAATTTATTTCTATATCTAAAGATGCAGACCAGCTAAAAACAAAATCTTATTCAAATCCGCATAATTTGATGTTTGAACCAGCAGTAGATATCTATGATATTCAAACATTGCTGGGTTTGATTTTGGAAATGGAAATTGACCCGCTAGGAAATATTTTTAGTTTTATAAAGAATGAGCTTGGTGGCGGAATTCTTTCTCAAGAATTAAAGCCAATTGATAGTTTAAAAGACTATCTTACAGATATTGAGAATTGGAAAGAAATCGAGACTGAAGATATAGGTTACTACTATGAACTACATCCAGAATTCAAAATCATAACGAACAGCGACTTTCATGAAAAATATGAAGAACCGTGGTGTTCTCGATTTTACAGACCCGAGTCATCCCTATATGAATATTTCGTTAAATACCAAGACACTATGTTGTCTACAGTTTGTATAGTTGGCTGTAATGGTGCTAGATTTTTTACGGCTGTGCCTTCAATATGGCTTAGAGATTCAACAACCGATTATTTTTATTCATATTATCTCATTAAGGATTCCATTGAATATTTAGTTGGTGAATTGATTCAAGAAAAAATAGTGGCTGCAAATTTAAGTAATTCTTTGATTGAC
The DNA here is from genome assembly GCA_030653435.1 of Methylovulum sp. Taxonomy (GTDB): domain Bacteria; phylum Pseudomonadota; class Gammaproteobacteria; order Methylococcales; family Methylomonadaceae; genus Methylovulum. The sequence continues at coordinate 38,576 of JAURZI010000081.1, forward strand.
AAAGATATTAGAATATTTGAGTCGGAAGAGCTTGCAAGGCAATCAATTGATGACGATTTTTCCAATAATGGGTACGAGTATATTTACTATAGCTTTGATAAGAAAACTCAAGTTTATTCTCGAATTGTGGGAGGCGATAAGGAAGAGTTACCATTGCGCTGGCTACAATGGTGGGGAAATTTAAAGCAATTACAGTTGAAATCAATGTTTCCCGGACTTCTTTAGCTCCCAAGCACCCGCTCTCATCGTTATACACAACACTGTCCCGTCTCCGGAATCCCCCGGTAGGGCGTGCCGTGCGCGCCTTAGCTTCCAAGGCGCGCAC
>JAURZI010000087.1 GCA_030653435.1 Methylovulum sp.
ATTTCCCCGTGCCACCGCCACAGGGCGTGGTTCATAAAGATAGCGGCCGGCGAACTCCAGCAGCGTGGGATGGAAACGTATGGCATCGCCCTGACGTTCGAGCACAGCGCTCTTGAGGTTGTCGTAGAGCAATACCCTCGGCAATCCGCCCCACGCCTCGAAGGCACCCACATGCCCGCGTAAAAAACTCTCCATCCTGGCATCCAGAGAGAAGCGCAAAAAGATACGTCGTGACCAGGACAGCACCATGACGAAGGCCATCAGCGGACGACGCGCACGGCCGATATTGAGATGGCCGAAGTGCCCCCAATCCACTTGGGCTTGTTCGCCCGGCAAGGTGACCAGTCGTAAATAGGCTTCTGCCTGCGGACGGGGGCGATGGTGGCTGATCAAATGCCGGAAGTGGTCAGGGCTGCCTGTGTAGCCACGCTCCGTGACCATGACATGCAGGCGAGTAGAAGTCAGCTTAGGGAATTTCTCCAGCGTTTGGCGAATAAACGGCAGATAGGGATCAATGCCGGAAGGCCGAACCGGGCCGATGCGCGGCAGTCCGGCCTGGCTCAATACGCGTTCAACACTGCTGTGGTGGACGTGCAGTTGCCGCGCGATGGTGCCGTTGCGCCATTTCTCAACGTGGTAATAGCGAAGTATTTGAGCTTCAATGTCAGGGGTTAGGGTCATGGTGCGATTCTCTCCGGTCAGATGTGCGTAAAGGACGACGTATCCGACGATGCAGGAAGTCAAGACGCACGAATTGCGTCTGTAACTGACCGCAAAAATGGCAGTGCCAGAGCTGCGGCGCACTTTTTACAGGCAACGTCGGACTGGTTGGCAGTAAATCATCCGGAGTTCGAGGTGGGGAACCGTGATGCGTCACTTTCGATTGACGATCACGATAAAGGCACTGGCGCGCGGCGTGTTTAAGGCGTCCATACCGGCTCAACTGATAGCGTTGACCTGCCTCTTGCAGAGATTGGGTTCGTGCCAGTTTTGCGCAATCACCGGCACAGTAGCGCTGTCCACGGTCGCAGTGACTGCAGATCAATACTGCTGTGTGGCAGCGGGCGCATAGATAATGTCTGGCGGGCGGTTCCATCGGCAATAAAAAGCCGACGGAGGCTCGACAGAATCAGGTGACTCGTGGAATACTTCGCTTGCAACGTCACCCGTCTGGGCGAGCGGGGCGCGACATCGGGGTGGACTGGCTGGTTTGTGCCGGTGTCGTGCCTGCATCTTGCCGAAGGCAGGCACCCTTTTTACCGTATCTTCCTCATCTGTGCCAGCACATCATTGTGCGACACACTCTGCCACACCAACACAACCCATAAAAACCGAGACCGGCAGGCGCCTAATCAAAATCCGGCTTTGCGGCCATATTTACGCGGATTTCAATAGCCGTTCACA
>JAURZI010000102.1 GCA_030653435.1 Methylovulum sp.
GCTGGAAACAACCGGGGGCTGCAGGCATCTTAAATTTACGGGCATTAGTTTTAACGGCTCAAAGATGGACACAGTTTTGGCAAAAAATAAATCTTTTTGGCGTTCCTTCTGTTACGACTGCTTTAAATTGAGGCTGCACCCTTCGCCGGGATGCTTCCAAAGTGATGTTTGGATAAATGCCTAGTGCCAGCTTTTTACGCTTGCCTTCGATGGTGTAAACGAATTGCCAAAGTTTGGAGCCGTTGGCTTTAATAAGTAAATACAGGCCGCCGCCGTCGTTAATGGTGTAATCCTTATCTTTGGATTTGGCTGCCCTGTAGACTCTGTCTTTATTGAGTTTATGAGCCATTTTGTTACCTCGATTGTTACCTTTTTTGAGGCACTATAGCAAAGGTAACAATAAACGTAACGAATTACCGTGTATATGGTGGTATTTCGCTGCACATCGTTGGACAATAAAAAACCCGCTAAGCCAGATAACTTGCGGGTTCTTGTACTTCTTTGGGTCTCTTAAAACCCTTATTTGGTACCGATGGCCGGATTTGAACCGGCACGACTTGCGTCACCACCCCCTCAAGATGGCGTGTCTACCAATTTCACCACATCGGCTTAAACAGGTTTACAGTGTTATTTGCTTTCTGTTTTTTTAGGTGTTGCTGGCGGGACGTTTTCTTTTGTAGCCATTGCAGGGTTTACCAGAGGCTGATCTTGAGCGGTAGGCTGTCCAGTGGCGGCAGTTGACGGCACAGTCGGCATTTCTTCAGGTTTGCCGGTGGATGCATTGGGCGATATTTCGGTCGTTTTTGGCACAGCTATGTCAGGCATGCCTGATGAATCCTTAGTGGCCGGTGCGGCAGTCATCAGATCATAAGCCGCGCCTTGTTTGCTGTTTAATATTGCCAGACCTAAGCTGGTTATAAAGAACAAGGCTGCTAGGGTCGCCGTTGTTCTCGATAGGAATGACGCTGCGCCCTGTGCACCAAAAACCGAGCCAGATGCACCCGCGCCAAAAGTCGCTCCGGCGTCGGCACCTTTGCCTTGCTGGATCAATATTAGGCCGATAATGCCTAAACCCAGCAGTACATGAATAACAATAATTACTTGATACATGAAAGTTTGTTTTAAATCGAATGATAAATCTTTAAAAAGGAGTCCGCATCCAGGGAAGCCCCACCTATTAAGCCGCCGTCAATATCGGGCATGGCAAATAACCCTTTGGCATTATCAGGCTTAGCGCTGCCACCGTATAAAATTTGTATTTTGTCGGCAATGGTTTGGTTTTTGGCGGCTATATATTGGCGAATATGTTGATGAACTTCTTGAGCCTGTTCATCGCTTGCCGTTTTTCCTGTTCCTATAGCCCAAACCGGTTCATAAGCAAGCACTGCGGAGTTGAGGGCGTCTATGCCTGCCAGATTGATAACGGCATCGAGTTGTTCATTAACGACAGCAAAGGTTTGATCTTGCTCGCGTTGTTCCAATGTTTCGCCTATACATAAGATAGGCGTGATGTTTTGTGTTTGTGCCTGACAAAAACGCTCGGCTACCGATGCGTTGGTGTCGCCATAATAGCTGCGCCGTTCCGAATGCCCAACCAATACATATTGGCAACCAAACTCATTCAGCATGGATGCTGAAATTTCACCTGTGTATGCACCGGATGGCTGGTTGGCAACATTTTGTGCACCCAAGGCCAATCCGCTGCCTTTAATGATTTCACCAACACTGGCGAGAAAAATATAAGGCACGCAAACGGCGCAGCCTGCGCTGTTTGCACCTAATCCAGTAATGATACTTTGGGCAAGCGCGGCAGTGCTTGCACGAGTGCCATTCATTTTCCAATTTCCTACAACCAGTGACTGACGCATCATTACTCCCGCTTAGAATAAAACTCGCTATGATATAGGCTAATAACCTTTAGTTCAAGCACCTATTGCTTTCTTAACTTCATCAGCCAATTGGTCTGCATAATTTTGTACCAAATCTTTATGCTCGCCTTCTACCATGACTCGGATTAATGGTTCTGTGCCGGAAGCCCTAAGCAAAACCCGTCCCTGATCGCCCAGTTTGCGTTCTGTGGCTTTTACCGCCGCCTGTATTGCGGTATTGCTGTCCAGGCTGATTTTTTTATGGGTTTTGAGGTTGATGAGGACTTGCGGGTATTTTTGCATGCCTGCTTTGAGCTCATGTAGGTTTTTCCCGCTGTACTGCATTTCTGCGATGACTTGCAAGGCGGCGATAATGCCGTCACCAGTCGTTGTTTTATCCAGGCAGATAATATGCCCGGAGTTCTCGCCACCCAAAATGCCATCGTGCTTGTCCAGCATTTCCATGACATGGCGGTCGCCTACTTTGGCCCTCAACAGATTGACGCCTAGTCGCTTGAGGCCGTGTTCCATGCCCAGATTGGTCATTAGTGTGCCGACGACCGGCCCGATCATTTGCCCGGCGGCCAATCGTGATTTGGCGATGATATAAATGAGCTCGTCACCGTCAACGATTTCACCTTTATGGTCAACCATAATCAGCCGGTCACCATCGCCGTCAAGGGCGATGCCTAGATCGGCATGATGGGCTAAAACGGTTGCCGCCAGCAATTCCGGCTTGGTTGCGCCGCATTCGTCATTAATGTTAATGCCGTTGGGTTCGACGCCGATAGCAATGACCTCGGCACCTATTTCGCTGAATACATGGGGGGCAATGTGGTAAGTTGCGCCGTGGGCGCAATCAATGACAATTTTCATATTGTCAAAATCGAGGCGTGTGGGTACGCTTGCCTTGCAAAATTCGATATAACGACCGGGGGCATCCACTACGCGTTTTGCTTTACCCAGTTTTGCGGATTCTACTGTGGTCATTGGCGAATCAATATAGTGCTCTATTTGTTGTTCCACGGCATCCGGTAATTTGTTGCCCTGTGTCGAGAAAAATTTGACACCATTATCATAGTAAGGGTTATGTGATGCACTAATCACGATGCCCGCTTGCGCCCTTAATGTGCGGGTCAAATAAGCGATACCAGGTGTGGGCATGGGCCCCAGTAGGCGCGTGTTCATTCCGGCAGCGGTTAACCCTGCCTCCATTGCGGATTCGAACATGTAGCCTGAAATTCGGGTGTCTTTGCCAACCAAGACAAAATCGTGGCCTTCTTTGGCAAACACTTGGCCGGCCGCCCAGCCCAGTTTCAGTAAAAAATCTGCGGTTATGGGGGGTTCGCCTACTTTGCCTCGGATGCCGTCAGTGCCAAAATATTTTTTTGTTGTCATATTCAAAGATATTGCTTCTAGTTCTTATGGTGTTGTAGCTCGATAATGCTTGTAAAAAAAAAGAGAGGCGTCATGCCTCCCTTTTCTGTCCAGCTTGCAAAAGCGATTAATTTTGCTCGGCAGCCCCGCCAATTGACGGTTCAGTTTTTTTATCGTCCTTGCTTTTGATCTCGTCTATTGTCGTGTCTCCATGCGGCGGTGTGTCATCCCAGCCTTTAGGATCCCTGACCGGCCTGCGCGCCATCAGGTCATCGATTTGATCTTTGTCGATAGTCTCATATTTGATTAAGGCTGATGCCATGGCGTGTAGTATATCGATATTTTCTTTGATGATATTTTCTGCGCGCTCATAGTTGCGGTCAATAAAAGAGCGGATTTCTTCGTCTATGGTATGGGACGTTTCTTCAGCGACAGATTTGTGCTGAGTGACTGAGCGCCCCAGAAAAACCTCGCCTTCTTCTTCACTATAAGACAGCGGGCCTAACCGTTGCGACAAGCCCCATTTGGTGACCATGTTTCTGGCAAGCTCTGTGGCCCGTTCTATGTCGTTGGATGCGCCGGTGCTGACTTGCTCCCAGCCGAAAATCAGTTCCTCGGCAATACGTCCGCCATAAAGGCTAGAAATCATGCTATCCAGTTTTTGTTTGCTGGCACTGTACTGGTCTTTTTCGGGTAAGAACATGGTCACGCCCAACGCACGTCCTCTAGGCATGATGCTGACTTTATAGACGGGGTCATGCTCTGGTGTCAGTTTGCCGACAATCGCATGGCCTGCTTCATGGTAGGCAGTCATTTTCTTTTCTTTGTCGCCCATAACCATGGTATGCCTCTCAGCCCCCATGATGAGTTTGTCTTTGGCTTTTTCCAGATCGAACATGCTGACGACACGTTTGTTCATTCTGGCAGCAAACAAGGCCGCTTCGTTAATCAGATTGGCCAAATCGGCGCCTGAAAACCCCGGCGTGCCTTGGGCAATATATTTGATTTCAACGTCATCAGCGGCAGGCACTTTTTTCATGTGCACTTTAAGGATTTGCTCACGTCCTCTGACATCAGGCAAGCCGACCGTCACTTGGCGGTCGAAGCGGCCTGGACGTAATAAGGCTTTGTCCAGCACATCAGGCCGGTTAGTTGCCGCGATGACGATAATCCCTTCATTGCCTTCAAAACCGTCCATTTCAACCAATAATTGGTTTAGCGTTTGTTCCCGTTCGTCATTACCGCCGCCTAAGCCAGCACCGCGTTGACGGCCTACGGCATCGATTTCGTCAATAAAAATAATGCAGGGTGCATGTTTTTTCGCTTGTTCGAACATATCACGCACACGCGATGCGCCTACGCCTACGAACATTTCAACAAAATCCGAGCCGGAGATCGTGAAAAAAGGCACTCTGGCTTCGCCTGCAATGGCTCTGGCCAATAAAGTTTTACCGGTTCCTGGCGGGCCTATCATCAACGCGCCTCTGGGTATTTTACCGCCCAAGCGTTGGTATTTTGCCGGGTCTTTAAGGAAGTCAACCATTTCAACGACTTCTTCTTTGGCTTCATCGCAACCTGCGACATCTGCGAAAGTGACTTTGATTTGGTCTTCTTCTAACATGCGTGCCTTGCTTTTACCAAAGCTCATCGCGCCACGGCCGCCTGCGCCACCGCCTTGCATTTGTCGCATGAAAAATACCCATACCGCAATCAGCAACAGCATGGGCCCAAAGGACACCAGCAACTGCATGAGTAAGGACGGCTGCTCCGGTGGCACGGCCTTGATTTCTACGCCATTCGCCAGCAAGTCGTCAACTAAATGCAGATCTGTCGGGGCATACGTTTTAAATACTTGGCCACCCTGCATTTTGCCTTTGATGATATGCTCGTCAATGACCACTTGTTGTACTTGACCCGCTTTAACTGAATCAATGAACTGCGAATACGATAACGAGGAGTCAGCCCGCTCGCCTTGTGGCCCAAAATTATTGAAAAGGGACATCAAGACCACGGCAATGACAACCCACAGGATTATATTTTTTATCATATCGTTCAAATTACACACCCTAGGCTTGAACAGCTTGTTTTAAAACTAATGAATTATATCAGGAGTTGATTGCCCTGACCGCCGTTATTTATATGCAGTGACTTGATTGTAAATTAGGTAATTGTATAAGTATGAGGGCTGCAAAAATTATTTAAAGCCTTTAGCTAAAATATAAACTTCATTGCTGCGCGGCCTCGATGCTTTGGGTTTTCTGATGACCACTTGCGAAAAACAGTGTTGGACGTCGCGGTGGAAAGCTTCAAAGCCCACGCCATGAAATAATTTGACCAGAAATGCCCCGTCTTTCATTAGCACTGTTTTGGCCGTTTCCAGGGCCAGTTCCCCCAGAAAAATAGAACGCGGTTGATCTACGCCTTTATTACCGCTCATATTGGGTGCCATATCCGACATAACCAGATTAATGGGAGCGCCTTCAAGCAGGTCATACAGCTGTTGCAGCACGGCGTCTTCAGTGAAGTCGCCCTGGATGAAATCAACATTGTCCAGGGCATCCATGGCTAGAATGTCCAACGCAACCAGTTTGTCCTTTTTGCCCATCAGTTGTCTGGCGAACTGCGACCAGCCGCCTGGGGCCGCGCCCAGGTCAATGATGTTCATGCCTGGCTTGATGATCTGGTCTTTGTCCTGGATTTCTTTCAGCTTATAGACGGCCCGCGACCGGTAACCTTGGGCTTGGGCCAGCTTGACATATTCATCGGCAAAATGTTCCTGCATCCAACGATTGCTGCTTTTACTTCGTCCCATAGTCTAGGTATAGTGTGCTGTAATTTTATTTGATTTAGGAAAAACGAGTGAACGCTGTAGATAAGAAAAAACTTCGCGCTGAGGCCCACGCCTTAAAACCGGTGGTGATGATAGGCCAATCCGGATTGACTGATGCCGTGTTGGCGGAAATTGAGCTGGCACTGAACAGCCATGAACTGATTAAGGTAAAAATCCGCGCTGAACGCGAAGCCCGCGTGCTCATTAATGAAAAAATATGCCAGGGCACAGGTGCCGAGCTTATCCAGGCTATCGGTCAAATTGCCGTAATCTACCGCCTAAATCCTAATAAATGACATAATGTGTGCCGGTAGGCCTTAGAAAAACGGGTACCGGCACCGCAGATCAAATATATCCGATAGCAATAATCTCATATTCGACATTGCCGGCCGGCGCTTTGACGGTGACAATATCCTCAACTTCTTTGCCGATTAATGCCCTCGCTATCGGTGAGCCAATCGAAATACGGCCTTCCTTGATATTCGCCTCATCCTCGCCAACAATTTGGTAGACGACCCTTTTCTCCGTTTCCACATCTTCTATTTCTACGGTAGCGCCGAACACCACTTTACCGTTGGCGTCCAATTTCGTGACGTCAATGATTTGTGCATTGGATAATTTGGCTTCAATTTCAGCAATTCGCCCTTCAGCAAAACTTTGTTGCTCACGGGCGGCGTGATATTCGGCATTTTCTTTTAAATCGCCGTGTGCACGTGCAGTAGCAATCGAAGCAATAATGCGGGGACGCACCACCGATTTTAATTCTTCCAATTCGGTGCGTAGTTTTTCCGCGCCTTTTACAGTAAGAGGTACTTTAATCATCTCAACAACTCCAATAGTTTTATCTGTCCTGACAACTTAAACTTTTATGTAAATCCTGTAAGCAACTCACATCACCAGCATCCAGTTCACCCAGCGCGTAACAGGCCGCTTTTGCACCTGCCATCGTTGTGTAATAGGTTACACGATGTTGCAAGGCTTCTCTACGCATAGTGAATGAATCGGAAATGGCTTTTTTGCCTTCCGTGGTGTTGATGATCAACTGGATTTGACCGTTTTTAATCATATCAACCGTGTTTGGCCGCCCTTCGTTGACTTTATAGACCACTTCACAGGGAATTCCGGCGGCTTTAAGATGTCTTGCCGTCCCGCCTGTTGCGACGATCTCATACTTTTTCTCCACCAGCATGCGGGCAATATCCGGGGCTTTGACTTTATCGGCATCGCGTATGCTGATGAGTACTTTGCCGCTATGGTTAAGGTTGACGCCTGCGGCGCGTTGAGATTTTGCAAAGGCTTCGCCAAATGTTTTACCGACCCCCATCACTTCGCCTGTGGATTTCATTTCAGGCCCTAATAAAGGATCGACGCCAGGGAATTTCACAAATGGGAATACGGCTTCCTTGACTGAATAATAGTCCGGGATGCGTTCTTCGGTAATGCCTTGTTGTAACAGCGTTTGCCCGACCATCACGCGGGCGGCGATTTTCGCCAACGGGTAACCGGTTGCCTTGGAGACGAACGGTGCCGTCCTCGATGCCCGCGGATTGACTTCCAAGACATAAATGTCGCTGCCCTGGATTGCAAATTGCGTATTCATCAAGCCTCTTACGCCTAATGCTTCTGCCATTTTAGCGACTTGTTCGCGCAGCTTGTCCTGCAGTTCAGGCGCCAATTCATAAGGTGGCAACGAACAGGCCGAATCGCCGGAATGCACGCCGGCCTGTTCGATATGTTCCATTAAACCGCCGATTAATACGCGTTCGCCGTCATAAATGGCATCGACATCCATCTCGACGGCATCGTCCAGAAAGCGATCCAATAATACCGGTGAATCATTGGAGACGCTGACCGCTTCCTTCATGTAACGTTGCAAACCTTCTTCATTGAAAACGATTTCCATCGCCCGGCCGCCCAATACATAAGAAGGCCGTACCACCAGCGGATAACCCAGCTCTTTCGCGGCATTCAGCGCCTGCTCCACAGAGCGGGCCGTAGCATTCGGCGGTTGTTTCAAGTTCAGCCGTTCCAGCAGTTTTTGAAACCGTTCGCGGTCTTCGGCCAAATCGATAGAATCTGGCGATGTGCCGATAATAGGCACTCCGGCGGCTTCCAGTGCCCGCGCCAATTTCAATGGCGTCTGCCCGCCGTATTGGACGATGACGCCTTTGGGTTTTTCCAAATGCACGATTTCCAGCACATCTTCCAGCGTTAAGGACTCGAAATACAAACGGTCCGAGGTGTCGAAATCGGTAGAAACCGTTTCGGGATTGCAATTGATCATAATGGTTTCATAACCGCTTTCACGCAACGCCAAAGAGGCATGTACGCAGCAATAATCGAACTCAATGCCTTGGCCGATACGGTTGGGGCCGCCGCCAAGAATTATGATTTTTTCTTTATCGGAAACCCGCGCTTCGCATTCTTCCTCATAGGTGGAATACAAATAAGCCGTGTCCGATGAAAATTCGGCGGCACAGGAATCTATGCGTTTATAAACGGGACGGATGTTTTGCTTATGGCGGGTGTTTCGTACTTCAATCTCGGAGGCATCGAGCAGTTTGGCGAGCCGTATGTCGGAGAAACCCTTGCGCTTCAGTTTGTATAGTTCGCCGGTTTTCAAGGTCGCCAAGGTTTTCGTGGCCAAGGATTTTTCAGTCAGCACCAAGTCTTCAATTTGTGCTAAAAACCACGGGTCGATTTTGCAGACCTCATGGACGGCTTCAACGCTCATGCCGCTACGGAATGCGTCCGCGACATAGAGCAAACGGTCAGGCCCCGGATGGCGCATTTCCCGTTGAATTTTTTCGAAGGCCTCGTCTGACTGCAAGTCGATGATTTCATCGAGCCCGCTAATGCCGATTTCCAGTCCGCGCAAGGCTTTTTGCAAGGATTCCTGGAACGTGCGGCCTATCGCCATGACCTCGCCGACGGATTTCATTTGCGTGGTCAAGCGGTCATCGGCTTGCGGGAATTTTTCAAAGGTAAAGCGCGGCACTTTGGTGACGACATAATCGATGCTGGGTTCAAACGATGCCGGTGTTGCACCGCCAGTGATTTCATTTTGCAATTCATCCAGCGTGTAGCCCACCGCCAGCTTGGCGGCAACTTTCGCAATCGGAAAGCCGGTGGCTTTTGATGCCAAGGCCGACGAACGCGAAACCCGCGGGTTCATTTCGATGACAATCAAGCGCCCATCGGCCGGGTTGATGGCGACCTGGACATTGGAACCGCCGGTATCGACGCCGATCTCGCGCAGCACCGCCAGCGAGACATTGCGCAGGATTTGGTATTCCTTGTCGGTCAAGGTTTGCGCCGGCGCCACGGTGATGGAGTCGCCGGTATGCACGCCCATAGGATCAAAGTTCTCAATCGAACAAACGATGATGCAGTTGTCTTTGGAGTCCCGAACCACCTCCATTTCGTATTCTTTCCAGCCGAGCACCGACTCTTCGATCAATAATTCATTAGTCGGTGACAGGTCGAGTCCGCGTTCACAAATCTCCATGAATTCTTCTTTGTTATAAGCGATGCCGCCGCCGCTGCCGCCCATTGTAAAAGACGGACGGATAACAGTGGGGTAACCGACTTCTTTTTGCGCGGCCAGCGCTTCTTCCATCGTATGTGCGGTTTTTGATTTGGCGACTTCAAAACCGATACGTGCCATCGCCTCGTTAAAGAGTTGACGGTCTTCGGCTTTATTGATGGCTTCTTTGCTAGCGCCTATCATTTCGACGCCGTATTTTTCCAGCACACCATGTTTATCTAAAGCCAGCGCGCAATTCAATGCCGTTTGCCCGCCCATCGTCGGCAACACAGCGTCGGGGCGTTCTTTGGCTATAATTTTTTCCACGGTCTGCCAGTCGATAGGCTCGATATAAACCGCATCGGCCATATCGGGGTCGGTCATGATCGTCGCGGGATTGGAGTTCACCAGAATGACTCGATAGCCTTCTTCGCGCAGGGCTTTACAGGCTTGTGTGCCGGAATAATCAAATTCGCAAGCCTGGCCGATGACGATGGGGCCTGCGCCTAGTAACAGGATGGATTTTATGTCGGTTCTTTTGGGCATATTCTTTTCAAAAGTTAAGGTTTTCTATTGTCGGCCAAACGATATGCTGTATTTTGTTCACGTTTACCCACTGCAACGACCACGATGATCAGCTCATTATCGCGAACTTCATACACTAAACGATAACCCGCATTGCGTAATTTTATTTTGTAACGGTTTTTTCCAATTTTTGCGGATGGGACACAAGGGTTTTGCAAGCGCTCTGTCAATTTATCCTTAAATTGTTCACGGATAGTGTTGTCGAGTTTCTGCCATTCTTTGAGAGCAAGTGGATGGAATTCTAACGAGTACACATTAACTCAGCTAATAAAGTTGCGAGTTGTACTTTTATAAATCATTCAACGAAACACGGATAAGCTTTTGACCATCATTCAAACGAGCATCCGCCAATTCATTAAGCTCTTGGTTTTCTCGTTGCTCCTCGTCACGATAAAGCAGTAATGCTTCAGTCAACACCTGCTCAATGCTTCTTTGTTCGATTTGTGCGATAGAATTGAGAACTTGTTCGGTTGCGGTATCAAAGTTCAGGGTTAACATGGATTTTGTCTCATTTAGAACGGCTATAGATTTTTATCGGCCTATCCGTCTTTACGGCTGGTATTAAATTCTTGCAGGAAAGCATCAAAATCTGCCACATCAACACCTTGTTCAATGATACGGCGATGATAATCAAGGCTTTCCTCATTAACGTCTTCTTTTTTTAGCATTGAATAGCTAATGCCTAAACGTTGTACCAAGGACAACAAAAGCAATTCGTCTTCGCTATTTTTTAATTCCAACGTTATTTGCGACATAATTTTTACGCATATTTAATCTGTGCCAACAAACCGTTAACCACTTTTTTAACTCCAGGAGACAAAAAAATGTCCTTAAGTATTGTTTCTAATTCCTCTTGATTTGCAGCTTCCTTACTTTCTGTATCAAACTGCCTACAGCTAATAGTCAAAGGATAAAAATTTAAATCATAATTTATTTCAAAAACTTCATAGGAATAATTATTCAATGAAGGTGCATTAATAATAAAGGAGGCCTGCATACTTTCTCTTGATGAATAATAGCGTTGCTCAACCTCAGTACTTAATAGCCCTTTTGTTAATTTCTCAAATTCTGCTCCCAATTCTTTTAAAACCGCAATGGGTGGCTTAACAGGAATGTCATTGTCAATCACCCCGTCAAAAATCGAACTTAAATCTGCCATTTAGTTATCTCCAACAAGTTGTGATATTTCCAATTTGATCATTATGGGTAAATGATCTGAAAATTGATTAGATATTTTCCCATTATTGTTAATTAAGCTCACTTCATCAATTCTATCGATGACTTTCAAATTATTTCGGTTAAAACCAGCCAATAATGAAGGTCGTAGTAAAACTTGGTCCAGCATATTCCAAAAATGGTTAACTATTTTTGATGATTTGTGATAATAAGTTCCTGGACAACCTTCAGAATCATCCCCTAGGCGGCTCCACATCGGATTATAAAAATACTTTTTTTCTTCCCCTGAAACCGTCCGGCTCTGTTTTAAAGCAATCTGTTTATCCATGACCGCATGAAATCCATCCGCACTAACCAATCCTGTCTCAAACGGGTTCATATTAAAATCACCCATTACAATGGTATGCGTATGGCCTTGTTCCTGTTCGCGCTTATCAATTTCAAGGGCAATTCTAGTTGAAATCGCCGCTTGCTCGCTCTCAATCATATAAAGCTTGCTTTGGATATGCACAGCGACCAGTAAAATTTCAATACCGATGGGATGGGTTATTTTTCTAATGGAACCCCAATAATCATTATCATGCACCAATTCAAAATCATGTATCCGTGTATAAAACGATATTTTTGCAGATGGATTGAAAGGTGCAATATAGGTTCTGTTATTGTTTTCATTTAAAACAGGCAGAAGCGTTGCGTCCGTCATGGTGTTTTCTGCTAATATTAAAATATCAACATCATGACAATCACATAACCATTTAAGCTTACTAGAAAGCGGTTTTTTATTGATGTTCCAAAATAATAGATTCATTGGTCAGGCGTTGGCATGAATCTAGGCTTGTGCGTTATCCATCATTGCCCTAAATTCATCAAACAGGCCCTCCACATCATGGGGCCCAGGGCTGGCTTCTGGATGTCCTTGAAAACTGAACGCAGGCACATCGGTGCGTTTAACACCCTGCAAGCTGCCATCAAACAACGAACGGTGCGTGGCGATCAGGTTTTTCGGCAAACTGGCTTCATTGACCGCAAATCCGTGATTTTGGCTGCTGATCATGACGCGGCCTGTCGCGATTTCCTGCACAGGATGATTCGCGCCATGGTGGCCGAATTTCATTTTCTCGGTTTTCGCACCGCTGGCTAAAGCCAGCAGTTGATGGCCTAAACAGATGCCGAATATCGGTATATTTTTAGTCAATAGCGTAGCGATAGCCTCAATGGCGTAAGTGCAGGGCTCAGGGTCGCCGGGGCCGTTGGATAAAAACACGCCGTCGGGGCGCATCGCCAGCACGGTTTCCGCCGATGTGGTGGCTGGCACGACAGTCACACGGCAGCCGCGATTGGCTAATAAACGAAGAATATTGCGCTTAATGCCGAAATCGTAAGCCACGACATGCTTGTCCAGGTTTTCCGCCGGGGTATGGCCTTGTCCCAACGACCAGATATTTTCCGTCCATGGATAAGCTTCGGCGGTAGTGACTTCTTTTGCCAGATCCATGCCTTTTAAACCGGCAAACCCGGCAATGGCGGCTTGGGCGGTCGCCACATCAACCGTGTCGCCGGCTATGATGCAGCCGCGTTGTGCGCCTTTATCCCGCAGTAAACGGGTTAATTTGCGCGTGTCGATCTCGGCGATAGCGACGACGTTGTTAGCCGACAGATAATGCTGCAAGGTGTTTTCACAGCGCCAGTTACTGGCCAGTAAGGGCAGATCCCTAATCACTAAACCACTGGCAAACACGTTGGCAGATTCGTTGTCTTCGCTGTTCGTACCGACGTTGCCGATATGCGGGTATGTCAACGTGATGATTTGCCGGGCATAAGACGGGTCGCTGAGGATTTCCTGATAGCCGGTCATGGCGGTGTTAAAGACGACTTCACCGACGGAACAGCCGTCTACGCCTATTGATACGCCGCTGAATACCGTACCTTCTTCTAACACTAATAAAGCAGACTTAGTCAAACACGTTACCTCAAATGTGCAAAACGGGATGGATCCTTTAAGGACGCATCCCGTTATAAATAAACAAGCTAGACGGTAATTTTACGAAATTATGCTGCTTTGGTCATTAACAATTTTTTATTCGGACAATCACCGGCGATCAAGTCCGGTTTTAGCGGCTGGTTTTCCATTGCTGTTTGCGCTGGTTTTTCTGGGCTGCTTTTTCTGCGCGGATAATCTCGAGTTCGACCAGTTCCTGCTCCATCATTGCCGGTGTTTCCAGGCTGATTCTGCCCAGCGTGCCGGTGCGTAATTCGGATAACAGCAGTTTGGAGGCTTTGTCCATATCGACGCGCCCACCGGTACGCAAGCTGCCGCGCTGTTTGCCGATGATTTCCAGCAGCATCTGTTCGCTTTCGGGCAGAGCCTCCAATTGAAACCGGGTCTTTAGGTAATCGCCGTAATGGGTAAGCAGATAGTCGGCGGCAAAAGCGGCCACATCCTCATGGTTGATTGCCGTATCCTTGATGGCGCCGGTCGTCGCCAAGCGGTAACCGCTGTTTTTATTGTCGAGATTAGGCCACAGCATGCCCGGCGTATCCAGCAAGATGATATTGTTGCCGATAGCGATGCGTTGCAGCATTTTGGTGATGGCCGGTTCGTTACCGGTCTTGGCGATGGTCCTGCCAGCCAGGATGTTAATCAACGTAGATTTGCCGACATTAGGGATGCCCATGATCAGCGTGTGCATCAGTCGGTCGCCGGTAGCCTTGGCAGGCAGCATTTTGTGGCATAAATCCGGTATCTGCCGGATTTTGTCGGCTTGCTCAATGGTGATGGCCAGTGTTTTTACATTATGTTCCCGCTCTAAATAATCTTGCCATTGCCGGGTTATGTCAGGATCGGCGAGGTCACTTTTGTTGAGCAGCTTGATACAGGGCTTGTCGCCGCGCAATGTCGCCAGCAGCGGGTTTTGGCTGCTGAACGGAATGCGTGCGTCCAGCACTTCGATGATCAAATCGACCTGGGGCATGATTTCCCTGATTTCTTTACCGGCTTTGTGCATGTGGCCGGGGTACCACTGAATGAGCATGATAGGTTATAAGGTTAGGTGGGAAGGTTTATTGCCTGTGTCGGGCAAAATCTCTGCGAGTAGTGTGTCCGCACGCTATTATGTGCCCATTTATTTAAAGAGTATTAAAAGTTATGCAAAAAACCACAGCGCCCCAAACAATAACGAGTAGTTTCTATGCCTATCTGACGCGGCTAAGATGGATCAAGCGTTGGGGGCTTAAGCGCAATGCCCATGAAGAAAACGTCATGGAACATAGCTGGGAAGTATCTGTCATCGCCCATACCCTGGCATTAATTAAAAACCGCTATTTTGGCGGTTGTGTGGATGCCAACGCGGTGGCCGCTGCCGCGTTATACCATGATATTACCGAAGTGATCACCGGCGATCTGCCCACCCCCATCAAATACCATTCCGAAGCGATACACACTGCGTATAAGCAAATCGAAAAACAGGCCGAGATAGCCTTGCTCAGCCTGTTGCCTGAACAGCTTAAGGCGGATTTTGAAGCGCTGATACATCAGGACAATCTGCCGGAAGAGCATAAACAAATCATCAAGGCGGCCGATAAAATATCGGCCTTCCTTAAATGCCAGGCCGAATTAAAAGCCGGTAACCTGGAGTTTGAAATGGCCGCCGAACAATTGGCGTTAAAAATTGCCGAATCTGAGCAAGCCGAAGTGATTTTTTTTATGCAGGCTTTCGCACCCAGTTGCGGTTTAACCTTGGACGGCCTGATGAAGACGTATTGAGCCTCGCCTTGCGGTATTTTTGAGTCAGTATGATTACGGGCAAAAAAAGAGAATAATAGCCAGGCATTACACTATGGACTTTAACTAGCAGTACGCATGAGAAAAGCAAACACACCTGAAATAAAAGCAGAGCCGAACTCTTTTGACGAGTGGGTTGCTGTGTTGTCCGACCATAAAATGCCGATATTCTTTAATACGGCGCAACGCATTCATAGCATTATGAATGACGATAAGAAAGGCGCGATGGAACTGGCATCAGCTATTTTGCAGGATCCGAATTTGACGGTCAAACTGCTTAAAATGAGCAATAGCGCCTATTACAACCCCTCCCGCCAGAAAATGATCACCGTGTCCCGCGCCATTGTTAATTTAGGCTCGGAAATCATTCGAGAGATCACACTGCTTTGTTCCTTTTTAGAGTCCATACAATCATCGACCAATAAAGACCGCGCCACTGAAGAAATCGCCCAAGCCGTGCATGCGGCTTTCCAGGCCAAGGCCTTGGCGGCTGCCACGCACGATACCTCGCCGGAGGAGGTGTTTATTGCCGCTTTGCTTAACACTATCGGTAAAATTGCCTTTTGGTGTTTTTGCGGCGAACAAGGCGAGCGTATACAAGCTTTAGTAAGCCAAAGTGCTTATACGCGGGAACAAGCCGAGAAAACGGTGCTGGGCTTTAAATTGTCCGATCTTTGTGCGCCGTTAAGCAAAGCCTGGAAATTAGGTGGATTGATCGAGGAGGCGGTGGAGAAATATCCTTTATCGAGAAATCCCAGGGTGGATTTGGTCCATTTGGGCTATGACATAACCGAAGCGTTAAGCGCGGGATCGGGTTCAAAAAAATATGACGCCTGTGTTAAGAAGGTTGTCGCGCTCACCAAACAACCGGAAAAGGCGGTCATGGAGCGGGTTGCGGGCCAGCAGGAGCTAGCCGCCAATATTGTCCGCCAGTTTGGCGTTGGCGACCCGACGACGTTTGCCGAAAAAGACTCAAATCCCGTAGAGCCGGTAGCCGGGTTGCCGCCGGTTGCCGATAAACGGCAGTTGCAATTTCAGATTGCACAAGAAATCACGATGATTATCAACGATAAGCTGGACATTAACTTATTGTTTGAAACGGTACTGGAAGGCATTAATCGGGGTATAGGCATGGATAGGGTTGTGTTTGCGCTGTTGGCGGCTGACCGGCAGTCGCTCTATGAAAAACTGTCCATAGGTTGGCGCAAGAACATCTGCGATAAAATAGTCTTTAGCGTGCTGAGTTCACCGCCCAACCTGTTTTTCCAGAGCGTGGCAGGTTCCCATGCCTGCTGGTACAAGCCGTCCACCGATGTCACCCTGTATAGTGTTTATGATGTCAATGTCATCGGCAGGGCCGAGTGCTTTATCATGCCTATTTTCTCCAACAACAAACCGACCGGTATTATTTATGCCGATCGCGGCATCCATCATCAAACCTTAACCGATGAAGATTTTAATGGTTTCAAATATTTCACCCAGCAGGCCAATATAGGCTTGTCCATTTACCGTATGCAAAAAACTTCTTAGCGTAAGACGGGACACCCCTTGACCATCCACGCAGGTCTGGACGAAGCCAGACCCAAAAGGTTTCTGCCATGTTAAGTATAAAAGTGAACTATTTTATATTTGTCATATTCAAAAGTAGACTTATCGTTATTTTAATCATATTATTGGCATTGAGTTGGCTGGATGAAAAACATTCTTTGCTATGACCCACGAGTCTAGGATGACCTAGATGTCTTGGCTTTTCATCGCCACCCATTAATTTTTAATAGCCGGTAAAAATCAGAAGCCGCACAGAAGGGGTGATCGGGATATGCAAAACATGACGTCAACAAGCACAATACAAATGGCCGCTAATTTTGGCGGGGGTACTACGCCCTTATTAAAACCGGAATCCAACCATACCGAAGTGGGCATGTCCGAGCGGGCAGTCCCGGAAGCACCGATGCCGACGCGCCAAATGGCACAGGCCAGGCAAAAAAACGTCGGCACAGCAGAAAACCCGATAAAAAGGGAAGTCAAAATCGTCGTGGCGGGTAACGTTGGTTCCGGAAAATCGACATCCATTAGGGCAATCAGTGACATACCGGTTATTGGCACTGAGGCAAAGGCCACTGAGCGCGATGCCCTGCGCCGTAAAAAAATGACCACAACCGCTATGGAATATGGTATAGCGCATATAGCCAGCACCAAATTGCACCTTTACGGTACGCCAGGGCAAAGGCGGTTTGATTTTATGGCCGATATTTTGTGTAAAGGTGCCAGCGGCATGGTGGTGATGATTGATAACGGCTGTCGTGACCCATTGAACGAAATTGACTATTACCTGAACCAGCACGGCAATTTTCTACAAAAATATCCGGCGGTTATTGCCATCACCCATGTTGATGACCTTAGCACCAGCACTACCTTATTGGATTATTGCACTTATTTGCTGAAAAATGGTTTCACTTGTCCGGTGATGCTGCTTGATGCTCGCAATAAACAGGATGTGCAAAAAATGCTGATGAAATTATTGTTACAAATCAGCGGGGCCGGCACCGGCAAGCAGCCACTAATCTAATCTGTGCTGAGCGTCTGCATCCTGTAGCAGGTTTGGGTTATAGACATGCGCTGTTCAGCCCCGCAACAGGTAAAGCACGCCCTGATAGGCAGGCCAGCAGTTGCCGCTTTATGTAATAAACCTTATTAACGGTGTCCATGCCATGATAACAAAAGCAAACATAGTTCCGGCATCCAGGCAAGACATTGCGGGCATGCTCGATAACACGGTCTGGACCCATGAGTTTTCCTGGCAACAACTAATGGTTCTTGGCGATTATTTCCAATTATGCAGCATGCCGGCCCAGGCGCTTATTTATGATGAAGGTGATGGCGGCGATTCGATGGGCATTTTGGTCAAAGGTAGCGCGAAAGTCTGCAAAGGCAACAAGCTGCTGACGCACTTAAAGGCGGGCAGAGCCTTCGGGGAAATGTCATTATTAGACCAGCAATGCCGTTCGGCTACTGTTATAGCGCTTGAAGAGTGCACTTTTTTGTCGATTAGCAGGGCTAATTTTGAAAAATTGTCGCAGGAACATCCGGCGTTGGCGTTAAAAATGGTGCTAAAGATCGCTAGGCTGTTAAGTCAGGCCTTACGTCAGACCAGCGGCCAATTGTGCGAATTTCTGCAGGAATGATAGGCGGCAATCTGCTTGCCTTTATTAAAAATGGACTTATAGTTATTTTCATCATATTATTTCTTCCTGGCGCGTATTCACACCATTAGCTATTGATAGTTCCACGCTGGAGCGGTAGGAAATATAAATACCCTCCGAAGGCAGTTATTTTTCAGGCTAATGTCAGACAAAGCCAAGTAAGCCCGTTTTTGAAGACGGTCTTCCGGAAAAGATTTTAACTGTAACCCTTTTAAACCTGAGGTCACCCATGATTGATAACAAAAAGCAGGAATCCGTTAGGGTTGGGCATGGCGTGGAGGGGGCAAATCATGCTTATGGTTTGGCGATTGCTGAAATAGAGCGGCTTGAAAATGAATTGCAGCAGACAAAAACCGCGTTGGCAGAAAGTTTGAAAATTCGGGATTTGATGAATGAAAGCCTAGTAAAGTGCATAATGACGTTGAATGCCGTTGAATACCAGTTAAAAAGTGCAGAAGCGGCGTTAACTGATTCAAACACGCATATCGTAGAATGTGTGGGTCGGTTAAAACAAGATAACAGGGCTCTTAAATTATCGGGCGAGATGTGGCTAAACCGGAGCATCAATCTCAAATTTGAACTGCTGATGGCCAAAGACACTATCAATAGAATTAAGGCTGAGCGTGATTTGGCGATCGGCCAAAATACACCGTCTAGCGAATAGATCTTCAGTTTACGGCGGGAAAAGCACGCTGCCTATCACATTTTTATTAAGCCTTATGCAGTTTATCGGTATTTTTCGATGAATTTTGTATAAAATAGGTAAATGCGTAAAGTAATGAAAGGGATTGTCGCCCTAGCCGGTTGTCTTGCGGTTGTTGCCCCGATAGTGGCAAGGCTGTTAACCGGTTGCGGAAAGCCTGTCCTGACCAATGCTCATGCTTGCCGATGTGCTCCGCCGCAGGCGATATCGCAGTAATCCTATAAACTTAATAATGGCATGGCAAATGAATAAAAACGACCCCCCCAAAGCAGAAAAATTCCTGTCCACCCGTGAAGCCGCAGCCAAGCTGGGCATGGCCTTATCAACGGTACAGGCTTGGGTAGAATCCGGCATGTTGCCAGCATGGAAAACGGCGGGCGGCCATCGGCGGATACCTGCTGATGCCGTAGAATCGATGCGTTTGCGGCAACAGGCCGTGCTGGGTTCCGAACCTTCGCCGGAAATGCTCAAGGTGCTGGTGGTTGAGGACGATCCGGTGCAACGGGAAATATACCGCCGCCAATTTGCCGAATGGGGCTTGCCCGTGCGGTTATTTACCGCAGGGGACGGCTTTGAAGGACTGATGCTGATCGGTCGTCATAATCCAGACCTGATTATCACCGATCTGGCCATGCCGGAAATGGATGGTTTTAAAATGATCTGGCGCATGAAGTCGCCACCCGCCGTGACTCAGGCGACTATTATCGTAGTTACGGCGCTTACTGCCGCCGAAATCGAAGCGCAAGGCGGCTTGCCAAATGGCATACCCGTTTACCCCAAGCCGATCCCATTCGCCGTCTTTCGGCCTCTAGTGGAACACATGTCCAAAAAATTGGCGACTTAATGTCTCCTATTTTATGCGAACTTGCACGGAAAGCCCGTCAATTAGCTGAAGGCTTAGGCGTCGATGGTTGGGATCGTCCACGAGGCCTTCGCCTAGCCCATTTCGTTGCACAGATTATCGAAGAGTGCGTGAGCAGCCAGTGTTTGGAAGCTGCCGGGCGTGCCCGCGAGCTTGCCGAGTTGCTGGATGGCTTTGTTCAGGAAACGCCCTCGAATGCCCAATTGCTGCCAGTGCTGCACGCTGTTGCAGCACTGGCAGGTTTGCTGGAAGAGGCGGGCGCGGTGGCCTATGTGGAACGCAAGCTGCTGCCTAAGCGACCGGAAGAGTGGTTGTTCGTGCTGGTCGGCAGTCTTGCGGATTTGGCGGAAAGCTTGCGTTACTTAGGCTTCAAGGTGACGGTCGCGACCACGATTGATGAAGCCGTCGATGCGTGTCGGGCGGGCCAGGTGATCCTGCTGGCCCGTGCAGCTTGGCTTGTAGATTATGCGGAGCGCCTTACCGCAGGGCTGTCGGAACTAGGCGACAGCTCTATCTGGCCGTTGCGGGTGGCCTTCGCGGAGGCCGGTAATTATCGTGCCCAGCTTGGGGCGCGTAAGCTTGGCGCCCGAATTTTGCCAGACCCGGCGGCGGATGTTTCGCGTCTGGTCGCCGAACTTTCGGGTTTGGCCTGGAAGCCGCGTAACGCCTACCGCGTCATGCTGGTCGACAGCGATGCCGTGGCGCTAAACCGGTATGCTTGCGTACTGCGCGATGCCGGTCTTGACGTGCTGGCATCTGATGATCCTCTGCTTGCGTTGGGCGCCATGGCGGAGTTTGCCCCCGAGGCCTGTATGTTTGGCCTGGACATGCCTGCTTGTCGGGGTACCGACCTCGCCGCCCTGTTACGCCTCGATCAGCGCTACCTGCACCTGCCTGTAATTTATCTTGCCGCTGGCGCGGAAGTTCCCGAAGATGTTGACGGCGCTGACTTTCTCGTTAAGCCAGTGGCCCCAGAGCTGCTGACGCAGGCCTTGTCGAGCCGGGCGCGGCAATTCCGCCGGCTCGATGCGGCGCAGATCAGGCAAGTCAAACTGCAAGTCACTGACGCCCTGCAACAGGCACGGGACGATGCAGAACATGCCGACAAGGCCAAGGTTGAAGGCTTTGCCGGTTGGGGGCAGGAGCTGCGGGAGCTATTGAACGCCCTGCTGGGCCATGCCCAGTTCTTGCAGGCGAATGCCGCGCTGGATTTCGGCAGCCGTCGGCAGCTTGACGAAATTGTCACAGGCGGTGCCCAGGGTGTCCGCATGATCGGCGACTTGTTTGAACGGATAGGCATCGGCAACAGGGCTGATACGGATTCGGCGCCTGGCAAACCCATGATGACGGAGACGGACGCCAAGCCCGAACGTCGCCGAATCCTCGTGGCTGAAGACAATCCAGCCAACCAAATGGTGTTGCGGATGCAGCTGAATGTGCTGGGCTTTGATGCCGACATCGCCGCCAACGGCGCGGAAGCGATGGCTAAGTGGCAGGGGGGCGGGCACGACCTGATCCTGGCGGATCGCCACATGCCCGGCATGGACGGCCTGGAACTGACCCGCGCCATCCGGGCCGGGGAACGGGAAAGCGGGGCCTACGTGCCTATTATTGCCATTACTGCCGTACAGTACCCGGAAGAGCAGGCGACCTGCCGGGAGGCCGGCATGGACGACGTACTGCCCAAGCCTATTGAGCTGGATGCGTTGCGAGGCATGTTGGAGCGCTGGTTGCCTTGCGCCTCGCCGCTGGCGCCCGCCTCCGAACCTGCTCCAGTCATGGTCAAGACACCGGCAGCAATATTGGATGTCGGCTATTTGGTCAGTGTGATTGGCGACAGCGATCCACAGCAAACGCGCGAGCTTGTCGACCTGTTCACGACGACGGTGCGCGGCGACCTGCCCGCTTGCCGCCGCCATATTGACGAAGGCAGCAGCCGGGGCTTGGCTTTGGCCATGCACAAACTTAAATCGTCTGCGCGCATGGTCGGTGCGTTGCGCTTCGCCGAGTTGGCCCAAACGCTTGAAGACGCAGCCAAGGCGGAGAATTGGCCTGCCCTGACGGCAACCTTTGTCGAGCTTGAATACGCGCTGGAAGACGTGGAGATTGCCGCAGGGCAGCTGGTGACGGTCGCCGGTGCAGATGGCGCGGCAGTTTCGATAGATGCGGCATTGCCGCGGCGAGTGTTGGTGGTCGATGACGATCCGGTGGCCCGTCGGCAGATCAGCATGCTGCTCGCGGGTTTCGGCATAAACGAGGTGGTGGCGGTCGACAGTGCTGCCGCCGCGCTGCTGGAAATCGCCCGATCTGATGATATTGACCTGCTCATCAGCGACCTCAACATGCCCGGTATGGACGGCATTGAGTTTTTGCGCCAGTTGGTCGATAGCGGCTTTCAAAAATGTATCGTGATAATTAGCGGCGTTGATGACAAACTCTTGCAGGCCACGGCGGAGTTGTTTCGCGCCCAGGGCATGCAGCTGCGCGGCGCTTTGAAGAAGCCGGTGGCGCGGGAGATGCTGCTGGAATCGCTAACGATGCCTTGTGACGTGGCGGCATCTGCTAATTCGGCACCCGCTGCCAGGATAAGCATTGCGCCCGACGATATTGTGGCGGGCATCCGCCGTGACGAATTTACCGTGCATTTTCAGCCCAAAGTGGATGCGGCGACCTTGCGCGTGGTGGGCGTGGAAGCATTAGCCCGATGGCAACGCGATGGCAAGCCGGTGCCGCCAGACGAGTTCATCATTACGGCTGAGCGGCACGGGTTGATTGGGGAACTGTCTGAAGTGCTGCTCACCAAAGCCCTGATTGGCGGCGCGCAGCTGGCGGATGCCGGATATCCGATGACTGTTGCCGTTAACCTCTCAGCCAACTGGTTGACCGATATCCGCTTGCCGGAATTTATACTCGCCAGC
The DNA here is from genome assembly GCA_030653435.1 of Methylovulum sp. Classification (GTDB taxonomy): domain Bacteria; phylum Pseudomonadota; class Gammaproteobacteria; order Methylococcales; family Methylomonadaceae; genus Methylovulum. Next base: position 22,830 of record JAURZI010000102.1, read on the forward strand.
ATCCAGATCACCGGTTTTAAAGCCGAGCATCTAGTCCTGGAAATTACCGAGACGGGCGTCATGGGGGACATGGCGACCGCTATGGATGTGATGACCCGTCTGCGGCTCAAAGGCTTCAAACTGTCCATCGACGATTTCGGCACCGGCTATTCATCGCTGGAACAGCTGCAACGCATCCCTTTTAATGAGCTTAAGCTTGACCGCAGTTTTGTGCGCGGCGCCGGGGAAAAGTCCGCCACGCGGATAATTCTGGCATCGACGCTGACCATGGCCAAAAAGCTCAAGCTGGCCACGGTGGCTGAGGGCGTTGAGACGCAAGCCGATTTGGATTTGGTGCGCGGCCTCGGCTGCGATTTCGTGCAGGGCTGGTTGATCGCCAAAGCGATGCCGCTGGATCAGCTGCTGGAATGGCTGAAGAGACGCGGTGCTTGAGTCGTAAGTTGCTGTTCGTCAATCTGGCCACCGTCGTGCTGGCCTGCGGTTTGATGCTGGCGATGTTTTTTGCCGAACGCCTCAACAACACGCATTATGCCGAAGCTGCGAGAGTCGCAGCCCAAAACCGGTTGGCGCTGGTACGAAGCCGCCTGGAAGGGAATATTCATGGCGACATTCAACTGGTCAAAGGTTTGGTCAGCGTTATTGCCGCCAATCCGCAGCTGACCCAGCAAGACTTTGCCCGCGCCGCGCGGCCTTTATTCCGGGGCGGTTCACATTTGCGTAATATCGGTGCCGCGCCGGATATGGTGATTCGGATGATGTACCCGCTTGCCGGTAACGAAAAAGCCATCGGCCTGGATTTCCGCAAAGTGCCGAAACAGTTTGAGGCGGCCGAGCGGGCGCGGCTTACCCGGCAAATTATTGTGGCCGGTCCGTTGCCGCTGGTGCAGGGCGGTGTCGGTTTGGTCAGCCGCATGCCGGTTTATGTCGATGAATTATTGGGACGGGACTATTTTTGGGGCCTGATTTCCGCCGTGATCGACGTCGATAGGCTTTACCGTGACAGCGGTTTGGCGGTACCCGATGCCCAACTGGATATTGCCATTCGCGGTAGGGATGCCGCCGGCGCCAACGGCGAAGTGTTTTTTGGGCGGGCCGGCGTGTTCAGCGAACAGCCGGTAGTGGCGGAAGTGCCGCTGCCCCAAGGCTCATGGTTGATAGCCGCAGTGCCGCGCAATGGTTGGCCGGAGCAGGCGGACAATACTTGGCAACTGCGCCTGGGCTTTGTGTTGCTGGCGGGGCTGTTGATCGTGCCTTTTATTGGACTGGGCTACGCCTTGCGTAAGACATCCATGGCCAGGGCGCGGGCTGAGTCTGCCCAAGGCCAGCTGTCGGCGACCTTGGAGCAGAGCCCAATGGTTGCCGTGCAATGGTATGACCCCGACGGGCGCGTGCTTTACTGGAACCATGCCTCTGAACTGATGTACGGTTGGGCGGCCGAGGAAGCCTGCGGCAAAACGCTGGCGGAATTGATCCAAACGCAGGCGGAGGCGGACGCCTTTGTTGCCGCGTTTGCGCGCATCAGCGCCGATGGCCAGGCCATCGGCCCGACAGAATATATCAGCCGACACCGCGATGGGCGGAACCGGATAGTGTCATCGACGTTATTCCCGATTCCGAACGATGGCGAGCCGATATTCGTCCGCATGGATGTCGACATTACCAAACGCAAGCAGGCGGAACATGAGGCCTTATTGGCCAAGGACGCGGCGGAATCGGCCAGCCGGGCAAAGTCGGAGTTCTTGACCAATATCAGCCACGAACTGCGGACACCGCTAAACGCCATCATCGGTTTCGCGCAATTATTGGACATGGGCGAGCTGAAACCGTTGCATCACGAACAGCAAGCGGCGGTGGGGCATATTATGGACAGCGGCCGCCATCTGCTTAAACTGATTAACGAAATCCTCGATTTGGCGCGTATCGAAAGCGGCAAACTGGATCTCTGCATTGACAATGTCTTGCTATCGCCGCTCATCGACGAAGCGGTATCCTGTTCGCTTCCGTTCGCCGCCGCAAAACGCATCACCATCCAGCTAGCCTGTCCCGGTGGCATACAGGTTCGTGCCGACCGGTCGCGGGTGCGGCAAGTCCTGTTGAATCTGTTGTCCAATGCGGTCAAATATAATCGCGAGGGCGGCAGCGTGACCTTGTCTTGCGAAGTAATCGGCGGCTATTTGCGCGTAAACGTTAGCGACACCGGTATGGGCATAGCCGATGGCGACCGGGCAAAACTGTTCCAGCCATTCCAGCGCTTGAGTGCCGGGCAGACCTCTGTTGAAGGCACCGGCATTGGTTTGGTCGTATGCAAACGGCTGGTCGAGGCTATGGATGGCCGTATCGGTTTCGACAGCGCTGCCGGTGTCGGTAGTCGTTTCTGGATCGACTTGTCTATCGCGGCGCCTGCATCAGGCCCTGTCATGGCCGCCTCGGCTGGCGTTAGGGGCAATGCTGCCGATGACAGTGCATCGGCGCGTGGGCGTGTGCTGTATATTGAAGATAGTCCGGTCAATATCCACATCATGCGGCATATTTTTCGCAAGTTTCCCGGCGTCGAGTTGGTCACCGTCGAAAGCGCGGAAACAGGCTTGGCTTTGGTGCAACAGATCGCTCCCGATCTGGTGTTGATGGATATCAACCTGCCGGGGATGAGCGGCTTGGAAGCCCTGTATAGACTCAAGGCTGATCCGGATACCGCTGCCATCCCGGTGATTGCCGTCAGCGCCGCCGCTATGCCTGACGATGTCGCTGCGGGTCTGGAGGCAGGGTTTATCGCCTATCTGACCAAGCCCTTCGATGTACCTGAGCTGGTTGCCTTGGTATGCAAAGCCTTAAATAAGGGCTAGTCAAAACGTAGCGGCGGCCAGTCGCAACAAAGTCTTCACGCCGTTATTCCCGCGGTCATGACAAACATTCATGACAAACCGGCACGTTATGCAATTACCCGGTTTTTTATGTAAGTTACGCATCGCGTACCTTTGTGGCATGATGATGAAAATCAATGTAAGGTACACGATACCCTCTGGGGTAAAGTGTGTGTATATATTCTAAACGGTCACAATTCGGTTTTTTTATGTAGGGTACGCAACGCGTACCTTTACAAAATCATGATAAAAATCAATATAAAAGGTACGCGATGCGTACCTTACGGAAGTTAAGCCGTGTTATGACCGTGCAATGTATATTTAGGAAAGCTTGTGGACTGTAAACAGGCCGTGCGGGGTATGTCTATGCCTGTTGCAGAACAGATTTCAGGGTCGTGAGCCCGATTGATTGACGAGAAAAAACCGGTATGAATCCAACCTTACCTGAAGAGTTTATCAGCTTACGCAATAGCCTGCTCAATGATGCGCTATTGTGGATAAGCATTGCGACGGTTCCTGGCGTCGCGCTGTCATTAGCAAGAATGATGTATATTGGCTGGAAGCCGTTGATGTCGGTGCACTTGGTGATACTGTCTGTGCTGTGGTTGCTGTGGTTGGGTCGGCAGCAAATTCCCTATCATGCTCGTGTTTCGGGTTTGCTGCTGGTCGTCTGGACAGCCACGTTCGCAGGGCTCATACAACTGGGGCCGTTAGCCTATGCCGGATTGTTCACTATTTTATTTGCTTTTATCGCCATTCTGTTTCTGAGCCCACGGGTCGCTTGGTCGCTGATTGCCGGCAATACTCTGTGCCTTATGGGCGTAGCATGGGCGGTAAGCCAGCATTGGCTGCGATTTGACCTTAATTACCAGGTTTACGTATATCATCCTGTAACCTGGATGAACATGGTGTGGAGTTTCTCCACTTATGCTGTCATTGTGGCGCTTATTGGTTGGCGCATGATACAGAGTGTGCTGGAACAGGGAACATTGGCGCGGGAACTGGTGGCGAACCAGCACAAAATCACCGCTAATGTGCCGGGGGTCATCTACCAGTTTTTGCATCGTGGCGACGGCAGCGTGTGCTTTTCTTATGTCAGCGAAACGGCTGAGCGCATCCTGGGCATAAGCCCGGCATTGCTTACGGCAGATGCCGGGCTGTTTTTTGCGCGGATACACGCCGACGACCTAGTGCAGGTGCAGGAAGCGGTGGCCGCTGCGGCCCTCAAGCTGATGCCGTTAAACGCATCATTCCGCATGCTGCACCCGCAAGAGGGCGTGGTCTGGATAGAGGCCAATTCGACCCCGGAACGGTTGGCTAACGGCGACACGCTTTGCCACGGCTTTATGCGCGACATTACCGCGCTCAAGACCGCAGAGCAGCGCCTTTCCGCTTCGTTGGACAACACGCCCAATGTTGCGGTGCAATGGTATGACCGGGCGGGCCGCGTCTTGTACTGGAACCCCGCTTCCGAGCATATTTTCGGCTGGACGGCTGCGGAGGTCGTCGGCAAGAGCTTCGACCAGTTGCCCCATGGCGAAGAGCTGGCTCAAGAGTTACTGTCCACGCTGGAACGCATCAACAGCAGCGGCGAAACCTTCGGGCCGGCCGAGTACGCCAGTCGGCACCGCGATGGCCGTGAAGTGATGGTTTCCTCGACGATTTTTGCTATTCCCGGCGGCGATTGCCCGGTGTTCGTGTGCATGAGCATCGATATTACCGAGCGCAAGCAGGCGGAAAACAGTTTGCGGCTGAGCGAAGAAAAGTTCCGCAACTTATTTGAGCTGTCGCCGGTGGGCATTGCCCTCAACGATTATGCCACAGGCCGTTTTCTCGAATTCAATGAAGCGTTGCTGGTATCCATAGGCTATACCAGGGATGAATTCCTGGCGCTGAATTATTGGGATGTAACGCCTAAGGAATATGCCGCGCAGGAGCAGCAGCAAGTGCAGGTTATCGAACGCACCGGCAGCTACGGGCCTTATGAAAAAGAATATATCCGTAAGGACGGCAGCCGCTATCCGGTGCTGCTCAACGGCATCAAACTGATAGATCCTAGCGGGCGGGCGCTGATCTGGTCGATAGTCCAGGACATCAGCGAGCGCAAACGGGTCGAGGCTGTATTGGAGCATGCCAAGTCCGAGGCGGAAGCCGCCAACCGGGCGAAATCGGAGTTTCTGACCAATATGAGCCACGAACTGCGGACGCCGCTGAACGCCATTATCGGTTTCGCGCAGTTGCTGGAAATGGGTGAGCTGACACCGCTGGTTGGCGAACAGCAAGAGGCGGTGGGGCATATCATGAACAGCGGTCGCCATCTGCTGAAGCTGATCAATGAAATCCTTGATCTGGCGCGTATCGAAAGCGGCAAGCTAAACCTCAATATCGAAAATATCGGGCTGGCAGCCTTGACGGGTGAGGTGTTGTCGCTGATGCGCCCCGAAGCCGCGGGACATGGGATTAAGATTGACAGTGCTTGTCCTTGTTACAACGAGGCGCGGATCCGCGCTGATGCGCTCAGTCTGCGGCAGGTTCTGCTGAACCTGCTGACCAATGCGGTCAAGTATAACCGCGCAGGCGGCAGCGTGGCGCTGTCCTGTGCGGTGGATGGCGACGCGATGCGGATTATGGTCACCGATACCGGCATGGGCATAGCCGAGAATGACCGCGCAAAACTATTCCAACCGTTCCAGCGCTTGAGCGCCGGGCAGACCGCTATCGAAGGCACCGGCATCGGCCTGGTCGTCTGCAAACGGTTGGTCGAAGCTATGCGCGGGGAAATCGGTTTCGACAGCCAGGTGGGTGTCGGCAGCCAGTTCTGGATCAAGTTGCCGCTAGCTTCAGCCGGTGCGGCCACGGCACTGCCATTTGCGGCACAGGGGCGGGCATGGGCTGAAAATGCCGTAGTTGGCGGGCGGGTGTTGTATATTGAAGATAGTCCGATCAACATTACGGTCATGCAGCATGTTTTTCGGACCTTGCCGGGCATGGTGCTGGATATTGCCGAAACGGCCGAGACCGGTTTGGCGATGATAGATGAGTCACCGCCGGATCTGGTGCTGATGGACATCAACCTGCCCGGCATGAGCGGCCTGGATGCGTTGAAGCGGCTTAAGGCCGATCCGCAAACCGCCGCTATTCCGGTGATTGCGGTCAGCGCAGCGGCGATGGCTAGCGATGTTGACGCAGGTCTGGCTGCCGGTTTTGAAGCGTATCTGACCAAGCCGTTTAGCTTGGCCGAACTGACTGCGCTGGTCAGCACCGCCATGCAAAAGAGCGCCGGCTCAAGGGACGGGATATGATGAGCTCTATTGTGTGCCTGTCGTACCCATGCGGCGCCGGCATCTCCTGCGCCAACCCGATACGCGCCACCCTCTGGGGCAGTGTGCGCTTGCAAAGCCGGCTTCTGGCGGTTTGCTTAGGTCTATGGTCTTCCGTGCCGATGGCGGACGACAACGAGTCCGCTTTGGCCTTGCATTATTTCGGTACCGCCGGGCTAGTCCATAACACCACCGGGCCAGCCGACTTCATACGGGATTTATCCCAACGCGACGGTGTAAATGGCGGACAGTGGTCGGTTACGCTGGACACCGTAGTGGGTGTGCAGGCTAGCTATGCCGTCAACGAACAGCTCGACATCGTGGCCCAAGGGGTCAGTCGGCACCATTACGACAACAATTACACGCCTGAATTAACCTGGGCCTTTGTCAAATATTCTCCGCGCTCACATATCGAATTGCGGGGCGGACGTCTTGGCCTCGACTTTTACATGCGAGCCGATTCCCGGCTCGTAGGCTATTCCTACCTCACGGTCAGGCCGTCTGTCGACTATTACGGTGCATTGCCTTACCAGTATTTCGATGGTCTGGACGCTGCGTTTACGCTACCTATGGGTGAAGGCCTGCTGCGGGCCAAGCTGTTTGGCGGCTATAGCCCGGAAAGCATCCCTTTTGAAAACAGCGTGCCGTGGGATGGGAGCGGTTCGCCCGAATTGGGCGCGAACCTGGACTATCAGTGGGATAGTTGGCAGTTCCGTATCAGCTATGCCCAAATCAGCCACGCCCGCGATTTTCCGGGTTTGATTACCGACTTGGTGACGGCCTTGCAGACTGTTCCGTCGCCAAACGCACAAGCCGCCGCGGATGCCCTTGCCGCCGGTCGCGCAACCAGTCGGCATTATTCGGCGGGCGTGGTCTATGACGAGGGGCCGTTGCAAATGCAGTTGATGGCCAGCGGCGTGAAATATGACACCGCGTTGTTTCAGGATAGCATTGCGGGTTATTTTTTGGCCGGTTACCGCTTGGGCGAGGTCACGCCTTATGCCGGGTTGTCGTGGAGCCGGTCTAGCGCCACCCGTCTGGACAGCACCGGCATACCGGCATTTGATGCGGCGATAGCCAGTGCGATAGGTTTGTCCAGTACTAACCAGCATACCTACACGCTGGGCCTGCGCTGGGACTTTCATACCGGAATGGATCTTAAAGTGCAATGGGATGCCGTTTGCGGCGCTTCGGATTCGGTGTTCCTGTACCGCTGGGACCAACCCGGCTGGAACGGCCAGACCCAGGTCTGGTCGGCAGCGCTGGACTTTGCATTTTGACGGGGCTGCCATGTTGAAAAGGCTGTCCAGGTTACTGATCTTGGTGACGTTGGCCTGGTGCCAGGTCGCCACGGCCGAGCTGGTGTTGATTGCCAATGCGGCAATCCATGACGCCGGTATCAGCCGTGAGCAAGCCGTCAATATCTATATGGGTCGGTTACGCCGGTTCCCGTCGGGTGCCGCCGCCGTGCCTTTGGATTTGCCTGCGGACGGCACGGAAAAAGCGTTGTTTTATCGGCTGTTACTCAATAAAAGCCTCTCCGATATCGGGGCTTATTGGGCGCGGTTGCTGTTTTCCGGGCGGACTGCGCCGCCCCATACCGTCGGCAGCCCGCCTGATGTGGTCAACTATGTGGCGGCAAACCCGAATGCTGTAGGTTATGTGGACCGTTCCGTAGTGGATAGCCGCGTAAAGATCATGCTCGAATTGCCTGTGCCTGGAGACCGCTAATGCGCCGTTTCTGGCCCCGCAGCATTTTGATGCGGACAATAATCATCCTGGTGGTTTCGACGGTTTTGGTCGGCAGCTTGTTCATCAATCTGGCCGGGTTCATCATTGCCAACCGCTTCCATCTCCAGGCCCATGACCGTTTAGGGGCGCTGATCGACACGGTCGAGCGGACAGCCAGCATCGCCTGTTATCTCCCCGACCCATCGCTGGCCAACGAGGTGGCGCAAGGGCTGATGAAGCACAAAGAAGTCGCGTCTGTCATTATCTTTGATGCGAAGCAGGCCGAGTTGGCGGCGCAGTCACGTCCGGTTGAACATGCCAGCCATGATGAGCAGCACGGGCTGGTTGAAATACGCCGCGCTATCCCGTCCCCTTTCGACCCCGACAAGGTGGTGGGCGAGCTGATTTTGGTGCCGGATCATATCCAAATCACGCGGAGCATTACCCAGAGCGTGGATGACGTTAAAGGCGTGCTGATCCTCGAATTGCTGGTGCTCAGTTTGGTCGTGGCCGGCATGATAGTGCTGATGATTATTCGGCCCATCAAACGCATTTCCAATGATTTGCATGCCATGGATGCGCCTGCAGGTGACCAGCTGTTGCCGCCGAGAGGACATGCCGCTGATGAAATCGGCGGTTTGGTGACAGACATTAATCATCTGGCCCGCCATTTGGTGTTTGCGTTGCGCGAAGAACAGGAGCTCCGTTGGCAACGGGAAGCCGGTGAGAAAAAATACCAGGCCCTTTTCGACCATGCCGAAGCGGGCATCTGCCTATTGGATAGGGATGGTCGGGTGCTCTCCCATAACCCGGCTTTTGCCCGCCTGACCGGGCTAGGGCTGGCGCCGAATACAGGGAACAATGCGCCGCAGCTGACAGCGTTGCGTTGCAGCGAGCCCGAGAAAATCAGCGTTGCGTTGGGCGCTTGTTTACGCTCCGGCATCACCGTCACCGAAGATATCGAGTTGCGTGCATCCGTGTCCGGCCGCCTTTGGCTGCATCTGATCCTGACTCCACTTGGGCAAGGGCAGATTCAGGGCATTATCAGCGATATCACCGAACTCACGCTGTCCAGACTAGCGGCGGAGAATGCCAACCTCGCCAAATCGACGTTCCTGACCAATATGAGCCATGAATTGCGTACGCCGCTGAATGCCATCATCGGTTTTTCGCAATTGCTGGAAATGGGCGAACTGACGCCGCTGGTGGGTGCACAGCAAATAGCGGTCAGGCATATTATGGACAGCGGTCGCCACCTGCTTGAGCTCATCAACGAAATCCTTGATCTGGCGCGCATCGAAAGCGGTATGCTGGCGTTGAATATAGAAAATGTTGGCCTGGATGCCTTGAGGGACGAGGTATTGTCATTGATACGCCCGATAGCCGCAGCGCACCAGGTTAATATTGAACAGGTTTATTGCACTGATGGTCAGGTGACGGTTCGTGCCGATGCACTGCGCCTGCGGCAGATTTTTCTGAACTTGCTGTCCAATGCGGTCAAATACAACCGTGAGGGCGGCAGCGTGACGCTGTCTTGTGCGGTGACCGGCAACGATGTGTGCATGAGCGTCACCGATACGGGCATGGGCATAGCCGAAGCAGATCGGGCAAAGCTATTCCAGCCGTTCCAGCGCTTGAACGCGGGAAATACAGCGATAGAAGGCACCGGCATAGGGCTGGTCGTCTGCAAGCGGCTGGTCGAAGCGATGGGCGGACGCATCGGCTTTGACAGCAGGATGGGCGTCGGCAGCCGGTTCTGGATAGTGTTGCCGCTTGCCGGAGCTGACCACGCTGCCGCCGCGATGCCGCTATTTGAGGTAACAAGGGCGACCGCGGCTGAAAACTTCATGGCTAGCGGACAGGTGCTGTATATTGAAGATAGCCTGATTAACATCAAGGTCATGAAACATGTTTTCAGTATGTTGCCAAGCATAGAACTGTGCGTCGCCGAAACGGCCGAGACCGGTTTGGCGATGGTCCACGAGTCACTGCCGGATCTGGTGTTGATGGACATCAACCTGCCCGGCATGAGCGGCCTGGAAGCTTTGAAACAGCTAAAGGCCGATCCGCAAACCGCCGCTATTCCGGTGATTGCCGTTAGTGCAGCGGCGATGGCTAACGATGTTGAAGCGGGTCTGGTCGCCGGTTTTGATGCCTATTTGACCAAGCCGTTTGGTGTGTCCGAACTGATGACACTGGTTCGTAGAGCCATGCAAAAAAACGCTAGACAGGGGCGCGGGATATGATTACTCCCATCTGATCGGGAAAACGTCTAAGTTTTGCAAACCGGCGACGCCTATCGTCTCACGAAACGTAGGGCGCGCCGCGCGCGCCTTTTCCGGTACCGAGCCGCCGATGGCGCGCACGGCGCGCCCTACGATGGGAAAAGGCTGAATAATGACCTCTGGCAAAAACTTCAACGCTTTTTGACTCAGATGGGAGTAGCCTTGGGGTACACCTTTTCAAACCGTCACAGTCTAACAGCGTAAACCTGCTGCGCGGTATCGGGGTAACTATTCAGCCCCTTGCCGAAGGGCGCGCCGCGCGTTTCGTGTGACGGTAGGCGGTGCCGGTTTGCAAAACTTAGATGTTTTCTCGATCAGATGGGAGTAGATGCCGTCCGCCATGACCTTAAGCCTATTCCACCCCGCCGTTGCCCACTGGTTCGGCAGCTGCTTTAGCGCACCTTCCGATGTACAAGCCCAGGCGTGGCCTGCCATCCGTTCCGGCGCGGCGACCTTGATTGCCGCGCCCACAGGTTCCGGTAAAACGCTGGCGGCTTTTCTGGCGGCTATCGACCAGTTAGTGCAGCAAGGTCTGGGTTCCGGTTTGCCGGACGAAACCCAGGTGCTGTATATCTCGCCGCTGAAGGCCTTATCCAACGACATCCACAAAAATCTGGAATTGCCGCTGGATGGCATCCGTTTTGCGTTGCTGGAACTCGGCCTGCCCGATGTGCTGATACGCGCCCAGACCCGCACCGGCGACACCTCGGCGGCAGCGCGCAACGCGATGAAACGCCAGCCGCCGCATATCCTGGTGACGACGCCGGAATCGCTGTATATCCTGCTGACCTCCGATTCGGGGCGGGACATGCTGAAAACCGTGCGTAGCGTCATCGTCGATGAAATCCACGCATTGGCGGGCAATAAACGCGGCGCACATCTGTCCTTGTCTTTGGCGCGCCTGGCGCAATTGACGGCAACGCCGCCGGTGCGTATCGGTTTGTCCGCGACGCAAAAGCCGATAGCGACGGTAGCCCACTACCTGACCGGCAGCGAGGCCTTACCCTGCGCCATTATCGACACCGGGCATACGCGGCAACGGGATATTGGGATCGAAGTCACCGGTTCGCCGTTAGAAGCCGTGATGGCGACCGAAGTATGGGGCGAAATCTATGACCGGTTGGCGCAATTGACCGAACAGCATCGCACGACGCTGATTTTCGTCAACACCCGCCGTCTGGCGGAACGCGCCGCCGCTGCGTTGGCCGAACGGCTGGGTGAAGAGTTTGTCACGGCGCATCACGGCAGTCTGGCGAAAGAGCATAGGCTGGATGCGGAGCAACGCTTAAAACAAGGCCGTTTGAAAGCCTTGGTCGCTACGGCGTCACTGGAACTCGGCATTGATATAGGCGATGTCGATCTGGTTTGCCAACTGGGCTCGCCGCATGCCATCGGTACGTTTTTGCAACGCGTCGGGCGTTCCGGTCACCAGCTTGCTGCGATTCCGAAAGGGCGGCTGTTCCCGTTGACGCGCGACGATTTGGTCGAATGTGCGGCAATGCTGGTCGCGATCCAATGCGGTGAACTCGACCGCATCACTATCCCGGACCATCCGCTGGATGTGTTGGCGCAACAAATCGTCGCCGAAGTCGCCAGCCGGGAATGGCATGAAGACGAACTGTTCCTGGTTTTTAGCGCCGCCTGGCCTTATCGGGATTTGACGCAGGCGCAGTTCACCGATGTAGTCAAGATGCTTGCCGACGGTTTCCATACGCGGCGCGGTCGGCGTAGCGCCTATTTGCACCGCGACGCGGTGCATGGTTTGCTGCGGCCGCGCAAAAATGCACGTTTGACGGCGTTGATGAATGGCGGGGCCATTCCCGACCAATTCGATTACGATGTCATCATGCAGCCTGAAGGCCTGTTTGTCGGCACGCTGAACGAGGATTTTGCCTTTGAAAGCATGCCGGGCGATATTTTTCAGCTGGGCAATAGCTCCTACCGCATGCTGAAAATTGAACAAGGCCGGGTTTATGTCGAAGACGCCCACGGCTTGCCGCCGACGATCCCGTTCTGGTTCGGCGAAGCGCCGGGGCGTAGCGATGAACTCTCGTTGGCGGTGTCGAATTTGCGCGCAACGCTGGATGCCAAACTGGAGCAAGGCATCGAGGCGGCTTATCGGTATTTGCAGCAGGAGGTAGGCCTGCCCGATGCGGTTGCAGACCAACTGGTGCAGTACCTGGCTGCCGCCAAAGCCGCATTGTCGGTATTGCCGACCCAGCAAAACATCGTCTTCGAGCGCTTCTTTGACGAAGTCGGCGATATGCACTTTGTCATCCATGCTTGTTTCGGCTCGCGGATTAACCGCGCCTGGGGTTTGGCCTTACGCAAGCGTTTTTGCCGCCGTTTCAATTTTGAATTGCAGGCCGCCGCCAACGAAGACAGCATCGTGCTGTCATTAGGCCCTACGCACAGTTTTCCTTTGGAAGAACCCGCCGGCTACCTGAAAGCCGCTACGGTCAAAAAAATTCTTATTCAGGCCTTGCTTGCCGCGCCGATGTTCCCGACCCGCTGGCGTTGGGTGGCCAATACCGCGCTGGCGATACCGCGCAACCGCGCAGGTAAAAAAGTCCCGGCCTATTTTCAGCGCAATGATGGCGAAGATTTGATTGCCGTCATTTTCCCTGAGCAACTGGCTTGTTTTGAAAATATCGTCGGCGAGCGCGAGGTGCCGGACCATCCGCTGGTCAATCAGGTGTTGTCCGATTGTTTGCATGAGTTAATGGACATTAACGGCCTGGAGCGTTTATTGGACGGTATCGAACAGGGCCGTATCACCATCCTGACCCGCGACTTGACCTGTCCATCGCCGCTGGCGCAGGAAATCCTCAACGCCAGGCCTTATGCGTTTCTGGACGATGCACCTGCGGAAGAACGCCGCACGCTGGCGATACAGCAACGCCGGTTTATGGATCCACAATCTGCCGCCGAGATCGGGCATCTGGATCCTGACGCGATCGCCCATGTAAAACGGGAAGCCTGGCCGGAAGCGGCTACGCCCGATGAATTACACGATGCCTTGGTGGTCCTGGGGTTTTTAACTGAACGGGAAGGCAAACGGGGCGATTTGGCGCAGCCGCAAAACAGTCTTGAACAGGGCTGGCTGGGTTTGCTGGGCGATCTGCAACAAAGCCGGCGCGCAACCGTACTGACGATTGCAGGCAATAATCCGTTATGGGTGGCTGCCGAACGCTTGCAAACCATGCTGTTAGTGTTTCCGAATGCGACGATGCAGCCGGTTATCGAACCGGTTATCAGCAACGAAGCCGCCGATTTCGATGGCGCGTTACGGGAAATTGTCCGCAGCAGGCTGGAAGGTTTAGGCCCGGTGAGCGTCGCACAGTTGGCACTGCCGCTGGCTATGGTTGATGCGCCTGTCGAACAGGCGCTAGGCGCATTGCAACAGGAAGGCTTTGCCATTCAAGGCCGTTTTACGCCGGATGCCAGCGTTACCGAATGGTGCGAACGCGGCTTGTTGGCGCGTATCCATCGTTATACGCTCAAGCAATTGCGTCGCGAAATCGAGCCGGTCGCTCCAGCCGACTTTATGCGTTTTCTGTTCCATTGGCAGGGTCTAACCGATCCTGGTTCCGGCGAAAACGTGCTGCAACAGCGCTTATTACAACTGGAAGGACTAAGCTTGCCCGCCGTCAGTTGGGAACAGGATATTTTACCGGCCCGTATGCGGCCGTTTTTCGTCTCCGAACTCGATTCATTGTGCAGCACCGGTCGCTTTATTTGGCTACGGTTGCTGCTGCCCACCGGCAGCGCCGCCTACAAGCGTAAAAATCCCGCCGGCAAAGCCACCGCCATCAGTTTTATCACCCGCAGTCATTTGCCGCACTGGCGAGCCTATGCGCCGCTACCGGACCGGACGGCGCTGGATTTATCCGCCAATGCCGAAAAAACCTATTTGGCATTAACCGGCTTAGGCGCCAGTTTTTTTGAAGACCTGCTGTCGGAAACCCGGTTATTAAAGGCGCAACTGGAAGCAGCGCTGGGTGAACTCGCCGCCAGCGGCTTGATTACCGCCGATAGTTTCCAGGGTTTACGCACGTTGATACTGCCGCAAAAAATCCAGCAACGTCGCAGCAAACGTTACCCAAGCTACGAGCCGTTTGCCAGCGCCGGCCGTTGGGCTTTGCTGCGCGACTATGGCGCTGACGGAAACGACCGTCATCTGCACTGCGAACATATCGCCCGCGTGTTGTTGCGCCGTTATGGGGTGATCTTCCGTAAATTGCTGGAACAGGAAGACATAGCCCCGCCTTGGCGGGATTTGCTGTATGTCTTCCGCCGTCTGGAAGCGCGCGGCGAACTGCGCGGCGGGCGTTTCGTGCAAGGTTTTTCCGGTGAGCACTATGCGCTGCCCGAAGCCGTCAGTGTGTTAAGGGACATCCGCAAACTCACCAAACCGGGTGAATTGATAGCCATCAGCGCCGCCGACCCATTGAACCTGACCGGCATCATCACGCCAGGGCAACGCGTGCCTACCCAGGCTAGCCAGCGGATTTTATATCGCGACGGCGTGCCGATTGCGTTTAGCGTGCAGGGTAAAGCCAGTTTTTTGGAGCCGATAGACGGGCCTGAACAATGGCGGCTTACCAATGTGTTGTTGCGGGGTACGTTACGGGATATCAAGAGTGGACATCAATAAACCGTTGGGGATGCGAACCCCGGCTATCAGATTTGTGCGATACGTAGGTAGACGTGCGGGCCGTCTAATCTGTCTGGTTTGCTATGATGGTTAATCCCAATGCACCCATGACTCAAATTATCAACGCCATCATTCGTTTCGATCAGGCAACCGTTACCGTATACGGCAAAACGATCTTGTCCGGCATTAGTTTTACGCTAGGCAAAGGCGAAAAAGCCGTGCTATGCGGCAAATCCGGTTCGGGTAAAAGCACAGTGTTGAAAACCGTGCTGGGTTTGCAATCGCTGAGTGCCGGCGCGGTTTATTTCCATGAACAGCGTCTGGATGCCGCGACGATACAGACCATCCGTAACCATACGGCGTATATCGGTCAAGAACCCGTGTTGGGGGCGGATACAGTGCGGGAGGCGTTATTATTGCCTTTCCGATTCAAGGCGCACCGCGATGCCAAGCCCACGGACGCACAAATCAAGGCGGTGCTGGCACAGCTGTGTTTGTCCGCAGACCTATTGTCCCAAGAAAGCAGCCGGGTTTCCGGCGGCGAAAAACAACGTATTGCGCTGGCACGCGGCCTGTTATTGGGCAAAAACCTGTATTTGCTGGATGAAATCACCAGCGCGCTGGATGCGGAAAGTAAACAGGCGGTGTTCGATGTTTTCGCCAATCCTGGGCTGACGGTCTTGTCAGTGAGCCATGATCCCGAATGGATAGCGCGTTGCGATAAGGTTTTAGAACTTGATGAAGGTTGTTTGCTACAGGAGATGCCCCATGACTCCGCTTGATATCGCACCGCCGCAGCTGGCGGTGCTTTACGGTCTTTGCCTGCTGCCCTGGCTGTTGCTGCATCTGATCGGCCTGCGCCTCAGTAGGGATATTGTGGTCAGCATCCTGCGTATGAGCGTCCAGTTGGCGCTGGTCGGGTTTTATCTGAAGGCCTTGTTCGGGCTGAATGAGCCTTGGCTTAACGGCTTATGGATAGGGGTTATGCTGGTCGTTGCCGATTTAAGCATTTTGCAGCGGGCAGGGTTAAAAATCCGCTACTTTATGTTGTCTACGTTTGCGGCCATTGCCTTGGGCACCTTGTTCTCGACATTTTATCTGGTGATACTCGTCATACAACCTACGCATTATTACGACGCCCGCTATATTGTGCCGTTGGCAGGCATGATTCTCGGCAACTGCCTGCAAAGCAACGTCATTGCCCTGGAGCGGTTTTATTCGGGATTACGCAAAAACGAACAGGAATACACGACTTTTTTATTGCTGGGCGCAACCCGCTGGGAAGCTGTGCAACCTTATTACCGTGCCGCCATCAAAGCCGCTCTTGGCCCTACTATCGCCGGTATGTCCACGATGGGGCTGGTGTCGTTGCCGGGCATGATGACCGGGCAAATCCTCGGCGGTAGCGAACCCTGGTTGGCCGTCAAGTACCAGATCGCCATCATGATTTGCATATTCGCCAGCACCACGCTGGCCTGCATAGTCAACCTGAAGCTCAGTCTGCGCCATGCCTTCAATGCCTTTGATGTGTTGAAGGATGAGGTGATGGACACGCGTTAGGCGTAGCCGTTAATAGGTTTGGGTAAGTCAGGCATATGCTCCCGCACGCCCAGATTTGAAGATGACTTACCGTATGCCGGCGTCTGCAAGCTCTGCCATAAATTGGGCGACCCAGCCTTCGACCCGCGGTAAGCAACGCTCCAGCGCCGCCTGTTTTTCCGGTATGGCAAAATAATCGGGTTCATGAAGATAGGGGTGGGTGATGCTGCCGACATCCATGGCATCGTGACTGAGATCGACGATACGCCCGCCGATGATGTTGTATTGGTGTTGATAATGCCCGCAGATCGCCCCGCCGAACACCTGGTTCATGAACAGGCTGCCGTATTTGCACGACCCGGACAGGTCGGTTGGCGTCAGCGCCCCCCGCTCGGCCGCTTGCTCGCACCATTTGCGGAACACAAACACTTTGGCTAGCGCGAAACGTTCGTAGGAATAGGCAAGCTGAGCTTCCCGGTCTATTGTCCAATCGGTCATATTAAAGGCCTAAGCAAAGCGCTATCGGGCTATGCGCGATAACGGGGGGGTAAGGCTGCGAACCTAAGCCTAAACAAGGCTGATACGGGTTCGGACTGCCCATTATTTTTTAAACAAGGTAATTAATTGGGACTTATCATCAATATGCAATTGGTAACGTCCCAATAGGCTCATGCCCAACAAGCGGTTGCCCGCTAATAGTGGGTCGGCAATAAACGCCACTTCGACATTTTCAACGGTTTCCCCGGCAATTTTCAGTTCACGCAACATGCCGACCCTGGCCTCGGTCATGCCGTTGGCGGTCTGCATGTTATGGCGGGTGAACGGGCTGTCGGTCAGCCCTAACCCGGCGATCATGGATTCCGGCAAGACGATTAAATCTGCGCCGGTGTCGATAATCATATCCAGGGTTTGCCATAGCCTGCCGTCACCGGATAGCGACACCGACACCATTAAATGGCGGCCTTGGGCATGGGTAGGCAAGACAATGCGTTCGGTTTCCCGCTGTTGTTTCTTGTTGATGATGACGACACGTTCAATCTTTCCTTGGGTATTGCGACTGATGATATGGTTGAACGGTGCCAGGAGTTGTTCGAGTTGCTGTTCTAAACTACCGTCCCGGATCAGGGCTTTGGCTTCATTTTCGATGCGTTCCAATCCGCTGATTTCGATGTGCATCCGATTTTGCAGGGCTTCGATTTGCCCAAACAGGTCGCTGCCATCTTCTGTACGTTGCGCCTGGGCGTTTCCGCCCGTCAACACGAGGGCGGCAAGCAAGGTTAGACGTAATGGGTTGCCAGGCCAGACCATCGGGATGATCGCGGTCATGGTTATAAGGCGATGCGCTCAATCACATCCATGTCAGACGGGCTAAGCTCAAGTCCGTAACTGGCGAGATCGGCATGTAAATGCTGTTCGCTGCTGGTCCCTGTGAGCGGCATCATGCCCAGTTGCAAGGCAAACCGAAACGCGAGTTGCGCCAATGTGCAACCCAGGCGTTGGGCAATCCGGGCCATTCCGGCACTTTGCAATGCCGTCGCGTTCGCCGTCAGCAGTGAGAAGCCTTGATAAATAACATCATGCTCCCGGCATAGCCCGCGTATTTCGGCATCCCATTGCGTACGCGCATAACAGCGGTTTTGCACAAAAGCCGGTTTAACATCGGCTTGGGCGATGAGCATTTGCAATTGCCCGAAGTTGACATTGGAAACCCCCAGCAGCTTCACGACACCGGCTTGTTGCAAATCCTCCATCGCCTGCCAGACGGCCCAATCGGCATCGCCGAGGCCTAGGCCGGTTGACGGGCCATGCAGGACATAGGAATCCAGGTAATCGGTATGCAAATGTTCTAAAGAGCTCGCGAATGATTGCCGTACCTGGGTGCGGTAATCCGCATTCGGGTCGTAAGGCAAGCGCTGGTCCTGGCTGGATATAAAAGTGAACTTGCTTTGTAAAAACAGTTCGGCGCGTTGCAAACGCCGTTCGTCTATAGCCCGTTTAACGGCGTTGCCGACGCCGGCTTCGTAGTAATGGCGGCGTTGATTGGCGGTGTCTATGCCTAGAAATCCGGCCTTGATCGCGTTATATGTCAGCGTTTCGGTTTGCTCTTCTTTCCATGCGGTTCCGTACAGAAAGCTCGGTATAGTGACGCCCCTGTGCGTGATAAGTCTGCTGATCGGCTGTGTGGTGTCATTCATGTGCATGCTCCGGTATGGCTTTAGTCTCAGCGCGGCTTGAGTGCCGACTCCCTCAGTTTCATCAAGGCATAGACGGATTCCAGATACGGCGCGGCGACCTTGGCCCGTTGGCCTGCCCGTAGCGCATTGCCCAGGATGGCTTCGGTTTCCATGGCGTGGCCTTGTTGGTAATCCAGCAGCATACTGGTTTTGTAGGGCGGCATTGCGTAAGTGCTGGCGATATTGGTGTCTATAATGTTGTCGGGGGAGCTTATGCCCACAGGCTTCGGCAATAGCGTATACATCCTGCATGATCCGGCGCACGAAGCCTTCCTGGGTTTGCAAGATGTCCAGCGTCGGCAAGCCGCCCGATAATACCGATAAGGGATTAAACGGCGCGTTCCAGATACATTTTTTCCAGCGCTCGGTAATGATGTCCTCGCTGGTTGTGCAATCTATGCCGGCGCGTTGGAATAAGGCGCTAAGCTGGACGGTTTTTGCGCTGATGCCGCCGGGGATATTGCCTAAGACCAGGCGCCCGTAGGCCAGATGATGTATCTCGCCGGGATGGACGCGATTGCAGCAGATAAATGCCAAGCCGCTGATGAGGTCATGCCCAGGGTAGGCGGCATGGATGTCCTGTTCGATACCGACGCCGTTTTGGATCAAGGTTATCGCCGTATCGGCGCTGATGGCCGGGCGAATCAGGCCAATACGGTCCAGCGTCGGCAGCACTTTGGTGCAGAGCACGACATAATCGGCCTCGCCCTTAAAATCGCCGACCTGCTGTAAAACCTGGACAGGCATAAAATGCCAGTTGCCCAGGCTTTCAGCAATTCTCATTATGACCCCAAGCTACCCTATTTCCGGCTTTGGGGGTCGAACAATTGGGCTTTTCGGGTTATAAGACCAGCCCTCCAGCATAATATCGAGCAGTTGCTCCCAGCTATCAAAGCACAAGTTAGAAGTTAATGC
>JAURZI010000047.1 GCA_030653435.1 Methylovulum sp.
GAAGCAAGGCCTCCATTCGCTCACGTAGCTTTGGGTGTTGGTTAAGGCGGCTGATAAAAAGCTGATCTTTGTTTGTGTCCATGGGCTAAGTCAAGTTAAATAACGGTATTTTACAGAATCCCCACACTTTTAATCACACCCCTGCTCAACCCCTTGCTCGTGAACAAACAGGAACTCAGGCAGGTTTGCCAAAATGGCCGGATTATCTGGGTGCGGGCGACGGCCCGCTTTGCGGAACGGGGGAATGAGCGCTACAGTTTGCTACTGGTTTGTGAAGATGTCACCGAAGCGCATAACCTGACCGAACAAATTGCCTATCAGGCCAGCCACGATGCGTTGACAGGGTTGGCAAACCGCGCCGAATTCGATAAGGCGGTCACCCAAGCATTAAGCCAAGCGCATGTCGATAATTCTGAACATGCCTTGTGTTATCTGGATCTCGATCAGTTTAAGGTGGTGAACGACACCTGCGGGCATATTGCCGGTGATGAGCTGCTCAGGCAATTAGGCGATGTGCTAAAAAAGCAGCTGCGGCGGCATGATTTTATCGCCCGCTTGGGCGGGGATGAATTCGGAGTGTTGATGTATGATTGCTTGCTCAATGAAGCACAGTTGGCTTGCGAACAGATACGCGACGTTATCAGGGATTTTCATTTTGCCTGGGAAGACCGGAGTTTTACCATAGGTGTCAGCATTGGCGTGTCATCAATCAACAACACCTCCAGCAACGCAGTCAACCTGCTTAAAGAAGCCGATGCCGCCTGCTATGCAGCGAAAGACAAAGGCCGCAACCGGGTCCATGTGTACCGCCCCGACGATAAGGAATTGGCGATGCGGCATGGCGAAATGCAATGGGTCACCAAAATTCAGCACGGCCTTGAGCACGACCGTTTTTGCCTTTACGGGCAACCGATTGTGCCGATTAACGACCAGCTGGATGAAGGCCTGCATTTTGAAGTGCTGGTGCGCTACCGTGATGAAAACGGCGGCATTATTCCCCCCGGCGCCTTTTTACCGGCTGCCGAGCGTTACAATCTGGCCTCGGCAATGGATCGATGGGTCATTAGGCATTTGTTTGAATGGATTGCCCAAAAACCGGGCTTTCTGAATCAGCTGTCGCTATGCTCGATTAATTTGTCCGGTTTATCACTGACCGACGAAACCATGCTGGCGTTTATTTTTGAGCAATTTAACATCTGGGGCATCCCTACCCACAAAATTTGCTTCGAGATAACAGAAACCGCCGCGATCACCAATTTATCCCATGCCACGACATTCATCCATTGCCTAAGGGAAAAACACTGTTTATTTTCCCTCGATGATTTCGGCAGCGGTTTGTCTTCTTTTGCTTACTTGAAAAATCTGCCCGTCGATTTTCTTAAAATCGACGGCTTGTTTGTTAAGGATATTTTGGATGATAAAGTTGATCTCGCGATGGTAAAATCCATTAACGAAGTCGGCCATATCATGGGCAAAAAAACCATTGCCGAATTTGTCGAAAACCAACAGATCTTTGAATTGCTTGCGGAGCTGGGTGTCGATTATGCCCAGGGCTACGGCATTAGCCAACCTGTGCCGCTGGACAATTTGACATTGATTAGGCCTTTTAGGCAGCCATCACTTGCACAAGACTAATGGCCATACTATCCAAACTTCCCATAACTGTCCGGTGCCTGATTTTTAGCTGCTGCTACAGTGTAAGTCTTGTTAGGGCTGACGGCGCTAAAATCGATGATTTTTTTGCCTTGTCACCGGCAGAACTCGCCGCCATACCGGTTACGATTGCTACCGGCACACCGAAGCCGGCATTCCAGTCCGCCGCGATCACCAGCGTGATTACTGCCGAACAAATTAAGGCTATGGGCGCGACCGAGCTGCATGAAGTCCTGGAAACGGTGCCGGGTGTCCATGCCAGTATCCAGGACGTTTTTTATGATTACACCTACAGCATGCGCGGCATCAGCAATTCGGGCAATTCGCAAGTCCTGGTGTTGCTCAACGGCACCCGCATTACGACACCGCTGCGCGGAGGTCTGATGACCGGCACGGAATTGCCGATCGAGGCCATCCAACGCGTCGAAGTGATCCGGGGGCCGGGCTCGGCCTTGTATGGGGCTGACGCTTTTGCCGGTGTCATCAATATCATCACCAAAAAAGCCGACGACATTAACGGCACGAAAGTCGGCGTCCGCGCCGGTGAATGGGTCACACAAAGCGCCTGGGGCCAGCAAAGCGCCCATTGGGCGGGTTGGGATCTCGCCACCAGCCTGCAATACCAGCACACCGATGGCGATGGCGGGCGTATTATCCATGCCGACAGCCAAACCGCTTTTGACAATGCCTTTGGGACGCAGGCCTCCCATGCACCCGGCGCAATGAATACCGACTATGAAACAGTAAACGGGCACTTTAATCTGCAACGCAAGCATTGGGATATTGGCTTATGGGCTTTTAATGCCGACTGGGGCGCGCGTGCAGGTGGTGCAAACGCGCTGGATCCCAAGGGCGCCATTAATGGCGAACAATATTTAGGCGATGTGCGGTTTTCAACAGCAGACTGGTTTGATAATTGGGAACTGATGGCGCATGTCAGCTATCTGCACACCTATTTCCTTGCAAATGTGCAACTTTTTCCCGATAACGCGCTACTGCCGATAGGCAGCGACGGCAACATCAAGTCCCCGTTCAGTAACGGCCCGTTGGTTTTTTTCCCTGATGGCGTCAATTCCACTAGCGGTCGGGAAGAGAGCATCCCGGCCTTTGAGTTGAGTTCGGTATACAAGGGTCTGAATCGGCATGTGCTACGTATGGTCAGCGCGTTCCGGTATGAACAAATTACCGTCAGCGAGAGTAAAAATTACGGTACCGGCGTCATTAATGGCAGCCAGCCCGTCGTCGATGGCACGCTAACCAATGTGACCGGCACCGCTTTCGTCTATTTACCGGATACGCAGCGGTCCATTTGGTCGTTAGTGGCGCAAGACGAATGGAGCCTCGCCGACAACTGGCAATTGACCACCGGCGTGCGTTACGATGACTATTCCGATTTTGGTGACACGATGAATCCGCGTGCCGCCTTGGTTTGGGACATTACCGAACAGCTCACCAGCAAGCTGTTGTATGGCAAGGCATTCAGGGCGCCCAGCTTTTCAGAGCTAGGCTACCAGAATAATCCGGTACAACTGGGCAATCAGCATTTAAAACCGGAAATCATTGACACCTACGAATGGGCTTTTGATTACCGGCCTTTTTCCTCATTAAGGACTGCTGTCAATGTCTATTATTACGACATTGACAATCTCATATCCGCCGTACCCGATACCAATGGCGTCACCAGCACCTTTCAGAACAATGGCCATCAAAATGGCTACGGCACAGAGTTTGAGTGGGATTGGCATGTACTACGGCAATGGAACATCCGGGGCAATTACGCATGGCAACATGCCATGAACAGAAGCACAGAGCGACCCGTGACCGGGGCGCCTGAGCATCATGTCTATGTCGCCCTGGGCTGGCATGTTTCCCCGCAATGGCAGCTACAGCCGCAACTTAATTGGATAGGCGGCAGGACTGGCGAGCCAGGCGACAACAGGGCGCTGTCCGACTACGAAACCGTAGACCTGACCTTGCGCGGCAAGAAACTGTTCAAGCACCTTAACCTGTCGGCTTCTTTACGCAATGCGTTCGATGCCGATGCGCGTGAATTGGCAGGGATGCGCTTGCCGGAAAACCTGCCTTTGCAAGGTAGAAGCTTTTATTTTGAGGCCTCGCTTGAGTTTTGATCGGGCTAGCCTGTTATGCCGGGGTCGCTTATAAGCCGCACCGGGCATTTTGTCCCCCTCCCCAGTTACGTTGCCGTCTAGCCGATCGGTTGGCCGGCATTGACAGAAATGGACGTTTTTTATACCCGCTTTATATCCAGTTTTGGGGTAGTTTGTTTAGTTAACGCCAATCTTTTCTAGGTTGAAGCCCCAATGCTGGGCATCTTCCCTGTTAATGATCGTATCAGATGACCGCGAAAGGTCTAGCAGTTCCGGGAGAAGATAGGTCATCGAATGAGTGGAATAAAATACTTTGACCATGGGCTTGAGCAGATTCCCCTCTATCTGTTCGATAACTACGGCAAGCCGTCCTGATTTAAGTTTTACCAGCGTGCCTGAAGGATAGATGCCTATTGTCCTGACGAAAGCGGTAAAAATATTTTCGTCGAAATGCCCATCCCGCCACTCCGTCATTTTATGGAGCGCTTCGCCGGGTTCCCAGCTCGCTTTGTAGCAACGCGTCGAGGTAATAGCGTCGTAGACATCACAGATGGCGCCCATGCGGGCAAATGTAGTCAATGTATCTCCCGAAAGTTGGTTAGGATAGCCTTTGCCGTCGACCCTTTCATGGTGATGTTGGCACACGTCCAGTGCAATACCGTTTACACCGTTAGAGATATTGAGCAGTTCCCAGCCTTTTGGGGGATGGGTTTTCATAACGGCGAATTCTTCAGCCGTCAACTGTCCGGTTTTGTTAAGTATCTGGTCTGGAATGTATATTTTGCCTACATCATGCAATAAACCGGCTATGCCGACTTCTGTCAACAAGGCGTTGTCCAAACCCAGTTCCTTTCCTAGCGCAATCATTAGCCCGCTTACAGCAATCGAGTGCATATAGGTGTAATTACTGGCATTTTTAAGCCGTACCACACTGAGTAATGCACCCGGATTGCGGGCGATGGATTGATTGATTTCTTCTACCAGATCGGCGGCTTGATCCATCTTGATAGCATTGCCCATGCGTGCTTCACTGAACATCGAGATTACGCTCTGTTTCGCGTTGGCGACAATTTTCTTGGCTTGTACCAACTCTTCTTGCAGCGTCACCCGGGGTTTTAGCTTATTTGCCCCAGCAGCAATTTTTTGCAGCGTATTGTTGACGTGGTGTTTTTCTTCTTCAAAGGAAACCGAGTTTACTTTGGACGTTATATCCAGCCCTTTTCCAGTGTCTATCCATACCTCTTTGATGTGATACTCAAAAAGGCTCTCCACATCTGTTGCTTTCGTTAACTTGAAGGATTTTTGCCAAAAGGGATTATCCATCCAACTGCCACAGATTTCGTGGATATACATGCCCACCTGAACATCTTTGACGTTAATTTTTTTCAGCATAACGACCTCTTAATGTCTGCCTTATAGCCATTATTACGGCGTAGGAAGCCCAGTTATCCGGTATTTATACTTCGCATTGCCATGTTGACGGTTTATCCGCGCCAGACTATACATCGTGTATCACACGTGTTGTTTATTGAACCATTCTATACGGGTACGCGATGCGTGGCCTACAAAAAAAACAAGTGGCATCTGCTCAGGGGTGCGAGTGTTACCATCCGCATCTTGCTAAGCAGGCTGTTTTGCCCTATAAGCCCCTAAGCGCACTACGTAGGGGTGTTTATGACCCAGCTGGCTTATCGACACCGTGGGTGGCGCGTTCTTCCTTCATCGTGTAGCTCAAGTGCAACTCAGTCAGCATTGTTTCTGTGTCTATGGGTTCAAGCGCTTCGCTGCTATGGCTTTGTGCAAGATAGTCAGGGAACGAGTCGATGCTGTCGCGGACATGGGACAGGGTTTGGCTAAGACGATCCTGGAACTGGAATAATTCCAGCGATAGGGCTATTTCTGTTTTAATGCCTCTTGCACTATCACCGATATGATCCGAGGAGTCTTTTAAGCCAGAAAAAACATGCTCAAGATCGCTCAGCACATCGGAGATGATGCAATCGGCTTGGAAAACCCTATCGGCGTCGTGTATGGAGTTTTGTGCGGCAACATTAAACGCCTCATTAATGGCATCGCTGACTTGCACTACCTTGTCGGTGATATTTTTACCGGTGGTTCCAGAAATTTTTGACAATTTTCTGACTTCATCGGCGACCACGGCAAAACCACGTCCCGCATCACCTGCCCTGGCGGCTTCTATCGCGGCATTCAGCGCCAACAAATTGGTTTGATGGGCAATGGCGGTAACTTGTCCCGCCATGCTTTTCATTTCTTCAATATAACCCAGCAGGCCGCGCGTTTCTTCCAGCATGTGCTGTTTGTCTTGTAATGCAACATCGAGGTTGGCCACCACTTTACCGAGTCTGTCACGGCTGGATTCAAAAACACCGCCGTCGCCTTTGGCGAGTGCGGCTTGCGATTCTTTCAGCAAATGGTCAAGGTTAGTGACAATGCCGTCGAAGCGTTCAGTCAAATCATTGATGGCTGTTTCCATTTTTGTACGGGACGCCTCAATGTGTGCAGACCAGACCGGCGTGACGCGCTGACCAAACGAATCGAGACTGGCAAGATAGTCCCTGATGGCTGACGCCGGTTTTTCAGCGGTTTGCGCGTCGTCCATTAAACGATGCAGGTTGTGGTCGGTTTTGTCCAGACGTTGAGCGAGATCGTTGATATCGGTATCGAGCACGCTTTTGGATGCGTCAATATGCGCCGACAACGCCGAGGCAATTTGTGTAGCCAGCGCGTCAAGTCCCTCCGGTGTATCGTCAACACATGGTGTTTGTTGTGCTGTATGTTTCGCCGGTCTGCGTTTAGAGGCTATCCAGTAGCCTAAGGCTGCGGAAATGGCAGCGGTCAAAAATAGTTGTAGTAGAGGGTAAGCCATTAAAAAACTCTTAAGCACTCAAGTAGTTAACGGCAACAGCTGAAAGCTTTGCCGTAATTACTTTATTAATATTGATGTTATTATGGCGATAATAACGCCAATAGCTGTAATCAGCCAATATTTCAGAGTAAAGAGGGGGCATGCCCGCCCGATTCTATTGGGGAAGAAAAACAGGAATTAATAGGGTGAACATGGCATCGGTAATGGCAAGCTTACCCTTTATCAGTGGGCGAACAGGGTCCCTGCGTGGATTTGGAGGCCTGGAATACCAGTCGGTATTATCCTCCGTCGCAGTGAATCGCGCAGGCATGAAGCTAGGCCGGAATGATCGCTAGTGTTGCGGTATAATGCCCTTCAAAGCGGCATCAGTTTCCGCGCAGACCTTATCGAGTCCCTACCCATGATCAATATCGGCAAAATCAATACACTAAACGTAGTCAAGGAGCAAGGTGCGGAGGTTTATCTCGATAGCGGCGCATCGGCCAAGGTGTTGTTGGCGGATAAGCGCCTGCCTGTCGGCTGCGCTATAGGTGATGCCCTGGATGTGTTTGTTTACGTGGACGCCGACGGGCACTTGGCGGCGACGGCCAAGCTACCGACTGCCCAGGTTGATGATATTGCCTGGTTGAAAGTGGTCTCTATCAATTATACCGGTGCGTTTTTGGATTGGGGTCTACCCAAGAACTTGTTGCTGCCTTTCGGGGAGCAACATCATGAGGTGGTGGTTGGTGAGTATTATCTGGTCAAACTATTTCTTGATGACCAGAGCCGCGTTGCCGCGACGACCAAGATCAACCGTTTTATTGAAGAGACATCGGTTTATTTTAAGCCTGGGCAAAAAGTGTCCTTGCTCATCGCCGATAAAACCGAACTGGGCTTTAAAGCGATCATCAACCACACGCATTGGGGCGTGCTGTATCAAAACGAGCTGTTTCAGCCGGTTAGCCTAGGCCAAAAGCTGGACGGTTATATCAAGCAGGTCAGGGATGATTACAAAATCGATTTGACTTTGCATGAACCCGGCTACGGCAAGGTCGAATCGTTGACCGACAAGATTTTGGCGAACTTGCACAGCAACGGCGGTGTGCTGGCACTGAGCGATAAAAGCCCGCCGGAGCTTATTTATGCGACCTTTGGGGTCAGTAAAAAAGTATTTAAGCAGGCGATTGGCGCTTTATATAAAGACCAGAAGATTTTGCTGGATAAAGCCGGGATCAGGCTGGTCGGATCTTAACGTAAGGCGATTTCCAAGAATCGCCTAACATCCTTCTACACTAACAGGAGCATTCTATGTACAAAGCCATCGGCTATGCCGCGCATACAGCCACAACCCCGCTCGTGCCGTTTAACTTTGAGCGCCGTGAGCTTACCCCGAACGATGTCCAGATTGAGATACTCTATTGCGGCGTTTGCCACTCCGACATTCATCAGGTGCGGAATGAATGGGGCGGCTCTACATTCCCGATGGTGCCTGGGCATGAGATTGTCGGCAAAGTGACGGGCATCGGCAGCGCGGTCAGCGCTTTTAAAATAGGCGACAGCGTTGGCGTAGGTTGTCTTGTCGATGCTTGCGGTGATTGCCCCGATTGCCGGGACGATCTCGAACAATACTGCAACGGCGCCGTTTTTACCTACAACAGTTATGACCGGCACACGGGCGGCAGCAATTATGGCGGCTATTCGAACAGCATCGTCGTTGCCCAGCATTTTGTGCTGAAAGTGTCTGACCGGCTTGAGTTGGCGGCGGTCGCACCGTTGTTATGTGCGGGCATCACGACGTATTCGCCGTTAATGCACTGGCAAGTAGGCAACGGCGATAAAGTCGGCGTTGTCGGTTTAGGCGGCTTGGGGCACATGGCGGTTAAATTCGCCCATGCGCTAGGTGCACATGTCGTGTTGTTCACGACGACTCCGGGCAAGGCGGACGATGCCAAGCGCCTGGGCGCCGACGAAGTGGTCATCTCTAAAGACCCCGACGCCATGGCCCAACACCTCGCCAGCTTCGATTTTATCTTGAATACGGTAGCCGCCCCGCATAACCTGGATGCCTATACCGCATTGCTGAAACGCGACGGCACCTTGTGCCTGGTGGGCGTGCCCGAACATCCGCATCCGTCGCCTGCGGTGGGCAACCTGATTTTCAAACGCCGCAGCATTGCCGGTTCGTTAATCGGCGGCTTGAAAGAAACCCAGGACATGCTGGATTTTTGCGCTGAGCATAACATCACGTCAGACATAGAAATTATTGCTATCCAGCAGATTAATGAGGCTTACGAACGGGTGCTGCGTAGCGATGTGAAGTACCGGTTTGTCATTGATATGGCGAGTTTGGTTTGATGCACGGGGATGGCGCGCGTAGCCGTCAGGTCGGCCATACCCGCGCCAAAGCCAACATTACACCAGCTTTTTCAGCCGGTACAGCAAATCCAGCGCCTGCCTGGGACTCAGTTCATCCGGGTTGGTGTCTTCCAGCAAACCGACTGCCGGGTGGCATTCCTTGGATGAGAACAAATCCAGTTGGTTAACGCCGGATTCCTGTTGTTGCCCGATATAGGCATTGTTTTCCAGTTGCAGTAATTTGGCCTTGGCGTCATCGATCACGGAACGCGGTACGCCGGCCAGGGCAGCGACTTGCAAGCCGTAGCTTTGGTTGGCCGGGCCTGCTTTGACGGCATGCAGAAAAATAATGCCGTCACCATGTTCCATCGCATCCAGATGCACGTTGTGGATGGCTTTATGTTCATTGGCTAGCGTGGTCAATTCAAAATAATGGGTCGCGAACAAGGTAAAGGCTTTGGTTTCTTGGGCAAGATGATTGGCGCAGGCCCAGGCTAAGGACAAGCCATCGAAAGTGCTGGTGCCTCGGCCTATTTCATCCATCAAGATCAGGCTGTGGGCCGTGGCGTTGTGCAGGATATTGGCGGTTTCCGACATTTCGACCATAAACGTGGAACGACCGCTAGCCAAGTCATCCGAAGCGCCTATGCGCGTGAAAATCTTGTCCACAGGGCCTAGGCTCAAAGATTTTGCCGGTACATAACAGCCGATATGCGCGATCAATACGATCAACGCGGCTTGGCGCATGTACGTTGATTTACCGCCCATATTGGGGCCGGTAATCACCAGCATCCGCCGCTGCCTGGAAAATGACAGGTCATTGGGCACAAACGGTATGTCGGAGATTTGCTCGACCACCAGATGCCGCCCGGCTTCTATCTCAATGCCGGATTCCGGTCTGAGCGTCGGTCTGGCCAGATTCAGGGTGTCGGCGCGCTCGGCAAACGTCGTCAGCACGTCGAGCTCAGCCAGGGCTGCGGCGCATTGCTGCAACGCTGTCAAAGACTCGCCCAAGATGCCCAGCAACTCCTCGTACAAGGCTTTTTCAAAAGTCAGCGATTTTTCCCGCGCGCTGAGCACCTTGTCCTCAAAGGCTTTTAATTCTTCGGTGATATAGCGTTCGGCGCCTTTTAAGGTTTGTTTACGATGGTAATGGGCAGGCACTTTATCGCTGTGTAAGTGCGATATTTCGAGGTAATAACCATGCACCCGGTTGTAATTGACTTTAAGCGTGCTGATGCCGGTTGCGGCTTTTTCACGCGCTTCCATGTCGATTAAAAACTGGTCGGCATGTTGACTTAAATATCGCAGCTCATCGAGTTCCTGATGATAGCCGGTGGCGATGACGCCGCCGTCACGGATCAGCACCGGCGGATTGTCGATGATGGCTTTGGTGAGCAGCGCCAGCAGTTTGGGCTGTTCGCCGACCTGTCGGCATAACTGGCTAAGCTCCGGGTTGTCGTGCCGGGCCAAGGTTTGTTGCAGGGCGGGCAGCACGGCGAGCGTGTTACGCAAAACCAGCAAATCGCGTGGCCGCGCCGATTTCAGGGCAATGCGCGAACTGATGCGTTCAATATCGCCAACTTGCCGTAATTGTGTATGGACCTCGCGGAATAAGCCTGCTTGGAGCAAGGTCTCGACACAGGCATAACGGGCATTTAACGTAATGTGCTTGCGTAGCGGGCGGTTCAGCCAGCGCCGCAAACAGCGGCCGCCCATTGCCGTCGCCGTTTTGTCGAGCACGCCGAACACGGTGTATTGCAGCTGCCCGGACGGATGCGTGTCCAGTTCAAGGTTGCGACGGCTGGCGGCGTCCAGCACAATGCAATCATCGCTGCTTTCTATGCGTATGCCCTGGATGTGCGGCAATGCGTTTTGTTGGGTGTCTTTAACGTATTGCAGCAAAGCGCCCGCAGCGGCAACGGCTAGCGGCAGGCCTTCACAACCGTAGCCTTTTAAATCCAGCGTCTTAAACTGTGCCAGTACGCGTTGCCTGGCGCTGGCTGCATCAAAATGCCAAGGCGGCCTGCGGCACAAGCCGTTGCGCTGTTTCAGCTGTGCCGGCACGGACCAGTCTTCGCTAAACAGTAATTCGGCAGGATTCATGCGGCTTAATTCGCTGAGCAATTGGTCGTCAGAGTGCACTTGCTGCAACACAAACCGGCCGCTACCCAAATCCAGGCAGGCAATGCCGTGTTGGTGTTGGTTGGAGCACAGCGCCACCAACAGGTTGTCCTTGCGGTCTTCCAGCAGCGCCTCGTCGGTGACCGTGCCGGGCGTGACAATACGCACCACTTTACGATCTACCGGACCTTTGGACGTTGCCGGGTCGCCTATTTGTTCGCAAATCGCAACCGACACGCCGCCGCGCAATAATCTGGCGAGATAGCCTTCCGCAGCATGATAGGGGATGCCGGCCATCGCAATCGGCGCGCCTGCCGATTGCCCGCGGCTGGTCAAGGTAATGTCCAGCAGTTGCGAGGCTTTTTTGGCATCGTCAAAAAACAGTTCGTAAAAATCACCCATGCGGTAAAACAGCAAGGTGTCGGGATAATCGGCTTTGATGCGTAAATATTGCTGCATCATCGGGGTGTGTGCAGAATGGCTGTTTGTGTCGGTGGGCGTGTTCATGGTTGTTCAGTCAGGGAAGGCGCGCATGGCGCGCCCATATTTGAGTCCTTTTAGCAAGGTGCGCCTTGCGCGCCTCCCGCCAAGCATGTGGAAAATTATTTGCCCAGACGTCCGGGCAGTTCGACCATGGCTTGCCGAACCTCTTCCCTGGTGCCGATAACCGCCAGGCAGCGGTAACTGTATCGGCCCGGTTTTATAGCCTGTTCCCGAAACACGCAACTCCATTTGCTGGTGGACGGGTAGATAAAGCGCCCGTAGCCGGATCTGGCTTTAGGCAGCATCGGTGAATAAACCCCCATGGCATAACGTCCGTCCGGCGTGGACAGGATTACGGGCAGGGCTTGCTCGCCTTCTCCGGGAGCGGGCAACAAGCGCCCGTTGGGATCAACCACATCAACGCGGCTGAAGTCATTGGGCAAGTGCGCCGATAGGGCCTCGAATGTAGCCTCCTGGTGAGCTTCGGGTACATCATATTGGACGCGGTAATCAATGACGTTGGCCAGGCCGGCAACGCCGACAGTAATTTGCTTATGCAGGATATGCTTGCTAAGCACGGTTTCGTTCTGGCTGTATAAAAGGTCGGGCCGTGCGCCGCAGTAATCTTTGCCATGGGTTTTGTTCGCTTTGGGCTTGCGGTAACGGGTTTTGGGCGGCGTCCAGAAGGCCATTTGCGTTGTTGTCTCCATGATATGGTCATTAACGCTAATGTCCAGCAACAGGCTGGATGTGGTTTTGCCTTTATCGTTCTGCGCCCCGGCTTCGGTAGGGTTGTAGCAGGCGCCCATGCCGTCAAAAAACGAGGCGCTTTGGAATTCGCGACCGTTATCGGCGGCATCTATAAATTCCTTGCCCCGGAACCGGATAGAACTGACCGCTCCGGCAAACAACCGACTGGCAGTGATCTCCAGCACCGAATCGAACACTTTTTGGCTCAGCACCCACACGCCTGGGCCGCGTTGGACATTATCCGGCTGTTGTACGGCGGCTGATGCCGTGTGCAAGGTCAATAACACGGCGGGCAGCCATAGTAGCGTTTTCATGTTCAGCTCCTCTAGCCTAATTCCAGGCTGGTTACGCCGTATAGATTGCTTAAATCTATTGCCGGGTTTTGTTGTGTGTACATGCGTGCCGTCTCAAACACTGGTTGCATGCCATAGCTGGTGACGAGGTTTAAGGCATGCTGGTTCGGTTCGGGAATATCGATAAAAAAATCGCTGTCGTCAGGGATATGGCTTAATAAGGCGCTTAGCAACTGTGCAGCATCGCCAGGGCTATCTGCAAATAAAGGGCCTATCCGGTAGCCGCCGTCACAAGCCCGAATGACGCCATAACCGCTGATTTTGTTTGCAGATAACGCCGCCAGTGCCGCCCCCTGTTTTTGCTTAATCCAGGATTGCAGGAATCCGGCCCTGGAGGCCGGGAAGTAGCGGCTGTCATACTGGAGCAAGGCGTCAAACGGCACGGCGTCTATTGCGGCTATATCCGGGCCTGGCGCAGCTTGTGCGCTGTCATGGGCGCCCTGGTAGCGCACGTTGCGGCAGGCGATATGGAAACCTGATTTTTGGTAATTGTGTTGTTGTTCGATTACGCCATCAAGGCCAATATTGCGGCCTTGCAGATAAGCCATCGCCGTTTGCCACAAGCGCATGCCAAAACCCTGTCCACGCCATTCGGGCTTGACGATATAGAAGCCGATAAAGCCAAAATCGTCACCGTATTTGACGGCGGAAATACAGCCTATGGGCTCGCCATCAAGCAAGCCAATAAAAAATCCGTTCGGGTCGGTGGGATAAAAATGCCCGGCGTCGTGCAGCCCTGGCCGCCAGCCCTCCAGTTTTGCCCAGGCCAGCGCCAGATCGATTTCGGGGCGTGTCATGCTGCGAATAATATAATTGCTCATTCTGTTCCTCGGTCAATTTAGTGGTCAGCCATAGTAGCAAAAACAGGCCGCAATGCGGAGCCGCTGCCAAAGCCATGGGCAAGCCGCTTTAATGGGAATGCTTTATTAATCGGTTCCAGCAGATATTAAGTGCAGTTCACGCATAATATTTCCCCGATGCTGACGCAATGCCCGTGGGCTGGATGAAAAAGCAGGGCGGGATGTCTGGATAGCGATCATCAGTCGACGCTACGGCGTTTTCGGCCTATATTGCTGACGACGCCGACAGCAATATAGGCGATGATACCGTTATCGCGCAATGATTTCTTCGGGCCGCAAGCCGTCGCCCTGATGGGAGGCCTAACGATAGCCCTTGCTGACGGTGTTTTTCCTGCCCGTGCGCCATGCCGCTTGGTTTAAGGTAAAGCGGGGAGTATCGGTACGGTTAACCCAGTAAACTGTGTCCTGGTTTTTTTTGATAACTTCCTGGTGTGACGGAGATAAAAATGTACGCTACCCGCATCGTATTACTGCTCGTTATTGCAACGTTGATGGCCGTGTTTTTTGCCCTGGGCGGCCCGGACTATTTGACGCTGGCGGCGCTTAAATCCCAGTACGCCGGGATCATCGCCTTCAGTGAGGCGCACAGGGCGCAAGCCATCGCCTTTTATAGTTTGATATATATTGTGGTCACCGGCTTGTCCTTACCCGGGGCGACTATGTTAACGCTGGCAGGCGGTGCGGTTTTCGGCCTGTTTTGGGGTACCGTGATTGTGTCTTTTACCTCGACGCTAGGCGCAACACTAGCCTTTTTAGCAGCGCGTTTTTTATTCAGGGAGGCCATTGCGGAGCGTTTTGGCGACCGGCTTAACGCCATCAACGACGGCATCGAACGCGACGGCGCTTATTATTTGTTCACGTTAAGACTGGTGCCGTTATTCCCATTTTTTGCCATCAACTCGCTGATGGGTTTGACGACATTAAAAACGTCCACGTTTTATGCCGTCAGCCAACTGGGTATGCTGGCGGGAACCTTGGTTTACGTCAATGCAGGCACCCAGTTGGCCAGGCTGGACTCGTTGGCGGGCATTTTATCGCCCACGTTAATCGTGTCCTTTGCTTTATTGGGCGTGTTTCCTCTGCTGGTAAAAAAAATCCTCGATGCTGCCGAGGCCGCCAAGATTTATCGCAACTGGACCAAACCGCCGCACTTTGATAACAATCTGGTCGTCATCGGCGCCGGTGCGGGCGGACTGGTGACGGCTTATATAGCCGCCACAGTTAAGGCCAAGGTAACCCTGGTGGAAAAGCATGCTATGGGCGGCGATTGCCTGAATACCGGTTGTGTGCCGTCAAAAGCGCTGATACGCTCCGCAAGGTTGTTGGCACAAATCCGCCGCAGTGCGGAACTGGGCATTAAAGCCGCCAGCGCCGACTATGCCTTTGCCGACGTGATGGAGCGGGTGCAAACCGTTATCAACACCGTTGCGCCGCATGATTCCATCGAGCGTTATACCGGACTGGGCATAGAGGTTATTACCGGCACGGCAAACATCATTTCACCGTGGGAGGTTGAAGTTAAAACCGCCACGGGCACGCATACCCTCACTACCCGCGCCATCGTCATTGCCGCAGGCGCAAAGCCTTGGGTGCCGTCTATTCCGGGTTTGGCCGAGATCGGCTATTTTACGTCGGACACGATCTGGCAGCTGCGCGAGCAGCCTAAGCGCTTGTTGGTGTTGGGCGGCGGGGCGATAGGCTGCGAGCTGGCCCAGGCTTTTGCGCGTTTGGGTTGTCAGGTGACCCAAGTGGAAATATTGCCGAGATTGTTGATGCGCGAAGACGAAGACGTGTCCGCCATCGTAGAAACCCGTTTTCAGCAGGAAGGCATACGGGTTTTGCTTGGGCATGACGCCCAGCAGTTTATGCAGGAAAACGGTGAAAAAATACTGGTCGCCGGGCATCAGGGCCGCGAAGTCCGTATTGCGTTCGACCAGGTTTTGCTGGCGCTGGGCCGCGCGGCGAATGTTTCCGGCTATGGCGTCGAAGCGCTGGGCATTAAGCTATCGCCGCGCAATACGATAGCCGTCAACGCATTTCAGCAAACCAATTACCCGAATATCTATGCTTGCGGCGATGTCGCAGGCCCTTATCTGTTTACGCATGCGGCGGCGCATCAGGCCTGGTATGCGGCGGTAAATGCCTTGTTCGGCGGTTTCAGATCATTCCGCACCGATTATTCCGCGCTGCCTTATGCAACGTTTATTGACCCCGAACTGGCGCGGGTCGGCCTGAATGAGCGGGAGGCCAAGGCACAAGGCATCGCTTATGAGGTCAGCACCTACTCTCTTAATGAACTGGATCGGGCGATCACCGACAGCGTGGGGATAGGTTTCGTCAAGGTGCTGACCCAACCCGGCAAGGATAAAATCCTTGGTGTGACTATCGTCGGCGAGCAAGCCGCAGAGTCGATTGCCGAATTCGTGTTGGCGATGAAGTATAAGCTGGGGTTGAACAAGCTGCTGCAAACTGTCCATATTTATCCGACCATGGCAGAAGCGAACAAATATGCGGCCGGCGTCCGGAAGCGCCGGCATGCCCCGCAAACACTGCTAAAATGCCTGCATTATTACCATGCTTGGCGGCGACATTAATGGTTTTTCTCCGGCAATCGCCACGGCCTACGAAGACAGACCAAAACTATCGGGATGACTATATGCTTGATTCGCTACCCTATTTGCAAGACTCCGACTTTCCGGTCATTACTCGCCATCAACTGGAGATCCTGCAAGTCAATCTGGGCTATTTATGCAACTTGAGTTGTACCCATTGTCACGTCAATGCCGGCCCCAAACGTACCGAGGTCATGGCTAAAACGACGGTCGACCAAGTGTTGGCCTTCATTGACCATAACGGCGGCGGGTTGCATACGCTGGATTTGACGGGTGGCGCACCGGAAATGAACCCTCATTTCCGCTATCTGGTGACCGGGGCCAAAGCCAGAGGGCTTAAGGTCATAGACCGTTGTAATCTGGCGATATTGCTGGAGGACGGCTTCCAGGATATGGGCGAATTTCTGGCGCATCATCAGGTAGAGATCGTGGCGTCGTTACCGTGTTATCTTCAGGATAATGTCGATAGGCAGCGCGGCAAGGGCACGTTCGACGCCAGCATCCGCGCGTTGCAGGGTTTGAATGCGCTAGGTTATGGCATGCCCGGCAGCGGTTTGTCGTTAAACCTGGTTTTTAACCCGCAAGGCGCGAGCCTGCCGCCCGAACAACAGGCGCTGGAGCAGGCCTATAAGCAGCATTTGCATGCGGGTTACGGCATTGTCTTCAACCACTTGTACGCGTTAACGAACTCACCTGTGCAACGTTTCGGCAGCGTATTGTTAAGCTCCGGGCAATTTGATACTTATATGGCGTTGCTGAAAACGCACTACAATGCCGCAACGCTAGCTAAGCTGATGTGCCGCAACACCTTGAGCGTGGACTGGCAGGGTTTTGTTTATGATTGCGATTTTAACCAAATGCTGGGCTTGCCTTTAGGCGGCGGGCAACAAACCCATATCACCCAGGTTCCCGCATTGGCCGGTAAACCTATCCATACCTTGCAACATTGTTACGCTTGTACGGCGGGACAGGGCAGCAGTTGCAGCGGTGTTACCCAATGAGGCCGGATAGTTTGGCTGTCACGCAAAGCCTGCACGAACACGAAACCGTAGAACTGGCAACAGACAGCATTCACCTCTGGTTTGCCTTCCCGCATGAAATCACCGACCCTGATCTGTTGGCGCGTTATGCACAATGGCTTAGCGCAGAAGAGCTGGCACAACAACAACGCTTTTATTTTGCCAAACACCGCCATCAATACCTGATAACCCGTGCCTTGGTGCGCTCAACCTTATCCTGTTATGCCGATGTTGCGCCTGGCGACTGGCGTTTTTCCCGCAACGCCTACGGCAAGCCGGAAATCATGCCCGGCCTGACGGACATGCCGATACGGTTTAATCTTTCGCATACCGATGGCTTGGTCGTGTGCGCGGTGGTGTTGCAGCATGACTTGGGCGTGGATGTTGAGTTCAGGGAAAGGGCCAGTGCGGCGGTCAATATTGCCGAACATTATTTTTCGGCCCCGGAAGTCGAGGCGCTTTACCAGCTTCCGTACAGCGAACAAAAAAACCGTTTTTTTGATTACTGGACACTTAAGGAAGCGTATATCAAGGCCAAGGGCATGGGCTTGTCATTGCCGCTGGACCAATTTAGCTTCCATCTTGCCGACAACAGGCCGCCGGTCATCAGCTTTGACGACCGTCTGACCGACCATCCGCAGCACTGGCAGTTCTGGCGTATCAGGCCCAGTGAGCAACATGTCGCAGCCGTTGCCGTCAACGCGCCGACTAGCCGTATCTTCCAGATGGCTATAAAAAAAGTAGTGCCGCTGGTTGGCACGACGGTTTTTGCGTGTGAGTTTTTATAAGGTAGGCACAGCCAGGAATTTGCGGTAATCAATCGAGACTTTAAGCCCCGCAAAATTGCCGGCCATGTTAAAGAGTTCGTGGTTTTTTTTATCAAAACTGAGCTTGACTTCATTCAAGGCGTTATTTTCATAACCTTCTTCAATGCGCGGCGAATCGAGCAAAAAATGGTAGATATAAATTTCCTGCTCCGCCTCGTCTTTAATTTCCAGCGGTTCACCCAGTTGCGCCAGGACAGCGGCTTTTTTGGGCAATTCGGCGGAAATCTTGCCCAACAAATCGGTATTGGCTTTTAGCTGTTTTTTTTCTTTGTCGATATTGGCCCCTGCGATGGAGCGCAAAGATATTTCTAAAAACTGGGGCGGGGCTATTTGCAGGAACAGCGAAGAGAACGACCATGCCGTCAGGCGTTTTTCTTGGTTGAACAATAAATCGGAATAAAACTTGATTTCCGGCGCAACCGGTTTGTTGTCGGCATCGACTTTGCGGAACCAATAGCGCCAATGCCGTCCGCCGCTTGTAGTCGGCGTATCTGCGCTGGGATACAGTTTGGACAGGGAAATAAAATCCTGGTTGTAAAGGATCGGTTTTTTAAACTGCAAGGTAAAATCATCGGTGACGGCAACCGTAAAATAACGATCAAATTCATTCATCTGCAAATACGTTTGATAAGCGCGTATCCAGTACAGGCAGCCGGTCAGGGATACGGTCAGCACCAATAGGGCTATGGCGCGCAGGCCTCGATTAACCAGTAAAGACGCCATTGCTTTAATGCCGTGTTTGGGAATCTAGCGTTATGCCGCCCTGGTTCAACAGGCTTGCAATATCCACCGGATCGAAAACATAACGGGCGCCACAGAATTCGCAGATGACTTCAATATGCGGTTGTTCCCGCAGGATGTCTTCCAGTTCCGCCCGGCCCATGGCCTTTAGCGTCCTTTCTATTCTCGATTGCGAGCAGGTGCACTGGAAACTGATCGGTTCAGCGTCGAACAAACGGACTTTTTCTTGATTAAACAGGCGATACAGCAGGGCTTCGCAGTCCAGTGCCAGCAATTCCTGCTCAGTGACGGTATCAGCCAAGATGCTGAGGCGTTCCCAGTCTTCCTCGGCATGTGCTTGTGCGGGCAGCTCCTGCAATAATAATCCCGCAGCATGCGTGGCATCGGCGAACAGCCACAAGCGGGTTTTCAGTTGCTCGGACTGGGCAAAATAGCTTTCCAGCGCGGTTGCCAGATGATCGCCTTCCAACCCGACGATGCCTTGATAAGGGTCGGCATTGTCCGGTTCTATCGTTAACACCAACCGTCCATTGCCAAACACCGCGTGCCCCGGGCCGCTTGCCGTTTGCGTATGGCTTCTGACCAGCCCCCTGA
Organism: Methylovulum sp.; assembly: GCA_030653435.1. GTDB lineage: Bacteria > Pseudomonadota > Gammaproteobacteria > Methylococcales > Methylomonadaceae > Methylovulum. The sequence continues at coordinate 19,349 of JAURZI010000047.1, forward strand.
TTTTTCGGTCATGCGTCGATTGGGCGACCAGGGTTTTGATGTCGCCGTCGCCTTGCACCTGAAGGATCATCGAGCCTTTAAATTTAATAGTCGCCGATAGCATCACGACAGCCGCCAAGGCTTGCCCCAGTATCTGTTGTATAGCTTCCGGGCCTTGCTGATGCTGCTTGGCCGTTTGCCAACTCTCGGACAATTGCACCCATTCGCCGCGGACACCCAGCTCTTCAAATAAAAAACGGTGTAAAACATCTTGTTTAATCATGTTGGTGTGTTCGGGTCATGTCGTTAAGGTTTGTGTTTTGTTATAAGCCGTGCTTCCCTTCCCTGGCTTGGGTGGTGTGCCTGCCCGATAATGGCGAGGCCATGATGCGGCTTTATGGCAAGTGCCGGAATCGTTACGCGCTTTATTATAATGCAGAATCATAGTAACCTTAGGCCAATCGCTTACCAACCCGATATGATCTCTATGTTTTCAGCAAAAAAGCTGGTGTTGCCGAACCCTGACCAGGCATTGCCTGGCCGGGATAAATCCATGCCTATCATTAACCGGCATTTTGTCAGCGGAAACCCGATTGCACCGCCGTTTCCTGAAACTATCCAACAGGCTTTATTTGGCCTGGGCTGTTTTTGGGGCGCGGAAAGAAAATTTTGGCAATATCCGCATATCTACAGCACGGCAGTCGGCTATAGCGGTGGTTATACCCCCAACCTGACCTACGACGAACTCTGCACCGGCATGACCGGCCATAATGAAGTCGTCAAAGTGTTTTATGACCCGTCGTTAACCTCTTATATGGACTTGTTGCGGTTATTCTGGGAAGCGCATAACCCCACGCAAGGCATGAGACAGGGCAATGACATCGGCACCCAATACCGCTCCGCCATTTATACCTACACCCAGGGGCAACTCGATGCGGCGTTGGCGTCAAGACAGCATTACCAGGACAAACTGACCCGCGCGGGTTTTGGCCAAATCACGACCGAAATTATGCCCGCAGGCGAATTTTATTATGCCGAGGATTACCATCAGCAATATCTGGCCAAAGAACCGATGGGCTACTGTGGTTTGGGCGGTTTGGGCGTGGCGTTCGATTAATGACCTATCTGCCGACAATCACCGGCTAATCTGTTTTATTCCAAATCTCTTATTCCCAAATTTCTTTTATTCAATGAGCGAGGCATCCATGGAGCTTTTTGCATTTCCGTTTGCAGGCGGCGGGGAACACTGTTATCGGGAGTTGGGCCCTTATTTGCACCATGCCGTTTTACGGACCCAGGCCATACCGGGACGGGGTCGTTTGATAGGTCAGCCCTGCATCCGGCGCATAGACGGCATGGTCGATTACCTATTGGCGCAATTGGCGCCTGAACTTGGCCAACCTTATGCGTTGTTCGGGCATAGCATGGGCGCTTTTGTCGCTTATATGCTGACCAGAAAAATTATCGCCCATCACTTACCGCCGCCCAAGGTGTTGATTTTTTCAGGACGAAAAGCACCTACGGTTGTCGATCCTGAGCCCAAGCATAAATTGCCGGATGAGCTGTTCAGGAAAATGTTGCAGGATTTGGGCGGGATACCGGATGTCGTTTGGCAGGACAGCGAACTGATGGCGTTGTTTGAGCCTATCATACGGGCTGATTTTGAACTCATTGAAACCTGTTTATATACCCAATGTGAGCCCGTCAATATACCGATCCACCTATTGATGGGCAAAGAGGATAAGGTCACCCGCGCTGAAGCCGAAGCTTGGCAAAAAGAAAGCACGCAACCCTTGTCCATCACATATTTTGACGGTGGGCATTTTTATTTTCAGGATGACTGGCAAGCGCTGGCGGGAAAAATAAACGCAGTTTTGGCTACGCTGGAACAGCCGTAGCGCCACGTTGTCAGCCATGTCAGCTTGGCACTGAACAGGTATGGGCTTAAACGTTAAAAAGAAAACGAAGAGCTGAAGCCATAAGCGCTGTCTATACCGGTTGCTATGGTGTATTTAAAGCTGAGTTTAAATTCCGTGCTGGCCAATTTATGCCTGGCCTTTTTCACTAACTTCTTTTTATCGATTGCCAGCACCTCTTTGGCCGTCTCCAGGGCTTCAAGCTTGAATTTTGATTTTGATGCCGGCCTAAGGCCTATATCGAAACCGATTTCCTGCTGATTATCGATAGCCAGTTTCGTGCCCGTTATGCGCGTGTCGGCAAAGGTGATGTCCGCCATTAATGTGCGTCCAAACAGATGATAGTCAAAGTCTTTAACCAATTGCACGCTGTTGCGGTAAATGCTGTTGCTAATCGTGGGGATTTCGATGCTATTGCCGCCTACCAGCAAGTCGGTATAAGCCTTTACAGACTCGACGGTATAGTAATTGTACTGGTTCTGCACAACCATGTTGTAGCCCTTACCAACCGGTATGCCCAGATTGCTTTGCAGACCGCCGGAATAAATGACGCTGGTCTCAACATTGTTTTGCTCCGAACCGATGGCCCCTACCCGGAACAACGGGACCAAATCCCATTTTACTTTCCCGGTATCGATAAGTTTTGACATGGGAATACGCAAACCCGAGCCGACAGAACCGCTAAAAGACGCGATACCGTCGGTTTCTATATAGGTTAGCGGGACATTTAACAACAACGCCCAGCCGTCCTTAAACTCCCAATTGTAACTGATAGGAAAGCTGTAAACGTCGGCCGTTTTGCCGTCAGCGTTATAGCTGGCAAACCCCGTCAATACGCTCAAATGGCTTTCGCGTTCCCCTCCGGCCAATTCTTTTAAGACATTTGCGCTTAAACCTGAGCCGTCAATGGCGCTGTCCAAGCCCGGCGTTCTAGGTAGATACCCGGACACCCCGCCGATTGTGGACAATGCGGATTCTGCGTTTACTTTTTGAAAAATCCCGCCAGAATTGTTTTTTACCCAGAATTCCAACTGCTTGACGCTATCTTTGCGTGTCGCCCCATCAAATGACTCGTGGATGCCCAAAGACTCAGAAGTCATCGTGATACGGTTGGAATTGCTTGATGTGGAAATGACGACCGGATTACCCTGAATATCAGATGTGGCCACGACCAGAGGACGGTCTGCCCCGTGGTCGTAAGCCGGGTTATTGATAACCTTGTGGTCTATCGTATCGCTAAATTCCTGCGCCGTTGAAAACTCATAAGTTTCGAAGAGGCGTTGGCCGTCAAGATAAGTGATTTCGACATGGGTGGTGATAGGGCTGAAATCACCGCTATACACTGGAGCAGAGATAGCGCTTATCGCTAGTGCGGCCCAAAAGTTATTGGGCCGTCGTTTTGACATGAGGTTGTTATCGGTACGCATTGGCATTACCCCGGTGATGTTGCATGGCTTCGTGTGTGGATTAAAGCATACGTTGCCGGGTAGTTGAGACAACTAACGTACAGCACAAACCGGCAAACTCAGCGCAAGGACTGGCAACAAATTAGGGCTCTGCCCTTTAGCTGCAAACGACGGCACGGTTTGCAGCTAAAGGGCAAAAGGGCATTAACCGTTACCTTGGCTATGGACTATACAGAGATAGCGGCTGTGAGGAAAGTAGTTCCGGCGGATTAAAACTGGTAATTTAGGCCAACCCGATAGCCTTCTACGTTTTTACCGGTAGCGCTAAACAAATAGTTGGCATTAAAACCTAAGCCGCCCACCCAGTTTTTACTATTTACGGTTTTAACCGACATGCCCAATTCGTTGTATTGGTCAACGAATAATCGGGAACCAAAATATTCTGTATCGGTAAAATTAGCGGCGATATACAGCTCATTGCCGAGAAAATGGCTGCCGATATTTTTACCCAGCGTCAGGCCGTTTTTAATGATGTAGTTTTGCAGATCAGGGTCTACCGAATGTCCGTCCATATCGTAAGGCAATGAGGTATAGTAGCCCGCCATATTGCCCACGGTCAGCTTGAAAGTATTGGGGTCTAAGGCATCGAGGTCGAAAGTGTATTTGCTGGTTAACGTACCGGAAGCGATATGCCCGACATCCGCCAAATCGAATGAGCCCCTAAAACCATAGGCAACCGCTGGTGTCAGCACCCATTGTTTGTTAATACGATATTGGTAAGCAAAACCGGCTCCGCCATCATAAGACTGTGCGCCCTGGGTGTCGATATAAGTAAACGGCACGGATACGATGAGCCGTTGCCGGTCATCTATTTTGAAGGTATAGCCGAACGGGAAGGTGATGGTATCAACCGATTTGCCGCTTAGCGCGTAATGGCCGTAACGGGCTCCGGCGTCGAAGCTATTTTTGGCGGAAGGCTTTGCCGAGTCAGTGGGCCAGTCATCTGAAGTGCCTAGCAAATAAGCGTTTTCGACCATAATGCCCATGATACTCGATGGGTTGCCGCCCAAGGGATCAGCCGGGTCAACTTTAGCCAACTCTTTATTAATGGGCGCGCTGTAACCTTTGAGTATATTTTCAACTTTTGTGTTCAGTTGTTGGGTTACGGCGCTGGACGAGATGCCGGAACCCGCAGCCACCTTAACCGATTCGGTAACGCCCAGGCTAGGCAAGGTGACGATGACGTTGGTGGCGGACACTTTTTCAAACTGGACAGGCACGCCTTTAAAATCCAGGTTGACAACGGCACCTACGGTGCTGGTCACGCCAGGGAAAAGCCCTTGGTACTGGTCGGGGTTGTTGGCGGCATTGATGGCTTCGTCAAAATTGGCAAAACTGAGCGTTCTGGTAATGCCGTCTATCGTAACCGTTGTAGAAAAATTATCGGCTATGGCAGCGTGGCTGAGCCACAGCATGGCAACTGCGCCGACGGATAAAAGTGTATTGTTTGCTTTCACGAAGCGCTCCTGTAATTTTTTGAGTTGTTAGCAACAAAACATGGCGGGCGGATCATAACATGTTGCTGCCCTGCATGATTTATCTAGGGGTGAGCCATATTAATCCGCAATAGTCCGTGACAGTGCGTCTATCTGTGGCTGCCGTTAAACAGCAATGCCGCCGCCAACTCCAGTTACGGGCAATAGTGGCGTGGGTGCTAGCCCCCCACGCCAAACCTATCCCTGTATAAAACAGCTCCCTTTAAGATTAATGCAATATCACTCCAAACTCGCCTTTAGCCAGCCTGACACTGTAAGCGACCGGTGTTGCCACGGTGGTGTCGGCGCGGATCAAATTGATTTCGACGTAATACTCGTTATTTTGGAAATCAAAAGTATGGGTGAATTGCTTGATGTCTTCGTTTGCCACCACGCTGGCTGATGTGTTGCTGTTGAATGTCGCGATGGTTGATTCGCCGAGCGTGGCCCGGTTGACTTTTCTGAGTGATGCGCTGACCTGGGCTTTGGTGCTGATGCCGTCCGTATCTTTATAACCGACAATCAACGCATTCCAATCCGCGCTTTTCCAGTAAGCCGGCGTGCCGAACAAATCGCCAGGCGCAGCCGGTATGGCCGGCACATAATCGTAGATAGGCGTAACATTGCAGCGTACAGTGATGGGCTGGTAAGTCGGGTTAGGCCGGGTGATGACCGCGCTATTGCCGGATGCTGCGACATTGCTGACAAACACGCCGAAATTGCTGACGTTGGCACCCAGATAGCGGAATTGTGTGCCGGAAAACTCGTGTTTTGCGGTTGATGATTCATCAACCGAACAAGACGATGCCGTAGCCGTCCAGGCAGGCAGGTAATCGCCCCAATCTTGTGGTAAAGCGGAAGCGCTGGTGGCGGTCACGATAGCGCCGGTAGCCAGCAGGATGTTTAATGTGTTGCGTAATGTTTTCATGGTCGTTTCCTCAATAAGTGTGATGAATAAGTTAGGATGTCTGAATGCTTCGGACAGGTCATAGCTTACGCATATCGCTTATGGATCACCGTGATATAGTTACCTGACTCGGCGGTATTAATGGTGCTTGTACTTTCATCTTGGTGTGGAAGGCGTATAGGCTCGTCCAAAGAGAGGCGGGACAAAACCGATCTGGACAAGTCTATGCCCTGAAGTGTCATTGTGTAGGGTACGCATAACGATAACAATCAACATAAAGGTACGCGATGCGTACCTACGAAAGCATTGTAAAAACGTAAACATGACCTGCGAAGTGTATTACCAAGCAAGCCCGAAACAGGGAGGTCTGTTAGAACCTATGCGCTTGCCCGTTCCGGCTTATTGTTTCTGTGCGGCGCAGCTGATACATAAATGGGAATAAGGCAGGGCTTTCAAACGCTCTGCCCTGATGGGCTCGCCGCAAGCCGTACAAATGCCGTATTCGCCGCTGTCTATACGTGCAAGCGCCTGTTTGATCAGTGCGGCTTCTACCCTGGCGGCATTGCCGAGATAGTCCAGCACCTGGTCGTTCTCAACTTGTGTGGCCTGTTCGGCAAAGTCTTTTTCTATAGGTTGGTCGGTATGCTTGACTTCATCGGTGATTTTCGCAAGACGCTCATTGAGCTCCTCCAGCATGTCGCATAAGGTTTGTTTGACTTCTTCATAGTTTTTCATAGCAATCCCTGATTTGTGTAGGATTTAAGTCTTGCCCTATACTTAGGCCGTATAGCTGCTTTCCAGCTTAACCGTAGCGGGCAGACCGATTCTTTATAACTCCAGCATCCTAATCATTACCTATGCAAAATGCAATTAATCAGCTTCTGGACTCAGCCAATCAGATTATTCTGGGCAAAGACCATAAAATCCGTCTTGCCTTGTGTTGCCTGTTGGCACACGGACATTTGCTGATAGAGGATATCCCCGGCGTAGGCAAAACTACGTTGGCGCATACCTTAGCCAAATTGCTGGGCTTGCATTATCAGCGCATCCAGTTTACCAGCGATATTTTGCCTGCGGACATTTTGGGCGCATCGGTATTCGACAGTAAAAATCATGAATTCAAATTTCATCCCGGTCCTGTTTTTAATCAGGTTGTACTGGCGGATGAAATTAACCGAGCCACCCCGAAAGCGCAAAGTGCTTTGCTGGAAGCGATGGAAGAAAGTCAAGTGACGATTGAAGGCAGCACTTATCCGTTGCCCCAGCCGTTTTTTGTCATTGCCACGCAAAACCCGTCGCATCAGATTGGTACCTTCCCATTGCCGGAGTCGCAATTGGACCGGTTTTTAATGCGTATTGAGCTGGGCTATCCCGATGCCGCCGCAGAAAGGGCATTGTTGGCAGGAGAAAGTCGGCACCGCTTAATCGAATCCTTACCGGTTGTCCTGCCCCCTGAGGTGTTGCAGGACATCCAACTAGCGGTAACCCAGGTTTATGTTTCGGACGCCCTGCTCGATTATTGCCAGGCGCTGATTGCTTTTACCCGTGAGTCGCCGGAATACCCCTGCGGCCTGTCACCAAGAGGCGGGCTGGCATTGCTCAGAGCCGCCAAAGCCTGGGCGTTTATGGCGCGGCGCGATGCGGTGCTGCCTGAGGATCTGCAAGCGGTGCTGGCTGCGGTGGCTGGGCATCGTTTGCGGTCGGGGAACAGCAATTCGGAAGCCATAGTCGCGCCGCTGTTACAGGTCGCCATCCATTGAAACTGTCCGCGTTAAAAGCACGGGTGCAGGCGCACCGTTTTTTTGCCGGTGAGCCCGCCACCGCTGCGCCTGTTGAGCTCAACCACCGGCGCATTTTTATTTTGCCCACGCAGCGCGGGCTGGGCTTTGTGGTCGTACTGGCCTTGTTATTGCTGATCGCTTTCGTCTATAACAATAATCTGGCGTATTTGCTGACTTTTTTACTGGCTAGCGTTTTTTTTATCACGATTTTGCACAGCTTTAAATCCTTATCCGGCCTAAGCCTGCAAAAAGGCCAGGCACCGGCGGTTTTTGCCGGAGCGCCCGCAGGTTTTACCGTGCATATCGATAATCCGGGCGCTAGACGGCATCTGCAAATTGCGCTGGAAACCACGGAAAGCGTGAGCATACCCGCGCACAGCAAGACCCGTGTCACGCTGTATTCGGCCACCCGCAAACGGGGATGGCATCAGGCCGGTAAGATCACGGTTTCCAGCACCTATCCATTAGGGCTGTTCCGCGCTTGGTCGCCGATACGCTTTGAGCTTAAAGTGCTGGTTTACCCCAAACCCGCCGCACAGGACAGCCCTTTCCCGGAAACCGCTGCTGTAGAGCAGCAACAAGGCTACAGCAAAAAAGGCGCCGATGATTTTTACGGTTTGCAGGGTTATCAGGCGGGCGATTCCATCAAGCATATACACTGGAAAGCCTATGCCAAAGGTTTGGGCGTGTTCAGCAAACAATACAGCGGCGGTAGCTCGGCTGAGCTTTGGCTGGATTATGACGAAACCCAAGGGCATTCCACAGAGGAACGCTTAAGCCAGTTATGCCGCTGGGTGCTGGATGCCGAACAGGCAGGCCTTAGCTATGGTTTTGCGCTACCGGGCTTGAAATTGCCGATAGGCGGCGGTGAGCCGCATTCCAGCCAATGCCTGGAAGCATTGGCGTTGTTTTAGTACAGGTTTCAAACTAGCCATCATGAATCCCCACCGTCAGGTTTTGATTTTTCTGCTGTCGTCCATCGGACTGATCGTGTTGCCGCATGCCGGCCATTTACCGATAGCCATTATCGCATTTTTTTATCTGCTGCTGGTCTGGCGCTTTATCGGTGTGTGGCAACCGCAACGACTGCCCCGTAAATGGCTGATCCTGCTATTGACGGTCTGCGGCATCGCGTTGTTGTACAGCCAACATCAGGGCTTGTTCGGGCGCGATGCCGGAACCCGCTTGTTTGTCGTTGCGCTGGGCCTTAAGTTAATGGAGATTAAAAGCGAGCGCGATTTATATCTGATCAGCTTTCTGGCGTTTATCGTTGCCGCCTCGCAGTTTTTGTACGAACAAAACCTGTTGATGGCGGCTTATATCCTGATGGTGTGTTGCAGCTTGCTGGCAACGCTGGTGTCCATCAACAGCCGCGAACCGGAGCCTGTGGCGGCGTTGAAAACCGCGACGGTCATCGTCGCGCAGGCCTTACCGATGGCGATACTGCTGTTTATACTCTTTCCGCGTGTCGAAGCGCCGCGCTGGATGCTGCTGAATGACAAGCAGCAAGCCAAATCGGGTTTGGGAGACAGCATGGAACCGGGATCCATTACCGACTTGGGTATGTCGGACGAACTGGTGTTCCGGGTGAAGTTTGCAGGCAGCATGCCGCCGCCTGCCCAGCGTTACTGGCGTGGGCCGGTACTGGAGCATACCGACGGCAAACGTTGGACGCGCTCTGCGAACAGGGATTTCGGGCCGTTTATGGATAAGCCCAGCTATCGGGGCATGCGCTACCCATATACGATATTGATGGAGCCCCGCGATAAAAACTGGGTGTTTGCGCTGGATTTGCCCGCAGAATTCGCCAAACCGCTAATCCGTAACGCCTATTACCAGCTGATTACGCCGGAAAACCCCGATAAACGCGTTGAATATAAGGTTAGCTCTTACCCTGAGTACAACACCGGCTTCATTACCCGTACCGAGTATGAAAATGCCACGCAATTGCCCGCTACGCCATCGGCGAAAATTAAACAGCTGGTCGGGCAATTACAGGGCTTTGACAGCCCGCCCGAAGCCTTCATCCAGCGTTTGCTCAAGCATTTCAAGGTTGAAGATTTCCATTACACGTTAACGCCGCCGTTGATGGAACAGCATCCGATTGAAACCTTCTTGTTTGAAACGCGCTATGGATTTTGCAGCCATTATGCCGCCGCCTTCGTGTATTTGATGCGTGTCGCGAACATCCCCGCGCGGGTCGTGACGGGTTATCAGGGCGGCGAATTCAACAAAGTCGGCAACTTCCTGGAAATCAGGCAAGCCGACGCCCATGCCTGGGCTGAAGTCTGGTTGGAACACAAAGGCTGGGTCAGGTTTGACCCGACGGCCGCCATTGCGCCCGAACGCATAGAAAAAAGCTTCAATCTCGATGAACTGGTGCCGGGCGGGGTGATCCGATTTGCCCCGGCGGGCGACAATGCGTTGACGGCGTACCACTGGCTAAAAGAGGCGCACCAGCTCTGGCGCCATGTCGATTACAACTGGCAGCGTTGGGTCATCAATTACAATAGCCTGAACCAGTCGAAATTTCTGTCCTCGTTAGGTATAGATAATCTCCAGGCGATGTTGTACTGGATGATAGCTGGCATAGGCGTGATAACGGCGGTGCTGAGCTGGGTGCTGCTGCATCAAAAACGGCAGCACACCGACAGGGTTTTGCGTGTTTATCAGCGGTATTGCCAGAAACTGGCCAAGCACGGTCTAGTCCGCGGACTCGCAGAAGGGGAGCGGGATTTTGCCGAGCGCGTTAAAGCCAAGCTGCCTGGACAGGCTACCGACATCGAGAGTATCACTGATATTTTTATCAAATTGCGTTATGGCAGGGTGTCTGCCGCAGAAGATTTTAAGCAGCTGGTGCAAAGGGTCAAATTGTTTAAGGCCTGAGCATAGCTAGTCTGGCGTTGCGCCGCTAACCCGTACTGCATACACCTCGCGCATAGCAGGGCAAGGTAGCCCAACACCAAACAACTGCGTCTCCACGCTTAAACCTATCCAACATCATCATTCCGCGCTAACCTCTAAACAAGCTGGATTAGCCGCGCCTGGAATGCCAGGCCGGTACCGGATTGATGATGAGAACCTTAAAACGGATATCGGTTTCCGGGTAGCGGCAAATAGTCATTAAAATGACATATTCATTTTTTAATATATACCATAGTAAGGATATACTAAGCATGGAATTAATTAATCTCTATAAGTGCCTTTGTGATGTGCAACGTTTACGGATACTTAACCTGCTTAAGGAAGGCCCGTTATGCGTGTGCCATTTGCAAGAAATTCTTGGGGAAACACAGGTCAAGATTTCCAAGCAACTGCAATATATGAAAAAACTGGGCATTGTTTTGGCCCGGCGGCAAGGAGTATGGATGGTCTATAGCTTGCCGATGCCGCCCCATCCCTTGCTTTTGGCAAACTTGCAAGGCTTGCAGACCTGCACCGATGAGTTTCCGTGGTTCGCCGAGGATTTGAAAAACCGTGCCCTTATCCTTCAACGCTTCGCCGATAACCTGGCGGAATGCCCGCAAGTGGTCTACCAATCCGCTAGTGGCTGCTAGGTTTGTCGGTGTTAATCACCGCCGCCATTAAACCAACCAGAAGAGGATAATATGATTTTCAAAAGCTACCGTTTCGTACAGTTTGTTTTCGCCGTTTTATTGCTGGGCCTGGCTAGCCCGGCAAGCGCCAGCCAAGACGATGTCTTGCCGGCTATTCGGCCTTATATCGCCAAAATAACCCAAGAATTCGAACAGATTCCTGTCGAGCGGCAGCTGCAATTGAAAAAAACAGCACTGTTTGTCCGTTCAAAAATCCAAGCCGGTGAAATAGCGCAACTGACTTTCATCTGCACCCACAATTCACGCCGCAGCCATCTGGCACAAATCTGGACGCAAACCGCCGCCGCTTTTTACGGTGTCGGTGGCGTACAGACGTTTTCAGGCGGCACGGAAGCCACGGCGATGAATATCCGCACAGTTGATGCGTTACGCCGAGTGGGTTTTATCTTGACCGACTCCACCGGTGGAGAAAATCCGGTATATCTGGTCAAGTATTCCACGACTAAACCGGAGTTACGTGCTTTTTCCAAACTTTATAATGCCGATGGCAACCCGCAAGACAATTATGCGGCGCTGATGACCTGCTCCCAGGCGGATAAAAACTGCCCGGTTGTGCAAGGCAGCACGTTACGGATTCCCATTCATTACGAAGACCCCAAACTTGCAGATAACCTGCCGGAGGAAATAGCCCGCTACGATGAACGCACACGACAGATAGGCCGCGAAATGTTTTATATGATGGCCCAGGTCAACAGCTGAATCCTATAGTCCACCGGCGCGGCTTGGGCCGCGCCGTCACTGCGAGAATTGTGTTTATGAAACCGATTTATTTGATCACCGCCTTGTCGTTGATGTTGGTAACGGGTATTGCCTATGCGGATAGCCCATTGAGCGCCATGAATGCTTGGGTTGACGGCCAACTTGCATCGAACCAGTCTTCCTTGGCGGCTTATGCTTTCCTGATGCTGGGCGGCTTGCTGGCCAGTTTGTTGCCTTGTGTTTATCCGCTTTATCCTATCACCGCCAGCATTATTGCCGGACGCTCGCAAGGCGATGTGCCGCGCGCATTGCACCCCGCGCTTTATTACGTCGGGCTTGCCAGCATTTATTTTCTTTTTGGCCTGATTGCCGCCGCTACGGGCGGCGCGTTTAATGAACTGCTGCGCTTGCCGGTCACCAATCTTTTGCTGGCCCTGTTATTTTTGGTGCTGGCGTTGGCTACGGCGGGTTTTCTGCATGTCCCCTTATTCAGCGGCAATGGCCTTGGCGATAAAACGCCAGGGCTTGCCGGAACGTTTCTTATGGGTATGGGCGCGGGACTGTTGTCGTCATCGTGTGTCGGCCCGTTTGTCGTGGGCATTCTCGTTGGGATTGCCAGCCAAACCGATGGCTTGACCTTATATGCCACGCTGATTGCCGCCTTGAAAATGCTGGCGTTCGGCTTGGGGTTGGGAATCCCTTTCCTGCTTATTGGCTTATTCGGTGTCAGACTGCCCAAATCCGGCTCTTGGATGAAATATGTGCAATGGGCATTAGGGGCGCTGATCCTGTATTTTACCTACGCTTATCTGGAAAAAGGCTTGTCCGGCTACGGCTTTAAGCCTGAGCATATCCAATTGGTGTTTTTCGGCGCATTGCTGTTGTTGTTTTCGCTATATCACGTATGGGAAGGCGAAAACATGCACGGTTTTCGGCGTATGGAAAAGTCATTGTTCACGCTGTTTGCGTTGGTAGGCGGTTTGGTATTGGCGCAAGGCGTGTTCACCTCATCCGCTACGGCAACGATTGCGGCACCAACAAGCACGGCGGCCATTGCGACGGAAACCAAAGGCGAGCTGACCTGGTATTTGAACCGTGAAGATGCCGTCAAGGCCGCCCGTGAACAAGGCAAGCCGATTTTCGTGGATTTTTTTGCTTACTGGTGCGCCAACTGTAAAGAGTTCGAGCACTTGACTGAAACAAACCGCGAACTGATTGATGGACTTAAAAAAGTTGTGCTCCTTAAGGTTTACGATAACGACCCTGAATTCAAGGTGTTCCAAAACGACCCGCGTTACCCTGAGTTGAAAGTGGGTCTGCCGTTTTTTGTCATTGCAGATGCCGATGACCATTTGATTTACAAAACCAGTGATTACACGCGCACTGATGAGATGCTGCTTTTTATGGCTGAATAAACGCTGGCATCCCGTTTTAGCCTTTAGGTTTCCAGACATGCGTGATCCCTTGCGGTTTTGGTGCTTTCAGGCTGGTGCGTAACGGGCGCTTATTATGCCATTGGCGGTTGGGCTGGTATGATGCGGGCCAGTATGCGCTATTCTTTCTGCAATGCTATTGTGGATAAGATGGCAGGCGGAAACGCCAACGTCGCAAAGAAACTAAAGCCTAACAGCTGCCGGAGCTTACGATGCGCCTTGAGGACACCTTCCATCAAGCTATCATTGCCATAACATCCCAATGGTTACGGACCTTGCTTATTGTCGTGGCAATGGGCATAGGCGTGGTTTCCGTGACGGTGCTGATTGCACTCAGTGAAAGTGCGCGCAGTTATATTGTGCATGAGTTTGAAGCCTTGGGCACGCATCTGGTCATCGTGTTGCCCGGACGTACCGAAACAACCGGCGGCCCACCGCCATTATTCGGCGAAACGCCCAGGGATTTGACTCTGGAAGATGCCGACTCATTAGCACATATCCCTTATGTCGCGGCGGTGGCGCCGTTGACGATAGGTTCTGCCCCAGTCACCTTTGCAGGGCTGGAACGGGAAACCAATGTATTTGGTTCCACGGATGCACTGTTGCGGGTACGGCATCTCACCCTGGCGCAAGGCCGTTTTTTGCCGAAAACCGAGACCGATCATGCTTCATCTGTTTGTGTTATCGGGCAAACAATACGCGAACAATTATTTGCCAATGCCCCGGCCTTAGGGCAATGGCTGCGGATTAACGACAGGCGGTTTCGCGTTGTCGGCGTTTTGGCCTCGGAAGGTGAATCCATCGGTGTCGATTTTGATGAGATGGTGATTATTCCTGTCGCCTCCGCCCAGGCCTTATTCGACACCCATTCTTTGTTTCGGATCTTGATCGAAACCAAGTCCAGGGATGCGATGCTAAAAGCGGTTGATGCGATCAAAAAAACCATCAAGCTTCGCCATGAGGGCGAAGAGGATATCACCATTATCACCCAGGACAGCGTCGTCAATGCCTTCAATAAAATTCTGACTGCGCTGACCATTGCCGTGGCCTGTATTGGCGGTATCAGCCTGATTGTGGCCGGAGTGCTGGTAATGAATGTCATGTTGGTCAGTGTCACGCAACGGACTGCCGAAATCGGCCTGCTCAAAGCCTTGGGCGCATCACGACATCAGGTGCTGTGGCTGTTTTTGGCAGAAGCCCTGCTGTTGTCATTGGTAGGCGCATTGGTCGGTTTGTTGATCGGTCAATCGGTTATCTCAGCCATACAGATGGTTTATCCGAAATTTCCTGTTGAGCTCCCTGAATGGGGGCTAGTGTCAGCAATAAGCGTTGCAATCGTAACCGGTTTACTGTTTGGCGTGCTGCCTGCCCGCAAAGCGGCAATGCTGGATCCTATCGCCGCGTTGGCTAAACACTAATCATGACGTTCCTGGACATACTGAGTCTGTCATTCCGAACGGTCGCGGCCTATAAATTGAGGTCTGCACTGACAGCCTTGGGATTAATTATCGGTATTGCCGCAGTCATCATCCTGACATCATTAGGCCGCGGCCTGCATAGTTTTGTGATTGCTGAATTTACCCAGTTTGGGACCAATATCATAGGCGTGCATCTAGGGAAAAAATCCACGTTTGGGCTGTCCGGCGCCACCATCAGCACGGTACGCCCCTTATCCATGGCAGATGCAGCCAGCTTGGGCAAGTTGGGCGGGATACTTGCCGTTGTGCCGGTAGTGCAAGGCAATGCGCGGGTTGAAACGGATACCAAACAGCGGCGCACCAACGTCATTGGCGCCGGGGCCGCCGTCCCTGAAGTATGGAAAATACGCCCCGTCTTAGGCCGGTTTTTACCTTCAGGTGAAGAGTCTAATCCGCGCGCGTTCGCCGTGCTTGGCGATAAGTTAGCCACCGAGCTGTTCGGACAGGTCAGTCCTTTGGGCAAACGGATACGCATTGGTAGCGACCGTTACCGCGTGCTTGGTGTGATGGAAAAAAAAGGCCAAATGTTGGGATATGATATGGATGACACGGTATATATCCCTGCGGCAAAGGCGCTGGAAATGTTTGATAGGGAGAGCCTGATGGAAATCAATTTGCTATATGGCAATAACGTACCGGTAGCCACCCTGCTAAAAAGCATTAAGCAGTTGCTCATGGCCAGGCATGGCCGGGAAGATTTTACGCTGGTCACCCAAAAGCAAATGCTGGAAAGCATGGATTCAATCCTGGCTATTCTAACCATGGCCGTGGGGGCTTTAGGGGGAATATCCCTGCTGGTCGGTTCAGTCGGCATCATCACCATTATGACCATAGCCGTATCGGAACGGGTGTCCGAGATTGGCTTATTGCGGGCCATAGGCGCGGAAAGAACCATCATATTCAAATTATTCTTGTTTGAAGCCTTAACTTTAAGCGCAGTGGGCGGGCTGATCGGGGTTTTGGCGGGTATTGGCATCGTCGGTTTAACCAGCAAGCTAGTGCCCGCGCTTCCGGTTGAATTGGCCTGGAGTTACATCGCCGCTGCTTTTATCCTGTCTTTGTTGATAGGCATCGTTTCCGGGGTGTTGCCGGCAATCAGGGCCGCCCGTTTGGAGCCGTTACAGGCTTTGCATTCTGAATAAGCCAGTTTGTTTTGCTCAATTTCAAGCAAAATATTAAGAAGTTGGACAATTTTTCTAACCCAAGCAAACCTTAATATTTAATCAATAGCGATTATCCAATCAAGAGCAGAGTTGATTGTCAGAAAACGACCCATATGAGACATTCAGTCATTTCCCCGTAAGCACAGAAAGCTGTCTTTCAACATTTTGTCTTTCGTAAACCATTTAATATTTGATTAAGTTGATTTGCGTTTCCAATTTCCAAGGTTGGGAGCGTTGCCTGCAATAAGTCAATTAATCTTTCTAAATATGAACCATCTTCCACATTACAAGCTTGAGTAATAGGCTTTTCATAGAAAGAAGGACACTTGAGTAAAAAGCGCTGGTTATCCAAAATGAAAGTCCATTTGGCGCTTAACCAAACATAAGCGGATTTAGCTATTACACTACGGCTATTAGTTTGACCAGAGACTTGCAGTATCTTAAACACCAATTCAAAAACCTGTTTCGGTGATGGTATTACTTTATTTTCTATTGCGCGGCGATGAAGAGCTAATTGCTCAGCTATAGAAGTGTTGTAATCTATACTCTGCGTGTCACCTTTCAAAGAATTCAACAATTCGGTTCGAATTTTGAAACCTTGATTTTCTACTAAACAGTTAATTAGCAGATCCGGGGCAGCAATATTATTTGAAAAAATGCAATTTGCGCCAAAGCATAATACAAATTTTTCTGCAATTTCGAAGAGTTCTTCTTGCTGATTTTGAGTTGGAATCGGTATCGAGCCATAGGTTACACTATGAATATCAAAGCTGTTTGAGTAGTCACCCCGATCTCTTACATAAGCAAGCTCGGCTATTGTTTCCTTTAAGGCCTCAATGAAAAGTGTAGTATCGAGCAATGTAAAAGCTTTTCTCATTTTGGAAGGCGATAATAAAAGCTCACCTTCGAATACTGACCCTTTTGGCAAATAGGCTGTCAAGTTTTGAGTTATTCCAACATCTAAGCAGCTGTAATTTTCCAACGCTGCAAGCATATACCAAGCCATTTCGATTGGAGCGAGGTATCGCTTTCCAATTTCTGAATGGGGTTCTGGGTTACTTACAATTCCAGGATATATTTTCGTTTCTTCATCATCGCTATGAAAATGTTTTTCGCCGGTTATATTTTGAGTAAGCCATAATAAAATGTGGCGACAGGTAGCATGGCAGTGAGCAGCACGTAGAGAACTTTTTGGATCGATATTTTGGAGTTCTTGTAGAACGGTTATGAAATCACGTAGACATGTTTCATGGTCACCGGAATGCCAACTAGCCAACGCAGCATCAGCCATCAAACCAACCCGCATTGGAATCATCTCGGAGATACTACATTCTTTGGCAGCATTGCTGCCATAAAGGTAATAGCGTCTCGCCGTTTCAAAGTCGCCTTGATTTTCAGCACTAATAGCAGCTTCACGACCCAAAAAAGCTTTCTCAGTTTTGCTAAGCAGTGCATCACCTTCGATTAATATCGTGGACAACTCCAGGCTGCTTTGGTGATCTTTTGCACGGTAGAGTACTTTGGCTTTTGCTCGCACAAGTTCTGAATTAGTTTCACCATAAAGCACCAATCCTTCATCAAGAATCACCAACGCTTGGTCTTTGTTATTGCCATATTCATCAATAATGAGAGCACGGAATTTTCTGCAACAGACAGCTAGATTATTCTCCCCCCAAGATTTGGCAAGCTCTTCCAAGCGAACAAAAACGGCGGAATGAATGGAAGGGTTGATTGTTTTTGCATCATACTCACCTAGCCAAGCGCCCATAACCAACACATCCACTTCAAATTCTTGTTTATTAAAAAGCTTAAACAATTTTTGACGAAGTTTTAGGCTGCATGAATTAACAAACTCAAAAACCGGAAGTAGTTCAGAAATCTGTTTAATTTGCTGAGCTTGATTTATAAACATGAAACCCAAAAGCGGAACGCCATCTATCTCATCCGAAATAGTTTCGTTCGATAAATGATCTGGGAGATATTCTTCTTGGCTTTCAAAGAGCACATCTAATTTATAAATTAAATTCCAGAAATGTGGAATTGCACCAAATTTTGATGTTGTGAGAAGTAATTTCACATACACCGCAAGCGTAAGTATATTTCTCCCCGCAATATTATCGACGCGGTTTGATTCTGCTTCGAAGCTCTTCAGTACATCCGAGAACTTCTCATTTTTTTCCTCCATGTGGCAAAGCAAAAGTAGTTGTACACCCCGAAACATTTGGCTCACATTTGGATCATCTTCATAAGCGAAGCGATCAGTTCTCATAAGCCTGAATAAGATGAAGTGAGGAGCAAGCATCTCAATAACGCTCTGCTCTTCTTTAAGTACAGACAAACACAAGCCGATAATAACTAGAACGTTTTTGCCTGATAATGCAGCAAGAAGCGCTGAATTTGCTTCGATAGGACTTAGTGATTTCTCTTTCAGAATAGAATTTGCTATCTCGAAATTTATTTTTTGTTTTTGGTCGTCCGTTAATGTGTTATTTCCTAAATTTGATAGCAAAGGGGACAAAGCGAACCGATCCCGCTCATGTTGATCCACCCAGGAGCCAATTAATCGGTCAAAAAATAATCCGCCATCAGAAACTACGGGGGAAATTTGCGCCATATCAAGAACAAAACTCCGTTTAAAGCTACCAGACTTAAGGGATAAGCGTTCTAGTAACCGCCTACTATTTTTCGGCAACTCATTCAGCAGCCTTTCTCTTGACTGTAAGTGAATCTGCTCAATGGCAGGGTTGCCACCAAGCAAGGATCCAAGGGTATTAAGCTCCTTTGTGTCCCAGCCATTATTCTGCATACTTTGAATTGCAGCGATTGCAAGTTGAGGGTGTCCGCCGCCGGAGATAAGGTGAATGTATTTAACCCAACTCGCATTTTGCACGCCCAAGCCAGTCAGAATCTCTTGTATGTCATTTTCAGTGAATTCAGTAATTTTTTGCCCAATAGCTGTTGGCAGATTGGCACAAAAGAGAAAGTCGGAACTTGGTAATCTGGGAGAGGTAAATAGAAGAAGTAAGTCTGTCCGATCACAGACTGATTTCAAGAGCAATAATTTTTCGCTGATGTGCGGTTCGAACTTGCATTCAAAGTCATCAATCAGTAAACCTGTAATAGATCTCACCGTTCGTCCAAATTTACCCCCAGTTCATGAAATAATGGCAAACTAACGCCATTTACCATGGAAACATCACTGAACATAACGAAAATCGAACGGTCTGACGACATACCGCTACTATTGGCACAAATCCAGAAGAT
>JAURZI010000106.1 GCA_030653435.1 Methylovulum sp.
TTCGCTAGCCCGGATACTAACTGGACTAAGTCGGCCGCATCAATTTCGGCTTCGATTTGTGATCGGTTAAGACCATCCCCCCCATTGAGCAGTGATGTTTGGGACTCGACCAACCCGGCGTTTAAACGGCGATGTTCGTCAGACCGCCTGATGGCTTCTGCCAACAACGCAGTGGTATCAACGTAAGCCCTAGCCATCAATGGCTTCAGGTTTGCCGTTGCTGTTTGGATCAATTCCTTGGCTTCAAGGACTT
Source organism: Methylovulum sp. (assembly GCA_030653435.1). Taxonomy (GTDB): domain Bacteria; phylum Pseudomonadota; class Gammaproteobacteria; order Methylococcales; family Methylomonadaceae; genus Methylovulum. Next base: position 254 of record JAURZI010000106.1, read on the forward strand.
GGGTCTGGGCTAAGCGTAATACTTCCTTCAAGCGCTCCCGTTCTGCATGAGATTCGCGGGCCAGGGTCAGCCGGTTTGCAAGTTCTAGGGCCATTTCGCTAGCCGACATACCAGTAAGTTCTGGTGCAATGATTTCCGCCAAACGATTGGCGTTAACAGAAAAGCCCTTAAGATCAGCGTTCATGGTATCAATACGCTCAACCTGAATTTGGCGCATCTTTTCCAATTTCTCAGCAATTTTGCCAATAAGTTCAAGTGCGCCTTCAACGGTTCCTGGATCGCTATCCGGGGATAATCCCGCTTTTACCAGGGTAGTGGACCATGCTTCAGTCCAGTGGTTTTCCTCTGCCTTCGCGTCATCGGTCGCTTGCTTTAATGTGGCTGCAAGGGTCTTCGCGGCAAGCAATTGGGTGGATAAGGTTTCACGGCGGACGTTCGCACCATCGATTTCTTGGATAAAATTGTCCGCTTGCACACTGAGAACCGAAAGGCTATCGGCTTCGGACACCGGAAGCCCGGTTTCTCGTAAGGCGTTCATCAGGTTGATGCTGGCTTCCTCGACCCATCGACAAGTTGAGTCAACGTCATCTTGTGCCTCTTGATAAACAGTGTCCGCTCTGAGAACCTTGTCCCGCTTGATTATCCAGGCTCCAATTGCCTCTAACGGCATACCAAGCAAATTGAGGCTGATCGCCTGTTTAGCCCAGCCATCATCAAGCCGTTGGATTTCCTGTTTCAAATCCGCCTGCCGGCTTTCAATAGCCAACAACTGCTGCTTTTCCCGTGCAAGCTGATGCAGCAAGCTTTGCAGTTCCGTTGCTTCCTCCACATCATCAAGCAGTCTATCGGCAACGCTGTCGGCATAAACCATTGTCGCTTCGAATTTTGGTGCGGCCAGTTGCAGTGTAGCCTCGTCATTTTTGATAGCAAGCCATGACGCGTCCCGTTCTTGCCGTGCTTGCAGGACAGCCTCACGGGTTGTAGGGTGATGCAGTTCCTGAAATTGGGAGATAGCCAATTCAATCCGACCGACCTCCGCCTTTTGGGTTTTCAGCCTCATTAATTCGGCTTTTTGATCGGCAATAAGACCCAGACGGTCTTGCTGCAAACGTGATATTTTTTCCGGGCCGGGTGGCTGTATTGTTATCAATTCAGTCAATGGCTTCTGCCATTGTCCTAATTCTTGCAAGGAACCTTCGAATGCTGATTTGGCTTTGGTCAGGACACGCTGTTGCTTTTGAAGTGTGGCCTGTAAATCACCGAAAGACTTGGCATGGGCTAATGCCGCCCGTAGGGCCGGTTTTATTTCGCCTCCCTGCACATTGGCCAGTTGTTTTGACAGTTGGTCAATTTCTGACAGCTTGTTGATTTCCGCCTTTTCAGCTGAGCGCAGAGCCTGAATGACCCCACCGTGATCACGGATCAATTGTCTGAGTTCACGTTGTACCAAAAGCTTGGGCAGGCGTTGGGCGATAGCATTTTCAGATTCCGGCAGCCAACCCAGTTGGGCGCATGAATGGCAAACCTCCTGCCACAGGGCGGCTATTTCATGTCTTCGACGTTCAATATCCCGGTGATAGGCGCTGTATTGAAGGCGAAGATTATCGAGTGTACCGATGTCGGCAGCCATACCCAGCAGGGCTTCGTCCACATGGATGTGTCCTAAGGTCTCTGTGGTTTTCTCAACTTCACTTTCCCGCAATTCCAAACGTTGGCGTGCTACGGCAAGGTCCCGCTCCGACACCGATAAAATCGTTGCTGCGTCAATCGGCAATTCAATAACCTCGCCAAGTTCAGCCAACTTCATCTCGCTATCCCTGATGGCGATCAAAAAGGGCGCCAGCCTTCGAATGCGTTCAAGGCTATTGCGTCGGCTTTGCAGTTGCTGGTGGCGGTCACGCTCAGCATTTAACGATTCTTGCAGTTCCTCAACCTTAGTATTGGCCTCCACCCATACCTTGGTGCGGACGGTTGCTTCCTTTAAAGTTGTTGCCGCTTTTTCGAGCTGGTCGGCAGCGATGTAATAGGCCCTATCGGCCGATTTTCTCGGCGCCCAAAGTTTATCGGCTTCAGCGACCAGTGCATCACGAATTTTGCCGAGACTGGCAACGCCCGCCGCTGATTGAAACAATATCTGGCCCACATCGTTCTCGGCATTCAAGATACTATTGCCTCCAGAAACCAAGCGGGTGTGGTCAAGGCCAAACATTTGATCGAAAAAATGTCTATCCGCAGTTCCCAGAAACGGTATCAACACGGATTCCGGCAAGACAGCATCCAAGGGTGAGCGCACCGTTTGTTTTTGGGCTTTTGCCCGATGAAATTCCAAAGCGCCAGACGGGTTGCCGATGAGCGCCCCCAACCGCAGTTCGTTGAGCGGGTGCAAGAAATCCAACGCAGAACGCGTGGGTATGCCGAACAACAAATCAACAATCGCCGAGCGCAGGGTGGACTTACCCGCCTCATTCGGGCCGACAATCAGATGAAAATCCTGCTTGGCTTCCGGGAACTCGATTGAACGGTCAGAAAACTTGCCGTACTTGATAAGGTCTAAACGGCTGAAGCGCATGTAGCTTACTCCACCATTGCCAAATGTGAGACTAGCCCCGAACGCACTTCGCGCACCAGTCCGGCCAGGTCGCCGGAGCGAATGTCCTTGAAGTAGGGGACAGCGGTTTGCAACTCCAGGGGCGCCTTGTTGACCAAGCCTAAAAGTTCCTCTTGCAGGCTTTTGAGGAAGTCGGGGTCACTTTCAGCAGCCTCAAGCAGATCCTGTAGGTCTGAAAGCGCATCGACCCGCGCCTTGACCGCTTCGCCGTCATCCGTTGCTGAAGTGTTTACCCTGACCTTTTCAATCCAAATTCGCTCCGCGCCAATGGCTACAGCCAAGGCTAAGACCTCGGCACGCAGTTGGGATTCCAGCCCGAAAAGGTCACCATGAGCCGGTGTCTTGCCGATAACCGTGACTCTTATGGCGGTTGGAATGGAAGTGGCGGCGTTTTGGACAAGTGCATTTAGCCCTTTACCAATGGCAACCACCACTTCAGATAAAGAAAGGCACTCGGTGACATTAACTTCAAGGTTGCACCAGCGCAGCACGTCCACAAAAAGCCGTTCAACTTCTGGAACGCCGGGTTCATTCACGGTAACGAGAACCGCACCGCGTGGGCCCGTCTCACGGATATGTCGCCCCTGAAGGTTGCCGGGGAAAACCACCGTCGAGGCGCCCTGCCAAATTTGATGCTCATGGACATGGCCTAATGCCCAATACTGGTAGCCTTTGGCATGAAGTTCATCAAGACTGCACGGGGCATAGCCGGCGTGCGCCGCATTGCCCTCAAGCGCGGTGTGTAATACGCCGATATTGAACATTCCCGGTGTCGGAGCCGGATAGCCTGTCACAAGATTCTCCAGTGTCTCCTTTTCCTTAAAGCTACGGCCATGGAAGGCGACTTTTAGGTTTTCCAGACGAAAAGTATTGGGTTTGCGGGTGTCGAAAGTAAAGACATTGTCAGGCAATTGCAGTTTTTTGGTCATTTCACTCTCGGCATCATGGTTGCCGAACAGCAGGTAAACCGGAATACCGGCTTTTTTTAAGCGACCCATTTCTTTACAGAAATAAATGCCAGTGTTGTGATCCTTCCAAGTACCATCGTACAGATCGCCGGCAATGACCATGAAGTCAACGGGTTGCTCAATCGCTTCGGTAACTAGGTTGGTAAAGGCATCGCGAGTCGCCGTGCGCAGCATTTCCACCGGGGCATCGGCATAAGCGCTTAACCCAGTTAAGGGACTATCCAAATGTATGTCTGCGGCATGAATGAATTTCACTGACTTAGCCCTTTTGTTATGTGATTAGCGTGACGTGTTGCTGTACGGTATTACGCGTGTCTAAACCGGAAACGCTTCAGTTAAATCTGTGCTTCCACCAACCCAAGCAAGTAAAGCGTATCTCTTTCGCCGCTTCTGTGCAAAATATGTCATCGTCGCGCGTCTTAAAAATTGTTGGGCAAAATTGGTTGGTTTTTTTAGTGTACTTTTCAGCCTAGGCTGTTAATCCTAAGGATTATTACAAACTTTGTCACTGCGCGTTGAAACGATTGGTGTTTAGGTTTTATAAATAGGCAATTATCGTTCTCCGAATAACTCATGTTTTTGGTTAGGCATTATGTAACTTACACTAGCTAAACACGGTGGCCGAAGCTTTGAAGCGCGACAGTAGTTAAGACTAATGGCAGAATAGGCACAAAATGAACGGGAATTCCGCAATAAGTTATAATTTCTAGCAGTCCAACACATCAAAGCAAGGAACAGGGTGCATGATCAAAACCGTTAAACAGGCCTGCGTTTTTAACCCGATTATTCGCGATTATCGAATGAGCCAGGCTATTGAAAACCTGGCTGACTTGATTAAAGATGAAGGTGACGGACAAGAGTTCTTCGCCAGGAACTACATTACTCAAGGCATGGATCAGCTGTTTCGTGAAGGCATGTTGCGATTATCAGGGCAATCTGACCAAGCGGTTTTTGAACTCACGCAAGCAATGGGTGGCGGTAAAACCCACATGATGATTGCGTTTGGACTATTGGCAAGACATCCCGAATTACGCCAACAAATATTACCTACCGACCTGTCCGGGCGAATTAACTTTGGTAAGGCCAGAATTGCCGCCTTCAATGGTCGGAACAACCCCGACAACTTTATCTGGGGTGAAATAGCCACCCAATTAGGGCAGGAGGAAGCTATCAAGCCGCACTGGATTAATGGCCCTAAAGCCGTTGATCAAGCGCAATGGAAAGCCATTATCGGTAATGAGCCGACGCTGATCATGCTGGATGAATTGCCGCCCTATCTGGACAATGCAACTACTCAGGTTATCGGTCAGGGAACGCTGGCCAATATGGTGACTTATTCGCTCGGCTGTTTATTGAGCGCCGCCCTGGAATTGGACAACTGCTGCATCGTCATCGCCAACCTATCCGGCAGTTATACCTCTCAATCCAAGGCGCTGGCAGCAACGATAGATAACCTGCAACAAGAAACCCGTCGCCAAGCCAAAACCATCACTCCCGTGCAACTGGCAGGCAATGAGATCTACGAAATCCTTAAAAAACGGCTGATACTCACCCTGCCGGATGACAGTGTGATCAACGATGTAGCCGAAGAATATGCCCAGCGCATTAAGGCAGCGACCGATGGCGGTTACATCACCGCCAGCAGCATAGAACAAATTGCCGAACAAGTGCGCGAAACCTACCCGTTTCACCCCGCATTCAAGCATCTCGTTGCACTATTTAAAGAGAATGAAGGCTTTCGGCAAACGCGCGGCTTAATGCAATTCACTGCTCGATTGCTCAAAAGCGTGGAAGACAGACAACTGGATGATGTCTTCTTGATCGGTTCGCAGCATTTGAACCTTAACGATCTGGATGTTAAAGATGAGATAAGCCGGATAGCCCCTTCATTGCAACCCGCCATGAGCCATGATATTGCCGATGGCGGCAATGCCGTCGCCGAGTCGATTGATGACCAGCTATCCAGCGATGCGGCAACACAAGTGATTACCTTGTTATTGGCCTCCTCGTTATCACGCGCTGTCGGTGGTCGTACCGGCTTATCCGAAGGCGAAATTATAGAATTTTTGGCCGCCCCTAATCGTAAATCGGACGAATTTGTCATCGCGTTGGAAAAATTGCGCGAACAAGCTTGGTATTTGCATAGGGAGGATCAACGCTACTTTATTAAAGAAACAGAAAACCTCTCACGCAAAATTGAACGTAATGCGCGTGACATACCCCCGCCCAAAATTGAACAAGCCCTGATTAATCGACTGACCGGTATATTACAACCCGTCAGCAAAGCCGCGTATCAGGAACTAAAGGTATTGCCGTTATTTGATGATATTCGCCTGATAGGCCCAAGACTCCTGATTGTTGTGCGTCCCGATGGGAAACTTCCGCCGCAGCAATTGAACAACTTTTTCATGTTCCAACAGGAAAAAAACAACTTGGCCGTATTATCCGGTCAAGACAGCCATTTTGCCGATGCCGTCGAGGAACGGTTGCGTGAGCTTTATGCCATTGAGCAAATCGTCAAACAGCTCAGAGAGGGCGACACGCTTTATCAGGAAGCCCGCGAACGGTTGGAAGATGCCGAACAACGTTTCATGAAAGCCCTGTCTGCCGCCTATAACCGCGTGTATTTCCCTGGCGTAGACGAGACTACGGGTGAAGAAGTGTTATTGATGGTCACCATTGATAACGGCCTCAAAGTAGGGGCTGGAGAGCAATCGGCAGAAAAGCAGATTGAAGAACTGCTCGCAAGCCCCAGAGCCAATTACAAACTGGCATTGGATGTCAAAAATGACATCAACAACTATTTGGCACAAGCCGAAGTCTGCCTTTGGCCGGAGCGTGACCGCCGCACGCCCTGGAAAGACGTATTGATGCGGGCGAAAACCAACCCCGAATGGCCTTGGATGCCAGGCTCGGCTGGTATGGATATGTTAAAAACTGAAGCCTTGAAACAAGGCCGCTGGCGGCAAGGCGAAGACGGTTATATTGAGAAAGGCCCCTTTCCTAAAGATAAAACCACCTTAAACATTACCCCGCAAAGCACCAATAAAGACAGCGGCGAATCCACCCTTACACTAACACCCCGTAACTGTGGGGACAGCGCTGTCATCCACTATTCTCAAAATCCAAGCGTTTCGACCAGCGACCCTGTTGTTGAAGACCTGGATAACTTTACGACTAGCGCATCCACCCTCTATTTTTTGGCAGTTGATAGAGAAGGCAAACATGAAATAGGCGAGCCAAAACGCTGGATAGCGGACTTGATGATTCGTCATCAGCTTCATGTCGTCGCCGATAAACGAAAAATAGAATTGAAGTGTGTGCCGTCAGCCGAGATTTACTACACCCTAAATGGTAGTAATCCCAAGGAAGGCAGCCGTTATGAAGCCCCATTTGAGGTTGGCGCGGAAGCCTACCGTTTACTGGTATTTGCCAAAGCGGGAGAAGCCACAAAAAACACCGAATTCAGCATTCCGGCCAGCGGTGACCAAAGGTTTACTTGTGATGACCGCAAACCAGCGCGTTTACTGGAGAGTAAACGCGTCAACCTCGATAGCACTGAAAAGGTCTTTGCAGTACTTAACCGCTTTCGAGACCGCACCGACACTCTATTGAAAGGTGTGCGGATTCAAATCGGCGAAGGCGAAAATACCGTGCAAATCCGCTTTCACGAACGTCAGGTGACCGCACAAATGATCGAAGAAACCGTCAACACCCTTCGCAAAATCCTGGGTGACGACCAAGCCCAAATCAGCATTGATATAGTCGGAGGCATCCAGTTTGGCGATGGCTATGCCGCCAAAGAATTCGCCGAACTCAGTGGTTTGCAGTTGAAACCTGGCGACATCCTACAAGAAGACTAATGGCCACTCGCAAAAAAGAACCCGCTAAGCCCGCCATTGTTCACCCAACCTTGGGTTTTGGCGTACCGGCAACCAGTGATCCGCACCATTTCGTTGTGGAAATACCGCGTAGCAATACTGGAGCGGTCAGTATTGTCGAAAATATAGGCATGCAAAGCCATGATCATGCGCAAAGCCTAATCATCAGATGCATCCTAGAGCGCCCCCGTTGGACGGAAATACGTAACGAAGTCCAACGCGCTTTTAATAGCCGTCTCAAGGAGCGCCATTTAAAAACATCGGCGTGGAAAGTGGGGGAAAACCCCGTTGACCGCTTATTAGGCAAAGAGCTTTGCGTGTTGGCTTGGGCTGTTGAAGGCATGGATGCAGGCCATATTACCATTGCCGTGCGTAACTGGTTGGCATTACGCCCCGAAGAACGCTGGTGGCTGTTCGGAATGACCGCCATCACCACGGGCGGTGTTAATGATGGCGGCAAAGGCTGGCGTTTAGCTTTGCGTCATGCCTTAGGCGATATAGCGCAAAACGAGATTTTCAAACCCAGTTCATCTCTGGCTCCATCGCAGGACAAGGCAACAAACCGTGAAATAGGCTCACTCAGTTTGTTTGATTTTGAGCTTTAGGATAGGGCTTACACAATCATTAGTTGACGAATACTGCGCTTAATCATATAGTCAATCGCACTATTTAACAGGTGGTAAAAATGATTACAGCAAACGATTTAAAAACTAAAGGTATTGCCTGTTTGGAAGAAAGCCTCGCCAACCAGCCGGAAGCCATGATTACTGTTCGGGGCAAAGAGTCCTATGTCGTGATGAAAGTCGAACATTACCATTATCTGCGCGAAATGGAACTGGAAGCGGCACTTTATGAAGCCCAACAGGATATTGCAGCCGGTCGATTCAGCAAAAACAACATCGATCAACATATAGCCGAGATATTTCTCGAATGAGCTACAGCCTGATCTTTACCGACAGCTACCAAAAACGCGCCCGGCGTTTTGCCAAGCAACATCCTGAACTTAAAGAGCAATATAGAAAAACCTTGCTGTTGCTGGCGCAAAATCCCTATCACTCTTCACTCCGACTGCACCCGCTAAAAGGCAAGCTGGCAGCTTTGCATTCAGTCTCTATCAATCTCAGTTATCGCATCACGTTGGAAATGATGATTACCGAAAATGAGATCGTTTTGGTGAATGTCGGCAGCCATGATGAAGTTTATCAAACCTAATCGGTACACTGAGATCATGAATCCATTACGCTTAACTTGTTTGATTTTAATCGAACCCCCGCTGGATAAGATGGGAAGAAAAACGATAAAATTCAAACATTAACCGGAGAATCACAATGCCCACAGTAAAAGAACAAATGGTTGCTGTCATCAACAGCCAACCGATGGATGCGTCCTACGATGAAATCATGAAAGAGCTGGCGTTTGCGCGGATGGTGGAGCGTGGATTAGAAGATTCGCGCCAACAGCGCATAATTAGTAATGAAGACATCGAACAGCGTATCAACTCATGGCAACATTAAACTGGACTTACGAGGCGGAACGATGGCTCAAAGACATCCATGATTATATCTCTCAAGATAAACCTAAAACAGCCAATCAAGTCGTTACCGCCATTTATCGCAAGGCTCAAATACTCAAAGACTTCCCGGAAATCGGTTATCACTACCGAAGCGAGCCGGAAGGTGACATCAGAATTCTGTTGTATGGACACTATAGAATTGCCTATCTCTTAAAAGACCAGCAGCAAATCGACATCCTGGGTGTATTTCATGGCGCTTTAGAGATCGAAAAATATATTCGTTAGCCTCCAACCTTAAATTTTACAACCACAACGATGACCACACTCACCCCCTTTGCCCTGCAACACACCCCAGCCCTAATTGAATCGGTGTTTCCGGCGCAAAAAGTCTCCTTTGAATCGCAACGCGAACGCAAGGCCGGTGCCGGACAAACCTTAACAGCGCTGGGATCCTACTGGAAAGGTCGCAAGCCATTGATTCTGGTGCGGGCAATTGTGTTGGGCAGTTTATTGCCGCCCACCGATGATGCCGAAAAAGACCTGGAAATCTATGAGCAACTACTGGCCTTTGATATGGGTGGTTTGGCGCGGCGAGCCTTGGGGAATAACGCTTTTAAACCCAAAGAAATTGCCCAAACCCTGACTTTGGATAATCCATGGCATTATTTCATCTGTCCTTTCAAGGAAGATGAATTGAGCGCAGAGGAAGCCGAGCGTTGGCTTATGCCGTTTGATAGCGACAAATTGGGTGTCAATTTACGTTGGCGGCGTGATTTACCGGATAACGATAAATTGGCTTTGTACTTAGCCATGCTGCAAACCCTGCCCAATTACGAAGCCCGCGCCGCGTTGTGTAAACGTCCCGAAGAATTGGATCAAACGGAACTGTTCGCGTCGGTTTGGGCGGCGGTTAATAGCCATTACCGGCATTTGGGCATTAACGCCTATTCCCATCAGGAACTGGTCGAACAATTGGGCATACTTCGTTTCGGGCATCGGCCCAAAGTCGGTGACACCTTTTGCGGCGGCGGATCGATACCGTTCGAGGCCGCGCGGCTGGGTTGCGATGTTTATGCTTCGGATTTAAACCCGATTGCTTGTATGTTGACTTGGGGCGCGTTGAATATCATCGGCGCGTCATCGGAAAAACGTGCTGAGATTGAACAGGCGCAAAAAGAGGTAGCGGCGGCTGTCGATGCGGAAATAACCGAATTAGGCATAGAGCATGACAGTCACGGTAACCGAGCTTATTCGTATTTGTATTGTTTAGAAGTCGAGTGCCCACAAACCGGCTGGAAGATTCCCATGTTGCCATCGTTAGCGATTTCAAAAAGGCGCGATGATTGTAGGGCATATCTAATTCCAGACCATACAAATAAACGATTCATCATTGAAATAAAATCAAATGTAACTGAATCCGAAATGGTTGATGCAGAGCAAGGTACAGTTCGAGATAACTGTTTAGTGTATAGCCTCAACGGTAAAACCTACACCACGCCAATTAAAACTCTGCGTGGGGATTATAAGGATACGGATGGTAATACTTCCAACCGTTTGCGCCGATGGGAAAAGCACGACTTTAATCCCCATAAAGATGATATATTTCAGGAGCGGTTGTATTGCATTCAATGGATTCGCAAAGAATCTCTGGATGCTGGTCGTAGAGAGACTTTTTTTGCTGCCATTAGGGAAGAGGATTTAATAGTAGAGCGTCAGATCGAACGAATAATTTCAGAAAATATTGTTCAATGGCAGCAACAAGGTTGGTTGCCAGATATGGTGATTGAACCGGGTGATAAAACCGATGAACCAATCCGCACACGTGGCTGGAGGTATTGGCATAATTTGTTTAATGCGAGGCATTTATTGCTAAATGTGACTGTCGCTAAGTTATCTAAACGGTATCCAGAGAGTACAGTATTATTACCTGCTTTTTTAAATCGTAGCTCTAGGATTACTCACTGGAATGCCTCTCGTGAAAGTGCAGAAGCTGTATTCCAAAGCCAAGCCTTAAATACATTTTTTAACTACCCTGCTAGGGGATGGCTCTATGCCAGTGACTTGATTAATCTTCCTGAATATCGAGTTGACCTTGGAAAAGGTCAAGTTATTTCCTGTCCAGTTCACAATATATCTTCGAATATAGATATTTTTATTACCGACCCTCCCTACGCCGACGCCGTCCACTACCACGAAATCACCGAATACTTCATCGCTTGGCTACGCAAAAATCCGCCCGCGCCGTTCAACGAATGGGTCTGGGACTCACGCCGCGCCTTAGCGATCAAAGGCAGCGGCGATGACTTCCGGCGCGGCATGGTCGAGGCTTACACGGCGATGACTCAACACATGCCCGACAACGGTATGCAATGCGTGATGTTTACCCATCAGGACACCGGCGTCTGGTCAGATATGGTCGGCATTTTCTGGGCTGCTGGTTTGCAGGTCGTCGGCGCATGGTATATCGCCACCGAAACTACCTCGGAACTGAAAAAAGGCGGCTATGTGCAAGGCACGGTGATTCTGATGCTGCGCAAACGTCCTGCTGGCGAAAACCGTAACTTTAAAAATCGTATCCTGCCTGCCGTGCGGAAGGAAGTCGAAGCGCAAATCACCCAAATGCTGCACTTAAACGCCGACGTAAAAAACAAACTCGGCGAGCCGGTATTTAACGACTCCGATTTACAAATGGCCGGTTACGCCGCCGCGCTCAAAGTTTTAACCGCTTACACTCACATCGGCGATGAAGACGCCACCACCTTTGCCCTGCGCCCCCGGCAAAAAGGCCAAGTCACCGTGGTCGATGAAATTGTGCAACAAGCCTCTGAAGCCGCCAACAGTTTGCTTATCCCCGAAGGTTTGCAACCCGAAACCTGGAACGCGGTAAAAGGCATCCAACGCTTTTATCTACGGATGCTCGATATAGAAACGACTGGCGCGTCGAAACTGGACAATTACCAAAACTTCGCCAAAGCGTTTCATGTCGAGGATTACACCAAGGTCATGGCCAGCATGGCACCCAACAAAGCGCGACTGAAAAGCGTTGAAGAATTCACCTCACGCGATTTAACCGACAGCACCGAAATCGGCCCCACCTATTTAGGCAAGCTCATCATCGCCCTGCAACAACTGCTGCAAGATAAAGAACCGCAAACGGTGATAGATTATCTGCATTCCGACGTAACCAATTTTCTGGAAGCCCGCCCGCTTTTGATTGACATGACTGATTTCATTGCAGCGAAAACTAAAACGGGTAAAGTACGCGATACGGCGGAAATTCTTGCCGCACGGATGCGTAATCAGCGTTTGGCTTAATTCTGCGGGGAAAAGAGATAAAAAATGACAACTACAGATTTAATAAAAAAACTGTTTCTGTCTTTCAATGAGAAGGATAACGATGCTTTTGTCCAAATTGCAAGAGAATACATAGAACATGAAAAAAGAAAAAAGCACACCGTAGTCGCAAAGGATTTGGAAAAAGCTCTTTTTTCCGCAAGCAGTGTACAAAATGCTGGTAAACGCTTTAAAAATACATTGCCAATACCAAGGGATACGGAAAAAGGTTTTCCTTTACTAGAAATTCAACATTTTGATAAAAGTATCGATGCTCTAATTATATCAAGCGAAATAAAAGATCAGTTAGATCAGGTTATTAGGGAGTTTAAAGACGCAGACATTTTGTCGACATACAACTTGCAAAACAAAAAAAAGATACTTTTTTGTGGTCGACCCGGAACAGGAAAAACTTTTTCTGCACAGATTATCAGTTCTGTTTTGAATCTTCCTTTAGTGTATATTCGATTTGATGCCATTATTTCTTCATATCTTGGGGAAACAGCATCCAATTTGCGTAAGGTATTTGATTATATTGAAAGTGGCACATGGGTAGTTCTCTTTGATGAGTTTGATATTATTGGCAAAAACAGAGACGACAATCATGAGCATGGTGAAATAAAAAGAGTAGTCAATAGTTTTTTGCAAATGCTCGATAACCTAAAAAGCGATAGCATTATTTTAGCCGCTACCAATCATCAAAACATGCTTGACCCTGCAATATGGCGGCGATTTGATGATGTTATTTATTACGAGCTTCCCGATGAAAACATCCGTAAGCTATTGTTCGAGATTTATTTAAAGCCTATCAAAAAAGATGCCGATATTGACATGGCTAAAGCAGCTAGTATGACTGATGGTTTTTCTCCTGCTGATATAAAAATGGTGACAGAAGAAGCCATGAAAACAGCAATTATCAGCTCAAAAAATCATCTTGGGCAAAATGAAATTGATTGTGCTATTCAAAAATTTATTCGTAGGGAAAAGGTAAGGAATGATCTTATGGGCGATAAATAATGGAAAAGTACGAGCATCTTAGATTTCCCCCTATTGCAGGAAATGTGGAGAGACAAACAAGAGGCGGCGGTGGCGGTTATGCTTCACCATCAGGTAGAAACAAAGCTGATTTTGCACGGAAAGCTGTACAAAAAGCTGATGAAATAAAAAGTTCTTTTACCGATCTGAAAAACAAATTCTCGGGTAAAGTAAATCCTTCTTTAATCTATGAAATTAAGGTTAATCAGTCTGTTCCGCATGATGGATTTGAAAAAACACTTGCCTCAATGGGGATACATGTTTTATCGGCATCGGCAGTAGAAAACAAGGAAGGTTATTGGATTGTTTTTGCGGATGATGTTGAATTAAAACAATTTAAAAATAAACTAACGACTTACGGACAACCAGATGGTCACAATTATGACTTTTTTAATGCAATAGAATCTTTTCAAGATATTCCAGCAGATAAAAAAATTGGTAAAGCATTACAGGATAATCCACTAGGCGAAACAGCAGATTTTGTTGATATAGAATTATGGAAAATAACCGACCCGCAAAAAAATGAACAATTTATTGCTGAATTAAAACAGACATATACAGATTGGACGCAATTCAGAATCACCGATACATTAATAACCAAAACATTCGTACTTTTGAGGATTAATTTAACCAAAAGTATATTTGATGAAATCATAGAACTTAAAGAAATCTCAAGAGCCGATAGACCGTCCATAACTCAATTTAACCCATTTGAATATACAAGCCCTGATATTTCAGGTATTCAAATCAATGAACCTCAAGAAGATGCTACGGGTATATTAATCATTGATTCCGGCATTATTGAAAATCATCCGATGCTTGAAAAATGTGTCGGTGGAGCAGAAAATTTTCAAACAGGCGAGAGAGAAACGCATGATACCGTAGGACATGGTACTGCTGTTTCGGGTTGTGCAACTTACGGTGATATTGAAGCCTGCCTGAACAATAAAGAATTCACCCCGTCAAATTGGATATTTTCCGCCAAAGTTATGTATGCAGAAAAAAATGAGTTTAGCGGGACAGTTTCCGCAGCTTATGATCCTGAAAAGCTAATCGAGCATCAATTTAAAGATGCGGTAGAAAGTTTTTTATCTCATCCTAACTATCACATCCGAGTCGTCAATGTTTCGCTTGGTAACAGCAATGAGGTATGGCATAAAAACTATCTCCGTCAGCTACCGCTTGCCGCACTTATTGATGAGTTGGCTTTTACTTATCCTAATGTGGTTTTTATAGTCTCAACAGGTAATCATCACCCATTAGCAGTGTTTGGGACAATTGCCGAAATAAAAGACAATTACCCCGCCTACCTTACGGGAAATCCTGATTTTAAAATTATTAACCCTGCAAGCGCTGCATTAGCTTTAACGATTGGCTCTATTGCAGGTGCTGTTAGAATCGAGCAGGAACGATATGGCTCAGAACAGATAAAAACGATTATTGCAGAAGAAAATCAACCATCGCCTTTTACCAGAACTGGTAACGGTATAAATGGCATGATTAAGCCTGAACTGGTAGAACAAGGTGGAAATCTGATTTTCTTTAGTAATCATGGAAGAATGTCAGATGATAGAGGCGGTAAGATTGCATTATTAAACAATCAAACCACAGGCGATATTATCAAACTTGATTATGGAACGAGTTTTTCTGCACCTAAAGTAGCGCATTTAGCGGGCAAAATTGCAAACAAGTTTCCGCAAAGATCAGGGAATTTTATTAAAAATATGATGCTTGTAGGTGCGGGCTATCCATTTTCACCAGACAAAGATTTTTATTCTGTTAAAAATAAGAAGGACGCTGAAACAAAGCACCTTTCTGTTTCCGGTTTCGGTTTAAGTGACTTTGATAGGGCAGTGAATTCCTACAGTAATAGGGCTGTGCTTTGGGATGAAGGCCAAATTGGCCTGAATCAGATAAAAGTTTATTCATTACAACTTCCAGATATTTTTTTTACTGAGCAGGGTAAAAAGAAAATAATCGTAACGCTCACCTTTAACCCTGAAACTCGCCTTACCCGTGGCGATAGTTATCTTGGTAACAGAATGGAATTTCATCTTTTTCATTCAATCAATCCACAAGTATTAATTGAAAAATACGGCGTTATCTCTGAAAACACCGAGCAATCTGGTGGTGTGCCTGACGATTTAAAAAAATTTGAAATTGATTTCTTTCCTGGCGGAAATACTAGAAAAGCAGGCTGTCATCAAAAAGCGTGGAAAGAGTTTAAAAGAGAACCCCAAAATAGGCCAGCATCTCCAGTGTCCTTAGTACTTTTGAACTTTAATAAGTGGATAACTGATTCAAGCAGAGTTCAGGATTACTGCATATCAGTTATTTTTGAACATGAGAAAGAAATCGAGTTATACAGCCAAATTAGAACAAATATTCAGGTTAGAGCGCGTGTATAAAACGATATGCGAAGTTAGAAAGGTTTTTTAAAAATTACCCTAAATTTCTACGTTCTCAATAATTTTATGACCCTGCGACGCTTCTCATCCCGTACCCATCGCTTAGACCAAAGTTTTTTAGCCGAGCAACTAAAATGTGCCTTAAGTTACCGGCGCATTGCCGGTTATTTCACCAGCTCGCTGTTCGAAGTGGCTCACGAATGGCTGGAATCAATCCCCGATGTCAAAATCGTCTGCAATGTTGATATTCATCCCGATGATCTGAAAGTGGCTCAATTGCGCGAAGCTAAGATGTTAGGACGTTGGAATGCTAATGCGATTGAGGCCGAGGCTTTGCTGAACCGTGACCGGTATCGTCGTTTGGATGCTTTTTTACAGCAGCACGGTCAAGCGATTCGGGTAGCGCCAGATAGCGTTTGTGGTTTTGTGCATGGCAAGGCGGGCGTGATTGAGCGTGCCGATGGCCGAAAAATCGGCTTTATCGGTTCGATGAACGAAACCCGCAGCGGTTGGCAACATCATTACGAAATTCTTTGGGAAGACGATTCCCCGGAAGGTGTAGCCTGGATTGAGGCTGAATTTGACTATCTGTGGAATGCGGCTAAGCCTCTGCCGGAAGCGGTTTGCAAGGAAGTTCGCCGCCGTAGCCGTCGTCATGAAATAAGGCTGGATGATGTTGTGGACGATGACACTATCGCCCCGGCTGCTTTAATCGAATCGCCACTGTATCGGGAAGGTTTTTCGCTGCAACCCTGGCAGCAAGGTTTTGTGACGGAGTGTTTAAAACATTATCGTGATTATGGCTTCGTCAGGTTATTGCTGGCCGATGAAGTCGGTTTGGGTAAAACCTTGTCATTGGCGACTGCGGCACTGGCATTGTGTTTACTGAATGAGAAAGAAAAACGCCGCCGCAAGCCAGTGATTATTTTTGCCCCGGCGACTTTGTGCGAGCAATGGCAAACCGAGTTACTGGATAAGCTTGGCATTCCAACCGCTCGCTGGCAGACCACCAAAAAGGTGTGGCTGGATAGTAACGAACGTTCTATTTCTCCGGTGGGTGCTGAACATATTGCCACTTGCCCGCTACGCATTGGCATAGTTTCTACCGGCCTCATGATGCGTGATTCAAGTGAAAAACAGCATTTACTGGATTTAAGCTATGGCTTGGTAATTCTTGATGAAGCCCATAAAGCCCGCTCTCGCCAAGGCTTTGGTAAAAATGCCGGTGAACCCAATGAATTACTTGGCTTTATTTCCGCCATTGCTGCACGATCAGACCATGTATTGTTAGGTACAGCTACGCCGATCCAAACTACTCCCGAGGATTTATGGGACTTGGTGCGAGTGCTGCATCAGGGTAAGGGAAACTTTGTGTTGGGTAATGATTATGCACGCTGGCATAAACCCGACGAGGTATTGCCAATATTATCAGGTGAACATGAAGTAACGGATCTAGCAACCGCGTGGGAGTTATTACGTTCGCCATTACCGCCGGTGAATTCGACTTCAGATAATCCAGTACGCCAGTTATTCAGTGCAATACGGCAAGATTTAGGACTGTCCCCAAGGCAATTTGAAGCAGTCCGGTTCTCTGATTTAGACATTGGGACCCGACAGGATTTGGAGCTTGAGTTGGATCGTCGGGTGGCTAATGCACCTTTTTTTCAGCGTGAAAATCCTTTTGTCCGCCATGTGGTTTTACGTAAGCGCACTACGTTAGAAGAAGCGGGACTGCTTAAGCGAGTTGGCGTTGATGTCCATCCTGATGTCAATCGAGTTAAGGATATTCATGCGTTTAATACCTTGTTTGAAGGTTTGGCAGTGCGCACCGATGAACACTTTCGGGAAGCCTACAATGAAGCCATACAGTTCGGCAAAGTATTAGGTAAACGTGGCAAGGGTGGCGGCTTTATGAAGAATTTAATGCAGCAGCGGATATGTTCCAGTTTGATTGCTGGTATCAATACTGCTACGGCATTAATTGAAGGCCGAACGATTCATGAAGAAAGTGATGAGTTGGAAGAAGACATTGCCTTGCAAACTGATGAAGAACGAGCAATTTTAGATTTGTTATTGCACCGACTAAAACAAATCAATGTCGATCCTAAATACGAAGCCGTTTTGTATTATTTGGTTAATGAAAGTTGGCTTGAGCATGGCTGTATTATCTTCAGCCAGTATTACGATACCGCACGTTGGTTAGCCGATGCGTTAGCCGCGCGTTTCCCTGACGAGGCTATCGGTTTGTACGCAGGGGCAGGACGAAGCCGATTATACCAAAAAGGCGATAGTGTCGGCATTGAGCGAGAAACGTTGAAGATAATGGTTGCTGAACACGAGATTCGTATCATGGTAGCGACCGACGCGGCCTGTGAAGGTTTGAATCTACAAACCTTGGGGGCTTTAATCAATGTCGATTTGCCCTGGAACCCGACCAAGCTTGAACAACGTATTGGTCGGATCAAACGTTTCGGCCAGGTGCGTGATAGTGTCGATATGCTCAATCTGGTCAATGAACAGACCGTCGATGAAAAAGTTTATGAGCGGCTATCTGAACGGATGCGTGACAAATTCAATTTATTTGGTTCTCTACCCGATACGATCAAGGATGACTGGATTGAAGACATTGAGACTCTAGATGAAAAGATGGATCAGTACATTAACACCCAGAAAAGAGCTACCGGATTTGATTTGCGCTATAACGCGCATTTATCGGCATCTGATAAGGATTGGCGGGATTGTTCAAATGTGCTGTCTCAACGGGATTTTGGCACTTTCATGCGGGAAGGTTGGGAGAAGTAAAGTTTTCGCTAACTTCTAAATTTCCATTCGACATACAAAACTCAACTCAATCAAATCAATTTCCATTATTCACCTAGTCCGCCCCACTTTCATTGTTGTTTACCGATAAATCCTCAGGCTCAGCCATCAACCCCGATTCCTCCCTAGCCACTCGCACTTCCTCCCCACATCCCTGCGCATAAGCCGCCTGATGTGCCCGCTGTTCTATCGTCACAATACGCCGTGCCAGCCGATGCAACCGCTGTTGCCATTGATACCTTGATGTTGAACATTGCTTGCTGGTTAAGATCTGGCACAGCCACAGGGTATCCATGGCAATCATCAATTGGTCCAATAATTTGATCAGTTCGATAAACTGGGCAATCTGCGGTGAGGTGATCCTGGCTTTGAAATCGGTCGGGTTGGTGTATTTCGGCGATTCGGCAATGCCGTTATCCGCGCAGAGCTTATCGAGCCGCGCTTTTTCCTGCTGAAGCTGTAAGGCACAGTCGCCGATCATTTTACTGACCACCGCTTCGATGTCGTCAATCGCCTGCTCTTGTCCGACGATCCGCAAGATGACATCAATCGCATACAGCGAGCGGATCAGGCGGCCATAGCTACGGCGAATCACCCGGATCGCCTGTTCGCTGTGGATCTTGATGCTGCGTTCAAAAACCGGGCGGCTGATCGCCGGGCGGGTGGTTTTTTCGGGTGCTGTATTGTCTGCCATGCGTGTTCCCTGAGTTGGTGGTGGATCACCTCCGATGGTAAGTGGCATTTTTCTTAACCGAGTTACAAAAGTTGGGCGATGTGGCTATTTTTTGCAGGGGTTGATCCCGTGTTTTCCGTTTCAATGGCTAGCGATTGCGCTGAAATCTAATTTTTTAATCCGCAACCTTTGCTAGTGATCCGTTTTCCTTATCACTGGGCTCTGAACACTTCATGCCGCCTTTCGGGACGGTTTGATCCGACCTTAGTCGGCGTTCCGCTTACAGGCGGCGTGGATGATAATCATCGACGTGTCGGGTGCGTTAAGCCCGATGATCTGAAGGCAAACCAAGCCTTGTTTAACCCGCCGCGCAGCTTGTGCTGTTGCGGTTTTTACCCACTGGGGACGCTCCCCATTGGGACATGGCGTCCTCTGTTTTTTGATAAGGAGAAACGCCATGAGCCATACAGCCAAAAACAATCCCCAAAACAGCCGTAACCTGCCGATGCCGCTTGACGCCCATCAGGTTTACGGCTTGTCGGAGCAATCCTGGAAAGTCCTGACCGACGTCACGTTCCCCACCGCCAAAACCCCGGAAGCCATCCTGATGGCGCTGGATTACTGCAAGGCCCGCAAGCTGGATATTTTCAAGAAACCCGTACATGTGGTGCCGATGTGGAATGCCGCCTTGGGACGTAGCGTCGAAACGGTCTGGCCGTCCATTATGGAAATCCAGACCACCGCGTCCCGGACTGGCCTTTGGGCAGGCATGGACCGGCCAGTCTGGGGGCCTGATATTACCCGAACGTTCACCGGCAAATTCAAGGACGACAACGACACCTGGCAGGAAAGCACCGTGACGGTGACCTTTCCTGAATGGGTGGCAGTGACGGTCTACCGCCTGGTCGGTGGCTGCCGCTGTGCCTTCACTGAAGAAGTCTACTGGCTGGAAGCCTACAGCACGATGGGCGGCAAATACTCCCAGCTGCCCACCGCCATGTGGATTAAACGCCCCAAAGGCCAGTTAGGCAAATGCGGCAAAGCGGCATCGCTACGGGCGGCTTTTCCGGAAGAATGCGGTTATGCCGCCGAGGAGATGGACGGCAAAAGCCTGGATGATATGACCGAGGCCACCGTGATCAATGGCAGCGCCAGCCGTATCGATGATGCGCTTGGTGCTGGTAATAATGCCGCCAGCTTTGCGGAACCGCCAGTCGTGATTGACTTGACCATGATCAGCATAAAAGTCCAGAAAGCCGTCAAGGAACTGGTCAGGCGCACGGTCGAAGCCCAAGCCTGGAAAGCCGCTTACGACTATGCCAGCCACAAGTTTACCGGACTGGATTTGACCTATGCCATCACCGAACTGGACAAGGCCTCGGAAGCGGCCAAAGCATCAATGACCAATACCCTAGGCAACCCGCCCATCGACTCTGCGTCAATACCGCCAGTGGCAACACCTGCGTCGGAAGCCTTGCATAAAGCCCGTGAGATGTTAACTACCTAATAGTTAACGCGTTGTCCATCCATACGGCTGGCAGCCGCCACCCACTATTATCAACCCCACCAGGGCGTCATGCAGCGCCCTAGGGGCAATCCATGACGTCCTTTAATAATAAGGAGAGATCATGAATGCCATTGATCAATCATTGAACCGGATACCCAGTCATACCGACTGGCACCGCTACGATTCACCCACCGTGATTCGCCGGCATGGCCGTAGTTTTCTGGAACGTTCCTGGAAACCGGCCTGGGCAACAAAAACCCCGGTCAATTTATCCCTAACCGAACTTCACACCCTGGTTGAAAGCTATGGCGGCCACTGTGTGGCAACCGTTGACTATCAACTGCTACTGTTTGATGACCATCATCGTGCCAAGCGTTGCGACGCCCAGCTGATCAAGCTAGGGCTGTCGACACAACGTTGGGGCTGCCACATCCAACTGTTTGGGGTGGCGTGATGAAAGTCGTCAACGTTTCGCAGCGGTCACCGGAATGGCGGCACTGGCGGGAACAAGGGGTTAGCG
Organism: Methylovulum sp.; assembly: GCA_030653435.1. GTDB lineage: Bacteria > Pseudomonadota > Gammaproteobacteria > Methylococcales > Methylomonadaceae > Methylovulum. The sequence continues at coordinate 21,520 of JAURZI010000106.1, forward strand.
CCAGTGAGGCGGCGGTCATTATGAACCGCTCCCCGCATAAGACCCCTTGGCGGTTATGGGCGGAGAAGACCGGATTGGTGCTGGAGCAAACCCTGGACAACAACCCCTTGGTGCGCATCGGCATTGAGGAGGAAGCCAAAGCCCTGCAATGCTTTGAAGACAAGCACGATGTCCTGTTGCTGCCGCTCTGCGGCGAGTCTGAGCGTTATCCTTTGATGCGGGCTTCGTTTGACGGCTTGTCGGAAAATAACGAACCCGTGGAGGTCAAATGCCCGCATGAAACCACTTTTCTGGAGGTGCTGTTAAACCGCGAGCAGTCGCCCGTTTACCAACTGCACTGGTGCCAAGTGCAACAGCAATTGTTGGTTGCAGACGCCGGGCGGGGCTTTTTGTATTTTTATCACCAAGGCCAAGACCTGGAGTTTGTGGTTGAACGGGATGACGCCTTTTTGATGCAACTGATCGATACCGCCATGGATTTCTGGTCAGCCATCAAAACCGGCAAAGAGCCGCCCAAAGACCCCGGACGCGATTTGTATCTGCCCGAGGGCGCTGCCGAACAGCAATGGCAAGCCTTGGCGGCAAGCTATCGCCAGAATGCGGCGAAGATGGACAACATCAAAACCGAGCTTAAAGCCCTGGAAGCCCAGCAAACCAGCATCGAACACACCTTGGTGGGTTTGATGGGCGATTACCTGGCCGCCGAACATTCAGGTTTGCGGGTCAGCCGTTTTCATGTGCAAGGCGCTATTGACTATAAAACCGTGCTGAACGCCTTGTTGCCGGACATGCAGGAATCGGCGCTGGAAACCTACCGTAAGCCCTCAGCCCACCGGGTCAGGGTCACCTGCCGTGATGACAGCGGCAAAAACGCGGAAGTGCCTTTTGACGCCAAGGTGCTGAAAGGACTGTCTGGGGTGGATTTTTGGTTTTAACCGTTGCCTTATCCAGGACATTCCTATGGCGTTTAGCCACGGGGATGTCCTGTCCCTTTTCAGGGGCATTGCCATCAGGCGTTTTGTTGTGAATTTCTGGACTTGTCCATGGCTGTTTTGATCTGGTTTTTTCACTGGCCTTGCCAGCCGAGGCTAGCGGAAAACCCAGGTCATTTCAGGTATTCCTTTTAGGAATCCCCGGATCCGGTGTTAACCGGCGTTCCGCCGTTCGGCGGCAGACAAGGTAATCCTTGCTTGTGTCAGGTGCGTCAAGCCTGATTTTTTGCAGTCCCGTCGGGGTTCATCGCCCTAACGGGTCA
>JAURZI010000108.1 GCA_030653435.1 Methylovulum sp.
AAAGCGACTAATGTTCAGCCAATGCTGGCACTGCGTGTTGTGAGGGCTAATGGTGATTGGGAAAGGTACTGGGACAATTTGTCTGCCGCAGTGGCTGCGTAGGATTTTTATGGATTCCCCACACTTTTAATCACACCCGCTAAAACACCGTTGATCATGAACGCCTTATGCGCTATGGCGTCGAGTAAGGTAAAGGTAGTCGCGCCAATGAATGGCGGCCCAATCTTATTCATGGCTGCCCGGAAGGCGCTGACGACGGCCTGTATATCACTTACGTCTGCATTGACCGATTCCAGCGCATAATAAATCGTCTCACTATCCCCGCCGCCGTCTTCATCGGAAAATTGGCTTTTCAGTAACGTTAATACGCTACAGCTCATGACAGCCATACGTTCTATGGTGTCTGTAAAACCTATGACGTTGGGAAATGGCGACAACCGATGACCAAAATCCGGTTTTAGTGCGGTTCTGAATGCGGTATTGTCGGCTGCCGGATTCTGTTTACCTTTGGTCGATGCTTTACTGTGGATTTTTGAATGGCATTGTCTTTGCCCGGTTTGAGCGATGTTGTGCGTGTGCATTAGTTGCCCTCCTTAACCGCATGTTGAAGGATGGCGTTAATTTGCTGTTCGATCTGATACAGGTCGTCATCCTTCCAGCCGCTAACATGCCGAATATGCAGGACTTGATGAAAGAGCCGGAAGGCTTCTGCATCCAGTTTGGTGAGTTCGCCCAGGCTGTGCGGGAAGGGTTTATCGGTGCGGTAGGCGCTCAGGAAGGCATCAGCTAAATACTGGCCGGAATGACCACCGTCTTTAACGCGCTGTAGCAACAGCTCCGCTTCAAGTGGCATCGGTTCCAAGCCGCGTTCACGCTGTTGACGCGCCAGCATTTCATTCAGGGTGATTGGTTGGCGTTGTTTGAGGTTGTAGCCGTTGCCGGTTGGTTCCGGCTGATCGGTCGTGGTGGGTTCGTCGGCGGTAATCGCTGGCAACGGCGCAGTATTGTCCGGTGCGGCCTGCTCGCCTGCCTGGATTTTTTCAAAGAGGTCATGGGCTATGTGCTGCCATATCTCGTCAGGAAAGACGCCTATCTCCGGGTTATTGTCATTGATGACGTGCGGGGCTTCAATTTGAGCATTTAAGGCAACAATGTCGGCGTTGCTGCTGGGGTCGTAACTTTGGCCGTTTGCGGCGTGTGGGGTTGTTGGGTGTTCGGGTACAAACAGATCGGAATTGATCGGTTTTGTGGCGTGATTGTTCATAGCGGTTTTCCTTTGTAGAAGGGATAAGCCGCCGCCCATTGGTGAGACTCGCAGGGTGGCGGACTGCATCGGGTTCTCACTACCGGCAAAGGAACCGGCCGAGCTTTTAAGGGCTCGCCCTATGCAGCCCACCATAACAGAAGACAAACGGCACACTGCCGCCTGTGTTTTTAGTGGGTACAAAAAAACCGCATTTGATAGCGGCCTGTTGTGGCCTTTGTGCGGGAGTGAGTGCCCGGCTTTCGTTTTTTGCGAAAGCGGATACAGGATAGCGGCGCTGGTGCGGTATGTCAATGCGCTCATTGCAAACCATCCAGCTCAGCGATCAGCGCGGAAATATCTGATTTTCGCCACGCGACTGTTCTTTCAGAAATACGCACCGGCGCTGGATATAAGCCATCCTTAACCCGCTTCAAAAAAGTTGATCTACCGATAGGAAGTATCGGTTTAACGTCCCTTTTTTTATCGCCAATTATTTCCCAGATTCTTAAAAATCCCGGCTCATTTAGTATTGTTGATACAGTAGCCTTGTGACAATCAGCGTTAATTTTTGCAGCAAAGGATTCAGTTTTTGCGGATTGTATAATCATTCTCTACACCTATTGAGTTGCCAATGAACTTAATGGGTTATAGTGTTGAACGATTAAACTATATTGGAAAGAGTGAAACGGCTAACTTTTAGCCGATCGGCTAGCGTTCGCGCCTTTACTAGGTTTAAAGCGGTAGCAGTTTCTGTGCTTGGTCTAAATAGTCTTTTACTATGCCTTTGCTTATCTCAATATGATAAATATGTTCAGGCGTTTTAAGGTGATTTGGATTTGCAAATCTTCCCGATATGCTTGCATTTTTATCAGAGCCCGTAACAAGGCTTCTCGTGGTTTTTTCTTTACTGTATCCATAACCATCAACAGCCATGCCATAGATAATTATTATCAGGTCGCTTTGTTCTATCTCTATTCTTACGCCTTTTACGACCTTGGTTCCCGCATCAATACCGTATAGCCTTTCGCCTTCGATTAAACACATAGCAATACTTTCTTTATCAACTGGTATACCCTGTAACTTTAATCGTTTACCTATTTCACTGTATGTTGTGTCTTTTGGATTTTTTGGATTGTGCCCGTATTTATCAATAGCCATGCCGAAAATTATCATCAGCAGTTTGCTGTAGTCATATTTTCTCGTTATGGTTTCTGCTTTGAGCGTAGTTTCCGTCTTGTTTGGCTCATCTGTATCTTTAAAATCAAAATCAAGAATAAAAGGCTGATTTCTATCTATTAAAAAATAAAAACCTTCTTCCTTTACCCTTAATCCCCCTATTTCAAGTTTATCAGCCATTCTCTGAATTGTGCTTTGTCGAGCATAACGGGGGCTAGGTAGTAGCTTCTTAATCAATGAACTGTCTTTTGTGATGCTATACGCAAACGCATCTTCATTAGTTAAATTAAAGAAACCCATGGATTCGAAAGAATTTTTACGATCCTCATCGTCCCACGGAAATAATATAAAAGTTGTGCCGGCGGGTGATACTGAAAACAACCGAGGAAACCAGTTACCGCGCACTTCATGCTCATAAAACCAGCTTCCGTAACCCTGAAAAAAGACTTCTGTCATAAATGCACCGTCAACGCATCAGCCGTCAAGAAAGGATAACCGGAAACAAGTTGACGACACCTGCTTATTGCCCCGTCGGGCTATCCGGTTAAATTTGATTATAGCACTGGGAATCCAGGCGCATAAAAGAAAGGCTGGCGGGGCCGATCTTCACTGAAAGCCGTCTACCCTGCAAAATAAGTGACACGGTATCTACAAAGGCTCAAGCCGCCTCGCCCAGGGTAACCTTAAACCGAATACCCGCCTTGCCAGCCAAGGTCAGCAGCATATCCAGACTAAACTTTTTCCAGTGCCCGCGCACCAAGTCAGACACGCGGGCTTGAGTGATGCCCAGGATTTCGGCGGCTTGGGTTTGCGTCAATTGCTTATCGTCAATCCATATCCGTAACCTGACCATCAGATCAGTCCGTAATTGTAAAATTTCCGCCTCATAAGGCGGGAAGCCCAAGGCCAAAAATAAGTTTTCGTCCGCTTTAACAACGTCAGTCATCGTGATTTACCCTATCTGCTTAAAACGCGCTTGTGCCAACGCAATATCGTGCTTGGCGGTGTGTTGGGATTTCTTTTGAAAGCAATGCAGCACATAGACACCTTCAGGGCGGTTAGCCAGATAAATAACCCGGAATGCCCCGCCAATACGCACGCGAATTTCACGCACGCCTGACCCGATGTCGGGCATTGGTTTCCAGTCGGAAGGCTCAAGCCCGGACTGCACCGTGGATAGTTGGAAACCGGCCTCACGCCGTGCTTCGTCAGGGAAGCCTTTAAGGTCGTCTTTGCTGTTGCCTAGGAAAATAATAGCTTTCATGCCGCGTATTATATCTGTATTTATATATTATACGAGTTTTTATATAACTATTGACGTGCTTGGGAAAAGGTACGCGGTGCGTACCCTTAGGCTCAAGATGCCGTGTCACTTCACCGTTGCTCAACATCTTTTGTTTCCCCTAAAAATCTGATGGACCTGCTGTTTAACAACGCCTTCACAGTCTGGGTGAGTTGCCCGCGTTAAAACATGCTTTACCGGCCATCCTGACAAAACAAAGGCACTTTGTCAGCGTTTTGTCAGGCTTTGTCAGGATTTTGTCAGCCGTTAAACGCAGTACCAGCAAGGCTTACAGACGATTCCTGACAAACTGACAAAACAAACACAACCTTTTTTAAAAATATTTTTTTCGCCAAAATCATCTAACTTTTAATGCCGGTCATTTGACCCGGCATCATGCGCCGCCAGTCTTAACGCTATGGGAGTGCGTTTTAAGTAACTCCGCTTTAAGCCATGCCCTAAAACGCTTAGGCTAATACAAAAAATATGAATTAAGTTTGACTCATTTATGAATATCCAGTAGTCTTTTAACTGGAGTCTCGAAATCTCCTTAAGTAGCGGATACCGCACCCGACAGACCAGCGGTTTTTTTGTGTCCAGCGTTTTTTGACCATGTCGTTATTATCAATGGCGTGGTATTCGGATTATGCCGGGGATAGGCTAATAGAAAACCCGCAAGGGAAATAGGCCTGACTGTCTACTTACAGTTTCGAGTCCCCGACGCCCATTCTTAATCGAAAAATAAGTAGGAGACCGTCATGTTATATGACCGCACACATCATTCATCAGCCCGCGAAGCACAAGCATTCGTGCCTGATCACCGTTTAGTCCAGATGCTTTATGCCGGATTAGACACCACTCAGCACACCCAGTCATTCCACGATAATGCCGACGTTATGCCGATGCTGGCTAAAGACGCCGATCTTCACGAAATCACCGGCCCGGTACTGGTTCAACCCAAATTAGACGGCATTCGCGCGATCTGGAACCCGAAAACACAACAGCTTCAAACCCGAGCCGGTAATGTTATCCGTAGTTGTGATCACATTATTACCGCCATACGCGAGCAACAGTTACAGCACTTATGTCTGGACGGCGAAATTTTTACCCCTGAGCTGCCGTTTCAAACGATTAACGGCTTGGTGCGTAATCAGTCCACCGGGGCCGATACGCTAAAGCTGCCATACCATATCTTCGACCAGATAAACGTCCATCTGACCGCCGACAAAAGGGCGCAATGGCTGGCAGGCATCATGCCGTCGGCTAGTATTAAGCCGGTATCTACTTTTTATGCAACGCCGGAGACTATCGGGGATTATTATCAAGGCTTTCTGGATTCAGGCTGTGAGGGCCTTATCATTCGTGACCCAGGCGCCTATTATCAGCCCGGCAAGTCAGCCGCTTTACTCCGGGTAAAGCCGGTTAAGGATATGGAAGCTATATTGGTTGGCTTTAAAAAAACGGCCAGTAAGCGGAACCGTGATTCTTTCGGGGCATTGGTGCTTAAATTGCCCAGCGGCAAGACTTTCAATTGCTCAGGAATTAAAGACGACCAGCGCAAGCGGTTGTGGCACAAAAAACCCATTGGCGAATCCGTCACTTTCTTCTATCAGGGTTTTACCGAAGACGGTATTCCCCGCTTTCCGCGCTTTAAGGCTATTCGCCATGATATGCACGGTTGACGGTGGTTATTTGATCGTAATTTGATGGCCAGGAGAGTTTATATCGACGTACTTAACGGTCATCCTGACAAAACAATCTGCTTTGTCAGCGTTTTGTCAGGATTTTGTCAGCCGTTAAACGCAGTACCAGCAAGGCTTACAGACGATTCCTGACAAACTGACAAAACAAACACAACCTTTTTTAAAAATATTTTTCGTGGGCATAATGTGCGCCATGAATAGCAAAGAAATCATTCAGCGGTTACAGCAATAAGGCTGGCAAAAAGTCGGCGGCATGGGTGATCATGAATTGTTACTCATGCCGGTCTGCGGGTAGTCGTTGAACCCATGCGCGGTAAAGCGGCAGCAACTCTCACCGTAGAACTACAGCTTGTTATGATAGGATAATCAAAAACTTGAGGATTTTTTATCATGAGAGTCGTTTGCCCGTTCTGTCTTCAAAAAGCGCGGATTGTTTCGCGCACTGCTCTTAACCAGGAAGCAACTATCGCCGATCTGTATTGCCGATGTGCCGATACGCAGATGTGCGGCGCTTCCTTTGTCTATTCATTGGCTTATAGCCGCACGCTCAATCCACCCATTAAAACTACGATGCAATGGGTTTTACATCTGGTTAATGGCATGAGCAAAGAAGAAAAGACGGCATTGCGGCGAGACCTTCAGGCGGGTTAAGGCAATCTCCCCTAGATCTGGATTGAATAGCCTGACGGGTTCACCACTTATAGGTAAATGCTTTTGCGGTGGCCTGTTTCAATGACCAATATTACCAGCTCGCCGTCTTTGATCTGACAAATTAGCCGGAAATCACCGATACGATTACGCCAATATCCGGCGCTGACCTTGTAATGCCTTTCCGGTAGCGCGTGGTTTGCTCTGTGTTGACAGTTGTTTGTATGGCTTCTCTATTTGTAGCCGGGTAAGTATTTCTGGTTTTTTACATGGCTTTCTTAAACGGTATTACATTACCGCCAGACTTCAAGCCGTCCAGATAATCTGCCCAGCTTTGCATCATGCGCCGGCGCTCATCAAGATACTGCGCCCGGTTATAGACCGCTCTGATCTGATCTCTTGGCATGTGACATAATTGACGCTCAATCGCATCCGCCCCCCATCCTTGCTCATTAAGCAGTGTTGATGCTGTTGTTCTAAATCCGTGAGCCGTCATCACATCGCTAGTGTAGCCTAATGTTTTAAGCGCCGTTATGATGGTGCCGTCTGACATTGGTCGGCCATCGCTACGACTTGACGGGAATACATAGCGGCCATTGCCGGTTAACGTCCTGATTGCCTCCAGAATGTCAACAGCCTGCTTCGATAGTGGCACGATATGTAACACTTCGGTTTTAGTGACAAAGTAACGCCATTCTTTAGCATCCAAATCAATGTCTTTCCATTCCATTTGCCTTATTTCGCCAGGGCGTTGAAATAGTAGCGGCGATAACTTGAGCGCGCATTGCACAACATAAGTGCCTTGATAACTGTATATATCGCGTAAAAGTTGCGCCACATCTTGAGGCTCTGTCAGCGCGGCCCTGTGCTTTGCTTTTTGAGCTGGTATCTGTGCCGCTACGGCTTGCGCCGGGTTATCTCCGATAAATAAGCCGTGGGCAATTGAGTAGGCGAACACCGCACCCACTTCACTGTGTACCCTGTGTGCCGTTTCAAGTTCGTTTTTGGCGATGATGGGTTTGATAAGGCTAAAAACATCCGGCGATCTAATCTCGCCGATAGCCGTACTGCCAATGACTGGGAATACATGCCGCTCAAAACGTCTAATTTTCTTTTGGTGGGTAATCTCTCTGACGGTGTGAGTGATTGAAGCCAACCAGTCTCTGGCTATATGTTCAAAACTATTGATAATGGGTAAGCCTGAATCAAGGCGCTTTTCGTTTTCAACGGATAATTGTTGTTCAGTCTTTATTTTCTTGCGGGTGTCGCTTGGGTCAATACCCTCAGCAATTTGTTTTATGGCGGTATTTCGCTCTTCTCTGGCTTGGTATAGGCTGGTAGTGGGGTAAGTACCAAGAGACAGTAATTTTTCTTTATCTCCAAATCGATATTTGAAACGCCACCACTTACCCCAGCCATCCGCTTGAGGCTTTACCAAAAGATACAATCCTTTTTCATCAGTTAGCTTGAATGGCTTGCCGGTGCTGGTTTTGGCGTGTTTATGGGCATTCTTGCAGGCGACATCTGATAGCGGCATAGGGGTAACTCCATTAAGGGGTAACTCAGTTACCCCCAATGCTACCCCAACTCAAACCGGATTCCAATGTATCCCGCTGCACTTCTCTGGACAATAAAAAACCCGCTAAGCCTTATGACTTGCGGGTTTTTGTACTTCTTTGCACATCTCTGTACTAATGTCTGGTACCGAGGGCCGGAATCGAACCGGCACGGAGTCACCCCCACCGGATTTTGAATCCGGCGCGTCTACCAGTTCCGCCACCCCGGCAAAGAAGAAATATTATAAGCAATCTTTATCAAAAAAACCACTATATTTTTAAGATGTTTTCATCAGCCCAAGCTGCTAATATTGCGGCATGAAAAAAACTGATTTTAACTACCTGCTGCCCAATGCATTAATCGCACAAAATCCTTTAGCAGAGCGTTGCGCTAGCCGTTTGTTATGTATGGAACGAAACACCGGGCACGTCAACGACAAGCTGTTTGCTGATTTTATTGATCTCATCAATGCAGATGATTTGCTCGTATTTAACGATACCAAAGTGATCCCGGCACGGCTGTTTGGCAAAAAACAAAGTGGCGGCAAGGTTGAGATACTCATTGAACGCATCCGGGGCGAGCATCTGGCTATTGCCCATGTCAAAGCCAGCAAACCACCCAAAGCAGGCGCGTTGATTGGGCTGGACAATGGCTTTTACTGTGAAGTGCTGGGCAGATCAGATGATCTGTTTGAGTTGGAGTTTAAAGGTGATAACACTCTATTGCAGATATTGGGGCAAGTCGGCCATATTCCTCTACCACCTTATATTACCCGCGCCGATGATGAATCCGACTTAATGCGTTACCAAACCGTATTTGCCAGGACTGAGGGAGCCGTGGCCGCACCGACAGCAGGGCTGCATTTTGATCTGGCAATGATGGCAAAAATTAAAGCCAAAGGCGTGCACACTGCATTTGTAACCTTGCATGTGGGCAGCGGCACATTCCAACCCGTCAGGGTTGAAAATTTAGCAGACCATTTAATGCACAAAGAATATTTTGCCGTAACTCCGGCGGCCGCAACGGCGGTGCATGAAGCCCGCGCAAGAAACGGACGCGTGATCGCCATCGGTACCACAGCGGTCAGGGCATTGGAATCGGCGTCTAAAAACGGCATGCTGGAGCCCGGTTTCGGTGAGACTGATTTATTTATCACCCCAGGCTATCAATTTAAATCCGTCGATGCGATGCTAACTAACTTCCATCTGCCAGAATCGACCTTGCTGATGTTAGTTTCGGCATTTGCAGGTTACCAACCGGTTATGGCCGCCTATCGGCACGCTATCGCTCAGTCTTATCGGTTTTTTAGCTACGGTGATGCAATGTTTTTGAGTGGCTGACTTATCCGCCATGACAAGAAACAACCCACGCGGCTGTTATTTTCCAATACAAAAATTGGAAAAAATCTTCCCCAGCAAGTCATCTGAGCTGACTGCACCGGTAATTTCAGCTAGGCTTTGTTGGGCCTGCCGTAAATCTTCGGCGACAAGCTCGCCTGCACGGCTGGTTTGTAATTGTGCCAATGCGCTGTCAACAAACTCCAGGGCTTTCGCCAAGGCTTCCAAATGCCGTCTTCTGGCAATAAACACATTTTCACCAACAGCATTGAAACCGACGCTTTGTTTAAGATGCCCAATCAATAAGTCCATGCCCGCACCGGTTTTAATCGACAGGTAACAACAGATACCTTGTTCGGTTTGCTCCAACTTCGGGCTTAAGCCTAACAGGTCTATTTTGTTGTATATCCGCGTGACATCAATTTCCTTGGGCAAGGTTTCCATTATTGATTCGCTTTCTGGCTCCCCGACATCAACCAGCAGCAGCACTTTGTCGGCTTTGTGGATTTCTTCCCGCGCCCTACGCATGCCTTCCCGCTCTACTGGATTATCGCTTTCCCTTAAGCCTGCGGTATCGATAATATGCAACGGCATGCCATCCAGTTGTATGCGTTCGCGCAGAACATCGCGGGTAGTACCGGCCATATCGGTGACAATTGCGGCTTCGTGTCCTGCCAGCGCGTTGAGCAGACTTGATTTGCCGGCATTTGGTTTACCGGCCAACACAACCGTCATGCCGTCGCGCAATAAACGGCCTTGTTGCGCGGTTTTCTGGATTTGTCGGATGCGTTCCAATAAGCTGATGATACGCTTTTCTACCACGCCATCGGTCAGGAAGTCGATTTCTTCATCGACGAAATCAATCGCCGCTTCGACGTAGACCCTAAGTTCAGTGAGCTCCTCTACCAGCGCATTGATTTGCCTGGAAAAAACGCCTTGCATGGATCTTTGTGCTGAACGCACAGCTTGTTCGGTGCTGCTTTCGATTAAATCAGCAACCGCTTCAGCCTGGGCCAAATCCAGCTTGTTATTAAGGAAAGCGCGTTCGGTAAACTCCCCTGGATTGGCCAGCCTTGCGCCTAATGACAAGACCCGCCGCAACAGCATGTCCTGCACGACTGAGCCGCCGTGCCCCTGCAATTCCAAGACGTCTTCGCCCGTATAGGATGCCGGTGCAGAAAAATAAAGCGTGATACCTGAATCCAGCATTGAACCGTCGGCGTCAAGAAATGCCGAATAACAGGCTGTCCTCGGCGTTAAGGGTTTGACTAATAGTTGCTTGGCGATATCTGCTACCAACGGGCCTGATATGCGGATGACGCCAACACCGCCATTCCCTGGCGGCGTTGCAATTGCGGCAATGGTATCGGACATTAAGCCCTACCCAAAAGCTTAAGGTGCTTCAGCAATAGTTTTGGTGATATACCATTGTTGGATGATCGATAAGGTGTTATTGACCACCCAATACAAAACTAGGCCAGCCGGGAAAAACAGAAAGAACACCGTAAAGACCAAAGGAAACATTTTCATGATTTTCGCCTGGAGAGGGTCTATAGGCGCCGGGTTCAGGCTTTGCTGGATTTTCATCGTCGCGCCCATAATCACCGGCAAGATATAGAACGGATCCTGTACCGATAAATCCTGTATCCATAGCATGAAAGGCGCTTGACGAAATTCCACCGTTTCACTCAAAACCCAGTACAACGACATAAATACCGGGATCTGTACCAAAACCGGCAAGCAGCCACCCAAAGGATTTACTTTTTCCTTTTTGTACATTGCCATCATTTCGGTATTAAATCGCTGCCTGTCATCCTTAAAGCGTTCTTGTAACTCTTTAAGGCGGGGCTGAATTTTACGCATTTTCGCCATGGATTTGAAACTGGCTTGTGACAATGGGAAAAACAGCAATTTGATGCACAAGGTCACACCGATGATGGCAACGCCCCAGTTGCCCGCCAGATCATGAATCCGGTTTAATAACCAGTATATCGGCTTACCAATAAAGGTTAATACACTGTAATCGACGGTAAGCTCAAGGCCAGTGGCTATTTTTTCCATCACTGGCTGGATTTTTGGCCCTGCAAACAAATGGGCAACCCATTGTGCAGCTGAACCGTTATCGACGTTGACAATAGGGGAATATGAGCCGATCACATAACGGCCATCTTGCAACTGTTTGGTATAAAAATGGTTTTCCTGATCCGCCGGTGGAATCCATGCAGATGCAAAATAGTGCTGGATCATCGCCGCCCAACCGCCTTGCGTGGATACCTCAAGATTTTTATCCGCCATATCGTCAAAACTGACTTTTTGGTATTTGTCCTTTTGAGTATAAACAACGCCTCCATCGTAAGCCCGCATACCACCGGTCAGCATGTTGCCCTTATTTTCCGTGTCCTGAACTCGCAACAATTGGCTATATTGGCGACCAGACCACGCTTTTCCCGTGTCATTCTTGAGCTCTTGTGCCAGGGTTATTTCATAGCTGCCCCGTTTAAAAGTGAATGTTTTGCTGACGTTTAACCCTTGACCATCCGTCCAGGTTAAGGGCACCGTCAAGCTATCTTGTCCGGGCTGAAGGACATAACTGTCCTGGGTGCTGCTAAAAGCCGTGTAATGGTTGGGCGCTGCCATTTGGTCGCTGCCTGCAATCAAGCCGCTCTGGGCGGCAAACATTTTTTCCGGGCTGCTATTAAACAATCTGACCGGCGCGCGATTTTTTTCTGCCGTGTCTAATCCAATCATGGTACGGAGATGATTGACGACCGAATTATCTTGTTCAACGGGATAATCCAGCAAATCCAATGTGCGGATAGTGCCGCCTTGGGTGTCAATTTCTAGGTTGATGACATCGGTTTTAACGGTGATGATTTTGGCTGTGGGTAGTGTGGAGGCCGGTAATGTGGCGCTATCTTGTGTTGCCGTTTCAGTAGTTGGCGCGACTGCGCTTGCCGTCGATGGTAAATCTTCTTTAGCAGCCTCTGGGCTAGTGACTTCAGCAGCAACTTCAGTCTTTGGACCATAATCCTGCTCCCAAGCCTGTGTCAGCATCAAAACCAGCATTGCAAACGTTACGATTAAGACAAATCTTATATTATCCATTCTTATTATTACCAAATTTTTCTGGAACGGGATCAATGCCCCCCCTATGAAAGGGATGGCATTTTAATAATCTTCTGAGAGTGAGATAGGAGCCGGCAACAGCACCGTGGCGCTGGAGAGCTTCCAAGGAATAAGTTGAGCAGCTTGGATAAAAACGACAGTTAGGCCCAAGCATGGGACTGATAAAGTATTTGTAAAACTTTATAATTGCTATGAGTATGAAGCGCATCGGTTTACCAACTTCAGCCAGTGTTTTTCCAATGACTTTCTTAATGATTCCAACGGTGCATCGACGGCTTCCCTGCGGGCCAAAACAACAATATCCATACTCCCCAAATGTTGTTGTAGCCTGAAATTTTCCCGGACAGTTCGTTTAATCACATTCCTGTGCACGGCTTTTTTTATATTTTTTTTGGCTATCGCCAAGCCTAGCCGGGGATGATCCAAATCATTTGTTATCGCTAACAAGGTAAAATATTGGTCACTTGATTTTACAGGCTTAGCAAAAACTTTTTTATATTCAGCAGGTTTTTTTAACCGACACTGCGGGGGGAAACTAAAATCGTTGTTCGCCACACCACCGGCACTCAACAGGCTGTTTAAACCGTTAACTTGTAACGTCCTTTGGCCCTACGCGCATTTAACACCTTACGCCCACCTACGCTAGCCATTCTGGTGCGGAAGCCATGGGTTCTGACGCGTTTAATTTTACTGGGCTGGTATGTTCTTTTCATTGTTGTTAAACCTAATCGGTGAATGTTATCAAAAACGGATAAAAAAGACGTTGGATGATAAAATAAACTATCTGGACTGTCAATTCTATAGTGTAATGTTTTATTGCTGTATAGTGGCAATACCACCTATTCTCTTACCTCACAAATCAATATCTTATCTACTTCAATGAGTTCAATTTGGGATAACTGCCTTGCCAAGCTTGAAAATGAAATCTCTAATGCAGATTTCAGCACCTGGATACGCCCGCTACAAGCCATAGAAAGCAATGGGGACATTAAATTACTGGCACCTAACCGTTTTGTACTGGATTGGGTTAAACAGCATCATTTTGTCAAAATAGAAGAGTCCATACATGAATTTTCCAACGGGGCTTTAACACTAACGCTGGAAATAGGTTCTAAAAAATCGGTGGCGCCTATCGCGGCAAACAGGTCAAAGCCTACCGAAACCAAAAAATCCACGCCCAATTTCCTTAATAAGGCATTTACCTTCGATAATTTCGTCGAAGGTAAATCCAACCAATTGGCGCGGGCAGCTTCTCTTCAAGTGTCTGAAAACAGCGGCAAAGCTTATAACCCGTTACTGATTTACGGCAGCTCAGGACTAGGAAAAACGCATTTGATGCACGCAATAGGCAATGCCGTTTTACATAAAAATCCATCGGCCAATATCGTTTACCTGCATTCTGAGAAGTTCGTCCAGGATATGGTAAGAGCCTTACAACAAAATACCATAGACGCTTTCAAGCAATTTTATCGCGCCATTGATGTGCTGCTGATCGACGATATCCAGTTTTTTGCCGGCAAGGAACGCTCACAGGAAGAGTTTTTCCATACCTTCAATACCTTGTTGGAAAAAAAACATCAAGTGGTTTTAACTTGTGACAAATATCCAAAAGAAATCATTGGGCTGGAAGACCGTTTGAAATCGAGGTTCGGTTGGGGGTTGCCCGTTTCGATAGAGCCGCCTGACATGGAAACCAGGGCGGCTATTTTGATGAAAAAGGCGCAACTGGTTAATGTTAATCTCGCCCAGGAAGTCGCTTTTTTTATTGCCAAACGCATTCCGTCTAATGTCAGGGATCTTGAAGGCGCCCTGCGCCGGGTCATTGCCAACGCACAATTTACTGGCCGGGAAATCACCACAGAATTTACCAAGGAAGCGCTGCACGACTTGATTTCCCTGCAAGATAAGTTGGTCAATATAGACAATATCCAAAAAACAGTTGCGGAATATTTCAAAATTCGCGTTGCTGATTTATCGTCAAAAAATCGCAAACAAACGATCACCCGCCCACGACAAATAGCGATGACCTTGGCCAGGGAACTGACCTCGCATAGCTTTCCTGAAATAGGCAGCGCCTTTGGCGGCCGCGACCACACTACCGTAATGAATGCTTGTAAAAGAATTAATGAATTAAAAGAATCTGACCACAAAATAGCTGAAGACTACTCTAATTTGCTAAGGACTTTATCTCATTAACGGCGATAAGCAGAGCAATCCTGTTTTACAGCGCGAACAATACATGCGGGTGATCAGTCAAGTCCTGATAAATAGCATCAAGCTGCTTTTTACTGGTCGCTTCTATCGTGACCGTCACCCCCATATAATTGCCACCTTTGCTAGGCCGGGTTTTAACGGATTGGGGGTCTATATCGGGCACATGGCGGCGGATAATTTCTATAACCAGCAGGTCGAGTTCGATATCGACTTTGCCCATGGCCTTAATAGGAAACTGACAGGGAAATTCCAGCAGACTTTCTTCGCTCATGATAATGATTGTTTGTAAGCTTGAAATAATTGGTCCATGTTTTGCCACAGCGGGCCGGGTTTGCCGTCCGCTACCGGCTGACCATCGAGTTCAACGACCGGAATGATTTCACGGGTAGAACTGGTCACCCAAATCTCTTCGGCCGACTTGAACTGAGCCAATGAAATAGCCTCCTCGCGGCAAGCAATATGGTTTGTTTGGGCAATCTCCAGTATCACATCGCGGGTAATACCGGGCAGGATGTCATGGCCTTTTGGCGGTGTGAGCAACACGCCGTCTATCACGGCAAACACATTGCTGGCGGCGCCTTCCGTCACATAACCATCCCTAACCAGAATCGCTTCGGCGCTGCCCTGGTCTAAAGCCTCCTGCCGATGCAGAATATTCGCCAATAAGGTGATCGCCTTGGCATTGCACAGTTTCCAGCGGCTATCGTCCATCGTGACAGCTTTAATGCCCGCGTCTCTGCCTGCAAACGGCATAATGTTTGAGCACATCGCGAATACAGTAGGCTGGATGTTTTCCGGGAAGGCATGGTCTCTTTTGACAGCTACGCCGCGTGTAATCTGAAGATAAATATACTGGTTCTGACCGGCATCCAGTAACGGCGCAAGAATGGCTTGCCATTGTTCGCGCGTGTGGGGGTTTGCCAATCGGATAGCCGCCAGGCTGTTGTCCAGGCGTTCCAGGTGCTGCCGCAAATAAAATAAGCGTCCATGATAAGCCGGAATCACCTCATAAACGCCATCCCCAAATAAAAACCCCCTGTCCATGACGGATATTTTTGCTTCATTCAGCGGCAAGTATTGGCCATTCAAATAAACAGTTTTATTTTCCAGCATCTGATTTCTCCAGCATCATCATTGCGCCATCATAAAGTCTGCGGACTATATTGCCTAACTCCACTGGTTTCAATGCAACCAGATCTTTGTTGATAAGTTGTTCATCTTTTAATTTAACGTTGACAGAACCGAATTTATCGCCCTCCTTGACCGGTGCCGTAATTTTTTTGTCTATGTTGATCTCGGCCTTAAGATCGTTGTAATGGCGACGCGGGATCGTCACATATAAATCCTCGGCTAATCCTAACGGCACATTTTTGTTGTCCCCTTTCCACACCCTGGCTTCGCTTAAAGGCGTTTTGCCTTGGTATAAACGGTGCGATTCAAAAAAGCGAAAGCCGTAATTCAGCAAATTCTGGTTTTCATTGGCTCTGGCATTAACCGTTTTTGCGCCCATAACGACGGAAATAAGCCGCATGTTTTCCCTGAGCGCGGATGCAACCAGACAATAACCGGCCTCATCGGTAAACCCGGTTTTAACGCCATCAACCGATTCATCCCGCGACAGCAATTTGTTACGGTTATGCTGGGTGATTTTATTAAACGTGAATTCTTTTTGCGAAAACCAGCGGTAGTAATCAGGGAACTCTCGGATTAGTGCAGAGGTTAGCGTAGCCAAATCCCGTGCCGTCGTATAATGGTCTTCAATAGGCAGACCGTCGCTATTTTTAAAATGGCTGTTAGTCATGCCCAGCCTTGCCGCATGCTGGTTCATCATATCGGCAAACGTGCTTTCGTTGCCGGCAACATGTTCCGCCAGCGCAACGCTGGCATCGTTGCCTGATTGAATGATGACACCTTTCAACAAATCTTCCACTTTGACTTGTCCGTTGACTTCAACAAACATCCGCGAACCGGATGTCGCCCATGCCTTCTGGCTGATAGTGGCCAGATCATCCAAGTGCAAGTGGCCGTTGCTGATTTCCCGAAAGACCACATAAACAGTCATGATTTTGGTGAGACTGGCAGGAGCCAGCTTAACATCCGCATTGTTTTCTGCCAGAATTTTGCCCGTGTGATAATCCTGCAAAATATAAGCACTGGCATCAATAGTGGGGGCTGGAGGCGTTGAAATTTCTGTGTCGTCTGCGTTCGCTGGAAAAACAGCGACCTGCAAGCCCAAAAATAGAAACAAGGTAATGTGTTTAAAAAATGTCATTGCACTTTAGGGATGATATGAACGGAATAAAACGAACCTTTATTGTATCATGGGTTTTAGGTTTGTCCGGTTTCAGTAACAGTCCCGCGAAACAGCCCGGACACAATGGATATAGCCTTGTAGATATAAGGTGTTACGACGAAAATCCAAGCTGCTTACGGTAAGTGGCAAGGCTGCTAGTCGGGGTGCGAAACCGGTCTGTGGCGATGGTTGATGTGGATGCGGCAAGAAAACGGCAGACTGCCCGACAATACAGTATGCAATGGGTGTTAAGGCAAAAAACGGCAGGCTGCGGCAACAAGGCCGCTTAGCCCGGATACGCGCGGCAGTTGTGGTGGTTAACCTGGGTTGTTATTGGTTTGAAACAGGGATTCATTAATCACTAGCGGCGTGATTTTTATAGATCCTGTCCCTGATTTTTGAATACCCAGCTCTTTGGCAGCGGCATAGGATAAATCCATAACCCGGTTACCGTGGAATGGCCCCCTGTCATTAATCCTGACAATAACGCTGCGTTTATTTTTTACATTGGTGACTTCGACATAAGATGACAAAGGCAAGGTGTTGTGTGCGGCAGTCATCGCATACATATCGTAGCGTTCGCCGTTCGCTGTTTTCTTACCTTGAAACGCATCGCCATACCATGACGCCATACCATGTTTGCCGTCGCTGTGCTTCGCCACATGGTGGGCTGATCTTGAACTGTGTTTACTATGATGCCTGGATTTGCCGATGTGGCGGCTATGGGTCTTCGCTGAGGCATGTTTGGCGCTGCCGTGTTTGGCTGCCGCTTCAGCGGTTTTGATTGGGTTTGAAAAATAACCGCATAGAACAATAATTGAAATTGCTGATATGAGTTTATTCATGGGAAATTCCCCTTTTTATTTAAAGCCATTTTACTAACTGCCATTTTGTTAAAAATGGCTTGGCTTAATTGATAAACTGCCATGGCATATAAAGGGCTGTGGTTATATCGGGTCAGGCAATAAAAATTGTCTAAAACCGCCCAGAGCTCTTCGCCTTCTTCCTGTTTTAACGCAAGAATTTTCACTTTAGTGTCTAAAGCTAACGGCACTGATATTTTTAAGTCGAGTGATTCTAACTCAGCGAGTCTTAAATTCGGCTTAAGGTCGCCATTAAGGATGGTTTTATATTTATCCCCCCTCGCCTCTACAGGCAATGCGATCCCCAACCCTGTCTGCCAGTGGTGCTTGACGAAATAATTGGCGATACTGCCGATCACGTCGGCATGGTCATGCCAAATATCGCGGCGACCATCGTTATCAAAATCAGCAGCATAACGCCTAAAACTGCTGGGCATAAATTGCGGCATGCCCATTGCCCCGGCATAAGAACCTTTAAGTTCCAAAGGATCAATCTGTTCGTCACGGCAGAGCAGCAAATAATTTTCCAGCTCACCCTGGAAGAACGCGCTAC
This sequence comes from Methylovulum sp., assembly GCA_030653435.1. Classification (GTDB taxonomy): domain Bacteria; phylum Pseudomonadota; class Gammaproteobacteria; order Methylococcales; family Methylomonadaceae; genus Methylovulum. The sequence continues at coordinate 17,999 of JAURZI010000108.1, forward strand.
GCGGCGGATAGCCGAAGGCCAATGTGTAAAGTGCATCTATGACCCGATGATTGCCGGTATGTTGCCCGTAGCGTGTTTCTACGCCAATGATAGCGACGATGATTTCCGCAGGCACACCGTAACGTCGCTGGGCATCCGCCAAGGCTTTGGCATTATCCTGCCAGAACTTAACGCCGCCATCGATGCGGGCTTCCGTCATGAAAATTTTGCGATAGCGATACCAGGGCAGCGCCTCTGCCGGCGCCTGCATTTTTTTGAGGATGTCGTCTTTTACCGTAGCAGTTGCCAATATTTCTTCCAGACTTGATTCATCAAACTGGTGATCGTCAACCATTTTTTTGATAAACAATTGCACAGGTTCGGGTGGTGTCATGCGGGTTGCACAAGCGCTGATAACCAGGCAGGCGCAAACCAAAAGAATAGGCGTGATGATTTTTTTCATTAGCGTGAGAAACGTTTTTTATGCGTGTGTATCGACATCAGGATGCCGAAACCCGCCAGTAAAGTGACAATAGAAGTACCGCCGTAACTGATTAGGGGCAACGGCACCCCAACCACAGGCAACACACCGATAACCATGCCTATGTTGACGAACACATAGACAAAAAAAGTAAAGGCGAGACTGCTGGCCAATAATCGGCTGTATGTCTCCTGCGCCTGGGAGGCGATATATAGGCAGCGGGCGATAATCAATAAATACAGGACCAGCAGACCCACGCAACCGAACAGGCCGAACTCTTCGGCAAACACGGCAAAAATAAAGTCCGTGGAGCTTTCCGGCAAAAAATCCAGCTCCGATTGGGTGCTGCCCAGCCAGCCTTTGCCGTAAATGCCGCCGGAACCGATAGCAATTTTTGATTGGATAATATGGTAGCCGCGCCCCAGAGGATCGGCTTCAGGGTTCAGAAAAGTCAGCACGCGGTCGCGCTGATAGCCGCGCATGAAATGCCATAATATCGGCGTCAATGCGGCCAGCGTGGCAACAATCGCAAACATGAAGCGCCAGGATAGCCCGGCAAAAAACAACACACCGGCACCCGAACTTGCAACCAGTAAAGCCGTGCCCAAATCCGGCTGTATCGCAATCAATAAGGTGGGTATCAGGATCAACAACGTCGCGACAGCCAATTGTTTAAACTTGGGCGGCAACGGGTGTTCAGCCAAAAACCACGCGATCATCATCGGTGTCGTAATTTTGATCATTTCCGACGGCTGGAAGCGAAAAAGCCCCAGTTCCAACCAGCGTTGCGCGCCTTTGCCTATCTGCCCCATAATCAATACGGCAACCAGCAAAAAAATCCCCAGGCCGAAAAGCAATGCTGAATAGCGTTTAAACTGGTAAGGATTGACATGCGCCAATACCGTCATCAGAAAAAAAGCCAAGCCAACGCGTGCGCCCTGGCGTACCAGAATGTCCATATCCTGGCTGCCGGCGCTGTATAAAATCAAAAAACTCAATAACGATGTCAGCAGCAAGCCGATAAACAACGGAATGTCGATATGCAGTTTTCTGAGGATGGTACCGATAATTGAAGGCGGCTCAAAATGTTCAGGGCGGGTTTCAGTTTTCATGGTTGTGCTTGTTGATGGCCCTTTAAAAATTGCTTGATGACTTGGCCTGCAATAGGTGCTGCCACCGAACCGCCGTGACCGCCATTTTCAGCAATGACTGCCACGGCAATTTGAGGGTCGTCGGCTGGCGCAAATGCAATAAACAAGGCATGGTCGCGTAATTTAAAGTCTATGTCATTTTCATTGTATTTGGCATTCTGCTTGATATTGAACACCTGCGCGGTTCCGGTTTTACCGGCAATCTGATAATTGATATTCCTGCCTATGCTTTTGGCGGTACCGCGCTCGCTATGCACGACATTGATCATAGCAGCGATGACATCATCAATATTTTGGGATTTCAATGCAATCACGCCTTTATGGATTTCAGGGCCAGGCTTGGTGTCATGAGCACCGACGATTTTATCGACCAAAAAAGGCGTCACAATATTGCCCTTATTCGCCAATATCGCCGTCGCCCTGGCCAGTTGTAGCGGTGTCACCTGATGGTAGCCCTGCCCTATGCCGGTAATCAGGGTTTCTCCGGGATACCAGGCGCGATTTTTTTGTTCGCGTTTCCATTCGCGCGACGGCAATAGTCCGGGCTTTTCACCGACCAGATCGATGCCCGATTTTTCGCCGAAACCAAATTTCTGCAAAAAATCGTGTATATGGTCAATCCCTAAGGTTCCGGCCAAACGATAAAAATACACATCGCAAGATTGCGTGATCGCTTCATTTAAATTGACTGAGCCATGCCCGCCTTTTCGCCAGTCGCGATATTTATGGCTGACACCGGGCAACTGATAATAGCCCGGACAAAACAGTTTTTGCTGGGCGCTGATGGCATCATATTCCAATCCCGCCAGTGCAATAAACGGTTTGATCGTAGATCCGGGCGGGTATAAGCCGCGCAAAGCCCGGTTATAAAGCGGTTGGTTTTCGGACATTTGCAAAGCCTGATAGGCATCATTGCTGATGCCGACGACAAACGGATTCGGGTCAAATCCCGGACGGCTGGCAAAAACCAGCACACCGCCGGTTTTTATTTCGATGGCGACCACAGCGCCGTTGTAGTTTTCCAAAGCGTCATATGCTGTCTTTTGCAAATCAATATCCAAAGTCAAATAAAGATTTGCACCGGGATCAGGGGCTGTTTCGTTCAGGGTATTAAGGGAGCGCGCCTGCACATTGGTTTCAATTTCTGCATAGCCGGTCTTGCCGTGCAATTCTGATTCATAGCTGCTTTCTATACCCAGCTTGCCGATGTGCGTGGTTCCGCGATATTCAGACACCGGCAATTCCTTTATTTCGGTTTCATTGATCCGACCCACATAACCCACAACATGAGCCGCCAAATCTCCGTAAGGGTAATGCCTGACCAATTGGGTATGGATGTCGACACCGGGAAAATAAGGCCTAACGACAGCAAATTTTGCCAGCTCTTCGTCGTTCATGTTTAACAACAGCGGCGTACTGGTAAAACGTTTTTGGCGCTTGCGTTGCTTTTGATAAAGTTCGATCTTTTCGTCAGGTATCGCCAGCAGTTGTTGCAGCTTCAACAAGGTGTCATCAATATTGCTGATTTGTTCGGGGATAAGCTCCAGGCTGTATGAAGGCGTATTTTCAGCGAGGATCTTGCCTTGCCGGTCGTAGATAATGCCCCGGGTGGGCACGAGCGGGATAATTTTTACGCTGTTGCTTTTGGCCATAGACGCATAATGCTCATGGCCGACTATCTGCAAATAAACCAGCCGCACAACCAGGGAAGAGGTCAACAGGATAATCACGACAAATGACGCGATAATACGGTTAGTAAATAAACGGTTCTCCACCGTGTTGTCTTTTACAGCATAAATTCGGGACATGGGCTGCCGCTTACTCTTTAATGCGTCGGGACAATCGGACAAAGCGCATCGCGGTGTAAACCATAGGCCAAAACAGCGTGCCGGTAAATACAGGTAACCAGAAAGTACCGTGCAGTTGTGCAGGATGTTGTAGGTTTTTAATTAAAAAAAGCAATAATTGGGAAAGTAACAGACAGAAAAAGATAAACAGCCCCTGCTGCAAAATTGGAAACTGGCGCAAGCGCTTATGCAGTTTCAGACAAATATAAATGACCAGGGAATAAGCCAGCGCGTATTGGCCAAATAACCTGCCTGTCAACACATCGGTGAGCAAACCGAAGCCCCAGGCATGGAAAATGCCAACACGTTCCGGTACGGCCAATGACCAGTAAATCAGCACCAATAACACCCAATCAGGGTTAAATACTGACAGTTCAGGTGGTAAGGGCGCTATTCTTAAGCACATCGCCAATATCATACTCAAAATAATCTTACCAAAACCATAGTAATTACTCATGAGGCGTCGCCTTGCTTGCGGGTTCGGTTACCGGCGGTTTTGAGATGAGCGGAACCGGTGTTGAATTGCTCCAAACTATCATCAGTTCCCTGTTCCTATCCAGTTTTGCTTTAGGGGTTGCCGTAATGTTCGCGAACGGTTTGTTAAGCTCCGAAGTAAATTCATCGACTACGGCGACAGGGTAACCTTGCGGAAACGTCCCTCCCAACCCCGAAGTTATCAACAGATCCCCAGGACGAATATCGGCATTGCTAGGCAAAAAAGGCAATATTAATCGGTTGATTTGGCCGCTACCGACTGCAATTGTCAATAAACCGTTACGATTAACCTGCACCGGAATGGCATGATTGGGGTCGGTAATCAGCATAATTTCAGAACTTAGCGGCAATGCGCGAAAAACCTGCCCAACGACACCATTGGCATCGAGCACCGGCTGTTGGGAATGGACGCCGAAACGTGTGCCCTTATTGACCACGACAATGTGTTCGTAAGGTGCCATATTGACGGACAGCAATTCTGCTATCAACACCTGTTCGCCTAACTTAAAGGAGTTTTCCAATAACGCGCGCAAACGGATATTTTCTTTTTCCAACGCCTCAAATTTGAGCAGTTGGGTTTGATGGATGAGTTGGTCTTCGCGTAGCCGTTCGTTATCTTTTTTTAACGTGGCATAGGAACTGATCGACTCGCTAGCCTGCTCAACCATCACCGTAGGCAAATCGACCAGATATTTTATGGGGTCGATAAAAAAAGATAATGTGGCACGCAGAAAGTCCAATTGCTGGCTTCTATGTTCGGCAACCAATAATGCAATCGAAGCGATGACAGCCACAAGCAGGCGGGTATTAATGGATGGGCCGGTAGCGAATAAAAGTTTTATGGCAGGATTCCTCGTTTTGTATTTCCTGCATGAGTGGCCACTCGATGTGGTGAGGCATTGCAGGAATAATGTTCTATCTACCCCTGGCTAACGGTGGGTTTGCGATGCAGACAGCCCGGAGCAAACTATCTGCATTGAATGTTATCTACTCAAGGGCTATTCAGGGGAAGTTTGCCCAACCGGCATAAAGACGAGTGTAGACATTACTCCAGTGAGAACGTGGAAAGGCCTTTTTTATCGAGCATTTCCAACACCATGCCGCCGCCTCTGGCAACACAGGTCAAGGGATCATCGGCAATAAATACCGGCAGGCCTGTTTCTTCAGCTATCAGACGATCTATGTCTTTTAACAACGCACCACCACCGGTCAAATAAATACCCCGGTTGGCGACATCGGCACCGAGTTCGGGCGGGGTTTGTTCCAGCGCAACCTTGACTGCACCGACGATACCGGATAAGGGCTCTTGCAGCGCTTCGAGAATTTCATTGCTGTTTAATGCAAAGCTACGCGGCACGCCTTCTGCCAAGTTCCGGCCTTTCACTTCAATTTCTTTGACTTCGCTACCCGGATAAGCGGTGCCGATTTCCAGCTTTATCCGTTCCGCCGTCGCTTCGCCTATCAAAGTACCGTAATTTCTACGCACATAATTGATGATCGCTTCATCAAAGCGGTCGCCGCCGATACGTACGGAGTTTGAATAGACGATACCGTTTATTGAAATAACCGCGACCTCTGAGGTGCCGCCGCCAATATCCAGAACCATTGATCCGCAGGCTTCATCAACAGGCAACCCTGCGCCAATCGCAGCAGACATCGGCTCTTCAATCAAATAGACTTCACGGGCGCCCGCCATAGCCGCCGATTCCCGAATGGCCCGGCGCTCAACCTGGGTAGAGCCGCAAGGGACGCAGATCAAAATACGCGGGCTAGGTCGCAATAGTTTGCTTTTGTGGACTTTTTCTATAAAAAACCGCAGCATGCGTTCGGTGATCGCAAAATCGGCAATGACGCCGTCTTTAAGCGGACGTATTGCCGTGATGTTGCCAGGCGTACGCCCCAGCATGCGCTTGGCATCAGCCCCAACAGCAGCAATCGTTTTATTACCGCGGACTTTGTCTTCTTTGATAGCCACTACTGATGGTTCATTCAGCACAATCCCCTGCCCTGGAATGTATATCAAGGTATTGGCGGTCCCCAAGTCAATAGATAGATCATTAGAGAAAAGTCCGCGAATTCGTTTGAACATTTTTGTCTGTTTCCTTTAAGGAATAAAAATAGTAATACTGTATCAATCAAGCGGGTATTTGAGCAAGATATAAAGTATCATATTTAATTTGCCGGTTGGTATGGAGTGATAGGTGTTGCTAACAACAGAAGATGTAAAAAAAATTGCCTACCTGGCACGCTTGGGCATCGAAGACCACGACTTTGACTCATATACAAAAGATTTGTCGGGCATGCTCGAATTAATGACCAGCATGAACGGACTGGATACGGAAAATGTAGCCGCCATGGCCCACCCATTGGATCAGGTACAACGCTTGCGAGATGATGCCGTCACCGAAACTGACCAACGCGGCCACTTCCAAGCCATAGCTCCACAAATCGAAGACGGCTTGTACCTAGTGCCGAAAGTGATAGAGTAAGGAAATCGCCATGCATACCAAAACCATTAAGGAATTAGCGCAAGGTTTGCGCTCCCGAGAATTCTCCAGCGTCGAATTAACCCGACACTTTTTGGCCCGCACCGAACAGCATAAAGACTTGAATGCCTTTGTCACCGTCACCGAAGACTTGGCTCTGCAAGCCGCAGAAGCCGCGGATGTCCGCATTGCCAATGGCGATACGGCACTATTGGCCGGCATACCTATTGCCCAGAAAGACATTTTCTGTACCTTGGGCGTCAAGACCAGTTGCGGTTCGAAAATGCTGGATAATTTTATTGCCCCCTACAATGCCACAGTCGTTGAAAAGCTGAACGAGGCGGGCGCCGTTATGCTCGGCAAACTCAATATGGACGAGTTTGCGATGGGATCGTCCAATGAAAACAGCTATTACGGTGTCGTTAAAAATCCCTGGGACAAAAGCGCCGTATCCGGCGGTTCATCAGGCGGCTCCGCAGTGGCGGTTGCAGCCAAGCTTGCTGTATGCGTTACCGGCACGGATACCGGAGGTTCAATTCGCCAACCCGCCGCCTTTTGTGGCATCACCGGCCTTAAGCCGACGTATGGGCGGGTTTCCCGTTACGGTATGGTAGCGTACGCCTCCAGCCTGGATCAGGGCGGCCCGATGGCACGTAGCGCTGAAGACGCAGCCATCCTGCTGCAAGCCATGGCGGGGTTCGACGAAAAAGATTCAACTAGCGTCGACCATCCGGTACCTGATTATACGGCCTCGCTGAACCAGCCGTTGGCTGGCCTGAAAATCGGCTTACCTGCAGAGTTTTTTGGAACAGGTTTAAGCCATAATATCGCAACCGATCTTGCTAATGCGATTAATGAATACCGGCGGTTAGGCGCGGAAATTATCGACCTCTCGATGCCTACCCTAAAACTAGCCATCCCTGTCTATTATGTTATTGCATCCGCCGAGTGCTCATCCAACTTATCGCGTTTCGATGGTGTCCGCTACGGCTATCGTTGTGAAAATCCGGTGGATTTGACTGATTTATATACCCGTTCGCGCGGCGAAGGTTTTGGTAAGGAAGTCAAGCGGCGCATACTAATGGGCACTTATGCCTTGTCGGCCGGCTATTACGATGCCTATTACCTAAAGGCACAAAAAATACGCCGGCTCATCAGCGATGATTTTAAAAACGCGCTGGCTCAAGTCGATGTCATCATGAGCCCGGTCACGCCCACTAACGCCTTCGGTATCGGCGAGAAAACAACCGACCCCATCCAGATGTATCTGGAAGACTTGTACACCATTGCAATCAATCTCGCAGGCCTGCCTGCCATCTCAATCCCCGCTGGTTTGAGCGCTGCTAAGGAAGGCGGCATTGCAATGCCGGTCGGGCTGCAAATTATCGGTAATTATTTTACAGAAACCAAGCTGTTGAATATCGCCCATCAATATCAGCAAGTAACCGATTGGCATCAACGTATGCCTTACGGTTTTGAATAAAGGGGAAACCATGAGCGCAAACCAATGGGAAGCCGTCATCGGTCTTGAAATCCATACCCAACTCGCAACAAAATCAAAGATTTTTTCCGGCGCTCCTACCGCATATGGCGCAGCACCCAATACCCAGGCTTGCGCGGTTGACTTAGGTCTGCCTGGCGTATTGCCGGTCCTCAATAAGGATACCGTCTATAAGGCCGTGATGTTCGGTATGGCTATAGAAGCCGAGATTGCGCCTTATTCGGTGTTCGCCAGAAAAAATTACTTTTATCCCGACCTGCCTAAAGGCTATCAAATCAGCCAGATGGATTTGCCTATTGTCGGTGTCGGGCATCTCGATATCGACGTGGACGGCGACACCAAACGCATCCACATCACACGAGCGCATCTCGAAGAAGACGCAGGTAAATCGCTGCATGAAAATTTTCATGGCTTGAGCGGCATTGATTTAAACCGTGCCGGTACGCCTTTGTTGGAAATTGTTTCAGAACCCGATATGCGTTCCGCCAAAGAAGCTGTCGCATATATGCGTAAACTGCATGAACTGGTGCGTTATCTGGGAATCTGCGACGGTAATATGCAGGAAGGCTCGTTCCGCTGCGATGCCAACGTTTCGGTGCGCCCTAAAGGCCAGCAAGCTTTCGGCACACGTGCCGAAATTAAAAACATCAACTCGTTCAAATTTGTTGAAAAAGCTATTAATCACGAAATCGAACGGCAAATCGAATTAATAGAAGGTGGTGGTAAAGTCATTCAGGAAACCCGCTTGTATGATTCGGTTAAAGATGAAACCCGCTCCATGCGTAGCAAAGAAGAAGCCAATGATTACCGCTATTTTCCCGACCCTGACTTATTACCCGTAGCCATAGATGATGCTTTTAAAGCGCAGGTAAAAGCCGCGTTGCCGGAATTGCCCGATGCTAAAAAACTGCGTTTTAAAACCCAGTATCAGTTGGATAATGAAAATGCTGCGATCCTGACTTCATTTCGCGCCATGGCGGATTATTTTGAAGCCGTCGTCCAAATATCAGGCTGTGACGCCAAACTTTGCGCCAATTGGATCACCGGTGACCTTTCCGCCGCACTCAATAAAGCGGATCTGGATATTGGTGCATCGCCCGTCAATACGAGGCAACTGGCAGGTTTATTAGCGCGCATCAGCGATGGCACTATTTCCGGTAAAATCGCCAAGCAAGTTTTTGAGGAACTTTGGTTACACCCCGATGCTAACGCCGACCAAATTATCGACGCAAAAGGCCTCAAGCAAATTACTGACACCGGCGCTATAGAGGCCATTATCGATAAAATCATTGCTGATAATCCAGGACAAGTAGAGCAGTACCGTAGCGGCAAAGATAAAGTATTCGGTTTTTTTGTCGGCCAAGTCATGAAAGAAATGCAAGGCAAGGCCAACCCGGCTGAAGTTAATAAAATGCTGGTTGCTAAGCTTAAGGCTTAAAATTACAGATGAGTGGCTCGACAGCCACTCAGTAACCTTATAAACCGGGTAAGTCTGGCACCCTCCCTTACCTGGAAATATTCGCTAACATATTACTCCAAGCTGCCTAAGTAATATTGATAGAAGCCGAACACGGCAATACTTAAAGATAATCCCTCCCCTGCGTTTAAAACTGCTTAGAATCAACCCTGCCGTACTATACGGCGCCTTGCCCGCCCTTTGTATATTCAATACTGAAAAATGTCTTAAAAAGGCATCCACATAGCATAAAGCCTATTACCCAATAAGATCCGCACATATAGATCGTTAATAAACGCTTTCGTATCAAAAGTTAGCCTATGAATACTGTGTTTGTTTGCTTTGAAACGACCTACGCCACAGCCAATAATAAAAGATTATATTTTTTAAATTTATTACTATTAGTCCATTAAAAACCTGTGGAAAAGTCATACACGGCATTTTAAATCATTAGCTTAGCCGATAAATATAGGTGTTTGTTATTTGTGTATAAGCTGTGCATAAATAAACCAGTAATAATAACGATATTTTATACACAGTCTTACCTACAGGAAAAGCCTGCTTTATACACATACTTATCCCCATAATAGCGCTTAAAAAGTATCTGGTTAAATGCTAGGACATAAAGTTCATTGGGCTTCATTCATGTCCGAATGCTCAGTAATCAGCTTGAAATATGATCCATTGCTGTGGGTAAATCTGTGGATAACCTAGCGCACTTCAGTGGATATTGTTGGGTATAAAAAATGAATTTATTGATGCCTTTTAGTTGCCCACAACTTATTAACAACCATATAACAATGTTATAATTAACATAACTTATTGAATAAAGAATTAAAAATTGGCTTACCCCCAGTTTTTTACCTAGCTAATAGTAATAATATAAAGAATATGAAATTTATTATAAATAGAGAAGAAATCCTGGCACCTTTGCAACAAATTGTCAGCGTAATAGAAAAAAGGCAGACGATGCCTATTCTTGCGAATGTGTTGATGATGATTGATGATAACCAACTGGTTTTAACCGGCACTGATTTGGAAATTCAGATTATCGCTAAAATTCAGATCACCACAACATCAACCGGTTCTGTCACGGTACCGGCCAGAAAGTTCCTTGATATTTGCCGGTTATTACCGACCGGTGCTGAAATAAAATTTGAGCAACAAGATGACAGAGTTAAGATTTTATCCAACCGCAGCCGTTTTTCATTAAGCTGTTTGCCCGCTGAAAATTACCCTGAATTTGCCGAGTCCAGTTTTGAAAACCAGTTTTTTATCAATTCGGGTAAATTAAAAAAAGCTTTGGACAAAACTATTTTTTGCATGGCTAATCAGGATGTCCGTTATTATTTGAACGGTTTGCTACTTAATATTTCCAACAGCAAATTAAAGCTGGTCGCTTCCGATGGTCATCGCTTATCTATTTATGAAGACCAACTTGATCAGGCGACAGGTTTTGAAGCCAGGATTATTCTTCCGAGAAAAGGTGTCTTGGAATTATGCCGATTGCTGGATGATTCTGAAACAGAGATCAAAGTTGAATTTTCTAGTAACAATATCAAGATATTTTTTAACAACCTGATTTTTTCAGCGAAATTGGTTGATTCCAAATACCCTGATTTCAGCAAAGTTTTTCAGCAGGATTTTTTCAATCAAATACACATTCAAAAACAATTGTTAAAAGAAGCATTAACACGTGTTGCGATTTTATCGAATGAAAAATTCAAGGGGGTTACGTTCGATATTAGCCCTGATAGCTTAAGGATCAGCACGCATAATCCAGAGCATGATGAAGCGGAAGAAGAATTATTTATCGAATATCAAGGTGAAGTATTATCTATTGCTTTTAACGCACAATATTTACTGGATGCGGTTGCCAATCTTGATTCTGAACTAGCCGTGTTAACTATCGCAAGCAATGCAAGCAGTTGCTTTATTGATGAACCCAACGAATGTCCCTATAAATTTATTGTCATGCCGATGAGATTGTAATCGGCTCATGAGTTTGCTGAAACTGGATATTTACCATGTAAGAAATATCCAAAAAGCATCCATCCTTCCTTCCCCTGGACTCAATTTTATTATTGGGGAAAACGGTAGTGGTAAAAGCTCGCTGATTGAAGCTATTTTTATTTTAGGTAGAGCTCGATCATTTCGTTCCGCGTCAATTAAGCCCGTCATTAACCAGGAACAGGATCATCTGATAGTTTCTGCCCACACCATGCAAGCGGACGACAGGCTATGCCACCTCGGTATCCAACTGGATAGCAAACATGTCGAGATCCATATCAACCAGCAAACCAAGCAACACAAGTCAGATTTGGCTTATGCCCTGCCATTGCAACTTATCCATCCTAAAAGTTATGAGTTACTCGATGATGGTGCCCAGTCAAGAAGGGAGTTCTTGGATTGGGGGGTTTTCAATGATGATAAGAATTTTTTGCTCGCATGGCGCCACTTTAAAAAAGCCTTGGCACAACGCAATGCCTTATTAAAAACCAGACGACTGGAGCAACTTAATGTTTGGGATAAGGAACTGATTTATTACGGTACAATAGTCAATAATTGTCGACTACATTATCTACAAAAATTTAAACCCGTTTTTATTGAGAATATCGGGCAGTTTCTTAATATGAGTTCAATTGACTTGGCCTTGGTATCCGGTTGGGATACATCCCAAGATTTACAACAAGTTTTAACCCGTGATTTGGATAAGGATTTGCGATATGGCTTTACCCATAGCGGGCCACATCGTGCGGATATCCTGTTATCGGTTAATAACCGCTTGGCTAGGGATTTTGTTTCGCGCGGCCAATTAAAATTAATGGTGTTAAGTTTAAAGTTGGCACAGATTCAGTTATTGGCTAATGAATATAACAACCTCGCCTGTATTCTGATAGATGATTTTTCGGCGGAACTGGATACTTTCAATCGAGCAAAATTACTTAATTATTTATCGTCAATGACTTGCCAAGTGTTTCTTACGGCAACCGAATTGGCTGACTTCGGTGATTTAAGCCGAATTTCAGCACACAAAGTGTTCCACGTGGAACAGGGTCAGATAAAACCATACTTTGGTATTTAACAAAGTTTGTTCCACGTGGAACATTCGGCAACAACAGGAAAATCGGAAAACGCTTATTATGACTAACAACAAGAGTAACAATAACGATCAATATGATAGTTCGAATATTCAAGTTTTAAAGGGATTGGATGCAGTAAGAAAACGGCCTGGCATGTATATTGGTGATACTGATGATGGTTCTGGTCTGCACCACATGGTGTTTGAAGTGGTGGATAACTCAATTGATGAAGCGTTAGCGGGATACTGCAAAGAAGTCCGGGTAATTATTCATGCTAATGGCTCAGTTACTGTTGCCGATGATGGTCGTGGTATTCCTGTTGATATTCATGAAGAAGAAGGCAGATCTGCCGCAGAAGTCATTATGACTGTGTTGCATGCGGGTGGGAAGTTTGATGATAATGCGTACAAGGTATCCGGTGGCTTACATGGTGTAGGCGTGTCCGTTGTAAATGCTTTGTCTGAAGAGTTGAATCTGGAAGTACGCAAGAATGGGCAATTGTACAAACAAAAATACTTGATGGGGGAACCGGTTGCCCCGCTAGGGGCTGTCGGCCCAGCAACGGGCACAGGAACCTTAATTAATTTCAAACCCAGTTCCAAAACGTTTACTGATGTCGAATTTCATTACGATATTTTAGCGAAGCGACTCAGGGAGTTGTCTTTCCTGAATTCAGGCGTACGTATCAGTCTGCTTGATGAGCGCACTGATAAGGAAGATGTTTTTGAGTTTGAAGGGGGTATTAGCGCTTTTGTTGTGCATCTCAATAAAAACAAAATCCCGCTATTCCCTGACGTATTTTACTTTATAGCTGAAAAAGAAGGGGTCACGGTAGAAGTGGCCATGCAATGGAATGATTCTTATCAGGAAAATGTCTTTTGTTATACGAACAATATTCCGCAACGTGATGGCGGAAGCCATCTGGCAGGATTTAGGGGCGCATTGACGCGTACAGTCAATCAATATATAGAATCTAGCGGTCTAGCTAAAAAAGAAAAAGTGGCGACTACAGGAGATGATGCCAGGGAAGGGCTGACCGCAGTATTATCGGTTAAAGTGCCTGACCCTAAGTTTTCATCCCAGACCAAAGACAAGCTGGTTTCGTCGGAAGTTAAACCCCTGGTTGAGTCGACGATGAATGAAAAATTGCAAGAATTTCTGTTGGAGAAACCGGCATACGCCAAAGCTATCATGGGTAAAATTATTGATGCCGCACGTGCCAGGGAAGCTGCACGTAAAGCGCGTGAAATGACACGCCGTAAAACCACACTGGATATTGCAGGCTTACCCGGAAAACTGGCGGATTGCCAGGAAAAAGATCCAGCGCTGTCTGAACTGTTTTTAGTGGAAGGGGATTCGGCGGGGGGCTCTGCAAAACAAGGCAGGGATCGACGCACCCAGGCAATTTTGCCTTTGAAGGGAAAAATCCTCAATGTTGAAAAAGCCCGTTTTGACAAAATGATATCTTCTGAAGAAGTTGGGACATTAATTACGGCGCTAGGCTGCGGTATAGGCAAAGATGAATATAATTTGGCTAAACTTCGTTATCACCGCATTATTATCATGACGGATGCCGATGTCGATGGTTCGCATATCCGCACCTTACTATTGACGTTTTTTTACCGCCAGTTGCCCGAAATCGTAGAAAAAGGTTACATCTATATTGCCCAACCGCCTTTATACAAAGTTAAAAAGGGTAAGCAAGAACATTATGTAAAAGATGATGTCGCTCTAAACGAATATCTGATCCAGTTGGCACTCGATAAGGCCCAGTTGTTTACTGACGAAACAGCTCCGCCTATACAAGGCCAGGGGCTTGAAAAGCTTGCAAAAGCATTCACTGGTGTCGTGGCTATTACAGACCGCTTATTCAGGCGTTATGATGAAGGTTTTTTGGAGCAGTTGGCGTATATGGACGTGATTAACGATGAACATAAACAGGATCAGCAGAAACTTGCCGCCTGGTTTGCCAAAATGGAACGGCAATTGAACAGTAACGTTAGCGGTGGTACTTTCTCAATTGAACTGGATTATAAAGGCGATAATGATTTTTCAGTGGTTATCAATAAACGGCAGCATGGCATCACGAAGTCGTTTGTAATACTGGCAAACTTTTTTAACGGCAAGGACTATAAGCAAATTGCCCAATACGCGGAGGAAACGGCGGGTATGTTTGGTGAAACTTCATTTATCCAAATGGGAGAAAGGCGGCAAGTCGTCGGCACGTTTAAAGCCGCCTTTGACTGGATGATGAAAGAAGTTAAAAAAGGCCAGCATATCCAACGCTATAAAGGCTTGGGTGAAATGAACCCTGAACAACTTTGGGAAACAACGCTGGATGCCAATAATCGCCGGTTGCTGCAAGTCAGGATTGAAGATGCTATTGCCGCCGATGAAATATTTACTACACTGATGGGTGATGTCGTCGAGCCACGGCGGGATTTTATCGTTAAAAATGCTTTGGATGTAACCAATCTGGATGTTTAATTATGTTAACTTACCCTGAAATTGATCCTATCGCCATTGCCATAGGGCCGCTAAAAATTCATTGGTACGGCCTGATGTATCTGGTCGGTTTTGTCGCCGTCTATTTTTTGGGGCAATACAGGGCAAAACAGCCTTGGTCGCCAATCAAGCCGGAAGCTATTGAAGATCTGGTTACTTATGGGGCTTTGGGCGTCATACTGGGCGGCAGGGTAGGTTATGTCTTATTTTATAATTTCAGCGAATTTATCAATGATCCAGTTATGCTGTTAAAAATATGGCAGGGTGGTATGTCGTTTCACGGCGGTATGCTCGGTGTATTTGTAGCCATGTGGTTTTTCGCCAAAAAACAGCAATGCACTGTAATGCAACTGACCGATATTATAGCTCCGTTAGCACCTATCGGTTTGGGTGCCGGGCGTATCGGTAATTTTATTAATTCGGAATTGTGGGGCAGACCCACTGATGTGCCTTGGGCTATGGTTTTTCCCAATGGCGGCCCGTTAGCACGGCATCCTTCGCAATTGTATGAAGCCTTTTTAGAAGGCCTGGTTTTGTTTGCGGTGCTCTGGTTTTATTCGCAAAAACCCAGGCCGGTAATGGCGACAACCGGACTGGCCGTAATGCTCTATGGCTGTTTCCGATTTTTTGTCGAGTTTTACCGAATGCCAGACGCGCACCTGGGTTATTTGGCGTTGGACTGGGTAACAATGGGGCAGATATTATCTGCGCCTATGATTATCATCGGCGGATTGTTATTTTATTTTGCCAATAGGAAAGCGTCATCAGGCAAATAAACCGGCAACGAATAACATCGCAGCCACCTCCGTTTTACTGAATAGTTTTGTTTAACAAATGCGCGGACATCAACACGCGTCATGCAAAAAAGTCGGTAGCGCCGAACCAATCCACGGTATTTTGTTTCAGGGGCAACGGCTGCTCCCTTGCTAGCTCATCTAGGACATATTCCAGGCCATAAAAACTACCCGTCCCAAAAGCCTGGTTGATGGATTCGATAATATTACTATGCTGTGCATCGGAATTTTGGTTAAGCATCTGTTACCTTCCTTTTTGCTGATTGACTTACAGAATTAAGGCCACAACATTCGCTTACCGTTATGGCTACGGCATAACGATGCACCTTTCTGGCTGAACAACAGCTGAAAGTAGTCATGGGTGGGGGCGACAAACCACAACGCTAGGGGTCGGATTAAATAACTTTAGTTTGGTGTACCCGCCAGGATTTCAGTTGGCGTACTGCGTCTTTGTCAAAAACCATTAGTTACATAAACTGTATGAAGCAATATTTAGAATTACTCGATAACATTTTGGGGCAAGGTTTTCCGAAAGGTGACAGGACTGGCAGTGGCACCTTGTCCATTTTTGGCCATCAGATGCGTTTTGCTTTAGGGCAAGGCTTTCCGTTGGTGACGACTAAGAAAATCCATTTAAAATCCATTATTCACGAATTGTTGTGGTTTTTAAAAGGCGAAACCAATCTGGCTTATTTGCATGAGCATAAGGTCAATATCTGGAATGAATGGGCGGATGAGCAAGGGGATTTAGGCCCCATCTATGGTCGGCAATGGCGATCATGGCCCGCGCCGGATGGTCGGCATATCGACCAGATCAAACAGGTTATCCAGCAGTTAAAAGATACGCCTGATAGTCGGCGTATCATTGTTTCGGCCTGGAATGTCGCTGACTTACCTGATGAGCGGATCAGTCCGCAAGCGAATGTCAAACAGGGTAAAATGGCGTTGGCACCGTGCCATGCATTTTTCCAGTTCTATGTAGCTAACGGCAGGCTATCTTGCCAGCTCTACCAGCGTAGCTGTGACACGTTTTTGGGTTTGCCGTTCAATATTGCCAGTTATGCCTTATTGACGCATATCGTGGCACAGCAGAGTGATTTGGCAGTTGGTGATTTAATATGGACAGGCGGCGATGTGCATTTGTATTTAAACCACGTGGATCAGGCCAAGCTGCAATTGAGCCGTACACCTTACCCATTGCCGACTTTGGTGATAACACGCAGGCCGGCATCAATATTCGATTATCAATATGAAGACTTTGAGATGATCCATTATCAGGCGCACGAGACTATCAAAGCGCCTATCTCGGTATAATGCCGATGTTGTTATCGGTTTATAATGTACTGCAAACTTCCCTTTAAAGCTAAAGAGTCACAATGAACATACAACAAAAAGCGCATCCCTGGCACGGCATCAATCCCGGCGATAAAGTGCCGGATATTGTCACTGCGTTCATAGAAATGGTGCCAACCGACACCGTCAAATATGAAATCGATAAAACATCCGGTTACCTTAAAATAGACCGGCCGCAAAAATTCTCCAATACAGTCCCTACGCTATACGGGTTTATTCCGCAAACTTATTGTGCAGAACGCGTTGCCGAATTTGCGGCTTTAAAATCAGGAAAAGCCGTTGCAAAAGGTGATGGTGACCCGCTTGATATTTGCGTTTTGAGTGAACGTGCTGTCACGCACGGCAATATTATTTTACAAGCCATTCCTATAGGCGGGTTCCGTTTGCTGGACAAAGGCGATGCTGATGACAAGATCATTGCCGTCATGAAAGGGGACGAGTTTTATCGGCAATGGAACGATGTGTCGGATTGCCCCGAGTCTTATATCAACCGCTTAAGGCATTATTTTTTGACCTATAAAAATCTGCCTGGCGAAAAGGGCTCTTGCGAAATCACTAATGTATATGGGCGGGATGAAGCCCACGAAGTGATCAGGCGGTCGATGGAAGATTATCAACATCACTATGGATGCAGTGAGTTATGCAATGATGACAATATTGGACGGGATGGCTAGGAAACAGCATGCAAGATAGAGAGCGCTTAAAAGCCGGGCTTGCACTTCCCTGGACTTTTGTAGGCACCATGCTGCTAATGCTGGCTGCCGCCATTATTGTTTGCCATACACTGGGCAAGCAAGTGCAGCAACCTGTGCCGACAGAGCAAATAATGGTGACCAGGACAGTGCTTTATGCGATTGCCATTGCCACTTTCCCATTGACTAACCTGATTAGGCATATCCAGTTGCGGCTTAACCAAACCATGCCGTTGGCAAATAAGGGGACCATTGGCATAGACGATGTGCTTCTCGAAGCAAAAAGCCGCTATTTTTTAACGACGTTAATATCCATGTCCCTGATTGAAACCATCGGAATTTTTGGCTTTGTCATGTTTGTATTGGGTGATAATTTTAATACGCTCTATATTTTTACCGGCATGTCAGCCTTGGGCTTGTTTTTGTACCGGCCTAAAGTAGTCGAGTATAACGGCATTGTTGAGGCGCTTATCCATCTAACAAGATGATCTTTGCTGTATTATTAAGCTCTTGAGCTTAAGCGATGTCGTCGCATTGCTGGTGAGTTATTGCGGACTGATCTGGTAAGCTGGCAATTAATAGGGTCAGCCCAATAGTGGGGAGGTGTAGGGTGTATCACGTACCTTTCATACTGAAGGGGGCTGGGACAAGGAAAGTGTTGCTTTTATGCCCCAGCATAAACTTTTAGAGGCTTATTTTTGGTCGACTTTAATTCTTTTACGCCGATAATTGTGCCCGTAAAAAATTTCTGCGACTTCTTTTTCCAGTTTCTTTTGAATTTCTGCTTTTTGGGCATCATTCAGGTTGCTT
This sequence comes from Methylovulum sp., assembly GCA_030653435.1. Classification (GTDB taxonomy): domain Bacteria; phylum Pseudomonadota; class Gammaproteobacteria; order Methylococcales; family Methylomonadaceae; genus Methylovulum. Next base: position 36,632 of record JAURZI010000108.1, read on the forward strand.
TCTTTTTCAAATAAATAATTTTCGAGCTCGGTTTCCTTGAGCATCATTTTGGTATGAAAAATATTTTCATGGTAGACATTGACATCTATCATTTGATAGCTCTCTTGCGTGTCCCTTGCAATGTAGTTCTGGATAGAAGTGATATTGTGATCGATGAAATGCTTTTTCCCTGAAATGTCACGGGTAAAACCACGGACTCGGTAATCCATAATAACCACATCGGATTCAAAGCTGTGGATCAGATAATTAAGGGCTTTTAATGGCGAAATGCGACCGCAGGTGGAAACGTCAATATCTGCGCGAAAGGTGCTGATACCGCTGTCGGGATGACTCTCGGGATAGGTATGGACAGTAATATGGCTTTTATCCAGATGCGCCAGCACGGTTTCAGGCAATGGTCCAGGCGATTGGCTGTTCATATTGGAAGGCGGCGCTACATCACCCTCTGAAATCAGCATGGTTACACTGGCCCCTTGCGGGTCGTAATCCTGATGAGCGATGTTAAGGATTTGCGCACCGATAATTTCAGCAACATCCTTAAGAATTTGTGTTAGCCTGTTGGCATTATAGGCTTCATCAATATATTCGATATAAGCCTGTTGCTGTTCAGCCGGGGCGTAGCAAATATCGTATATGTTGAAGCTTAGTGACTTTGTTAGGTTGTTAAAACCGTGTAATTGCAATTTGTTCAATTCATTAAACCTCGATAACTTCAAAATCATGGGTGATTTCCACCGCTTTGCCCAGCATGATGGTTGCAGAACAATATTTCTCCGCAGACAATTTTATGGCACGCTCGACAGCGGACGCTTTTAAAGCATGACCGCTGACAATAAAATGCAAGTGAATCTTGCTAAACACACTAGGTATGGCATCAACGCGCTCCGCAGAAATTTCAGTGACGCACTGGACAATATCATTCCTGCCTTTTTGTAAAATTTGCACAACATCAAAAGATGAACAACCGCCCACCCCTAGTAAAATCATTTCCATCGGGCGTATGCCCATATTACGTCCGCCGTGTTCCGGAGGGCCGTCCATGACTACCGCGTGGCCACTGCCAGTTTCGCCGACGAACATAACGCCGTCGACCCATTTGACTGTTGCTTGCATTTATTTTACCCTAGCAAAAAAAGACGCATAGAATAGCACACAATATTATTTATAGCCTTTCGAAGTTGATTTTTATTAATTTACTCCCGCGCCTTTGATAGCTAGACCACATGGATCCTGGATAAAACTCCTATGACACCCAATTTTCCAAAAGAATTATATAGAAAAGAAGCACTAGAGACGTTTTTACAGCTATGCCAGAAAAAGGTATATCCGGCTAAAGCCAGTGTTTTCAAACCTGGTGATAGTGGCGATAAGCTTTATTTTATTATTGACGGCTCGGTTAGTGTTTGTGCGGAAGACGACGAGGGAAGGCAAGAGTTGATGCTGGCTTACCTGAACAAGAATGAGTTTATTGGCGAAGTGGGGGTTTTTAATGTCGTCGAAGAAATCCGGCAAGTGACTGTTAAAACCCGTAGCGAATGCCATTTGGCTGAAATAAGTTATGAGCGTTTTCGGCAAGCGCTGAAAAAAGAGTTGCTGGAATATGCGCCAGACATGCTGTACCTGATAGCCTGCCAATTGTCGGCGCGGCTGCTGATCACCAGCCGCAAATTTAGCGACTTGGCCTTTATGGATGTGGAAGGGCGGATTGCCCGCACCTTGCTGGATCTTTGTAAAGAACCCGATGCCATAACACATCCCGATGGTATGCAGTTACATATTTCCCGTCAGGAAATTGGCCGTTTAGTCGGGTGTTCCAGGGAAATGGCAGGGCGCGTCATCAAAGAATTGGAGAATAAACAGCTGATCACCGCGCATGGCAAAACCATCGTTGTGTTCGGTACGCGTTGATCTACGCTAGGTGTCTTTTTTGTGCATGACCAGCAGGCGGTTGTTAGCGGGCATGGCGACATCATCTATTAAGCCTATACCTTTGCTGGAAGCCAGTGCATTGACCGCTTCGAAATCCCTGATACCGCTCAAGGCATCTCTGTCCTTGAGCCAGAGGTCAAAACTGGCATTGCTGTGGCTGGTATACAGGCCGTGATAATTGAACGGGCCATAAATGCAGATTATTGCCCCAGGATTTAATTTTTCAGCCAAACGATCAAATAAAACTTCCACCTGATGCCAACTCATAATATGCAAGGTATTGGCAGTGAACAGCGCATCAATACGGCTGCAAGGCCACATGGCTTGGGTAATATCCAACGGGAGAGGCGGTTTTAAATTGTCCAAGCAGGCATCATCACACCATAAGCGGATGCCCGGAATATTTTCCTCCCTGTCCGTGGGTTGCCAGACTATATGCGGCAACTGTCCGGCAAAATAGCAGGCATGTTGGCCGGTACCGCTGCCGATTTCCCAAACAATGGCGGGCGTGTTAAAAAATTGGCGTATGACTTGCAAAATAGGCTCTTTATTGTTTTCGCAGGCTTGCGAAAAAGGTTTATAGGCCATGCTGGTGTTTCCTATGATTTATCAACGCGATCTGATGTTTTAATGGCGGCTGTAACGTATATGAAAACATGAAAGTAAAACTGGTCAACAATATCGCCGACGCTGATGCAGTGCTTTGGAACGGGTTGGTCGGCGATGCTTACCCGTTCTTACGCCATGAGTTTTTGCTGGCGCTGGAACAATCCGGGGCGGTATCTGAACAAACCGGCTGGCTCCCCAAGCATCTTTTGGTCATTGACGGCGATGAATGGCTAGGTGTTATGCCCCTGTACCTGAAAAGTCATTCACGCGGGGAATATGTGTTTGATAGCCAATGGGCGCAGGCCTACCACCAGCACGGGCTAGCCTATTACCCCAAATGGCTGGCGTCAATCCCTTTTACGCCCTGCCAGGGTCCCCGGTTCTGCGCTAAGGCGCATGTCGACCCACAAGAATTGTTGCAGTTGATGTTAGCGGCCATAAAAGATATTTCCGGGCAAAACGATATTTCATCCTGGCATTGCCTGTTCCCTGATGCACAACAGCTTGAGCTATTGCGCTCAACAGGTTTGCATATACGCGAAGATGTGCAGTTTCACTGGTTTAATAAAGGCTATCATGATTTTGATGATTTTTTACAAACCTTGAATGCAGCCAAACGTAAAATGATCAGGCGTGAGCGGCGCAAGGTCAGCGAGCAAGGTGTTGAATTGCTGAGTATTGCCGGACAGCATGTCAGTGCAGGGCAATGGGGGATATTTTTCCGGTTTTATGCGATGACCTATTTAAAAAAAGGTTCGCAGCCTTATTTGAGCCTGGCCTTTTTTCAACAGCTGGGCCTAGCTATGGGAGAATACATTTTGGTGGTGTTTGCAGTCAAAGCAGGCCAATATGTCGGTGCGGCGTTGAGCTTTGTCGGCGCCGATACGTTATATGGCCGGTATTGGGGATGCTACGAAGAATATAACGCGCTGCATTTTGAAGCGTGCTACTACCAGGGACTGGATTATTGTATCGCGCACGGTTTAAAGCGGTTTGATTCAGGCGCACAAGGTGAGCACAAAATAGCGCGTGGATTTGAGCCGGTCACGACCTATTCTGCACACTGGATTAAAGATGCCCGGTTTGCAGATGCGATAGCGCAATTTTTGGTCAGGGAACAACAGGCCGTGCAAAGTTACAAAGCGGATGCGGCGGCTTATCTGCCGTTTAAGCAGCATGCGCGGGATTTGGATTGAATATTAAAATAAAGCTGTTACAGTCAAGCCGCTAAAAACCATTTTTAATTCTTAAATGAGGAAAAACCATGTCTGATTATAAAAAATACCAATGCGGCGTATGTGGACATATTTATGATGAAGCCGAAGGCGATGCGGACTCCGGCATTGCACCGGGCACTTTATGGAAAGACATCCCCGATGATTGGCGTTGCCCTGAATGCGGCGTGGAAAAAAGCGAATACGAGTTAATAGCTTAAATTTTACTGGAGTAAAGGCCATGCGCGTTGTCATTATAGGCACCGGTATAGCGGGAGTCAGTTTTGCGGAGAAATACCGCGCATTATCCACCGATGCCGATATTACCCTGGTCACCAGAGAAAACGACGGTTATTACTCCAGGCCCTTATTGTCGCGTGGCTTCAGCAAAGATGGCATTGAACAATCCATCATCTTAAAAACATTCGATAAGCTGCGCGCGGGCGGTATCTCAGTTATTAATGGCACAGAAATAACTGCAATCAACCGTAGCGACAAGACACTGGCTATTAATGGCTGTGGTCAGGAAAAATCACTGCCATATGACCGGCTGATATTGGCGCAAGGCTCTGCGGCTTTTGTGCCGCCGCCTTTCAGGGCTGATAGTGATTTATTTTTTTGCCTTAACAGCTTCGCCGATTTAAAAGCATTGCGTAAATTTCGGCAGGCATTTTTAAATGCAAACAAGCGGCCGCATTGGGCGATAATCGGCGGCGGGTTAATCGGCTGTGAAGTCGCGTCCGATTTGGCTATAGCAGGCGATAAGGTCACGTTATTCCATGCAATGGGGAGTTTGATGGAGCGGCAATTGGTCAGTGACGATTCCGCCTTGCTGCTCCGAGTGTTGCAAGCTTCCGGTGTGCAGGTCTTGCTAAATCAGGCGGTAAAGGGATTTGCTAAACAGGACGAAAAAGTCTGTGTAAAAACCGATGTTATAGGCAGCTTTGATGCGCTGATCGTTGCTTGCGGTTTTAAGCCCAATACGGCATTGGCTGAAAAAGCAGGGCTGGCAACTGGACGAGGCATCACGGTAAACCCGTATTTACAGACCAGCGATGACGCTATTTATGCGCTTGGCGATGTCGCCGAATTGCCGGACGGGAAGCTTTACGCTTTTATATTGCCGATACGCAGCCAAGCCTTCTGGTTGGCGGAGTTTCTTGTCGGACAAGAAAAAAATGCCTGGATACCGCCGGTTTTTACTACGAAAGCGAAAGTGCATGGCTTTGAAGCCGTTCATGCCTATCATCTTTAACTGATGCCATAACCCTTACGGTAAATCATGCAAGCATTCATCCATCCGGCTTTAACCCGACTCTTCGATGGCATCAAAAGCTTCCAGCAGCGTTTTTATGGCTTGGAACCGGCTAATATGCAGCAGCTGGTCGAACAGGGGCAACATCCGAAAGTGTTGCTGATTGCCTGTAGCGATTCCCGCGTAGACCCGGCCTTGCTGATGGATGCCGCGCCTGGGGATTTGTATGTGTTGCGTAATTTTGCCAACTTGGTGCCTCCTTATAGCATAGAGGGCAAGCATGACAGTGCGTGTTCGGCTATCGAATATGCCGTCCGTGATTTGGTGGTCGAACATATCATTATTTTGGGTCACGCCCAGTGCGGCGGCATTCACGCATTATTAGGCACGTTATCAGGGCACAAGCCCCAGCGTGATTTTATCGGTGATTGGGTTAAGCTCGCAATGGATGGCTGTTACCGCTATGTTGTCGATCAGTTGGAAGGAGTGGAAGTTAATGCAGGGACTGTCGTGCGCGAAGCCGATGTGGAAAACCTCTGTTTACACCAGCATCTGGTCGAACGGGCGGCGATACGGGGTTCGCTGGACAATCTGGGCGGCTATCCGTGGATTAAGGAGCGCGTCGCGGCAGGTAAGCTCAATTTATACGGCTGGTGGTTCGATTTGGAAAACGGCGATTTATGGGCCACCAATGAAGACAACTCGGCTTTTTTGCCGGTAATTGAATAAATCGGCAAAGCAGGCGCGCATGGCGATGCCCTCGCGCCGACTTCAAGAATTCCTCCTATCCCTTTCGGCTTGCGTTTTTGCCGGGAATAGTTATTATTCCTGATAACCCATCTAGCAACACACGATAACTCCTATACACCATGCAAGCATTCATTCACCCGACTTTAAGCAAACTCTTTGACGGCATTAAAGGTTTTCAACAGCGCTTTTATGGCCTGCATTCAACCGATATGCAACATCTTGTTGAACATGGCCAACGTCCTAAGGTGTTATTGATTGCTTGTAGCGATTCCCGCGTGGATCCGGCCTTGTTGACGGATGCGGCACCAGGGGATTTGTTCGTGCTGCGTAATGTCGCCAATTTGGTGCCGCCTTACTGTTTGGAAGGCAAATACGATAGCGCACGTTCGGCTATTGAATATGCTGTCCGCGATTTGGCGGTTGAACACATTGTCATTTTGGGCCATGCCCATTGCGGCGGCATTCAGGCGCTGCTGAACACATTATCCGGCCAAAAGCCCCAACGTGATTTTATCGGCGATTGGGTATCTATAGCGATGGACGGTTGCTGCCGTTATGCCGTTGACCAATTGGGCGGGGCGGAAGCGGACAATAGCGGCTTAGTCCGTGAAGTGGATATTGACAGCCTGCGTACCCATCAGCACTTGGTAGAACGCGCGTCGATACGGGGTTCGCTGGATAATTTGTGCAGTTATCCGTGGATCAAGGAACGTGTGGATACGGGCAAGCTGGGCCTGCACGGCTGGTGGTTCGATCTGGAAACAGGCGACCTGTGGGCTACCAATGAAGATAACACGGCTTTTCTACCGGTGATCGAATAACTTCTCGACTCGATTGCTATCCGCCATGCGTAAACCGGAAAATATTCTTTACGGAACAGAAGACCAGCCGCCGTTACAGATCCTGCTGATCCTTGCCTTGCAGCAAATGTCATTTTTGGGCGTTTATCTGGTTATTTCACCGTTATTCGCCCGCCAGTTGGGGCTGGATAACGGACAGTCCCTGCAATTGATCTCGGCGACGCTATTGGCTTCAGGCTTTGGCGTCGTGTTGCAGGCATTCAAGGTTTATGGTATCGGCTCAGGTTATTTTTGCCCGTTGCAGGCTACGTCATCGACATTTGCCGGTTTGACGCTAGCGAAAGTCCACGGCGGCTTGGGCGCGGTGTTCGGCATGGTTGGCGTCGTGGGTTTGGCGCAGATAGGCTTTGCGTTTCTTTTCCAGCGCTTAAGAAGTGTCTTTACTGTGCAGGTTGCAGGACTGGCCGTATTATTGATAGGCTTGGGTCTGGGCTCATACGGAATAAAGCTGGTCACGGAGGCAGACCTAGGGATAATGCCGGGAGAGCAGCAAGCATTGCTATGCGGTCTGACGCTGGGCACGATGATTATCTTTAATGTTTGGTCATCGGGCTATTTGCGGCTGTTTTCGGCATTTCTGGGGCTGATGCTCGGCTTTGTCGGCAGTTGTTTTCTGGATGTCATTCCAGATAAGGACTGGCTGATGTTTCATGACGCACCGCTGTTTTATATACCCAGACCCATGCACACCGACTGGACATTCGACAGCCATGCGTTATTGCCGGCCATTATTACGGGACTGTTTCTTGCCTTACACAGTTTTGGCGCACTGGTTGCGGCACAGCGCTTTAATGATGCCGACTGGAAGCGACCCGATTTGCAAATGGTCAAGCAGGGCATACTCGCTGAAGGCGTGACGAATGTCGTGAATTCATTGCTGAACGGGTTGCCGCTGACGTCCAGCGGCGGCGCAGTCAGTTTGGCGGCATCGACGGGATGTACCAGCCGTTATTTGGCGTTGGGTTTGGCGGGTATTATGGTTTTGATGGCGTTTATGCCCAAAGCGATAGTCTTCTGGCAAATCCTGCCGTTGCCGGTCATGGGTTCCGCATTGATTTTTCTGGCTTCTTTCACGGCGTTTTCCGGCTTGCAGGTTATTGCTTCAAGGTTGTTGGATAACCGCAAGATTCTTGCATTGGGCATAGGCTTGATCCTGGGTGTCAGCTATGAACCTGTGCAGCGCTCATTCCAGCACAGCTCACTGGAAGCAATGAAGACCTTGCTGTTTTCCGGCGTCAGCCTGGGGGTGTTTGCCGCGCTTATATTGTCCGTGCTGTTTCAGATTCGCAACCATACCCGCGAACGCCGCCGCTTCGATGCCCAACACAGCTCTCTGGATGATGTGATACGGTTTTTGGAGTTGCAGGGTAAAAGCTGGGGCGCCCGCCATGAAGTCGTGCATCGTGCCGAATATGCCACATGGCAGGCCTTTGAAATTTTGACCGAACATGGCTTGCTCGATAAGCCTAACGGCGGCAATAGCGATAAAATTGAGCTTGAAACCATTTTTAACGAGTATACTTTTACCGTGATCCTGAGTTATAGCGGCACGGTTTTACCGTTGACCACACATCCCCCTAGCCATGAAGCCATGCTCACCGACGACTCTGCGGTCATGCAAATGGCCGGCTATATGCTGCACAGGCTGGCAGATCAGGTGCGTACCCGCCATGATGGCGAGCGTTGCGAATTACGATTGATATTTAACGATTAGGAAGAGATAGAATCATGCTTACAATTACATCGACGCATCAGGGCGATGCCCTGGTTATTGGTTTAACCGGACGGATTGATGCCTCCAGTGCGAAAGATCTCGAACAACAATGTTTGCAATGGATAGCTAACGGTGAAAAGCAGCTGGTGTTTGACTTTTCTGCGGTCAGTTATATCAGCAGTGCGGCGCTCAGGGTATTTTTGCTGGTGGCAAAACGTTTGGATATTGTTAAGGGCTCGGTGCGTTTATGTGCGTTAAACAATACCCTGCGCGATGTTTTTGATATCAGCGGCTTTAGCAAATTGTTCGCGATCACCGCGACAGTGGAAGAAGCGCTGTAGCGCGCCAATATAACTATCGACACGTCCATACACTATGTCAGCAGCCAGCATACCCTGGATAAACCGGTACTTCAGTCCTGTTATCGCCGTTATTATTGCATTGGCTAGCCCCGGCATTTCCGAAGCAGCAGAGTCTGACGGCGATGCGGAGTTGGAAAACGAACTGAAATTTCTTGCTGCGGAACGGCAAGTGGTCAGCACGGCCTCAAAATTAAAGGAACGTGTCGAAAAATCCGTGGCGACGACGTCGGTCATTACCCAAGATGAAATCCGTCACATAGGTGCGCGTAATTTACTGGATGTGTTGCGCCTAGTGCCGGGCTTGGGCATCACGCAAACGATGTTAGGTGTGCGTGAAGTCGAAGTGCGTGGCGTCAAAACGCTGTTTTCCGATAAAGTCTTGTTCATGCTGAATGGGCATCCGCTAGACCATAACCTCAATAATGCCGGCAGCACCTGGGTCTATGATGACCTTCCCGTCGATACCGTCAAGCGTATCGAAGTCGTGCGGGGGCCGGGTTCCGCACTCTACGGCGCGAATGCGTTTTTGGCCGTGGTCAACATCATTACCCTCAATGCAAAAGATATCAACGGTGTCCAAGCGTCTAGCGGCTGGGGCAGTTTCGGTACCCAGCAATACCGTGTGTCCCTGGGCAAGCAATTCGACAACACCGCTGAGGGGACGCTGCATTTCAACCATACCGATACCGACGGCATCAAGTCGCCGGTGGCCCAGGATGTGTTAAGTCTACAGGGCAAGGATTCGCTGGCGCCCGGCACCAGCGACCTCAGCGAAGGGCGTAACGACCTGGAATGGCAGCTGGGCTATCAGGGATTTAAACTGGATGGGCGCTATATCAAAAAGCAGACCGGCGCTTTTATCGGCACATCTTATGCGCTCAGCAACCAGACCGAGCAAAATTATGAAGATTATTTTCTGCAAGTGAGCCGAACCTGGAAGGTGGGGGAAGGTTTCAGCATTGATACGCGCATTTACCATGACAGCTTCAGTTTTGATAATTTATCGCAGGTTGAACCTGGCTTTTTTAACCGCAATGCCTTGATGGATAAACGCACGGGCGGCGAGGTACAGAGTAACTACCAATTGACCGATACGCAAACGCTGATCGCCGGTTTTTCCTATACGGCGGAAGAACAATTCGGCATCGTCGATCAGGCAGGCGCTGATCCGGCTAAGTTGTTGGCTGTCGCGCAACCGTTCGGCAAAGACAGGACCCGCGACCATTGGGGCCTATATGCCCAAGATGTCTGGGATCCGCTGGCTGATGTGCGCGTGACGCTAGGCGCACGCTATGATGAATATAACGATTTTGGCGGCACTTTCAACCCACGCATGGGTTTTAACTGGGAATTTATTAAAGATTATTCGCTGAAATTCTCTTACGGCACGGCCTACCGGGCACCGGCTTTTGGCGAACTCGATCTTACCCATCCGTTTGTGTCGGGTAATCCGAACCTGTCTCCGGAACAGGCCGAAACCTTTGAGACCGGCATTATTGCCAGACCTTTACAGGGACTTACGGCGCAGGCTATTTATTACCACACGCATATCAGCGAAATTATCAGTCTGGTGCCGGGGCAGACTACCGCGTTGCGTTACGATAATAGCGGCAGTATGTTGTCCGAAGGCGTCGAACTGGAGAGCCGCTATGATTTTAACGGTATTTTGCAGGGTTCATATCTGTCTGCAAATGTCGTTTTTCAGAATCCCGTCCAGAATAATCAGTTAGTGGCTGATGTGCCGCAGCAACGCGCGAATTTGCAATTTAACTGGGCTTACGATGCACATTGGAGCGCTTACGCACACGTACTGGTCAAGGGCGACACGCAACGTGCGGCAGGAGACACACGCAAAGAGGTGCCCGGATATGCCTTGCTGGATCTTAGCTTGTTAAGCCATAATCTATTCGCGAAAAGTGTGGATGTCAGCTTCAGCATCTACAATCTTTTCGACCAAAGATATTATGATCCGGCACCAACCAGCATACCTGGCGATTACCAACAGGCCTCAAGGGCTTATTTTGGACATATCACCTTACGATATTAACGGCATTATGATCAACACTCTATTCGACATTCCCCTCAGCGTAGCTAAACGGTTGCCGGGTGCGGCGGCTGTGCTGCTGGGCTTGGCCCTGCTGGTGCAGGCTTCGGCGGCAGGCACGACCAAAACCGTCTTTTTCTATAATCCAGAAAGCAGCGTCGATAATTTTGCCGCGTTAAAGACTGAATTCGACAATTATTTGTCAGGGCAAGGCGAATATAATTTTCAGCCGTTCAGCGAGCGTAGCACGTTTGAAAGCATGCTGTCCGACAAGGCGCAAGGCGTTTATCTGTTGTCCAGCTGGCATTACGCCCAGCTTAATGCCAAAACGCCGCTGGAAGCCGTGTTGGTTGGCGTCATCAAGGGCGAGCTGCAACAGCGCAAGATATTGACCAGCAAAGATTTGGGCGATATCTCGGCATTAGCGGGCGCAACGATAGCAGGATCCGGCAGTGAAGATTATTTACGCAGCCAATTGCAGCAAATGCTGGGCAGCCAATACAGCAGTCTGTCGGCAAAAATTAAATTGCTAACCGTACCCAAAGATATTGATGCGCTAATGGCAGTGGGCTTTGGCGTCGCGGCGGCGGCTATCTCATCCGAAAGCAGCCTTAATAAGCTGGCAATGATTAATCCCAAACAACACGCGCAATTGAAGACCTTGGCCAGCGGCGAAAAAAGCTTTCTGTTGATAGCCGCGGTTGCCAAGCAACAACAAAACGACGAAGCATCGTTATTGAAAGTGATAGAAGCTATGGGGCAGCAGCCCAGTGGAGAAAAGAAACTGAAAATGCTGGGACTGGACGGCTGGAAACGGATAGACACGCTGGATGCGGCCCTTTCCAAACAACTGCGTCAGCCTTAACGATTATGTCATCCCACAACACTCCCAACGTTATGCCGAATTTCATACTTAAGCTACCGACTATTTTGTGTTTACTTTTATCGGGGCTATGCCTGCCGCTGATAACAGTGGCGAGCGCAGATGCCCAGGCGAAGATCCTGATCGTAAACTCCGACGATAGTGTCGAAAAATACCGTCAGGTTAAAGATGCCTTTAAATTGCAAATGACATCGCACGCCGGGCGCATTATCGACGTTGATTTGCAGCAAACCGAACAGTCCGATGCCTTGGAGCAACTCATCAAGGACGAAAGCCCTGACCTTATTTACAGCATTGGTTCCAAGGCTTACCAACTTGCGACCCAGTACGGCGGCGGCAAGCCGGTGCTGTTTTCGTCCGTCATCAACTGGCAGCGTTTTGAGCGGCATGGCAATAGTTACGGTGTTGCCAATGAATTGTCGTTGTCCCAGGAATTGTCATTACTGCGTTATGTGCTACCTGGCCTAAAAAAAGTCGGCGTGCTATACAATCCAAGCTTCAATATGGAACGCATTGCCGAAGCGCGTAAGCAGATGCGTGATATGGAGTTGACGCTGGTGGAGCAGACGGTGACCGAGAACGCCCAGTTGGATAAATTGTTGGATGCGTTGTTGCCGACGGTGGACGTGTTGTGGCTGATTGCCGATCCTGGTGTGCTGGCCGACAAGGCCGCCGTCGAAAAAGTGTTTGCCAGCAGCTCGCGCTATAAAAAACCGGTTTATACCTATAGCGATGCCTATACCAAATACGGTGCGAGTCTGGTGGTCTCGGCCGATACCCCAACTATGGGCAGGCAGGCGGCGAATTTGGCGCAATCCATATTACTGCGGGAACCGATTAAAGAAGTGATACAAACTCCGGCAGGATCACATATCACGCTCAATGTTTGCCAATTGGGCAAGCTCAACACCAATTATAATTCTGATGCGCTGGATGCTATCAATCAGCTGCTAGAATGTCATTAGGCGTTATGTTTAGAGGCGGCAAGCGCAACAAGACTGGTGCGCGCTTAGCGCAGAACCAGGCGCTACCGTCTTTGGAACAGGCTGCTGAACGGACACATCCGCTTGTATCCGGCAAGCCTGGCAAAACCTCACGCAGGCCTAAAAGCAGTATCCGCTGGAAACTGTTGACGACGATGATAGGCCTGATCGTCGGGTTGGTGGTTACGCTGACGGCTATCGAACTGGTGCTGCAAAAAAAATCGCTGGAAAATGAACTGGCCAAGCGCACCGACTTGATGAAAGCGAGCCTGATCGAACGCGGTTCGGGACTCTCCAATCTGCTGCTGACCCAGGTCGAAAACGATGTCGCGTCATTCAATTTTTCGCATATCACCGAAACCCTGCACAATACGATAAAAGAATCGCCGCTGCTGGATTACGGTATTTTGATGAACACCGACGGCCTGGCTTTTATCCACACCAGCCAGCCGGAATTGCAGCAGGAAGTGTTGCAAGATGGGGCTAGCCGTTATGCGCTGGCGCAACATTATTTGACCCACCGCGAATATCCGGCGCTTAACGTCACCGAATTTATATTGCCTATACATTTCGGCGCAAAGCAATGGGGCGTGTTGCGCTTGGGCTTCACGATGCAGGAACTGCAAAAGGAGATCGCCCGTTCAAATGCGGATATTGCGGCGACAACCCAGGACATGATTATTTCCACCGCCGCCATTGCGTTGCTTTTTGTCGTAATCGGTTCGGGTATCGTACTGGTGATTTCGACGACGCTGTCGCGACCATTGATGCGCTTGACCGAATCGGTCAAGGAACTGGCGCGCGGTAATTTTGATTTGGCGACGCAGTTGCTGGATGAGAATCCCGGCAGCAAGCAGCAACGCTTCAAGGCGGAAGGCGAAATCGCCGAACTGGCCAATTCCTTTATAGAAATGGCCAATGAAATCCGTCTGGCTCATCAACGGCAAGAAGAATACAACCGCACGCTGGAAGAAAAAGTCAAGGAACGCACATTGGAACTGGAGAAGGCCAATGAGAAGTTGAAAGAGCTGGATCAAATGAAAACCAACTTTTTGTCGACGGTTTCCCATGAGTTGCGTACGCCGTTGACCTCGGTCATGGGCTTCGCCCGTATCCTGCAGAAAAAGTTCGAAAGCACGCTGTTTCCGCCGCTATCGCAACTCGACGATAAAAAGGTGCAAAAAGCGATGCGGCAAGTCATGGATAACGCGCAAATCATCGTCGAAGAAGGCGAGCGCTTGACGACGCTGATTAACGATGTACTGGATCTCGCGAAAATGGAAGCGGGGCGCGTCGATTGGAACATGCGTGAATTGCGTATTGAAGACATTATCGACCGGGCCATAGCGGCAACCTCATCGTTGTTTGCTAACAAACCGGTGCAGTTACGCAAGGATATGGCTAGCGATCTGCCGGTGTTTGAAGGCGATAGGGACAGGTTGATCCAGGTCGTCATCAACCTGATTTCCAATGCCGTCAAGTTTACCGACCAGGGTAACGTGACCTGTAAGGCCGCCGTCAGGGATGGCGAACTGGTCGTCAGCGTCGTCGATTCCGGCTGCGGCATCAAACCCGAAGACCAGCCGCTGGTGTTCGAGAAATTCAAGCAAGTCGGCGACACGCTGACGGACAAGCCTCAAGGCACGGGCTTAGGCTTGCCTATCTGCAAGGAAATTATCGAACATCATGGCGGCCGCCTGTGGCTGGAAAGCGAACTCGGCGTCGGCAGCACGTTTCTGTTCTCGCTGGCCTTGCCAAGTAAAAAAATTGCCAATAGCACCGTTATCACCAAGGACGGCGAAGAAATCAGCTTTGCCTGGCAGGGCAGCTGGCAGGCGGTCGAACAGTCGTTGCGGGCCGGACTGGAGCAGCCGGTATCTGCCGATCCGGCTACCGTATCGAACATCCTGATTATTGACGACGATGTCAATATCCGGCAATTTTTACGCCAGGAACTCAGCGCCGAAGACATCACCATACGTGAGGCGTGCAGCGGTGTGGAAGGTTTGGCGATGATAGCCGCGCAGCCGCCTGATTTAATCGTGCTGGATGTCAAGATGCCGCATTTGAACGGTTTTGCCGTCACGGTGCGCCTGCATACCAACCCTGCCACCTTGCATATCCCTATCATCCTGCATACCGTTGCCGAAGATAAACTGCTGGGCGAGCAATTGGGTATAGATTGCTATTTGACCAAGCCTGTTAAAGATGCCGATTTGCTTGATGCCGTATATGTTTTGCTTAACACTGCCCGGCCCCCAAAAAAAGTGCTGTTGCTTGATGCCGATACGGACAGGCGGCAAACCTGGCTGGAATTGCTGGGTCGTTACGGATATGAGCTTAACTGTGCCGACACGGCGGAGCAGGCGATAGCGCTCGCGACAACATGCGTCCCGCAGCTGGTCATTGCCGACGCGGCGCTTGCTGCTGACGGCAATCTGATCCAACGCTTGCGGGTCGAGCTGGGACTGGATCGGATCTTTTTTACGCTATTGGATGGTGTGGCTGCATGAACCCTGAAATTAAACTCAAACGCCTCTGCCAGAAAGGCAATACCGCAAAACTCATCCTGCAATTGATTGCAGACCGTGGACAGCGGGTCAGCGTATTCGACCACGAAGGCAACTGCCTGATTGGCGATGGCAATGCCACGGCTACGCGCCATCCGATTGCAGTCGAAGCGGACGATACGATAGGCTGGGTTTGTTGCGATGAAGACAGCAGCGCCATATTATTGGCCGCGCTGATCGGCTATATGGCGCAAAAAGAACTGGAAGGCAAGTTGCTCGCCCAGGAAACCTTGTCCAAATACAAGGAACTGACGCTATTGTATGAGCTGGGCGAAAAAATTGCCGCCTGTCTGGATATAGAAGAACTGGCCCGATTGGCGCTGGATGAGGCGCGGCGTTTATTGCCGTCCGGCAAAGATATTCAGTTGGCGATATTGCTCAGCGAGCAGGACACCGGACAGCTATCGGTGTGTGCGGCACACGGCGATATGTATCAGGTCGGTGCTAAAGCGCCCGCGCTGGATGGCATTAGTTTGCAGGTGCTCGCTACGGGCAATGCCGAGATTGTCAATGATGTCCGCAAAGACCCGCGTTATCAGGGCTGTGCCGGCGGGTTGCCGGATATCCAATCTATGCTGTGCGTACCGTTGCGGACCCGCGACAAGACCTTTGGTCTGTTGAGCGTCGTGAGCCGGATGGCGGTCAACTTCAGCGCCGGTGAATCCAAGGTGTTGAACCTGTTGGCATCGCAAGTCGCGGTTGCGGTCGGCAGGGTGCATCTGATCCATGAACGCGTCGCACAGGAGCGCTTGCAGGAGTCGCTTAAGTTGTCGCACAGCATCCAGATGAGCATGTTGTCCACGGTGTTTCCGCGTTTCAGCCAAGGTGGCCCTGTTGATTTATTCGCCTTCATGGAACCGGCGCGCGAGGTGAGTGGCGATTTTTACGATTTTTTTCACCTGGACGACAAAACCCTGTTGATCGTAATCGGTGATGTCTCGGATAAAGGCGTGCCGGCGGCGCTGTTCATGGTCATGGTCAAAACGCTGATCCGGGCCATGGCCAAGCATTATGTGCACCCAGAGCAGGTGTTGGCGGCGGTCAATCCCGAATTGTGCCGCGATAACGATACGGCGATGTTTGTCACGCTATTTATCGCCACGTTGGATTTGGGCACCGGCGTGTTGACTTACAGCTTCGGTGGGCATAACCAGCCCTTGTATTTGTCGCGTTATGGCATAGTCAGCATGTTGCAGGGTGATTCCGGCACTGCGTTGGGGATCATGGATGGCGTCAGTTACACGGCGCAAACCATGCAATTGCATGTAGGGGACAGCTTGTTGCTGTATACCGACGGCATTAGCGAAGCGATGGATATTGCTAATGAAGCTTATGGTGAGCAGCGGATGTGCCAGTTAATGACCGGCTTGCCTGGACATAATGCCGAAGAGCTGGTAGCGACGATGATTGCCTCAGTCAATACGTTTACACAAGGCGCCGAGCAGTCGGATGATATAACCCTGCTGGCGCTACAGTGGCGGCAGGGCCAGGACGGGTCTTAGCATCGGGAGGTACGCGTTGCGTACTACGGCATAAATAACGTCCGCATGAGTTGGCATTTTTAACATTTAACCTGTTCCGGTAATGGGCCATAGTATGAATAAATCCGCAGATTACCGATGCTTGTCACAACAGCTGCCCAACACGCTGGAGGCATTGTCGCTATTGGCGGATCAGGTGGAGGCTTTCGGCGCCGAGGCGGGTTGGACGGACGCCGTGCTGATGCAAACCAATCTGGTGTTGGAGGAATTGATCGTCAATGTTATTAACTACGGCTATCCAGATGGTCGTAGCGGCAGCATAGACGTGCTGATTGAAACCAATGCCGAAAATATCAGTATCCGCATCACGGACGACGGTGATGCGTTCGACCCTTTTGCGGTGGCTACGCCGGATTTATTGCTGGATATTGCCGACCGCCCTATCGGCGGGTTAGGCATACACTTGGTGCGTAATTACATGGATACATGCACGTATCAGTATGTTAACCATCATAACGAGGTTGTGCTTACCAAGCACTGGGCTGAAAACTTCCGGGAAACGGGTTAAGCCTTATCAGCACCGTAAAGGAGTGACTTTGCCCGTCGTGCGGTAAGCGTGATAATCGTCCAAAACTTGGGCATGGTCGAATGCCAGTTCGCCAGGCAGATTATCGAACGTGAAAATGCCGCAATATTTGGCATCGTCGGCCGCGACCGGCATGCCGACGGCTTCGGCGATATAGACTGCGGTCACCGTGTGGTTGCGCGGGTCGCGTTGGGGATTGGAGTATAAGCCCAATAAGGCCAGCAGCTTTACAGACAAGCCGGTTTCTTCTTGTGCTTCACGCATCGCGGCCTGTTCCAGCGTTTCACCGACATCAACAAAGCCACCCGGCACGGCCCAGCCGAAAGGCGGGTTGGCGCGTTCAATCAGCACAAACGGCCGTCCCGGCAGGTCTATCAGTTCAATTAAGGTGTCTGCGGCAAGCAGTGGCGTGACGGGTTTGTACATGGGCTAAACCTTGTGTGTATAGGATTTGAGGGGATTGCCCGCTTAGGCGCCTTGTGTCAAGCGGACTTCCGCTTCGCGATATTTTGCCGCGCAAAATTCGGCCACGTCGGCAGGCAAAGAAGGAGCCGGTGCGGTTTTATCCCAGTCTAGTGTTTCCAGGTAATCGCGGACATATTGCTTGTCAAAACTGGGCGGGCTGATGCCGACCTGGTATTGGTCGGCGGGCCAGAACCGTGATGAATCCGGCGTCAGCACTTCGTCTATCAGATATAAGGTTCCGGCATTATCGACACCGAATTCAAATTTGGTGTCGGCGATGATAATGCCGCGCTCTTTGGCATAAGCGGCGGCTTCGTTATACAGTTGTAAACTGACGGTGCGCACCTGCGCCGCTAAAGGTTCGCCCATCAACTCGATGGTTTTTTGATAAGGCACATTTTCATCATGCAGGCCGACGGCAGCCTTGGTAGATGGCGTGTAGATGGCTTCCGGCAATTGCTGCGCCAGTTGCAGGCCTGCCGGTAACGGGATGCCGCATACCGAGCCGGTTGCCTGGTACTCCTTCCAGCCCGATCCGATCAGGTAACCGCGCACTATCGCTTCGACCGGCAAGGGCCGCAATTTCTTGACGACCATCGCCCGGCCTTCAATCTGTGCGCGTTCAGCCGCGTCAGGCACGACCTGCTCTAACGGGATGCCCGATAAATGGTTGGGTATGATGGCCTGCATTTTTGCAAACCAGAAATTGGCAACCTGCGTGAGCACGCGTCCCTTTCCGGGTATCGGGTCGGGCAGGATGACATCGAATGCGGACAGCCGGTCGGTGGTCACGATCAGCATGGTTTGCCCGTCAATATCGTAAATGTCGCGAACTTTGCCGCGGGCAATCAGCGGCAAAGAGGCTAGGGTCGATTGGTATAGCGCTTCTGGGGCGGTCATAAGTTCTGGCCTGGGTGTAGGGTTCATATAATAAGCGGTGTATGCGGCTGCTTTAAATGGGCGCCGGACGGGGCGTCAGTACAACCCCGTCAAAGACAATGCCCGCCCAGCCGTCCGCCATGAATGTCCTGATGTTCTGGTGATCCGTGCCTTGCGGATGGTCTAAAACATCATGTCGGTAAAAGTCACCAAACAGGTTCAGGGTTTGCTGCGGGCTAAGCTGGTGTAACTGTGCAAAGGCAAAAATCCGGCACGAACCTTCGTTAGTGCCGGCCATGCTTATGAGTTTGCGTTCATGCAGGCCATTGCTGAATGCAGTCGGCTGGTAATCATAGTGTGCGGTGATTACCGCGATGGTTTCGTCAAAACTGACGACCCCATCGTGTTTGATGTGTTCAAGAAATTGGCTGAGCGGCATAAGCGATTATCTATGTGGTATGGGTGGATTACCGTAATAGCCCTGAAATGGCTTTGAACTCAGGATGGGCGGAATTTCGTAACCATTCGAACAAAACGGATTCATGGTTGGTGAGTGTAGCGCCTTGTTGTTGCAGGCGTTGCAGCGCATAGAATTTGTGTTCCGCTTTGCGCGAGCATACCGCATCCTCGGCGATATGTACCTGATAGCCGAGATGGAGTAACTCCAGTGCGGTTTGTAATACGCAAACATGCGCCTCTTGCCCGACCAGAATAATTTGCTTGCGGCGGCTGCGTTCCATAGCCTCGCTAAAACCGTCGGCGGCACAGCAGGAAAACCCGGTTTTATCGAAAACCTGGAAGCCGGTGGATAGTTTTTGGACAATTGACGTGTCCGTAGCGCCCAAGCCTTTGGGGTATTGTTCGGACAATAAGACGGGAATGTTCAGACGGGCAGCCGCTTCGACCAGGATACCGGTGTGGGCGATCATCGATGCGGCGGCATTTTCCGGCATGACTGCCGATAACTTGGTCTGTATGTCAATAACGACCAGCAGGCTGTTTGCTGTGTCGAGTAAGTCAGGGTGTGCTGTCATTAGTAAAAAACCTCTATGCTTTTTTCATGATACGTGCTTTTTCGCGTTGCCAGTCGCGGTCTTTGGAAGTGGCGCGTTTGTCGTGCAATTGTTTGCCTTTTGCCAAGCCGATTTCCAGTTTCGCCCTACCGCCTTTCCAGTACATCGAAAGCGGAATCAGTGTATAGCCTTTCCGTTCCACCGAACCGATCAGCTTATTGAGTTCATTACGGTTTAACAGCAGTTTTTTGGCGCGGATAGAATCGGGGTTTATATGTGTGGATGCCGACAGTAACGCTGAGATATGTGCGCCCGACAGCCAGGCTTCGCCGCGTTTTAACACGACATAGCTTTCCTTCAATTGGACCCGCCCCTCCCTGAGGCTTTTAACTTCCCAGCCTTCCAGAACCAGCCCCGCTTCAAACCGCTCTTCGATAAAATAGTCATGGGTAGCTTGACGGTTTACCGCAATGGTTGCGTTTTGTTTGGTTGCGGCTTTTTTGGGCTTTTTATCGGCCATAATATTTGGAATAAAACTGACGTAACTGAATAATTTTGTTATTTTACGCGATAAAAATAATTAAAGTGAGTTTTTAAGGCACTCTCTAGGCTTTATATAATAGGTATAACTGGCATGACAGACACAAAAAAATCTATACATGGTGAATGGTCATCACGTTCGGCTTTTATCCTGGCGGCGACGGGTTCTGCGGTGGGTTTAGGCAATATCTGGAAGTTCCCGTACATCACCGGGGAAAATGGCGGCGGCGCATTTGTCATGGTGTATTTGCTGTGTGTTGCATTGATAGGCATCCCGATCATGATTGCGGAAACCATGTTGGGGCGGCGCGGGCGGGAAAACCCCGTGCACACCATGCAGGTGTTAAGCGTAGAGGCGGGTGCCGATAACAACTGGCGTTATCTGGGCTGGTTGGGCATGGTCGCAGGCTTGCTGATCCTGTCTTATTACAGTGTGATTGCCGGTTGGGCGTCAGCTTATGTGTTCAAAGCATTTTCCGGCAGTTTTTTTGCCGCTGACGTGACGGCGATAGAACAGCTGTTCCGTGATTTTATTGGCAGCCCCATGCAGCTGATTTTCTGGCACACGCTGTTTATGGCGGCAACATTGCTGATCGTCGCTCGCGGCGTAGGCAACGGCCTGGAAAAATCGGTACGGTTTTTAATGCCGGCTTTGTTTGTTTTGCTGGCTTTGTTGCTGATTTATGCGATGACGACCAGCGGTTATTTTCAGGGCATCCATTTTTTGTTCAGTCTGGATTTCAGCAAGCTGAGTGGTAACGCCATATTAATCGCCATGGGACAGGCGTTTTTCAGCCTGGGTTTGGGCATGGGCTGTGTGATGGTTTATGGCGCTTATTTGCCTAAGGATATATCCATTGCGAAAGCCTCCATCCTGATTGCTGCGGTGGATACGCTGGTCGCGTTACTGGCGGGCATCATCATTTTCCCGATTGTGTTTACCCACGGTTTGAATCCGGGTTCAGGCCCCGGTCTGATTTTTGAGACGCTGCCGATTGCTTTCGGCACAATGACGGGCGGTTGGCTATTCGGCGTGTTGTTTTTTGTCATACTGGTGTTTGCGGCCTTGTCTTCCGCTATTGCGCTGATTGAGCCGACGGTGGCATGGCTGGTTGAAAGCCGGGGCATGAGCAGGGAACGCGCCTGTTTGCAATCCGGGTTGGTGACGTGGCTATTGGGATTCGTCACTATTTTTTCATTCAATGTCTGGGCCGATTTTAAAATTTTCGGCCTGACGCTATTCGATTTGCTGGATTATGTCACGGCTAATTTGATGTTGCCTATCGGCGGGCTGGCAATTGCCGTATTTGCCGGATGGAAAATGAAGCGGCAGCATAGCGAGCAGGAACTGGGTTTGCCTAACCCGCATTATCAAATCTGGCAGTTTTTGATCAAATATATTGCGCCTGCTGCGGTGTTTTTAGTCTTTCTGGATGTCGTGGGAGTGCTGTGAGCATGACGATTGTGCAAAAAAGCGCGTTAGTCAAATATTCTGCACAGCAAATGTTTGATCTGGTCAATGATATCGAGGCTTATCCGCAATTTCTGCCTTGGTGCAGCGGCAGCCGTATCATCAAGCGCACGGACGGCATAGTCGAAGCGGAATTACTGATTGCCAAAGGCGGTTTTAAAAAGGCCTTTTCGACGAGGAACCGGATTGATATGGGCGGCAAAATTACCGTGTCATTGCTGGATGGGCCGTTTTCGTATCTGGAAGGCGTGTGGAATTTTATGCCCTTGCGCGAAGACGCCAGCAAAATATCGCTGGATCTGGAATTTGAAATGTCAGGCAAGTTGGCCAGCCTCGCCTTTGGCGCAGTGTTTAATCAAATAAGCAACACGATGGTCAGTTCCTTCACGCATAGGGCCAAGCAAATTTATGTCTGAGAGGTTGATCGGCGTCGAGGTGGCATACGCGACCCCGGAACAACAAGTGGTGATTGCCGTCAACGTGCCTGATCACGCTACGGCCGAATCGGCCATTAACGCCTCGGCTATATTGTGCAGATTTCCGGACATAGACAAGGCAGCACTTAACATCGGTATCTTTGGCAGTGCGTGCAAGCTGGAACAGCCGTTAAAACAGGGGGACAGGGTGGAAATCTACCGGCCTTTAGTGCATGACCCCAAGGAAGCCAGACGGCAGAGGGCGGCGAAATAGTGTTGTGGGCGGGGGAAAATCCTTGGCCTACAGCTGGAAAATGCCCGGTACGATATCATGTGATAGTAGGCGCTTATCGGTATGTCTATGCTTGCTATCCGTTGCGCCCTGCCAAGGGCGGGAATGCGACATGCCGCAACTTAACACACGACAGCTATGACCGAATCCATTAAACGCTTGGCTTTTTCCCTGCTGCTGGTTTTTTTTGCAGCCGCCATCTTGCTTTGGTCCGACCGGCATAATCGCCATGCCGACCAAAGCGTAACTCCGGCAGCAAATACGCCGATACCCATGGCAATCTTGCAGCACAGCTCCAATCCGATGATGGATGAAATCCGCCAGGGCGTGTTGGACGGGCTGCATGGCAAAGGCTATAACGACGGGCAAAATATCGCGATCACGACCTATAATGCCGAAGGCGATTTGCCGACCGGCAATTTGATGGCGCAAAAAATTACCAGCGGCGATTATCGTTTGGCGGTTTCTATTTCTACCGTGATGTTGCAGGCCTTGGCTAATGCCAACCGGACTGCGGCTATTCCCCATGTGTTCGGTGCAGTGACCTCGCCGGTTGCGGCAGGCGTGGGCATTAAGGCCTTGGATAGCCTCGATAAGCCGCACTATCTGACCGGTATCGGTACGCCGCAACCGGTCGCCGATATTTTTCGCCTGGCCAAGCAAATCAATCCGCGGCTGAAAACCGTCGGCGTGGTTTGGAACCCCGCCGAAGTCAATTCTGAATACTGCACCAAACAGGCGCGAGCTATTTCGGCGGAGCTGGGTTTGACCTTGCTGGAAGCGCCGGTCGAACAAACCAAGGATGTGCGTGAAGCGGCCCAATCTTTAGTGACCAGGGGCGCAGAAGCTTTTTGGACGGGTGGCGATGCCACGGTCAACTCGTCGGTGGACAGTTTGATTGAAGCGGCTAACGCGTCAAAGATCCCTGTCTTTTCCAATATTGCCGGGCATGCAAAGCATGGTACTTTGTTCGATTATGGCGCGGATTATCATGAAGTGGGTGTGGAAGTCGGGCGTATTGCCGCTGAGATACTTTCAGGAGCCGACCCTGCCAGCTTGCCGGTCAGGGATTTTGTGCCCAAGCGCATCATGCTGAACGAAAAAACCCGCGGCAGTTTGCGCGATGCGTGGACGTTTAGCAAAGCATTATATGCCGAGGCGAACACCCTTATCGGTGAAGACGGTATTGAAAAACAATCGGTGGGTGCCGGCGCCAAGGCCACGGTTGCCATGGCGCCGATTGTGCTGCAAGCTAATCGGACTTATAAAGTCGGTTTGGCATATTTTGCGCCGGAACCCGGCATTGATTCAGTCCTGGCCGGATTGCGCGAGGGCTTGAAAGTTTTAGGTTTGGAGGAAGGCCGCAATCTGACCTTCCAGGCTATGCACGCACAGGGCGAAATCGGCCAGATTCCGACCATCGGGCAAGTGCTGGATAACAGCGATGTCGATGCGATACTGACTTTGACGACACCGGTGTTGCAGGGTGTGGCGATGGCGGCCAAACACAAGCCTGCCGTTTTCACGTATGTGACCGACCCGTTGGCGGCTGGTGCGGGCAAAAGTTTTACCGAACATTTGCCTAAACTGACCGGCATAGGCTCGTTCCCGCCGGTCGAAGAGATGTTTACGATTACGCGTAAGGTCTTGCCCGGCATCAAAACCATAGGCACGTTGTATAACCCCAGCGAAGCCAATTCGGTTAAGGTGGCGGAGGTCATGCGCGAAATTTGCCGCAAAGCGGGCGTCGCTTTCGAAGAAGTGCCGCTCAGCAGCACGGCGGAGGCGGTACAGGGTGCGCAGGCCATGGTAGGGCGCAGGGTGCAGGCGATAGTGTCGGTTGGCGACAATACCATGTATCAGGCGCTGGACGGCATCAGCAAGGTTGCCAAGGACGCCAATATCCCGCTGATCCTGGACCAGCCTGAATTTATCGGCCACGACGCCCTGATGGTGGTCGGCGTCGATTACAAGGAAAGCGGCCGTGCCGCCGCAGAGCCGCTGGCGCGATTGTTGACGGGAGCGGATCCTGCGACGATCCCGTTTCAAAATGTCAGCAAAAAATCGATCCTGCTCAATGAAGCCAGCGCAAAACGCCTAGGCATCGTATTTCCAGACGAAGTACGCGCATTGGTTACCAGTGCGGCGCAGGCGACGCCCAGGCCGTTGAGCCATACTTGGAAAATCAAGCGGCTGCTGTACGTCGAGTCCGCGCCTGCGGAGGATGCCGTGCGCGGCATAGATGACGGCTTCAAGGCCGCCGGTTTGCTTGCCGGCAAAGATTTTGTGCTGGACGATGCCTCGGCGCAGACCGATATGACGACGCTGTCCGGGCTTGCCGATGCGGTCAATAGCGACGGTACGGAATTGCTGATGACCTTGTCGACACCGACACTGGAAACTGCGCTGCATAAAGTCAGAAAAATACCTATCGTGTTTACGTTCGTCGCCGATCCCGTCGTTGCCGGTGCAGGCACAGACGATACGCACCATTTGCCGAATGTCACCGGCGTTTATACGCTGGCGCCGTTCAAGGAAATGGTGGGCTTATTGAAGCAATATTTCCCAGAGATACGCAAGATAGGCACGTTGTTTACGCCCGGTGAAGACAATTCGGTGCACAATAAGGTACTGTTCGTCCAAGAGGCCAACCGGCAGGGTATATCGGTATCGACGCTACCGGTCAATTCCGCCAGCGAGCTGCCGAATGCTGCGTTGGCGATGGCTAACCAACCGATAGACGCCTGGGTGCAGACGTTGGATAACCAGATTGTCACGGGCTTTACCGCGATCACGCAAGCGGCGGCACGGGCAAAAAAGCCGTTGTTTACGTTTACCGAGTCCGGCGTCCAGCAAGGCGCAGCGGTTGCGTATACTATGGATTATTATCAGGCTGGCTTCGATGCGGCACTGAAAGCGGCTGACGTGATGCGCGGCAAAAAGCCGGGCGACATCCCTTTTTCCCGGCCCACGAAAATCAGTTTGATTGTCAGCGAAGAACACGCCCAAACGCTGCATTTACGCCTGCCGCCGGAACTGGTGCGTAAAGCGGATAAACGCCTGACTAACCATTAACCATTAGGGAGTAAGCGGATGGAAATCATTACCCAACTTGACGGCGACGAAATGCACATTGCCTTGCGCGGCCGGCTTGATGCGGCGTGGAGCAATTCGGTCAACAAATCGTTGCAGGACACCGTACACAGCGGTTGCCACCGTATTGCGCTGGATTTGTCGCAAGTTCATTACCTGAGCTCAGCGGGCATACGTGTATTGGTCATACTGGCGAAAAACCTGAACAACATAGGCGGCACATTGCGGCTTATCGACCCTTCCGCCAGCGTCAGCGAGGTATTGAAGCTGGTCGGTTTCCAGCAATTGCTGGACTCCTTCACGACTGCCGTGCCCGTGCCGCAAGCTGCCGTCGCTGTCAGCGGCGCTCCGGTCTGCAACACCGTCAGGCTGGCAGGCAACGATTTCGAGGTGTACACCTTGAACGCTACGGCGCAGCAACAGGGCAGCATTATCGGCAAAAATTCAGGCCGCCCCGTCTCGCTAGCGGTTCCTGAACAGGCTTGGGTGATAGGTTACGGCATGCTGGGCGACAGCAGCAATACCGAACGGGCAGGGGAATTGCTTGCGGTAGACGGCTTGGCGGTAAGCTTGCCGGGAGACGATCCCGCCCATCCCGACTGGCTGCAACGGGAGGGCGGGTTGGTGCCTGAAGTCAGCCTGCTGCACGGGCTTAGCGTTACCGGGCCATTCCGGTATTTGCTGCGGTTTGGCGCCGTGCCGGAAACCCCGCCCCTACGCCTGAGCGAACTGGCGCAAGCAGCATTGGAAGTCTGCGCCAGCGACGCCGTATCCTGGGCGATTGTTGCGGAAACAGCGCATCTTATCGGTGCCGCGCGGCAAGTGCCGCCAATATCGGCCGACGATGACTTGTTTGCCTTTCCTGCCGTCCGCGACCGCCTGCTATTTACCGCCGAACCCGCCTATACGGACGAAACTTGTCTGATAGTCGGCATGGTCGCGCGTAACCCATCATTGCTGCTCGCTGAGCAATTACGGCCGATGGCTGCGGACGGGGCTTTGCACATACATGTGCATGCCTGCATCGTGCCGTTCAGCCCGGTGCGTAAGGGGTTTATCGATTTATCGGAAAGCCTGGAACGCCTGATGGACAATCAATTCGTGCGGGGTGTGCTGCATTTGCTTAATGATGACCGGGAAGGCGTCGGCGCGGGTGAAAGTTATTTACGCCGGGGTGCGCTGTGGTGCGCCCCGGTCACAACAACGGCGAGGTTGTCATGACATTACTGATAGGTGCGTTGACGCTGGGGGTTATCCTGGCGCTATTGGCGCTAGGCGTATACATTTCCTACCGCATATTCGACATTGCCGATATTACCGTTGACGGCTCGCTGACTTTTGGGGCGGCCGTCACTGGCGTGTTGCTAGTCAAATACGGTGTCCACCCCTTATGGGCAACAAGTGCAGGCTTTATAGCCGGCATGATGGCGGGTACGGTCAGCGGCGTGTTACAGACACGCTTCCATATCAACGCATTGCTGTCGGGTATTTTGGTCATGACGGCGCTTTATTCAGTCAACCTGCATGTGATGGGGCGCAGCAATATCCCTTTTTTAGGCGTGGCAACGTTATCCACCTATTGCGAAACGATGGCCGTCCAGGTTTTTGGCGGGCCTGAGACCCAGCTATGGGGCTGGACGGTGTCCAGTGCGGACTTGACGATGCTGCTGCTGATGTTGACGCTAGTGGGCGCGATTGCCACGGGGTTGTGGGCTTTTTTCCGCACCGACCTTGGCACTGCGATGCGCGCTTCCGGCGATAATCCGCAAATGGTCAAGGCTCTGGGCGGCAATGTCGAAAACTACCGCATTTTTGGTTTGGCCTTGTCGAACGGCCTGGTCGGTTTGGCGGGTGCGTTATGGGCGCAATACCAAAATTTCGCGGATGTGCAAATGGGTATCGGCATGGTGGTCTGGGGGTTGGCCAGTGTTATTATCGGCGAAGCGCTAACGGGTGCGACCGGTGTCGGCATCGCCATTGCCGGAGCGATTATCGGCTCTGTGCTGTTCCGCCAGCTTGTTGCGATTGCGCTATCCTTCGGGCTTAACCCTAACGACCTCAAACTTATCACCGCTGTTTTTGTTTTTGCCGCATTAGTGCTGCCCGGTATGATGAAGCATGTGTCTTTACGCAAAGCCCAGGGGGCAGCATGACTACGCATGCCCAGGCCTCAGCTGTGCCGCAGCGCCCGCTGGTAAGGCTGAACAATGTCTATAAAACCTTTCATGCCGGAACGGTCAATGAAGTGCGTCCGATGCGCGGCATTAATCTGGAAATCGCCGAAGGCTCGTTTGTCATCGTGCTGGGTGGTAACGGTTCGGGCAAATCGACGCTGCTTAATGCGTTGGCCGGCAGTTTTCCCATTGATTCAGGGCGCATAGAACTGGATGGACAGGATGTCAGCCGCTGGCCGGAATATCGCCGCGCTTGTTTGATAGGCCGCGTGTTCCAGAATCCTTTTTCCGGTACTGCGCCGAACATGTCGATACTGGACAATTTCTCGCTGGCAGCCAAGCGTGGTAAATTCCGCGGCTTGGGCTGGGCGCACTCACGCCATTTGCAGGATGAATTGCGGGATCGTGTCCGCGAACTTAAAATGGGTCTGGAAGACCGTCTGGACAGTGCGATAGGTTCGCTATCCGGCGGTCAGCGGCAGGCGTTGACCTTGTTGATGGCAACATGGCTGAAACCCAGGTTGCTGTTGCTTGATGAACACACTGCGGCGCTCGATCCGAAAAGCGCCGACCAGGTCATTGCGCTGACTGACAGGATCATCGCCCGCGAAGGCCTGACGACGTTGATGGTCACGCATTCCATGCAGCAAGCCATCAATCTTGGCGACCGCATCGTCATGATGCACAGCGGCAATGTCTTGCATGATTTTAATAGCGAGCAAAAACAGCGGCTGCGTGTCGATGACCTGCTCTCCCGTTTCGAGAACGTGCGGCGGCGTGAATTACTGGACGAAAGTGCCGCTGAAATGCTGAAATCACGGTATATTTAACCTTGGGAAAAGCACGGGTAGGCTACCCGTCCGCAAGTTTTCCTAAGGCTCCAAAGCGAACAATAGCAGCAAAACATTCGGGGCGAGGGTTACATCCTGCCCCGCTGAAGGCAATAGATTCAAGAATCGCCATCCACTTTAAGCGCAACTTTAAGACAAACCCGCATGAGCAAAAAAATTCTGATCACCGATGATGAACCCCATATCCGGCTGTTGCTGGAACAGACTTTGGAAGACCTGGAAGATTATGATGTCGAGTTTTTCATCGCCGAAAACGGCGAAAAAGCACTGGAAATTATTGAGGAGGAGCGCCCGCAACTGGTGCTGCTCGATGTCATGATGCCGAAAATGAATGGCTTCGACGTGTGCCGCACCGTCAAGAAGGATTGGCTTATGGATGATGTGTTTATTATTCTCCTAACGGCTAAAGGTCAGGAATATGACAAGGAAAAAGGCAAGGAAGTCGGTGCCGACCTGTACATCACCAAACCTTTCAACCCCGACGAAATCATGGCGCATGCCGTCAGTATATTGGGTATTGAATTGGACTGAGCTTTGCTGTAGAGCGCGCCGCGCGCGCCACTAAGGCCAGCGGAGAAGGCGCGCACGGCACGCCCTACGTTTCAATGATAAGGGCTGCCTTAGGGCAGCAATATGCGCTAAGGCCGTAAGCAAGGGCTGGCGCAGCTAAAAATCGTAGCCTATACCAATATCGTAACCTTCAAGGTTATTGGGGTCTTCAATACTGAAAATGTATTTCGCGCTGACGGTTAACGCGTCTGCCAGCCCAAAGGTCACCTTATCCAGCCATTTGACTTTTTCCAGGGTATTAATTTCAAAGCCTATCTCATTGTATTGCCGAATAAAAACCTTGGAACCAAAAAACTCGGTGTCGGTGAATATGCCTTTAACGCTCAAGCGGTGGTCGAAAACTTTAAAAGGCAGCTCTTTGCTGACAAAAAAGCCGTTTTTAATGACATAGTTCTGAATATCAGGATCTGATTTGATGTCGTTGGAGATATTCAACGGCAAGGTTTTGTAATAACCGAACATATTGACCATGGACAAGGTGTAATCCGACACCTTGAACTGGTAATTGCTGGCTAATGAACCGGAAATGATTTGTCCTAGGCTGGCCAGATCTTGGGAGCCCACCATACCGTAACTGATATTGGGGATTAAATACCAGTTATCCGTCAGCGGGTGCATATAGCCTATTCCCAAACCACCCTGGAACGATGATGCCTGCCCGACGGTGACATAGTTAAACTGACCATTAAGCAGCAGTTTTTTGCGTGCGTCATTGGCATCGATGCCAAAAGCTTTGCTGATAGGCACGTTAATCACGGAAACATCGGTGCCTTTTTGCTGATAAGTCCCGCCGCCCACACCGACCGCGAATGGATTAACTTGGGTGCTGGCTTTAGTGTCCACTGCCGTGGTTTGAGTGCCGGTAGTGGATGCCGCAGAAACATTGGCGGCGACATTAAAATTGCTGGAAACCAATTGTCCTTGTTGGCTGGTCGGGTTACCGGCAATTTGCGAGCTGGGGGTGTTGGCAACCTGGTACTCGGTTATTTTGGTGTAAGTGCCATCGGTATCGTGACGCAAATAGTTTTCCAATGCTTTGGTGCTTTGGCTGCGGGTTGCGTTGTTAAAGGTTTTGGTAATGCCGAGATCCGGTATGTTGAGTATCAATTTGGCGGTGTTGTCGGGGAAATTAACATTAATCGGTACGCCGTTGTATACGGTATTGGCCACTACGATAGACTTATTGGAATAATTACTAAATGAGCTCTCAAAGCCAGAGTTGGATAGTTCATCGAAAAAATCATTGGCAGCATCGAAATTAAGCGTTTTTCTT
This sequence comes from Methylovulum sp., assembly GCA_030653435.1. Taxonomy (GTDB): domain Bacteria; phylum Pseudomonadota; class Gammaproteobacteria; order Methylococcales; family Methylomonadaceae; genus Methylovulum. The sequence continues at coordinate 66,909 of JAURZI010000108.1, forward strand.
AGTGAGTCACCGGGTGTTGTGCTGGTTGCCGGGTTTGTTACGGTGATGTCGGTCTGAAAAACTTGAGAAAAAGCGCAGTAAGGAAACAGCGATAAGACGATGGAGACAGTTATTTTTTTCATGGCGAGAACTCTGCTGGTAATATTGAGAATAGGGCGATGAGCGATGAAGAGCCAAGTATAGTCAAGATTAGTTAAGTTTTGTAAGTTTTTGTAAATTAGTCGCCATATTCGTCTATTGACTATTTTTATATTATGTGAATGCCATAATGTGGCGTGATAGCCTATTTTTCTCTAAAACACGGGGCAAGCCTAACGATTTAGCAAAGGTCAGCCCGCAATGGTTGCATGGCAAGCCTCCATTTACCGTTGTCATCAGGATTCATAATGAAAGAACGTTTTAGACGTTTTAAAGACATTTCCGTCAGCGAGCGCATTTTAAACACTGTGTTTCTGCTGACCATTGGCTTGGGTTACCTGGCGGGGCTGGCGAATCTGTATTACACCCATCAAGGCCTGGACGGCAAAGCGGGGCTATCTATAGAAGATGTCGTGATCAGCTATCATGGCTCCAACAGCCAAACCCGCTTGGGCACGGCGGTTAAGGGCATTATGAAACCCAATCTAAGATACGCCTCTGACCAGGAGGTCATCCTGGAATGGATAAGTTCAGGCGCCGATGAGCCCGGCTATATCGAAAAAGTAGCCCCGATCTTAAACCGGGACTGTATTATTTGCCACACGCCCAGCATCAACCCCTCCTTGCCTGACCTGACCCATTACGCGGGCGTGGCGGAAGTCGCACATGGCGGCGGCGCGACGATACCGACCCTGGTGCGGGTGTCGCATATCCATTTATTCGGCATTGCCTTCATCCTGTTTTTTATAGGCAAAATATTTCTGTTGTGCGAAATCAATGTCTATGTCAAAAGAATCGCCGTCGTCATCCCGTTTGCGGCGATGTTGCTGGATGTGGTGTCCTGGTTTATCACCAAATCCACGCCGTCGTTTGCTTATGTCGTGGTCATCAGCGGCGCGTTAATGGGTATTTCCATGGGCATGCAGATAGTGCTCAGTGTTTATCAGATGTGGTTTTTTTCCAGAAAGAATGCGGGTGTTAATCCGTAAGCGCTGTCGGCAATACAGCGCATAACATTGGTCTGGAACGGGTTTGCACCCCGTACCGCTTCAGTGGACGATAGCGAAACCCATCACATCGGTGATAGTCTATGGGGCAGAATGGCGTTGCCTTTATGCACTGTGGGTACCCCCCTCCCGGACTACTTACAAGTGTAGGTTTTTAAAGAAAAGAACAGCGAAACATGATGTTGCCGTAACATAGGATGTTTTATATCGGAGTTAGTGTTATGTCTCGCAATCCAGAGCTATACCAATGGGTCGACACGGTTGCCATGCGTTTTCCGTCGCTCAGCAAACCACAAGCATTTGGTTTAGCGAT
>JAURZI010000126.1 GCA_030653435.1 Methylovulum sp.
TACGTTCAATCGTGTAGGCAATGGCTATCAGCGTCGGTTGCCCCACGCATTGGGCAAGGGCTTTTTCGGCAAGCGCCCGGCCAATCCTGCCATTGCCATCTTCGAAAGGGTGGATGCTGACAAAATAGAGGTGGGCAATGCTCGCCCGCAGCAAAGCGGGCAGCGGACTTTTCCCGGTCGGTGACGTATCGTTAAACCAGGCAATGAACCGTTCCATCTCCGCCATCATTTGGGATGAAGGCGGCGCTTCAAAATGTACTTTCGGGGCATAGATGGCACCGGAGACAATTTGCATGGGGTCAACATGCGTGCGGTATCGGCCGATGTCGTTTAAATCACGTCGGCCATTGGTCAGCATGTTGTGCCACTCGAACAGCAAGATGTGGGACAGTGGAGAGTCAAATCCTTGGTACAAATCCACCATGACTTCGGCAATGCCTTGTTCGGCGGCGGACACCTTGCGGTTGTCCGTGACCAAGCCGAATTGGCGGCGGATAGCGGATTGCAGGCTGTCACGATCCAGGTATTCGCCTTCAATCGCCGAGGTTTTTAACGCTTCGTTGCTGATGAGTTCGATGGTCAGTTGCCGCTTGTCCTCGTCACCCAAATGTTTGAATGCGCCGAACAATAGCCCGGCACCCAGCAGCAACCGCTTTTCGCTTTCATCGATTTTGGTTGGGTCGTAGCTAAAATGCGGCCAATCTGTTTGTTGCCAGTTCCACTTCATGAGTTATAACCCTTGTTTTTATAACTCAATAATATGGTAAATAATGGGTTATAGAAAGGGCTTTTTATGCCTCATACTCCATCCAATGCGGTGTTGATGCAGAGGGGTGTTTTCAAACCCGCTTCTGGGTATTCGCCAGCAACACATTCAATGCCAAAGCCACGATAAACACACCCACCGGAATCGCTTGCGGCGGCACCGGAAACGGCAGCGTCAAGCCCATCAACAGTAGATACAGTGCACCCAGCATGACGTAAAGGCTGTAGCGATGCGCCATCGGGCTGGGATAGTCAAAGTTGGTCTGGCTGACTTTGCGCCGGATCAGCCCGTCAATGGCAAAGGGCAGCACGGTAACCGCCAAAAACGGCAACCACACCCACGCCGTGATGAAACGTTTGATCATTTGGTACAGCGTGTCCCAAAACACATCCAGCCGGCTTTGGATAAAGGGAAACAAATCATGCCTACCGACTTCTTCAAAGCCTCTCGATAGCTGCCGCTCACGTTCGGTCGGGATGAAGTAACCGTAAACGCTGTCCCTGATGCCGGTGTTGACGAATAACTGGTCAAACCACTGTTGGCTGTTTTGGCGGATTTCCGCCTCCTTTTCGACACCAAAATAAGCGATGAGACTATTATCTTCAACGGCCTGGATGTCCCTCGCCCAGTCATCGGACACAAACCCGGCCACCAGGATGATTTCCAACAGCCAAACCAACAGGCTGAATAGCAAATTACGCTGCATGGTCACCCCTTCGCCAGATTGGTTGCTGAACGCAGTATGGGCAGCCGGCCTTTGACGATGCGCCCACCGGACAGTTTGGCGATGTAATGCAGGTCAGGCAACTGCCCCAACAACTGCGGCGCAAACAAATCGCCTTCCTCTTCCATCAGGCGTTCACCGACATTGCCGGAAAATAGGCTGGGATGGGTCGCGCTAGTCGAAACACCCTGGGTGCGCATGATGTATTTCAACCGGGTTTTCGGCAGGTTGTCGGTGATGTACTGTTGGGTCTCGCTATCCATGATGCGCAAGGCGATCAGGTTGTTGACGTTGCCGAGCACTTGCCGGGCTTTATCCTGAGAACCGGTGCGAGCGGCAAAGTCGGCAAAGGTCTGGGTGGCAATGAACAAGCGCATCTTGGCGCCACGGCCTTTGTTCAATACCTGGATAAAGGGATCATTGATCACCTCGGCGGCTTCATCAACAAACACATTCACCGGTCTGTCCGAGACGCCGTAGTTATAACGATCCCCTGCCACTGCGGCAAGATCGGCCAGCAGGATTGAACCGATGGCGCTGCCAACCAAACCATCCGACAACGAATCCAAGCCGATATACGCCACTTGGGCTTTTTCGATGATATGGCCGGTATTGGTGATCGGGCGATGGTCATCCAGATCAAGCGGATTGGGTGACAGCAACGGCCCCAAGGGGCCAGAGGTCAGCATGTTCATGATCGGGATCAACGAGGCGACCATTTTGCTGAAATGGGTGCGGTCGTGTTCGAATAGCGATAACAAGCCTTCCAGATCGAGATTGGCGGCTTGCTGTTGCACCACGTCCCGATAAAAGCGCACCAAGCCGGCGGCTTTCGCGTCAATGTCTTTGGCGGTTTTCAAATATGGCCGGGAATCTTGCCGCCACTGACCCAGGCAGTTGTCGTAATAACGCTCCAAAGCTTGGACGACCAAGGTCGAGGGACCGCCTTCCAGATAGCGGCGCAGCTTGGCCAAGGTTGGCCGTTCCTCAATCACCATCAGCCCTTGAATGACATTATCCAAGGATTTCTGACCAAAGGCCTTAAACGGGTCATTGGTGGTTTCACCCGGTGAAATAGCAGTGATGCGGCTGGCAATCTCCGACGGACGGTTAAAATTGTGCAAAGGATCCAGTCGCACGCTGTCTTCCGGGAACGCCGGATGGAAATAGACAAAGCGGTCAGGACGCTGTGCTAACTGGCACGCCGGCTTGGCCGACGCCATCAGATCCTTGTCGCCTTTGGGATCAATTATGATCACCGCCTCACCGCGCAGCACCGCCTGGGTGACCAGGACATCAAACGCCCGTGTCTTGCCCGCTCCGGTGGTGCCAACGATCAGGGTATGGCCGGCAGTATGTTGGATCGGTTGCCGGACATCACTTTCCGAGATTTCCAGGCCATGGATCCCGGCTGAGCCCATACGCTGATGGTCGGTCGGAATCAGCAAGGAGACATCGCGTTTGAGGATTTCATAAGCCAGTTGTGCATGTTTTTGCACCCAATCAAAACCCCAGCCGAACCATAGCTCCTCCGGGTGGCGTTGCACAAACTGTTTGAGCTTGTCGGCTTCCAGATATTGAAAGCGGAATTGCCGCAAACGTCTTTTCCGAACCCAGAGGCTAAGTGCAGGCGGCAATCGCCATAACACCATCACGCCGCAGGTAACCATCAGCCAGTCGAAAGGTTCCCGCGGCAAACCCGACCATTGGCTAGTCAGATAAGCCATCGCCGCCCCACCGATCCATCCGGCAATCGCGAAGACTTCGAATATCGGGCGCCAGGGAAACTGGTAATCGTAATCCGACTTCATGGCTGGATTCTGATCTTGAAGCCACCCTCATCCATGCGGCAATCCGGGTGGCTGGCCATCTCCCGTAACAAGGCGCTGCGCTTGAGGCCTGGATGCTGTTGCAAGCACTGGGCTATGTCGGACTCTTCCACGTTACACCAGGCATTGTCTGTTGCTGATGAAAAAGAAGAAGAGGAGGAAGCTTTGGCTTTTCGCAGTTGGTCGATTAATGCCATGACCGCTTTACTAACCGATGACGTGTTGGGATTTGGATGCTGACCAGTGATGGTTTTAGATAAATCGTCAACGGCGGCATCTTGCTTAACGCGCTTTTCCGTCATGGCTGGCATAGCCTCAGGTTGAGGTTTGGCTTGGGTAATAGCCTCGGTTTTGCTGGGTGCTGATTTAGCCAAGTTTGGTTTGGCTGGCTGTGTTTCGGTTTGATCAACTTTTTCAGTTGCCGTCACGGCAGTTTGGGTGCGACCCTGCGCTTTACCGGGTTTTTCAGGCTTGCTCGGCAAGGTTTTTTTATTGCCCTTGGCGGCTGTTGGTTTAACTGGTTTTGGTAACTGCCCGGATATTGCCGGGGTTACAGGCAAGTTGGAAACCGTCAGCAACTGTTTCATGAAGCCACTGGGCTCCGGTGCCAAGAGCACGCCACGCACCTGATGGATCACTTGTACTTTGCGCATTGGTGAGAGAATATCGGTGACCAGCCAACCTTTTTCCTCCACGGCTTTGATGAAAAGATTGGGTTCAATAGCCAGCTGTTGGACGATGTCCGGAAACGCCAGCAGGTACTTGCCTTGGTTCTCCAAGACGTCGGTTCCCAGTTTTAACCGTCCTACGTTAAGTTCATGGCTAATCTGAATGAGCCACTCTCCCACCAGACCTTGGGCTTGTAGCCAGTTGCGGGCGATGGGGTCGGCTTCGGACTGTGGGTTGATCACTAGTTCGCTCTTTTCCCCAAGCAGGTACGGACAGCTTTGATTGCTTAGCTTTTTGGGTTTTTTGGTTGTGGCGGTTATTTCGGCGGGTAGCTTACCTTGCCGAGGCGTTTCAGTATCAGCACTTGTTTCCGGTTCGTCCATGCCTGACGGAAACAACGCAGTATCAACCGGTAGCTCAATTGCCGATTGGTCGTGGCCATCCTGACGGTTTTCCTGATCGGGTGGTGTTGCTCTAGCCGAGTCGTTTACGGAATGGTCAATCTGCCTATCCGGTTGTGACGCTAGTTTTGTAGCGCCTTGCCCCGACGTGGCGATAACAGTTGCCTCAGCCTCATCAGAAATTTCAACTCCATCAACAATGACCGGCGGTTCGTTACTGAACACCAATTCCGGGGACGCCAAACGCAGCATGTACAAGGTCACCTCCAAGCCTTGAGGCCGCATACGCCAATAACGGTATTGGCGGCCATCGGGCAAGATTTTTGGGATGGCCAAGCCCCGTTCGATCAGAATATCGGCCAAGGTGTCTTCATCCCGCGGAATGCCGGGGACTTTGTCCTTCGCCAGTAGCTCAACAATGTCCTGGGCGCCAGTGCGCCAGACAACATGAAGGCCTTCCCTGAACCGCCAAATGCGTGCCCCTTTGTCATTGGCGAGCCAGTGGCCGGATTTGATCAAGCGCCGCATGGCATCGAACAGGTATTTTTCCACCGGCATCCCCATGGCCGGATCTGCGCTATGGTGATGGGCTTTCAGGTCTCGCTCGACGCTTTTACAATCCGCCGCCATGACCAGCTCGGACAATTTCGCGCCCCGATCCAGGCCATGGATCGTTTCCAGCATGGCCTGCATGATGTCGGGGCCCGGAGCAGTATGTAAGATCGCGATGTCCGGGTCAGCACGCGCTCAATTACCAACGCCGAGAACTGTTCATGGCGTTTGTGGCGGTTTTCCCGCCAGCGCAAGAAATAGCGGTCGATACCGTTTTGATTTGCCCAATCGGTCAGGTTTTCATCGCAGGGGTTCCAGGTATATTCACCATGCCTGTCCACGACCGCCATATCCGACACCGGTTTGCCGATGTCATGCAGCAAACCGGCAAAACACACCGCCAGACGCCAGCGCAGTTCTTGCTCCTTACGTTCGCGCGGTGTCGCATGGGTGGCAAACAAACAGCCTTGCGCCGCTTGGGTTGCCCAGTGGGCGACTTCCAGTCCATGCCGGAACAGGCCGCCCGCGCCGCGATGATGATGCGACTCCGAGGCCGGCAACAAATGGCTGAAGGCGGCATAGCGTTCAATGACCGGTGCGGCGATGGTGTGGTATAGGTCATCCGGCAAGGACAAGGCGTGTTCGATGGCGTTGATCAGTTCGGTTTGGGTGGACAGGATGCGATCGACGGGCGCAGCCGGAAGCCCCTTCATGAAAGGAGGGTAGCGCGGAATCTCCTCGTCAGGCGGTGGCGGCTGATCAGCGATAGAAACTGTTTGGCCACCGAACAGGCGTTTTCCGAAGCGATTGATAAAAGCAAGGTTGATTTTGTCCATAACGGCTCATCGTGGCAAAAATCAGGGTGGTGGTGCTGACAAAAGATGGCGAAAACCGCAAGCTTTTGCGGCCTCCGATCAGGATGTTGATTCTAGGGTGATGGTTTTCCATATCCCCAGGAGCCGCCATGTCCTCACTATCCAAAACTTGTTTTATCTTCATCCTTGCCGTATTGGGCACGGGTTGTACAAGTAATCCGCCGTCCGCCACGGTCAGTGAGATGGTGATCCAATCGGTTTTACCTGATGCCCAAGCTGCAACGCCTTGGCGGCTGGACAGTGCGTGGCAAGGTGGTGGATTGGGTGGCTCGGTGCTAAGGGGGGCATCCATCGAGCATGTGATCCGACAGGTTGACAACAGAATTCCAGTTTCGGCTTCAGCGTCAGTGTCATCTTCAAGATCAGATTTAATCTCATACAGCAGAGCTACGCTGACGCCAAAGCTACCAAGCTATTCAAACTGTGGAAACGATGAAGCGGTCGAACGTGCCTGGCGGAAGTATTGCCACCATCAACTCGACATGACCGCTGATGACTATGCGATTATTCGGCGCAATCCAGTTCCACGGACGGTGCTTCAACACGGTTGCCATCCCCAGAGCCTGTTGAAGTGAGGCGGTTATGGGAAACGTGCATTCATCAACAAAAACATCCGCCGCTAATGGCCCATCGTCCTGTCCGAACGGCCTTGATAATCTCACCGACAGATTCGAACAATTAGTCAAGCGCAAAAAAACGCCATCAGGCGTTATCGAACCGCTGGCGGCGATCCCCAGTTGGCCAACAACCATGCGGGGCACGCCGAACGCCTGTTTGCGCAGTGCTTTGTTCGCCGGTATCCAGGGCAATGAGCGCATCGCCTATAAAAAACGCACGTTGCTGGCTTCGGTGGACGGTATCGACATCCGGTATTTGGGTGTGCAACTGAACCAGTCGGATCTGGATGTCTGGCTGCACATCGTGCATCTGTCCAGACAACAGTTGCCGGGTTTCAGTGTCACCTTCAGCGCGTACGCCCTGCTTAAAGCCTTAGGCAAAGGCACCGGCAAAAGCCAGCACGAGTGGCTGAAGGAAGCCATGGCAAGATTAGGTGGTGCATTTGTCGAAATGACTTTCCATGGCCGCGATAGCTTTGGTGAAAAAGGCTTTCTTCGCTATTACCGCGACGAGGTCACCCAGCGTTATGTGGTTGAACTCACTGAATCGATGCTGCGGCTGTTTGAGGATGGCTACACGCACATTGAATTTGCCCAGCGGCAAAAACTGCGCAAACAACCCTTGGCGTTGTGGCTGCACGGGTTTTTATCTTCCCATGCCGCGCCATATCCATTGAAGATCACCACTATCCATCGTCTGAGCGGGAGCGGAGCCCAGACGCTTCGCGACTTTAAATACCGGCTGCGTAAAGCATTGGGGGCGTTGGTTGCCATCGGCGCCATTGACAGTTTTGTGGTCGACGGGGATTCGCTCAAGATCAAAAAGACGCCAACCCCTAGCCAACAACGCCATCTTGACAGCAAATAAGACCCAAAAAAGCACGGCATTCGACCGACGCTTTTTAGGGCCTTGAAAAACACCGGAACACGGCATTAGGCCGACGCGGACACGGCATTAGACCGACACAGGCACGGCATTAGGCCGACGGGGTAACGGCATTAGACCGACGGGCACGGCATTAGACCGACAAAAAGCACGGCATTAGGCCGACGTTTGGCACGGCATTCGACCGACGCCAGGGCACTTTTTCAGAATCGCTGTAGGCCATGACTGGCGTGGCTTGCAGCGATTTTAACAACAGCAAAAAATGCCTTGCTAATCTATATATAATCTTTTTTTAATCTTATATATAGGGATGGCGAGATTGTGGATAACTTTGTTAAATCACCTGCCCATTATTATGAATGGGTGATAGACGACATTATTTGTACGCCGTTACTAGAAATATCCATTTAGAGTGGGCTAAGCATCAGTAATCGATCCCTTGCATTAAAAAACAGTCAAATAACCAAAGGATTAATACCTGCCATGCTCGCTAAACCCGTCATCAATAATGTTTTGTGCCTTAATCAAGGACAATCCAAACTAAATCGTTTTCTATAACATTGACGAATTGACCAGCAGAGAAGGCATTTGGATACAGGTTATCCGCTGGGTGTTGTTCACTGACCGTTAACATGGCTTCCTCACAAATACTCCTAAAACCGCTTTCATTAACGTGATCACCCTTACGTTTTTTTTCATTAGCAATGGCCGAATGTAAGTCCCGTAACAAATGCCGTTCATTGCGAAGCGCGATAAAAATTTCCTGAAGTGATACTTTGAGAAACCCCTCGAAATATTCGTGATCATGCTCGATTGATGTATCGATGATCCAGGAATGCGCCTGAATATGACTGGCATCTCGATCACCGATTAACGCTGACAATGTTGGATTGGTTGTCAGCCTTTCTTTTACCAAGGTACTTTTGCGTTTCAGTTGGCGTGCCGCCTTCCTTAATGTGCTAGTCCGGTGTTGCCAAGCATCGCGTTGTGTCTTTCGTAGGTAACCTGATTTTATTTCAAAGATAAACAGGTGGTCGTCGCGAAAACAGATCAAATCGATTTCCCCGATTTCATCATCGGCATCACGGGGCGGAAAGAAGTTGCAAACCACTTTAAAACCAAAGTGCTCAAAAGTTTCGGCAAGCCGTATCTCGATGCGATTGGTTTCCATGTTTAGCTCAGCGCGATTTCGACCTAGCCGACGTAAGTTGTTCACGGCGGCCGTGACGTTGTTTTGGAACGCAAATGCCCATGGCAATTCAAATAGATAATTTCCAATTTTGAAAATTGGCCGTTCGTGAAATTCCGGTTGCAACGCATATTCATGCTCACGCAATTGCCTCGACAAGTCTTTTAGATCGTTTGACCAAAAATCCAGAATGGCTTCAGTCATTTGTTTATTGCCGTTTGGCCATTCGTCGCTTTTTGTCCAATTGCAAATTCTGGCAATTTTTGCCTTACGTTCCGAAAAGGTGATCGGAAACCGGATTTCCCCTTCGACAAGTCCGGCGAATGAGAACACAGTCAATGCCGATAGCCAATTTCCCGTCTGCTCGCGGTGTTTGCAATAAGGCAAAATATAACCATATTTGTAAAAGGCGTGCATCAGTTCAACCGTCAGCAGTGTCCGTAATAAATCTATTTTGTAGCCGTTTTCAGTCGTGATTTCATCGTCAAGGCCGTAAATTTCTGTCAGCTCAAGCCGGGTACGTATGGCGGACATCCAGGCAAACCGATTACTTTCTTCATTTTCAGGGCTACCAAAGTGTTTAAAGGCAAGGCCTAGCTTGATAAATTCATCGATAGCCCTAAAATGCCAATATTGATGTAGGCGCTCAAGTTTCCTGCCATTGCGCCCCCAATCACCCCCGTCCTGATTTACCTGGGGATATACAACCAGCATTTCCCCTTCAAAGCGAATATCGTAATCGTCGTCAAAACAAAAGTTAGTGATGGTGCCCCCAACGTGTTCATTGAAATGCAGATAGGCGGCGACGAGACGTTCAAACGTCGCCAAGTAAGACAGGCATTTTTCGGTAGCCCTCGCTGTGCCGGGGGACGGAAACAATAACGTGGACATGTGCTTGCGAAGGGATTCACCGATGATCCGCTCCGATATAAAAAAATCGCTGTGGACGCTGGTTTTTAGTTTTGAAATAAGGATCTGATTGATGGCATCGGTGGTTTTCTGAAAATCGACATTAAGGGCATCGGCACGATCTTTATCCAATAGATCAGGCCTTAACTCTTTCTGGCCATGGCTGTAAACGACATGTTTAAATGCGAATAAGCTCGCATAGACCAGTGTTTCCATAGGTGTCAACCGTTTCAGCTCAGCTTCTATCGACTTTATCCCATTTTTAAACTTATGGTTTTCTGCCTGAAGAATTTCACAAGCCTTAATAAATTCTGAGAAACCAACCGCATTACTTAAATCAAGCCCCAAAATTTCCTGCCAATGCAATTCCGTTGGTGACAAAAATACTTGAGAATATCGAATGGCCCGCCGGAGTGCTATTGGCGATTCGACAACCAAGTGTTGAAGCCAACCCGGTCGGATCACTTTATTTTGCTGAAGATAACGGGTCAGAGCCAATACAAAGGCTTCGGTCTGTAAAACCTCTTCGGAGGTGTCATCCCAAAAATGTGCCGTCCAAAACTCAAGATCCCGATCAGCCGCACTCAAAACTCGCTTACTGGCTTTGGTTGGTTTTCCATCAAGGTAACGGTGTAGCAGGCTAGTGATTGCCTCACCAACCGATAGACCCTTCCCCGTCAAACGGAAGAAACGGTCTTGGTAGAGATTACTGGCAGGCTCTAAAACTATTGTCTGATTCAACCGATGTTGTCCTGATGTGCATTGGAAAATTAACGACATTTCACTGTTGGTAAATGTTTATGTTCCAACCTGATTGTTCCTTTGATTTTGACTACTGACATTTTGCGGTTTAAATCCAATTTGAACCAAAGGAATCCGGTGGGTACAAGACTCACAGAGTCGATTCCTCCTGGAACCTCATATTTAGTAGCAGGTGATAGAAAACGATTTCCCGCTGATTACGGCGACGTAGTTCACTGCCCAGCCATAGCTGATCTGTACACTCTGGCTTATCTTCTGCTATACCTCCTTTCTCCGTGTCAACTGTGAAGCCAGTATATTCTTTCTGATCAATGAACTTGGAATAACCATGAACTAACCCGGCAAAATCACTGACATCACAATACGCAACGATGATAACAGGGCTAAGTGATTCGTTGTCATATCCAGCAATTTTGTTCAAGTGTTTGGAGATAACAGTGTTGTCTATGGAAAATAGCCGAAATGCCTCGAAGATGGCAATTCGCTTATTTTTTGCATCGGTAATGTAACCGTCAATTTCCCCTGGGTTTTCACCGGATGCCGATTGACCGCCTCGTTTTTGATCCCTGAATCCAATATGGGCTTCTGCCATCCGCTTATCGAACAGCGACGTAAACCAATCATTGATCAGATCCTCTTCGCTGATTCGGCTTTTCGTTTTGCCACTTGAATCCTTGGAGTGCAATTGTAGATTTTTCTTACGCAACAGCAATTCCTGAGCCACTTCCAACACTATCTTTTTTAGGAATTCGTGCGGTAACAATTTTGGAGCGACAATTGACACATACTCTTCAAATTCTTTGGACACGATTTGGCTATAATGTTTTGCCAGTTGTTCCACGCTACGTTGCGATCCTTCAGTCACTATTTGGACGAGTTGACTCATGGATAGCACATTCGGTAAGGCCTTGCCGAGCTCGTCAATCAGATCATCGATTCCTAATCCCTCAGATATTTGATTATTCAGATCGTAATAGCGGTTAATAATCTGCTGGGCAATTAAAGGTTCACCACTTGCAATCAGAGCTCTACAGTAGGGGTACATAATTTCGAGCCTAGTCTGCTGATCCGGATTAAGCCTCACCCAAAACTCATTAATTCCTGGAGAATCCTGAAGCTGCCTGTAAGTATCCAAAATGCTAGCAACCCAATTAGTTGGCATATATTCGGGCTCCGTATCAGCGAGGCTACTAATGAATTGCGACAAAGCGTGTCTTAATCCCATTGCATCCTGCTTGATTTCATAGAGAGCCATGCGGCCTTTGAACAGCATGAAACTAAAGTTGCTGCTTTTATTTTCCTTATATAGCGCCTCCATGATAATTACGCATCTTTCTGGATCGGATTCTAAGTAAGCGGCAGCACTGATGTAGCGTCTAAAGTGATCGCATTCCTTCCGCAACGCCCGACCTTCTTCCTGGTAAAGCCTGCCATCGGGCTCATACGGTATCGGGATCTGCCGAGCATCGTTAGCAAACTTTTGGGGGTCATGCTTTAATGTTTCGAGAAGTTCCCACAGTTGCAATTTGTATTCATAGCTCATCCAGACTTTGCGATCCCTTACAATAAGAGAGTTGCTTGTTGTTGCAAAGGGTTCTTGGCTCAGGAAATCCTTCGCGGAAGCCATCAATTTGGTGGCTAAGGCCATATGACCCGTGTCCCAGGCAGAGATGAAAGCTTTTTCGAGAGCAGAAAGCCCCAAGTCTTCAGTTTCGAGTGTCTGCCGAGCTACTATCGCCTCCTGCAATTTTTGAGTTCGCGCAATTGCAGTGCAGCGTTCAAGCAAGACAAACAGCTGGTTCAAGGGGATTAAGGGCAAGCAACGCTCGACAAAATCGTCATACAGAGTTTCCTGAAACAGGTTGGTGTATGAACAGAATGGCGTCCACAGATCGTATTTGTTGCCGTAAAAGGCTTCGTCGAATAAATGAATGGCTTGCTCGCGTGGGCCAAAACCCAGAGTCCTGACAATCTCAACCACTCGGTGCGCAATGCGCTCCCGATCCTTGGGAATTCTTAGCGATCGCCCAACACACATCAGAATCTGTAGATAATTCCGAACGGCTAAAGCTACAGTAGAGGTGTTTTTATTCTTATAGCTGAGGTTCTGCCGCCAGTCGCAGCAATTACTTGACAGCGCGAGAAGTGGGGAGATGCCTTCGTACTCAACGAGCTTATGCCAAGGCAGGGCGGAAAAGAAGTTATTCGGCTCCAGACCACTACTAAGCCCTGTCATATTTGCTTCAAACTCCGCCTTATAGTCTCTCAGAAGGGTCTCCCTCAACGAGCGGCTTAACGTTCCTGTAGAGTCAATACCGGTATTTTCAATACGCTCGATCAGCCAGAAGCCTATGAGATACCAATAGTGTTGCGGTGGTTGGTAGCCTGGAGTTTTCTCGGTTTCAGAAGTGTGCTGAGCAAATACTTGCCCGATCTGAATAATGCGTTGATGACTTAAGCTATCCAAAAGGCAGAGCAGGAACTGATACTTAAAGCTTTTCGAAAAAGTGCTAGAATGCAGGTCGCATCGTTCGCCTAAAAATTCTACTGCTTTTAGTAAGCGGTCACCGCCGTCTGGCTCCTTCTCAATTGTCCGCAGGTATTCGTGGCAGACTAGTTGTTGATAACCTTTATCAAAATGCAGTGTAAACGCATGGCTTTCTTTGCGTAAGCTGGCAAATGATCGCTGCGCCAGATAAAACAGCGCAATGTCGCAGGTAGCAGGCCGCGACAGCAACCAGATCATGTAAGAAGCACTTTCGTACCTAGGTACTACATTAAAAAGCAGGTATTTCAGTATTGGACGAGATGTGGCTAGTGCGAGCACATCCTCAACAAAGTCCCAAGAAGTGAGCGCCTGTCCATTTATATGGATGCTGGCCTCAATAGTGCTGGCCAGCAGCAAAGCATAGAACGAATCAGGCTCTCCCCAATGTGCAAATCGCTGCAACTGGAGAACCAATCGCAAATCGCTTGAGGTATCAATTTCTGGCAATGGGTAAGCTTTGCTCAATGTCACCAATGTTGGCTTTTCAAGCTCAATGATGCCCTGATCTTCTGAATGGCCGTTTCCTTCTGCGCAAATTGTTAAAGACAAATGGATATTAACTGGTGTAACGATGTCCGAAAACTGGTTCTCGTTGATTGATTGCCTCCACAAAGTGTCTATAGGGCGACTGAGTACAACATCTTGGGCGAAATAGGCTAACAGTTGCTCAATAAATTCTGTTCGCTGCTCGTGATCAAAATCATCAAACAGCACTGGCATGGCCCAGTCACAGTTGACGCGCAGACATAAGATCCACGATTCGAAAGCCTCCTTTGGTTCCAGCGTTTCCCGCAGTTTTAACCACAGATTAGTACAGACCAACGGACTGAAATTTTTATTCCCCGGCAGCAACTTGAAATGCCCGTCTTCAAGGCAAAGTGCTGGAAGAAGCTCCGCCACGGATGCCCTGCCAAAAAGTGCCGCCAAAAGCCTTTCCAGCTCATCTGCGGGGCATGTGTAATGCGGCTGGATGTAGCCGTTTTGGCCAAAACGGATGTCCTTAAGGTGCCCAATGGCCTGGATTAACTGAATCAGGCTCTGATCCACGTTGTCCGGATTTCTCGGTGTTTGGCAATGAACAGTGCACCAGTCCGCATGAAAGGAAACTAGACCATATTCTTCGAGGAACGTTAACGGCACGTCTACTTTCGAGAATTGACCTGAAACAGAGGTATGTGGCCAAGATAGGTTACCTGCAAGCACTGACTCTACAGTTTTCCGATCCAACTTAGGGGTAGCCAAGGTGGCATTGGCCAAAAAAATTGACAACGCCTTAGCATGGATGTGATCCGTATACGAATAGTATTCGGGGCTTTGATTTCTCGTTGCGTATCCGTCCAGAATGGATTTGAGATGCCGCCAATTATCTGAATAATTATGCATGTTGGGTAAGTTTGGACTCGTTGCAGTCAAAATACCTCCGGCAAAGCCGGAGGCTTGTAAATGTGAACCGCTCAAAGCGGGTTAAAATGTTTGCCACCTGAAGTGTGGCGGTGTTCTAAAACAGGCTCAGTTGCTCGATCCGCCTGTCCTCTGCTTCCTGATG
>JAURZI010000127.1 GCA_030653435.1 Methylovulum sp.
TACGTTCAATCGTGTAGGCAATGGCTATCAGCGTCGGTTGCCCCACGCATTGGGCAAGGGCTTTTTCGGCAAGCGCCCGGCCAATCCTGCCATTGCCATCTTCGAAAGGGTGGATGCTGACAAAATAGAGGTGGGCAATGCCTCATACGCGCCAACTTAAGAAAATAGCCTTTAAAAATCAATAAGTAGCCACATATAGTTGATTTTGTAATGAAATATGGTCGTCCCACCCACATCCCAAGACATCCGCTTTGAAGAATTTATGAACGAGTTACCCGCCGATTATCACGAAATGGCGTATGAATTCCAAGCGTTCACGCGAGGCCGTAAGATTAAAACGCCCACCCAGTTACTACAAGTCGTCATGCTTTATTGCGGACTGGACAATGTCCTTCGAGAAACCGCCGGGGTATTCACGCTCCAGGAGGAACGGATTACCGACACGGCGGTTCATAAGCGCTTAAAAGCCTGCGAGCCTTGGCTAAAAGCCTTGCTTAGCAAAATGCTTCCCGCCGTGAAAAACCCTTCAGAGCCGTTTCGGCTTTTAGTGGTCGATGGCTCGTCACTACAAGGGCGGGGCGCAAAAGGCACCGATTATCGGCTACATCTGGCGTTGGACTTGGTAGGTATGACGCTCCACGAAGTCCAGGTCACCGGTGTCGACCAAGGCGAAAGCCTGAGTCGATATTGTTTTGCCCCAGGGGATGTGGTGCTGGCTGATCGTGGTTACAACCATCCTGCCGCTATCCTTGACCGCCATGAGCAGGCGGTTGACGTCTTAATACGGCTGCTACCGACCGCCATGCCGCTGTATTTTCGGCAAGCAGGCCAGTTGGCTTGTGAGCCACTGCCAGAACACCGGTTAAAGATTGCTGACCACCTTCGGAAAGCGACTGGCGATTTAATCAGCATACCGGTGTGGCTGCACAGTAAAGGGCGCAGTTGTCCGGGTATCGTCCATGCGCAACGCTTGCCGCCCGAGAGAGCAGAAGCGGCACGGCGGCGTTGTCGGCAAGACGGCAACCGGAAAGGACGGACGCCGACGCAGGACACCTTATATTTAGCCGGTTGGGTTATGGTGTTCACAACCGTATCCGAAGACGTTCTGGAGGCTTCAACCGTCATTCATTTGTACCGAAGCCGTTGGCAAGTCGAACTGGTTTTCAAGCGGCTGAAAAGCTTGTTGGATTTGGATTTGCTGCGCACCCAAAAAGACAGCGTACTAGGTAAGGTGTGGATCACCGGAAAATTATTATATGCCACGGTCATTGAGCGTCATTTATATAAATGTTTTGGTCATGATTGGAGCCAGCTCGACCAAGTTCGTATAGCAACCCCGTGGCGGCTCATTAAGATTATGCGCGCCTTAATTAACTCTTGGATTATTGAAACCCATCGCTGGCGTCAGGCCAATCAGCCGGACTGTTTTAAGGTGCTCATGGAGCGACCTCGCCGTCGAACATTACAGACGCTACCTTCCGAGATTGCAAGCTGGATGAAATTAGCCAACAAGCTGGAATTGAATGCCGGTGTTATCTGATACGCTTATCTTGTGTTTGCAGCATATCTTAGATTTTAAGTTGGCGCGTATGGGGCAATGCCTGCCCGCAGCAAAGCGGACAGCGGCGTTTTTCCCATTGGCGCCGTGTCGTTAAACCAGGCGATAAACTGCTCCATTTCCGCCAGCATCTGTGATGAAGGCGGCGCTTCAAAATGCACTTTCGGGGCATAGATGGCACCGGAGACGATTTGCATAGGGTCAGTATGCGTCCGGTATCGGCCGATGTCGTTTAAATCACGCCGACCGTTGGTCAGCATGTTGTGCCACTCGAACAGCAAGGTGGGGGACAGTGGAGAGTCAAATCCTCGGTACAAATCCACCATGACTTCGGCAATGCCTTGTTCGGCGGCGGACACCTTGCGATTGTCGGTGACCAAGCCGAATTGGCGGCGGATGGAGGATTGCAGGCTGTCACGATCTAGGTATTCGCCTTCAATCTCTGATGTTTTTAAGGCTTCATTGCTGATAAGTTCGATGGTCAGTTGCTGCTTGTCTTCATCACCCAAATGCTTGAAGGCGCCGAACAACAGCCCGGCACCCAGCAGCAACCGCTTTTCGCTTTCATCTATCTTGGCCGGGTCGTAGCTAAAATGTGGCCAATCTGTTTGTTGCCAATTCCACTTCATGAGTTATAGCCCCTGTTTATATAACTCAATAATATGGGAAATAATGAGTTATAGGAAGGGCTTTTATACATCATACCCCATCCAATGCGGTGCTGATGCAGAGGGGGCGTATTCAAACCCGCTTCTGGGTATTCGCCAGCAATACGTTCAAAGCCAAAGCCACGATAAACACACCCACCGGGATTGCTTGCGGCGGCACCGGAAACGGTAGCGTCAAGCCCATCAACAGCAAATACACCGCGCCCAGCATGATGTAAAGGCTGTAGCGATGCACCATCGGACTGGGGTAATCGAAGTTGGTCTGGCTGACTTTGCGCCGGATCAGCCCGTCAATGGCAAAAGGCAATAGGGTAACCCCCAGAAACGGCAACCACACCCACGCCATGATAAAACGTTTGATCATTTGGTACAGCGTGTCCCAAAACACATCCAGCCGGCTTTGGATAAAGGGAAACAAATCATGCCTACCGACCTCTTCAAAGCCTCTCGATAGCTGGCGCTCATGTTCGGTCGGGATGAAGTAACGGTAAACGCTCTCCCTGATACCGGTGTTGACGAATAACCGATCAAACCAGTGCTGGCTGGTCTGGCGGATTTCCGCCTCCTTTTCGACACCGAAATAAGCGATGAGGCTATTATTTTCTACGGCCTGGATGTCCCTAGCCCAGTCATCCGAGACAAACCCCGCCACCAGGATGATTTCCAACAACCAAACCAACAGGCTGAGCAGAAAGTTACGCTGCATGGTCACCCCTTCGCCTTATCGGTTGCTGAACGCAGTATGGGCAAGCGGCCTTTGACAATGCGCCCGCCGGACAACTTGGCAATGTAATGCAGGTCAGGCAGTTGCCCCAACAACTGGGGAGCAAACAAATCGCCTTCCTCTTCCATCAGGCGTTCACCGACATTGCCGGAAAACACGCTGGGATTCGTCGCGCTGGTCGCGACGCCCTGGGTGCGCATGATGTATTTCAGCCGGGTTTTCGGCAGGTTGTCGGTGATGTACTGTTGGGTCTCGCTATCCATGATGCGCAAGGCGATCAGGTTGTTGACGTTGCCGAGCACTTGGCGGGCTTTATCTTGAGAACCCGTGCGTGCGGCGAAGTCGGCGAAAGTCTGGGTGGCAATAAACAAGCGCATTTTGGCACCACGACCTTTGTTCAATACCTGGATAAAGGGATCGTTGATCACCTCGGCGGCTTCATCGACAAATACATTAACCGGCCGGTCCGTAACGCCGTAGTTATACCGATCCCCCGCCACTGCGGCAAGATCGGCGAGCAAAATCGAACCGATGGCACTGCCGACCAGACCGTCCGACAACGAATCCAAGCCGATATACGCCACTTGGGCTTTTTCGATGATATGGCCGGTATTGGTGATGGGGCGATGGTCATCCAGATCAAGCGGATTGGGTGACAGCAACGGCCCCAAGGGGCCAGACGTCAGCATGTTCATGATCGGGATCAATGAAGCGACCATTTTGCTGAAATGGGTACGGTCGTGTTCGAACAGCGATAACAAGCCTTCCAGATCGAGATTCGGGGCTTGCTGTTGCACCACGTCCCGATAAAAGCGCACCAAGCCTGCGGCTTTGGCGTCGATATCTTTGGCGGCCTTCAAATACGGTCGGGCATCTTGCCGCCAATGACCCAGACAGTTGTCGTAATAACGCTCCAAAGCTTGGACGACCAAGGTCGATGGCCCACCTTCCAGATAGCGGCGCAGCTTGGCTAAAGTCGGCCGTTCCTCAATCACCATCAGCCCTTGAATGACATTATCCAGGGATTTCTGGCCAAAGGCCTTGAACGGGTCATTGGTGGTCTCGCCCGGCGAAATGGCGGTGATGCGGCTGGCAATCTCCGACGGGCGATTAAAATTGTGCAACGGATCCAGACGCACGCTGTCTTCCGGGAAAGCCGGATGGAAATAGACAAAGCGGTCAGGACGCTGTGCCAAGTGACACGCCCGCTTGGCTGACGCCATCAGATCCTTGTCGCCTTTGGGATCGATGATGATCACCGCTTCACCGCGCAGCACGGCTTGGGTGACCAGGACATCAAACGCCCGTGTCTTGCCCGCCCCGGTGGTACCGACGATCAGGGTATGGCCGGCGGTATGTTGGATGGGTTGCCGGACTTCGCTTTCCGATATTTCCAGGCCATGGATCCAGGCCGAGCCCATACGCTGATGGTCAGTCGGGATTAGCAAGGAGACATCGCGTTTGAGGATTTCATAAGCCAGTTGGGCATGTTTTTGCACCCAATCAAAGCCCCAGCCGAACCATAACTCGTCAGGATGGCGTTGCACAAACTGTTTGAGCTTGTCGGCTTCCAAATACTGGAACCGGAATTGCCGCAGCCGTCTTTTCCGAACCCAGAGACTCAGTGCAGGCGGCAACCGCCACAACACCATCACCCCACAGGTAACCATCAGCCAGTCGAAAGGTTCTTGCGGCAAGCCCGACCATTGACTGGTCAGATAAGCCATCGCCGCCCCACTGACCCATCCGGCAATCGCGAAAACTTCAAATATTGGCCGCCAAGGAAACTGGTAATCGTAATCGGACTTCATGGCGGGATTCTGACCTTGAAACCACCCTCATCCATGCGGCAATCCGGGTGGCTGGCCATTTCGCGTAACAAGCCGCTACGCTTGAGGCCGGGATGCTGTTGCAAGCACTGGGCTATGTCGGATTCTTCCACGTTATACCAGGCATAGTCTGTTGTTGATGAGAAAGTTTGGGCTTTTCGTAATTGATCGATTAATGCCATGACCGCTTGACTACCCGATGGCATGTTGGGATTTGGAAGCTGATTGGAAGCGGTTTTAGATAAGGCCGCCACGGCGGCATCTTGCTTGACGGGCTTTTTCGTCATGGCTGGCTTAGCCACGGGTTGAAGTTTTGCTTGGCTAACTGCCTGGGTTTTGCTGGATACAGGTTTAGCTATGGTTGGTTTAACTGGCTGTGTTTTTGTCGGATCAACTTTTTCAGTTGCCGTCACAGCAGTTTGGGTACGACCCTGCGCTTTGCCAGGTTTTTCAGGCTTTCTCGGCAAGGTTTTTTTATTGCCCTTGGCGGCTGTTGGTGTAGCCAATTCCGGGAGTTGTTCGGATACCTCCGCTGCTACAGGCAAGTTGGAAACTGTAACCAACTGTTTCAAAAAACCACTGGGCTCCGTTGCCAAGAGCACGCCACGCACCTGATTGATTACCTGCACCTTGCGCATTGGCGAAAGAATGTCGGTTACCAGCCAACCTTTATCCTCCAGGGTTCTGATGAAGAAGTTGGGTTCAATAGTCAGCATCTGGGCGATATCCGGAAACGCCAGCAAGCACTTGCCTTGGGACTCCAAGACGTCGGTTCCCAGTTTTAACCGTCCGACATTAAGCTCATGACTAATCTGAATAAGCCATTCCCCAACCAGACCCTGGGCTTGTAGCCAGTTGCGGGCGGTGGCGATAGGCTCGGCTTCTAACTGAGGGTTGATTGCTGGTTCGCTCTGTTCCTCAAGCTGAGATGGGCTGCTTAGCTTTTTAGATTTTTGGACTATTCCTTTCGTTTCGGCAGGCGGCCTATCTTGCAAGAAATTTTCAGTAGGAGTTCTTGTTTCCGATCCGTCCATGCCTGACGGAAGCAACGCGGTATCAACCGGTAGGCCAATTGCCGATTGGTCGCGGCAATCCTGACAGTTTTCCTTATCGGGTGGTGTTGCACAAACCTGGGCGCTGGTAGCATCGCCAATTTGCCCGTCCGGCTGGGATTTCAGTGTGTCATTGTTTTGCCCGGACTCAGCAGTAACAGTTATCTCAGCCTCATCTGAAACTTCAATTCCTTCAACGATGACGGGCGGCTCATTACTGAACACCAATTCGGTGGACGCCAAACGCAGCATGTACAAGATCACCTCCAAACCTTGGGGTTGCATACGCCAATAACGGTATTGCCGGCCATCGGACAATATTTTCGGGATGGCCAAGCCCCGCTCTATCAGAATATCGGCCAAGGTGTCTTCATCGCGTGGAATGCCGGGGACTTTGTCTTTCGCCAGTAGCTCAACGATGTCCTGGGCACCGGTGCGCCAAACAATATGAAGGCCTTCCTTGAACCGCCAGAGGCGTGCGCCTTTGTCATTGGCGAGCCAGTGTCCGGATTTGATCAAGCGCCGCATGGCATCGAACAGGTATTTTTCCACCGGCATCCCCATGGCCGGATCGGTGGGATGGTGATGGGCTTTCAGGTCACGTTCGACGCTTTTACAATCCGCCGCCATGACCAGTTCGGACAATTTCGCTCCCCGATCCAGGCCATGGATCGTTTCCAGCATGGCCTGCATGATGTCGGAGCCCGGAGCCAGTATGTAAGATCTCGATGCCCGGGTCAGCACACGCTCAATTACCAACGCCGAGAACTGTTCATGGCGTTTGTGGCGGTTTTCCCGCCAGCGCAAGAAATAGCGGTCGATACCGTTTTGGGTCGCCCAGTCGGTCAGGTTTTCATCACAAGGATTCCAGGTATATTCACCGTGCCTGTCCACAACCGCCATATCCGATACAGGTTTGCCGATGTCATGCAGCAAACCGGCAAAACACACCGCCAGACGCCAGCGTAGTTCTTGCTCCTTGCGTTCGCGCGGTGTCGCATGGGTGGCAAACAAACAGCCTTGCGCCGCTTGGGTTGCCCAGTGGGCAACCTCCAGTCCATGCCGGAACAGACCGCCCGCGCCGCGATGATGATGCGATTCCGAGGCCGGCAACAGATGGCTGAAAGCGGCATAGCGTTCAATGACCGGTGCGGCAATGGTTTGGTAGAGGTCATCCGGCAAGGACAAGGCGTGTTCGATGGCGTTGATCAGTTCGGTTTGGGTGGACAGGATGCGGTCGACGGGCGCAGCCGGAAGCCCCTTCATAAAAGGCGGGTAGCGTGGAATCTCCTCGTCAGGTGGCGGCTGATCAGCGATAGAAATTGTTTGGCCACCCAGCAGGCGTTTTCCGAGGCGGTTGATAAAAGCAAGGTTGATTTTTTCCATAACGGCTCATCGTGGCAAAAATCAGGGTGTTGGTGCTGACAAAAGATGCCGAAAACCGCAAGCTTTTGCGGCCTCCGATCAGGATGTTGCTT
This sequence comes from Methylovulum sp., assembly GCA_030653435.1. Taxonomy (GTDB): domain Bacteria; phylum Pseudomonadota; class Gammaproteobacteria; order Methylococcales; family Methylomonadaceae; genus Methylovulum. The sequence continues at coordinate 7,310 of JAURZI010000127.1, forward strand.
CTAGGGTGGTGGTTTTCCATATCCCCAGGAGCCGCCATGTCCTCACTATCCAAATCTTGTTTTATCCTCATCCTTGCCGTATTGGGCACGGGTTGTTCGAGCAATCGGCCGTCCGCCACGGTCAGTGAAGCGGTAATCCAGTCGGTTTTACCTTCCCCCCAAGCTGCAACGCCTTGGCGGCTGCACAGTGCCTGGCAAGGCGGTGGTTTGGGTGGTTCAGTGTTACGGGGGGCATCCATCGAACATGTGATCCGGCAGGTTGACAACAGGCTTCCGGATTCGGCGTCAACTTCAGGATTAGATGTAAGGTCACACCGCAGGGCTACGCTGACACCAAAGTTACGAAACTATTTGACTGTGGGTAACAATGAAGCGGTCGAACGTGCCTGGCGGAAGTATTGCCACCACCAGCTCGACATGACCGCTGAGGACTACGCGGTTATGCGGCGCAGCTCGGTACCACGGACGGTGCGTCAACATGGTTGCCATCCCCAAAGCCTGCTGAAGTGAGGCGGTTATGGAAAACGTACATCCATCAACAAAACCATACGGCGTTAATAGCCCATCGTCCTGTCCGAACGGCCTTGATAATCTCACAGATAGGTTCGAACAATGGGTCAAACGCAAAAAACCGCCATCAGGCGTTATCGAACCGCTGGCGGCGATCCCCAGTTGGCCAGCAACGATGCGGGGCACGCCGAACGCCTGTCTGCGCAGTGCCTTGTTCGCCGGTATCCAGGGCAATGAGCGCATCGCCTACAAAAAACGCACGTTGCTGGCGTCGGTGGATGGTATCGACGTCCGGTATTTGGGTGTGCAACTGAACCAGTCGGATCTGGATGTCTGGCTGCACATTGTGCATCTGTCCAGACAACAGTTGCCGGGCTTTAGTGTCACCTTCAGTGCCTACGCCCTGCTAAAAGCCTTAGGCAAAGGCACCGGCAAAAGCCAGCACGAATGGTTGAAGGAAGCCATGGCAAGATTAGGTGGTGCATTTGTTGAAATGACTTTCCATGGCCGGGATAGCTTTGGTGAAAAGGGCTTTCTTCGCTATTACCGCGACGAGACCACCCAGCGTTATGTGGTCGAACTCACTGAATCGATGCTGCGGCTGTTTGAGGATGGCTACACGCACATTGAATTTGCCCAGCGGCAGAAACTGCGTAAACAACCCTTGGCGTTGTGGCTGCACGGATTTCTATCGTCCCATGCCGCGCCTTATCCTTTGAAGATCACCACCATCCATCGTCTGAGCGGAAGCGGAGCCCAGACGCTTCGCGATTTTAAATACCGGCTGCGTAAAGCAGTGGTGGCGTTGGTTGCCATCGGGGCTATTGACAGTTTTGTAATCGACGGGGATTCGCTCAAGATCAAAAAGACGCCAACCCCCAGCCAGCAACGCCATCTTGACAGCAAATAATACCCAAAAAGCACGGCATTCGACCGACGCTTTTTTGAGCCTTGAAAAACTCCGGAACACGGCATTAGACCGACACAGGCACGGCATTAGACCGACACAGGCACGGCATTAGGCCGACACAGGCACGGCATTAGGCCGACGGGGTAACGGCATTAGACCGACGGGCACGGCATTAGACCGACAAAAAGCACGGCATTAGGCCGACGTTTGGCACGGCATTCGACCGACGCCATGGCACTTTTTCAGAATCGCTGTAGGCCATGACTGGCGTGGCTTGCAGCGATTTTAACAACGGCAAAAAATGCCTTGCTAATCTATATATAATCTTTTTTTAATCTTATATATAGGGATGGTGAGATTGTGGATAACTTGATGGGGTTTAATCGTGAGTAATAGCCCATTTATAACTACTTGACCAAAAGTCCGGTATAAAAAAACTTTTCTATTCAATTATACAAAAATCATTTACTTATCACGTTTCACTTAAGATTGTATCGAAGCTCCCGATTTCGGAAAGCTTCGTCGCCGCCTTCTAGAATCCGGCGAACCGCTTTGTTAATTATTGGCGTCTCCAAACTGCCTGAAGTATATTCCAGCACCCCTTGATTATTCGTCGCCACAACTACCTGTTCAGCGTCTGCGTTAACAACTAGGTTTGCATTGTGGGTGACAAGTATGACTTGCCGAAATTGTTTAATCCCACGAAAAATATCAACCAATTCTTCGATGATGAATTCGTTATCAAGATCATCTTCTGGTTGGTCAAAAATCAGTGGTTGAGTAAACGTTTGAGTTGCAAGTTTTAAGCAGAGATAAACAGTTCCTTTTTGACCGACAGATAAGCGATCTAATGGTCGTCCACCATATGTAACAACAGGTTCGACACGAAGAAATGCTGATCGCTGCGCAATGTCATAAAAAAGTTCAGCAAGATTGCCGGAAACGTAACCTTCCTCCTTAACTTGATGTAGCCGAGACTTCATAAACTTAAAGAATGAGTCAGTGTCAGTAATTTTGAAGTGTTCCCGAATACGATCTTCTATAGAAAGTGTTTTACTCGCACGGAAAGTCCTTAAATTCAAAACTTCTTTAAGTTTTGTAGTAAATATCTGCAAGTCAAAGATTATCCGGCCTTCTAGGGATATTTCTCGATCTGCTAAGATTCGCTTCATCAAATCCTTCTGATCCTCAGTCCAATCGGATTGCCCTTGCTGGATCGCTTGCCATCTTTCATCAATCATCGTTTTCTGACGATGAAGCTCATCTTCAATAAGTCTATGGATCGTTTTTTGTTTACGTTCAGCAGCATCGAGTTGTGATTGATTCTCCTTAATCATCAAAAGGCGGGTTTTTAGTTTCTCAATTGTACTTCTGTAAGTCTCGGCGTTCTGTAGTAGGCCTGAAAGATCCCCTGTATAGACCTGAGCGAAAATAGTACGAATTTCTGTATTTTCAGTTTCGTAGACAGTTATGCAACTTTTTTCTTTCTCAACTAGACGTTTAATACCATCCAACTGTTCAGTGATGTCAAGTGAAGGAATCATCTTATCAACTAAATTGGCTTTTTTGTCGAATTCATCCTTGAATATTTTAAGCTCTTCCTTCAGGAGTCCGAGACGACGTATCTTGTCTGTCGCAACTGCGATCTTCGAAACATTTACAGTAAAGCGCTCTAACTTCTCTTGGTTATGTTCAGTTGTTATCGATTCGAGGAGGCTTTGAAACCTGCCAATCTGGGATTCAATGCTTTCTTTATCATTAATCAATTCACCTTTTTCATTGGTCTGCTTGAACCAAGCTTTGTACTTATCAACAGCAGATCGGAATTCTCTGATCTTGCTATCAACATCGCTGTCAAAAGATAGACCTTGCACCCCGAGCATTTGTTTGATTTCGTCGCCGACAGTTCCGGTCGTAACCTTCGTTTTAACCTCATTTTGTGAGATATAGACGAAGGGAAGCTCTGCGCCTTCTTTTGCGTTATGAGTGGATTTGCTAGCAATATCCTTGTTAAAAACCACAGAGAAGTTTCCGTTTAGGACGTATGGTGTCTTTTTTGATGCAGGGCCAAACGCCTTTCCTAGATAATCAACCAGTGAGCTTTTACCCGTTCCGCGCCCACCAATAACACAAACAAGGTCACTATTCAGTGGAAGCCCAGGTAGACTACCAAAACTAGGGTTTTCATAATGAGGGTTATCTGGAAAGGGTGCAGCCTCAATTTAAAGCAGCCGCAACAGAAGGAACGCCAAAGAGATTTATTTTTTGCCAAAACTGTGCCCACCTATGAGCCGTTAAAACTAATGCCCGTAACGTTAAGATACCGGTAGCCCCCGGTTGTTTC
>JAURZI010000143.1 GCA_030653435.1 Methylovulum sp.
AACGTCTCACTAAAACACACGATTCTGGAAAGATCGGTTCGCTTTTTAATCCCATACGATGACCCGGCTCCCCTGACACACTGAAGTTCACAGAGAATCGGTGTTTACCTCGTAGTTATACACCCGCCCCACTTCGCTTACACAAAGGGCGTTTTGCGCAACTTGGCGGCATTTTTGTTTATTGAACATCGTTCTGTCGCGTGGTCTAACGTCTCACTAAAACACACGATTCTGGAAAGATCGGTTCGCTTTTTAATCCCATACGATGACCCGGCTCCCCTGACACACTGAAGTTCACAGAGAATCGGTGTTTACCTCGTAGTTAGGCTGTTCTTTATGCAAGCTGTCGGTTCGGTTTGTCTTCGTCGGCTTTGGTGGTGGCGGACGGTTTTTTTGGTTTGCTTCAGGCTTCCGTTTTGCTATTAAGGTCTAGCGTTGCTGAGGTTTTTATAGGCCAAGCTTCCGTTGCTAACCTTGGCTCCGGTGGTTATTGCTGCACCAAAAATCCAGTGGCGGCCTGCGTTTGCCCCGTGTGCGGGTCAGCTTTAGTGCGCTGTTCGGCCAGCGGCTTGCCGCACACGAGGCAAGCCGCTGGCCTTGCCGGGCGTCGGGGTGCGGCGCTTAGTTCGGTTGCTGATGTTGAGGCCACTTTATCAGTCAGGCCAACGCGGTAATCGCTGTTACCACGTTGCCTCCTGGCAAAGTCCGGTCATCGCAGGTTTGGTGTTAGTTATACATCAGGGCAAAACCAAGCTTTTTGGGCTAGTGGTTGTTTGGCTTTCGCGGGTATAGCTTGGCCTAACAATTCAGTCAAAGGGACGCGCCGCCCGTTGGCGGTTTTGGAGTTTGGTTTTTTTCAAGGTTCGGCGGCTTCGTTTGACTTTCGCTAGCGGCGCGCCCCGTAACGTTAGGCTGTTCAAGGTGAAAGCTGTCGGTTTCGGTTTGTCTTCGTCAGCTTCGGTGGTTGACGGCGGCATATTGTATGCGACCAGCAAAATTTGAGACAGTTTTAAGAATAAAACTTGACGAAATTTAAATTATAGCTATGATTGCGCTCAAAAAAACTGAGAATTAATACTAGAACGATTGGATTTTGATTTACCCTTGAATCAGGAATTCGTCAGTAAATGAATCTATCGCAAAAAGACCGGAGGAAAGTATGCCACGCACCGTTCTATTAATAATTTCACTGCTGTTTGCAATTGAATTTGGTGGTGCCGTAGCGGGAGATACTGCATCACAAGCGAATTCTAAACATGCGTGCTTAGCAACAACAACTAATGACCCTTCCTATAGTGTGGCAGTCGAACAAGTTACCTCAGTGCCAATGGTTAAGGAATGGAGTGCATCCTTAACTGCTCAAAGCCGAATGGCATTAGGAGGACGTGTTTTCGATAAAACAGAATTTATTGAAGGAAATTGTTATTGGTCAATATCACTTTATGAATCTAACCCAATTCAGCTACGCCTTTGGAAAATATTTCGTGTTGATATTAAAAGAAAGAATATTTTTATCATGAACGATGAGGGCGATTATGTCCTCATTTACCCATCCACCAATCGAAATAATTTGGAGAATGATTTATGAGTTCTAAAACCGATTTTATTGTTAGCATTGCTGATGCCGCAAGAACTGTGGCGACTGAGTCTGGCTTGTCCTACGAATTGATGTTGGCACAAGCCGCACAAGAAACAGGCTGGGGTGCAAAGGTATTACCTGGCACAAACAACATTTTCAATATAAAAGCCGATAGCAGCTGGACAGGTGATACAAAAACCTTTCAAGTGCCGGAATATATCAATGGTCATTGGGTCTCTGTTGATGCAGCTTTCAGAGTGTACCCTACAGCCGAAGAAGCATTACGAGATAGAGTTAAGTTCCTCCAAGACAATCCACGTTATGCGGATTTATTCAAACCCGAAAATTTAGGTGATTTACAAAAAGAGGCCACTATTCTTCAGAAAGCAGGTTATGCAACAGATCCAGCCTATGCAGCCAAACTCAAAGCTGTATTCAACGGAAAAACAATGCAGTCAGCACTGCATTCACTCGATAACGCTTCTGATCATATTGATAGCATTAAACAAAAAGTTGATTCCGCCAAAACCACCTCATCGCCCATCATTTTGGACTTAAATAGTAACGGAGTTGAAACCACGGCAGTAAAACAAGGGGCTTATTTTGACCATGCAAGCGACGGTTTTGCAGAACAAACTGGTTGGATAAGCGCTACTGATGGTTTATTAGTCCGCGATATCAACGGCAATGGACGCATTGAGAACGGCAGTGAATTGTTTGGCAATGAAACTTTATTGGCTAACGGTAGCAAAGCCGCTAATGGATTTGAGGCGCTTAAAGCACTCGACAGCAACAGTGATAACCAAATCAATGCGGATGACGCGGCATTTGCCAGTCTCAAAATCTGGATAGATGCTAATGGAGATGGTTTTAGCCAGGCTGATGAACTGTTGTCACTGGAAGCGGTTGGGATTACCGCTATTGCCACGACTTATTCAACTTCAGATGTTGTTGATAACAACGGCAATGTCCATAGACAACTAGGAACCTATACCCGTACCGATGGCAGCCAAGCCGCCGCTGAAGATGTGTGGTTTGCCGTTGACCGCGCTTATAGTCTTGCCACAACATGGGCGGCTGTACCAGCCGATATTGTTGGTTTACCCGATTTGTCCGGTTATGGTGTTGTACGCGATTTGCAACAAGCAATGATATTAGATACCAGTGGCAATCTCAAAGCATTGGTTTTAGCGTATCAAGCCGAAACGAATGAAGGGCAACGGCATTCGTTGGTTAACGACATTATCTATCACTGGACAGGAGCAAACACGGTTGCGCCAGACAGTCGCGGCAGCTATGTAGATGCCCGTCAATTGGTTGCCTTGGAAAAACTGCTGGGTGAAGACTTTTATCAAACGGGTTGGGGCGCCAATCCAGGGGATACTGCGGGTAAAAAAATTGCTACAGCGTATACGGAGTTATCCAATTTGATGTTCGCCCAATTAGAGGCGCAAACGCAATTTGCTGATTTATATGCTGAAGTGCGTTGGAACTGGGATGAAACTGCACAAACCTTGCAAATAGATTTGACTGCGGCCATAGCCATTTTACAGACTCAACTCACTACTGATTCTGTCAGCGGTCTTGCTTCGTTAGATGGTTTTGCGCGCAACCTAAAAGCGTTGGGTTGGACTGACTCTTCTGTTTGGCAAAGTCTTAACGATGGACTTGCAGCTATCGAACCGAACGTTGCTGAAGTGCTGCGATTAGCGCAATTGGCTACACTGACAGGCAATGCAGAAGCGAATCGTTTGGACGGTAGCACGGCAGATGAACGCTTGCTCGGTTTCAATGGCGATGATGTGTTGAATGGACAAGAGGGTAATGATGTGCTTGAAGGTGGTGCTGGACAGGACACTATCGAAGCAGGTGCAGGTAATGATGTTCTTCAAGGCGGTGAAGGCAATGATGTGTTAGACGGTAATTCAGGCAGCGACATTTATTCCTTTCAATTGGGTTTTGGAGATGACCATATCCATCAATACGACTCCGCTTTGGACGCAGTGGATGTTGTTCGTTTTTCCGGCTTGTCTTCACAAGAGATGGTAGAGGTTGTTAGACAGGGTGATGACCTGTCATTCATGTTCACTACAGGTGATCGGCTTACTGTTGACGGTTATTTTGAAACCGCTGCCCGTAGAATTGATGGTTTTGATTTTGTTGGCGGTGAATACTGGGATTTGTCCGCCATTAAAGCGCGTGTCGATACATTAGGTACGGACGGTGACGATTCGCTGTACGGCTATACTGGAGGCAATAATCGGATATTCGGCTTAAATGGCAATGACGATTTGCACGGTAATAGCGGTAATGATTTGGTGAGCGGCGGTGAGGGTAACGACACACTCTATGGTCAATCAGGGGATGATACGCTGTATGGTGGAGCAGGTGATGACGTGCTGAAAGGTAGTACGGGCAACGATACTTACCAAGTAGACTCTATCAATGACAGCGTTATCGAAACAACAGGTGCAGGGTCGGATACGGTATTAAGTTCAGTCAGCTACCTCTTAGCCGCCAATACGGAGAATCTTATTCTAGTGGCGAACGCCGGCGATCTTAATGCAACGGGCAATACCTTGAATAATCTGCTATGGGGTAATGAAGGCAGCAATGTTTTAAATGGCGGCATGGGTTCTGATACGTTAAGCGGTGGTGAAGGCGGGGCGGACACACTCATCGGGGGCGAAGGCAGTGATGTGTTTCGTTTGGTCGGTGGGATTAGTACCGTAACTGACTTCCAGTCGAAAACTGACAGCGTTTACATTAACGACTCGGGGTTAGACATTGGTAATCAAAACGGTATTCTTGATAACGCAACGATTGTTTCTGAAGCTGGCCCGTTCTCAGAAATAAACGAATTGGTCATTGTCACAAAAGATATTTCAGGTTCTATTACTACCGCCAGTGCAGCAATAGTTATTGGCTCGGCAAGCAATGCTTATACGACAGGCTATCGCGGTCTTTTTGCAGTGGATAACGGAATAGATACCGCCCTTTTTGAATTCACTTCGTCTGCTGCCGATGCAACGGTTGATAGCGCTGAACTCATGCTTATTGGCACACTTCAAAATACAGCCTCGACTGTATTAACGGATTATGCTTTTGGTAGCTAAGGTAAAATCCAGTCATAGTTGGGTTTGCTGTTCCCCGCACATCAGGGCAAACCAAGCCCTTTGGGTCGGTGGTAGTTTGGCTTTGGCTCTGTTGGCTGGCCTAACAAGTCGGTCAAAGGGACGCGCCGCCCGTTGGCGGTTTTGAAGGTTTGGTTTTTATCAAGGTTTGGCGGCTTCGTTTCGCTTTCGTTAGCGGCGCGCCCCGTAACGTTAGGCTATGGAGAAATAATTGGCAATAGATTTTGAATGGGATGAAGCAAAGGCGCATGCAAACCAAAGAAAGCATAATGTTTCTTTTCTGGAAGCAACTGAAGTGTTTTCTGATGAACATTCTTCGTGTATTCATGACCCAGACCATTCGTATGATGAAGACAGGTACTTGCTCTTTGGAGTATCCTTGAAAGGTAATCACCTTGTAGTATCGTTCACCGAAAGGTTAGATACTATTCGAATCATTTCAGCACGGCAAATGACCCGCCAGGAGCGTAATGCATATGAACAATGAAGATACTTTGAGACCTGAATACCCGGCTAACCTCATCAAATCGGGCGTGCGTGGAAAATATGCCAGCCGCTACCGGGAAGGTACAAATATTGTTTTAGTTGACCCTGATTTACATAAGCTTTTTCCAGATTCCGAGTCAGTCAATCGTGCCCTGCGCAAATTTGCCGAAGAACACCAAATGTCATGCGTTTAACAAACAGCTTTGCTAACGTACGCGGCTTTGTGCATTTTTCACGTTGCCTTCGTTGGGTTTCGTGGGGTAAAGTCCGCTCATTGTTGGCTTGGGTATCCCCGCACATTGAGGCAAATTAAGCGCTTCGGGTTGGTGGTTGTTTGGCTTTGGCGTTTATTACTCGGCCTAACAAGTCGGTCAAAGGGATGCGCCGCCCGTTGGCGGTTTTGAAGTTTAGTTTTTATCAAGGTTTGGCGGCTTCGTTTCGCTTTCGCTAGCGGCGCGCCCCTGTAAGAGACTGTGAAAGTATCTAAAATCCAGCGAGCTAGTAAAGCGATTTTTAGCAACATTTTCTAAAAAACGCACTAAATGTTGCTTAGCAAGCCAGTTTATTATTAAAAAAAGGGTTTAACGCCGTGTTTTTTACGCATATT
>JAURZI010000002.1 GCA_030653435.1 Methylovulum sp.
TGCCGCATTGTCAAGGACGTGTTCAGAAACACCCGCGAAGGTGACGATGATCTAGTCATGGAAATCGCCTGTGGGCTGCACAACCATAGGGCTAAACATAGGTACACTTAGCGCGGATGTTAATTTCGATAATGTCTATTAGGTGTGAACGGTATCTTATGGGTTTTATTATAAATAAATTTTTCAGTTTATCGCTATTATTTATAACTTTTAAATAAACTGATATAGATAACCCTAATTATCTATACTAAGCATCAAAAACCCGACTATACTTTCACCGACAGGCGTTCATTAAACTAAAGTTGTAAATAGCAGGCGTTAAGCGTGGCAGAGCGAGCGGCTTCGCGGATAGAAGGCCAAACTACTCTCGACAAATCGGCCTGTCCATGTTGGCTCATAAGGTAAAGGATGGGCACGTACTAGGCTGTAGAAATTTACTGGCTTTTGGCTGAATATTGTTTCCGTTATTTGGATTTTATATTGCAATAAAGTATTTTTTATTCAAATAGTTATGTCTATATACCATGTTCCAAAAAGCGGGGTATTGAAATCCAACAAAATCCGCATATTTCGACAGCCTAGGCACGTACACCAGTGTGTCAATTTATGACGGACGTGCCATTCGCACTTTTTTTACAGTATTAGTTAAATTTGCGTTTAATTTACATGTTTAATTTAAATAACTTAAAGTAAAGTTGTAAACAGACGACTCTATCTGCTTGTTTTACATAGCCCTGGTTGTTTACAACTTTAATTTAACGAACGACAGGCTAAAAGCCCTTAAAATAGCGGTTTACAGCAGAAACCGCACCTTCTTCTACACGGAACCTGACCTGATACGCATGACCACACCTTTATTAAATGGCAGCGAATTAACGATGCTCCGATTCTGGCTGAATGGCCTGCCCTTGGACACCCTGGCAGACTTCTGTAGCGAGGATGACCATCCTGCTACCGTTTTGGCCGACTGCCGGGCACGGCTGATCCTGAAAGCCCGGCGGCTAAAAACTGACTGGGGGGAGAATTGGCTGGAGCGTAAGACACGGGCAGACTGGCTGCCGTTAACGTTGAAACGGGTGGAATGGCTGCTCGAAACTGGCGATATTGAACCGGACCTGCAACAACCGCTGGCGTATTGGTTAGCCGATGAATGGCGGGATAAATTACAGCCGTTAAGCATCGTGACCGTAGTCGATTGGGTCGCTGTGTATCAAACTCACATCACGGCTAACTGGTGGCAAGCGGTGCCAGGCCTGGGCGCCGTCAGCGCCAAAGCCGTTGAAGCACAACTGGCACGCCATTTTCCGGAAGCCTTGATCAAAGTGCCACCGATACCGTCCGCGGTCACCTATCAAACCGGCGTGGTTCCCCTTGAACAGTTTTTATTGCCCGAGGCATACAATGGCACCAACGGCGAAAACCGGTCGCCCAATGCACCCTTTATCCCGGCCAACGATGATTATCAGGCGATCTTTTGCTGGCTGGCACGGTTGGACCCGAACAGCCATACCTACCGCAGTTATCGTAGGGAAGCCGAACGGCTCTTGTTATGGACGATTCTGGTAAAACAAAAGGCATTGTCCTCGTTGAATATCGTCGACCTGAGCGAATACCGGAGCTTCTGTGGCGATCCGCAACCCCAGGCACTATGGATAGGCTCCCCACAGAAAAAAGGCCATACGCACTGGAAACCCTTCACCGGGCCGCTATCCCTACGTAGTCGCCGGTTTAGCGAAACCGTGCTCAACGGTTTGTTTGCCTTTCTGGTTAGCCAGCGGTATTTGGCCCACAACCCCCTACAAGCCTTACCCAAGCTGAAAAGCCCAAACGGCCAGCAACCAATGGACATTAACCGCTCTTTCACCGGACCTCAATGGCAGCTCATCACTAGCTTCCTGGATAGCCGAGTGGACGCCAGTACCGGCCCGGAAAAACTAAAATGGCTGCGCACCCGGCTGGTTGTCCAGTTGGGTTATGGCACCGGGCTTAGGTTACATGAAATGGCCCAGGCCACACTCGGCGACCTTGCCGGCAAACAACGGCAAGGCAAGGTCCAATACTGGCTGGCGGTGTTGGGCAAAGGCCAAAAAATGCGCGAAGTTCCCGTAACCTTTCCGCTGTATTTGTTGCTCACGGAAAGTTACCAGCAGCTCACCGGACGCCAACTGAACCGCCCCTCACCCGATTACCCGCTGATCCCGCCGTTACGTGGTTCGGAAAGCAAGCCGCTGACCCCTTTGGCCCTGCACAAAATCCTGAAACAAGCCTTCGCGCTTGCGGCTGAAGACTTGGCTAAAGAGCAACCAGAAACTGCCGAAAAACTCCAATACGCCAGCGCCCACTGGCTGCGCCATACCCATGGATCAACCGCCGTAGACCGCAATATTCCCTTGACCATGATCCGCGATAATCTGGGTCACAGCAGCATCGCCACCACCTCACATTATGTCCATGCCGACAAGGATGCCCGTCATGAGGCGTTTAGCGAGGGGTTTTCGGGGAAATAATCTACCGTTAATTTGCCCCATGACAGTTTGAAGATAGTAGATCTCTTATACCCGTTGACTCGCTCACATCGGGCTTACAATGACCTGGACAACACCATCGGCCCTTTTTTCATGGCGAATGCTGACCGACAAAAACCGCTGGATGACTTCCGCGTTGGTCGCGGCGTGTAGGCTCCAATCGGTGGTGGTAAAACTGCCGCCGCCCGCCAGGGCCATCGGCAACAACAACTGGTCGGCCAAAAACGGGCCGACGGCGGCATTGCCGGCAAGATAGCCCCGCACCGCTTTGACCACTTTGGTTGCTACCGACTCCGCCGCCACACCTTTTTCGCCAAAGCCAACAAACACCTCGCTGACCTGCTCATGTTCCAATGTGACCAGCAAGACATTGCCGGGGCCTTGGCGTCGATCGATTTCGCGCAGCAATAATTGCGGCTCACTCCAGCCCAAACGTTGTTTAACGACCGCTAACTCGCGTTCAGCGATCTTCATAGGCAACGCCGAAAACACGCATTCGGCGTAGGCTTGGAGGCGTTCGCCACGTTCCGGCAAATGCAACGGCGACAGCGGGCCAGCCGGGGTAATTTGGGCATGGAGCTTGCCGCCGCCCGCCGGATAAAAGCCGTAGCGCTCCAGCGACAATTCGACATCGGCGCCCATGCGCCGCAATAGCGGCAGGAAGGCCCGCTGCAAAAAGTGGAACGGCGGGCTCATCGGGTTATGGGTGCCGCCGCTTAATTCAATATGACTTTCTTGTCCGGCGAACAAGAGTGCCGGCAGGATAGTTTGCAGCACTAAAGTGCAACTGCCCGCCGTCCCGATGCTGAACGCGTAATGACCACCACGCACCGTACCAGGCTTAAAACTCAATTGTCTGGAGCCGACAAAATCACCGTCAATCTCGGCACCGCAAATTTGCGTGGCCGCCTGCACGGCGGTCAAATGTTGCCGCATCAGCCCTGGATTTTGGCGTTTGGCCCGGATATGGGTGATCCGCATCGGCTGACCGGTGCACATCGCCAAGCTTAACGCCGTCCGTAAAATTTGTCCGCCGCCTTCACCTTGGGCGCCGTCCAGTTCGATTGTCATGGGTTTGTTCCTTGGGTTATTGTGTTATCACTCGAATGATGCGCTTCACTCGCGTTCAGCACATCCTAGCCCTTAACGCAAACTACCTGCTTCAAGGTATGGACGATCTCCACCAAATCCGCCTGTGCCCGCATCACGGCATCAATATCTTTGTAAGCCATCGGGATTTCGTCGATGACTTCCTTATCCTTACGGCATTCCACGCCTTGCGTGGCTTGGATTTGGTCGGCGACGGTGAACCGACGCTTGGCTTCCGTACGCGACATCACCCGCCCGGCGCCGTGGCTGCATGAGCAAAACGCTTGAGGTTCGCCTTTACCGCGCACGATGAACGAACGCGCGCCCATCGAGCCGGGAATGATCCCCATTTGCCCCGGCCAGGCCGCAACCGCGCCTTTGCGGGTGACCAGTACGTTATGGCCGAAATGGTGTTCACGTTGCACATAATTATGATGGCAATTGACGGCTTCCACATCGGCGGCAAACGGTTTCGGCATAACGCCGCGGATGGCATTGACGACATTGGCCATCATCAGCTCGCGGTTCAGCCGCGCAAAATCCTGCGCCCAACCGACCGCCGCGACATAATCATCGAAATGTTCGGTGCCTTCCGGGAAATACGCCAAATCCTTGTCAGGCAGGTTGACATAAAACCGTTCCATATCTTTTTTCGCCAGTGCGATAAAGTAACAGCCGATGGCGTTGCCGACCCCGCGCGAACGAGACTGTGAAAGTATTCCACCTCCCGATACCTTATAATATACCTACCCACTGCAAAGCCACAAAGCCCTTATGCCACCGCGTCGCTACCAACCTACCTTAAACCGGCAACAAGACATGTTATTGCCGCCCCGAGTCGAGG
>JAURZI010000014.1 GCA_030653435.1 Methylovulum sp.
TAACACCTGGACAAACAAGTCGGATAACGTATTCAAAAAACGCTTGCGGAAGGTGTTGATGCTGTCATGGTCTGGATGGGTTCCGCCCGTTATGAACAGGACGGGGATCAATTCATAGGTGGCCCGCTCCATTTTGCGACAGGAGAAAATGCCCCTGGCGTAACAGTAAAACAACAGGGCCAGCATCATCTTGGGCGGGTACGGCTGACTTCCGCCACCTCCATACGCCTGCTCTATCTCACGGGTGTCCAGTTGCTCCATAATCTCCACCACAAAACGAGCCAGACTGTTTTCGTCCATCCAACCCTCGCAGTTCCCTGGCACGTTGATCGGATCGTTTCGGTTAATGTCGATAAAATGATTGCTAATGGCCTTACTACCTTTTCCGTAATTGCTAATCCTACGCTATTCTAACGCTTTATAATGAGGGATAGCAGAAAGACCGACAGACTCCTAGAAACTTGTTTGCCTATTTCAACATTTTTTTCTGCCCTCTCAAACAAATAGCTTTGCAACTATGCTTCGCACGGTCATGACCTAGCCGTGTTATCCTGTCCAGACAGACACAGCGCTGGGCTTAAATTTAAAACAGGCATACCATCATGACCGCTAAAAAGATTTTTTCAACCGCCATCCTGTTGCTTTTTAATAGATTTGTTTTTACACCAAACAAAGGAGACTATGTCGGATGCCTAAACATACTGAAGCCGCTAAAAAATAATGCAAAACTGGAACCGCACCCATTGCATGAAGCTGACGCTGAATTAATGATGCCGATAGCCAAAGCCACGCGGACTAATTCGCAGTTGTGCGGTCAATAGGCCGGGCCACGATGTTTATCCATTCCTTACCGGTGTTTTTTACCCATATTGGCTACGCCTCCCCCTTGGAATTGCTGGTTATTTTTCTGGGCCTGTTTATTGTGCTGTTTATGGCTACCCAGGCTCGCGGCGAAAACGGGCCGCTACAACAAGGCGATTATCTGTTTGCCGCATGGAGCGGCAAGGTAAAACTGGCATGGGCGTTCTGGCCATTTTTCTTGGTACTGAACGCCAGCTTATATGCCGCTGACATACTGGCAACAACCGGTATATTCACTGTTTCCAGTTGGGACGACATACACATAGCCTTGTTGTTGCCGATAGTCTGGTGGGCCACAAGCGTATGGCGCTGCTCTGCAAACAGCACCGCACGTGCATGGGGTGCTTGCGCCCGGCTAATGACTATCAGCGTGTTTTTTGAATACGGCTTGAAGTTATTGATACGCATGGACTATCCACGACTGTTCTTTAATTGCGAGGAATTGCTGCTCGATTATGGCAGTTGTTTTTAACGGTCTTGAGGGCTTACGCTTCAATGAATTGATCGCCCGTTAAAACCGGATTTACAATCCCTATCCGCCTATAGTAGGCGCTAGTGACCAGCCGACTGCGGAAGTGCATCTATGCGTCCAGCCACACATCTTATGGCTACGTGCAGCAAATTATCTTACTGCTAGTTTAAAAGATTATAATACGCCCAAATTCTCCCCACATTTCCCAGTAACAGGACCCTTTATGAAAGCAAACCTAAATATTTTGATTGGCGGCCTAGTGATAGGCTTGGCGGCGTGTTCGACCGAGGGCGTCAAGGACGATGCCGCCACTGCAAAACCGGTCGATAATATCTCGCCATCCGCTAACGGCCCATTGGCAATGCCGGGGCAAGAGCCCCGGATGACCATCACCAAAAACGGTAAAACTTTAAACTTGGTCAGAATCATGGATGGCGCGGTCTGTAAAAACGACCTTGAAGGCGCAAAAGGCAGTTTTCTGTTGTACGCCTATCCTGCCGATATAGCGCGTATCAAACGTGACAAGGGCGCAAAAATTTTCAGTGAATTCGAAGGCAAAATTCAGAGTTTTTCAGAGCATGTATTACAGGAAGCGATAGACAAGACCAACTTATCTAAAGATCCGTTTGCGCTAGGCGATGATGAAGCACAGCAAAAACTGGCGCAACAATTGGACGAAAATTTCCGTAACACCGTCGCTAAAGCCATTAATGCGTTTGAAAAAGAAACCACGCTGACCATTGATGTCGCAGCATTCCCCTCTTCATTTGTATTTTACCAAAAAGGTTGTGAAGCAACCTTGCCTGAGTCTGATTTGACTGATATGAGCGGCGCAGAAGCGGGCAGCTATTGAAAGCGTGTACTTGCCGTCAGGCAGCGCGCCGTTTAGCCGTTTTTGAAAACAAACCCAGGACAGTCTGAGCATGACATCTATCGATCCTAAAGCAGAGTTGCGCCAACAACTAAAATTGGCGGCGCTTGAATACCATGAATTCCCCACCCACGGCAAAATCAGCGTCACCCCCACCAAACAGCTGACCAACCAGCGTGATCTTGCCCTGGCTTATTCACCGGGCGTCGCTGCAGCCTGTGATGAAATTGTCGCCAATCCGGCTAATGTCGCCAAATACACGGCGCGGGGCAATCTGGTTGCCGTCATCACCAATGGCACGGCGGTATTGGGTTTGGGCAATATAGGCCCATTGGCGGCCAAGCCTGTGATGGAAGGCAAAGCGGTGTTGTTTAAAAAATTTGCCGGCATTGATGTGTTCGACATCGAAATCAACGAGTCTGACCCGGATCGCTTATGCGACATCATTGCCTCGCTGGAACCGACGTTCGGCGGCATTAACTTGGAAGACATCAAAGCGCCCGAGTGTTTTTATATCGAACGCAACTTGCGCGAACGCATGAAAATACCCGTATTCCATGACGACCAGCATGGCACGGCGATTATTGTCGGTGCGGCTGTGCTGAACGGCCTGAAAGTCGTCGGCAAAACTATCAACACATGCAAACTGGTCGTGTCCGGTGCAGGGGCGGCGGCGCTGGCCTGCCTGGATTTACTGGTAGACCTGGGGTTTCCGATTGAAAATATTTATGTCACCGACCTGGTCGGCGTTGTTTATCAAGGCCGCACCGAATTGATGGATCCCGATAAAGCCCGTTTTGCCCAGGATACCGCGGCGCGCACGCTGGCGGATGTCATCCCCGGCGCAGATGTGTTCCTGGGTTTATCGGCAGGCGGCGTGTTAAAACAAGACATGGTCAAAACCATGGCCGCCAACCCCTTGGTGATGGCATTGGCAAACCCTACGCCGGAAATTTTGCCTGAAGAGATCAGGGCGGTGCGCGATGATGCCGTTATTGCAACCGGCCGCTCCGATTACCCCAACCAGGTCAATAATGTCTTGTGTTTCCCGTATATATTTCGGGGAGCATTGGACTGCGGCGCCAGCACGATTACCCGCGAAATGGAAATTGCGACTGTCCATGCCTTGGCCGGGTTGGCCCAAGCCGAACAATCCGATATCGTCGCGACCGCTTACGGCATCAGCAACCTGTCTTTCGGCCCCAATTATCTGATACCGCTGCCTTTCGACCCGCGATTGATGAGCCATATAGCCCCTGCGGTTGCCAAAGCGGCTGCGGCATCGGGCGTTGCCGCCCATCCCATAGAAAATATGGATGCCTATATCGAACGGCTACAACAATTTGCCTATCATAGCGGCAGTTTTATGCAGCCGATTTTCCATAGCGCCAAAAAAGCGGCGCAAACCGAAAAACGTATGGTCTTTGCTGAAGGCGAAGATGAACGTGTGTTGCGCGCCGTTCAAATCCTGGTCGATGAGAAAATCGCCAACCCCATTTTGATCGGCCGCCCGGCAGTTTTGGCGCAACACATCGAAAAATTCGGCTTGCGCCTGGAGCCCGGCATAGATTTTCAGGTCGTCAACCCCGAACTTGATGAACGCTACCGTGATTTTTGGCAAACCTATCTGGATATGACGATACGCAAAGGCGTCACCGAACAATACGCCAAGTTGGAAATGCGCCGCCGCCATACCTTGATCGGGGCTATGCTGATACATAAAGGCTATGCCGACGGCATGATCTGCGGCACCTTCGGTACGCCCCCCTTGCATTTGCATTACGTCGACCAGGTGTTGGGCAAACGCAGGGGAGCGAAGGTTTATGCGGCCATGAATTGTCTGGTGTTGCCTGATCGCCAGATTGTTCTGGTGGATACCCATATCAACGAAAACCCCACCGCCGAACAGCTTGCCGAAATTACGCTGCTGGCTGTGGAACAAATGCGCCTGTTTGGCTTGGTGCCACGTGTGGCCCTGTTATCGCATTCCAACTTCGGTTCCAGCAACAGTGACTCGGCGCAAAAAATGCGCGCTGCACTGGCGCTCATCCAGCAGCAGGCGCCGGAACTGGAGGTAGACGGCGAAATGCACGGCGATACAGCACTGGATTTGAATATGCTGAAGAAAACAATGCCGGATTCAACATTAAAAGGCAGCGCCAACTTGTTGGTGTTACCGAATATAGATGCCGCTAACATTGCTTATAATTTGCTTAAAACCGCAGCCGGAAACGGCGTCGCCATCGGTCCGGTACTATTGGGTTGCGCCAGACCGGTGCACATCCTGACCGCTTCGGCAACTGTGCGCCGTATCGTCAACATGACCGCCTTGTGTGTGGTCGATAGTGTGCTGGGCGTGGATTGCCGCACGGAAAGCCAGGGCGCGCCGGGTACGGAGTCTTGGGCTATGTAACATCCTGTAGTAGGCGCACCGCTATCACATCACACAACGCATGATGCAGCAAGCTGTTTGCCGTGGAGCCCAATAACAACGCCAAGCCGTGCCGCCCATGCGAACCGGCCACGATTAAATCAACGCTATGTTGGTTTGCCAGCCGGATAATCTCCTGCTTGGGAACACCCCAAACCAACCACCGGCTGGCGGGATCAATGCCCAACCGATCACAATAAAGTATAAACCTGGCTTTTTCGGTCTCCAGCAAGACATTGTCCGACCCCGCTTCCAGCGGGATCACAGTGCCGTAGCCCGTGTCCGGCATGGGAATATTATCGAGGACATGGATAATGCTCAGTTTTGCCTGGTACAGATTTGCCAAAGCTTGGGCCTTGGCAGCCACAGTAGCGGCATGTTCCGAATAATCGGCGGCCAGTAATATATGTTGGTAGTATTGCATGCTAACTAGGCCCCGTCTTGAGGGCAGATTTGGTTACCATCCTGTGCTTTGGCCTGATACATCAAACGTACTGCAACATCTAGTAAAACCGATGCGTCACCCTGCTCCCAAACCGGATTAACCGCCGCCACGCCAAAACTCAGCGTAATATGGTCGTGGGTAGGTGCATGCAGATGTGAAATCGCCTTGGCAATGACTGCCGCCTGTATTTTTTTGGCCACATGCAAAGCGCCATCCAGGTCAGTTTTTGATAACACGCACACAAACTCATCATCGCGGTAACGGGCAACCAAGTCCGTTTTTCGTTTCAGGCAATCTGTAAGTACGTGGGCAACTTTTTTTAAGCACCGGTTACCGGCAATATGACCATAGTTGTCGTTATATTTTTTAAAATGATCAATATCCATGTAGACCAGCGCTATTTTTTCATCAAAACGCACGGCGCTCTGCCAGGCCTGTTCAAAAAAAAGCTCGAAACCGCGCTTGTTGGCAATACCCGTTAAACTGTCCTGGGATGACAAATAATGCAACTGGTCGCGCTGGTGCTTCAATTCCAGATAGTTATTGATGCGTGCCAAAATAATGGCTGGGCGGTAAGGTTTGACGATGTAGTCTACGGCACCCAATTCCAAGCCTTTTTTTTCTTCCGCCTCGCCGGTCGCCGCAGTGACAAAAATAACCGGGATATCCCGCGTGACCTCGTTGCCTGACAAATACTGGAACACTTGATAACCGTCCATGTCGCCCAGTCCTATGTCCAATATGATGATATCCGGCGGTGCGAGCATCGCGCGTCTCAGTGCCTGTTCGCCATTGAGCGCGACAATAAGGTCATATTTATCCCGTAATATGGCGTCCAGCATACGGACACTGGTAATATCATCATCAACAATCAGAATTTTAGCGCGTGTTGTCGTCATTAGGAATCTCATCCATGCTATTGTTTTTAAATGTTTTTATAAGATATTTCCAGCTAGTCAACCCAATCAGGATAGGCGTCCCCGATGCAATAGGGCATCCAGATTCCATTATGACACGACCTGGTTTCTGCCCTGATTTTTGGCCTCAAACAATTTTTTGTCCGCCGCTTCAAGCAAATCCGTAGGGCAGCCCTGCTGCGTAGCGGGACGGGCTGAAACTACGCCAAAGCTCAACGTAACACAGCTGTGATTAGAATATTGGTGCGGTATGGCCTGGTCAAGAATGGCTGAGCGCAAACTTTCCGCCACTATAAGGGCGCCGGCAAGACTGGTTTTAGGTAACACGCAGACAAATTCCTCGCCGCCGTAGCGAGCCAGCAAATCAGTGGATCTGTTTAACGCGCCCTTCAAAACACCCGCAACATCCCTCAGACAAGCATCGCCAGCCAAATGCCCGTAATTGTCGTTGTATTTTTTAAAATGGTCGATATCCATAAAAATAATGGCCAGTTCATCGTCATACCGGACTGCCTTTTGCCATTCCTGTTCAAGAAAATTTTCCAAGCTCCGACGATTGGCTATACCGGTCAGGGTATCGTGGGAACAAAGGCGGTCGAGCATGTCACGCTGGTGCTTCAATTCCAGATGATTACGCAAGCGTACCTGAATAATGGAAGGGCGGTAAGGCTTGGTAATATAATCTACCGCCCCCAATTCCAGCCCTTTTTTTTCGTCTTCTTCATCCGTCAGCGAGGTCATGAAAATAACCGGTATGCTGCGCGTAATGTCGTTTTTCATCAATTGCCTGCACACCTCGTAACCATCCATGCCCTCCATCTGAATATCCAGCAGTATCAAATCCGGCGGCGGCAGCGTGGTTGCACGCCTAAGCGCCTGCTTCCCGTTTAGCGCAACGATGATCTCGTATTTATCCCGCAACATATCGTCGAGCATACGGATGTTAATCGGTTCATCATCAATAATCAGCAGTTTAGAGTGGGCTTTCATCGTAATATGATTTCCATAGAGGCATTTCTTTCAAGGCATTTTGCATAACCGTTAACGTGCCTTCGGCACCCTCAAAATCAAAATTATCGATTTGGGTCTCCAGCCGTTCCATCTGCTCTTGCAGCATGCCGCCCAAACAGGCCCGGATGTCAGCCAGTAGATCAATGGCGCGGGGAGTGCCTTCCTGCAAGCGTTCGGACAGCATGCCCAACAAACGCCGTAGATTTGTCCTATCGTCAGCTGAATGAGCCTGTTGTATATATTTTTCATCGACAGACGCGGGCTCAGGCAGCAACGCCAGCGCACTGATAATCTGGTTAAACTGCTGTTGAAAATCGGCGTACAATTCCTGGCCCTGTTCCCCCCGCTTCAACGCCTCATCCAGTCGGGTTGCGTTGCCGAACAACCCGACCATACCGAGGTTGCCCGACACGCCTTTGATCGCATGGATCATACGCTGGGCATAATCAATCTTGCCCTCGCTTAATGCCAGCCCGATCTGCCCGGCGGTATCACCGTGTTCCCGGTAAAATGCCAGCAGCAATTTGTAATACAAACGGTGATTCTGCCGCAACCGCGCCAAACCCGCAACTAAATCAATGCCGGGGATCGTTTCGGGAAAATCATCCGGCTGGCTGGCCATGGCTAAAGCCAGGGTTGGCAGTGATGCCTCGGCCAAATCCGGCAAGTCGGCGTTTATAGCCGTGCTCGGCAGCCAGCGCACCAACGCGTTCTGCAACAGAGCCAGATCAATAGGTTTGGCAATGTGGTCGTTCATGCCCGCCGCCAAACATCGCTCACGGTCACGGGACATGGCATTCGCCGTCATCGCGATAATAGGCAAATCTTCGAACCTGTGTTGGCGGCGTATTATTTCCGTCGCTTCGTAACCATCCATTATCGGCATCTGAATGTCCATCAATACCACGTCGAAAGACCTGTCAGACACGGTTTCCACAGCTTCCAGGCCATTGCTGGCGACAACCACCGTCAGCCCTAGCACCTCAAGCAGCTCCTGCTCAAGTTTCTGGTTAATCAAATTATCTTCCACCAGCAGCACGGTACCGTTAAGCCGTTGATGCTCCTGCCCGGCATCCCAAAAAGCGGGCTGATGTACCGTACCCAGACGTTTACCGCCCACCGCAGTTTTGTCCAACACTTTGCTGATGGTGTTGAAAAATGCTGACGCTGTGCATGGCTTCAGCAGCACCCCGTCCACCCCTAGGCTATCGACAGCATTGAGCAATTCATCGCTTGCGGAGGCCGTCAACATCATGACCATAGGTGGCTGCAAGCTGGCATAGGCACGGATCAGGCGAACCGCCTCAATGCCATTCATGGCCGGCATTTTGCTATCCATCAAGACCAGGTCGTAACCACCGACATCGCTACGCGCGGCCTGTTCCAGCTCCCGTAAGGCATCGCCCCCCGAAGCGACCGCATGGACATCCAGCCCGTATTCCGCCAGCATCGCCGATACGACCACCCGCGCGCGCGGGTGGTCGTCAACCAGCAAAATACGCCGACGGCCAAGCGTATCCGAGCCCAAAAACGGCAGCCGCTTCTGCGCCGACGGCTGGATGCCGAAACGCGCAGTAAAGAAAAATTCGCTACCCTCCCCTGGCCGACTGGTGACGCCAATGTCCCCTGCCATCAGTTCCACCAGGCGTTTGCTGATGGCCAGCCCCAACCCCGTGCCGCCGTAGCGGCGCGTCGTGGAACAATCCGCTTGTGAAAATGACTGGAATAGGGCCGCTATCTGCGTTTCGGTCATGCCTATCCCCGTATCACTCACAGTAAATCGCAAAACCACCTCATCCGAAGTTTTACTGTGGACGTCCACAGTAATGGTTACTTCACCCTTATCGGTGAATTTCAGGGCATTAACGGTCAGATTGATCAACACCTGCCCCAACCGTAGCGCGTCACCGACCAAGGCCTGGGGCACGGAAGGCAAATAACGCAACATCAGTTCAATATTTTTTTCTTCCGCGTTAATGGCAATCAAATTGATAAGGCCATTCAGCACCGTATCCAGCTCGAACGCTTCATGCGCCAACTCCATTTTACCGGCTTCAATTTTTGAAAAGTCGAGTATGTCATTGACTATAGAAAGCAAATGCCCGGAAGCCGACCTCATATTAGCCAGATGAGCACGCTGCTTTTCGTTCAGCTCAGTACGCGCCAGCAAATAACCCACACCGATCACAACGTTTATCGGCGTACGGATTTCATGGCTCATATTGGCAAGGAAATCGCTTTTTGCCCGGTTTGCCGCTTCCGCCTGCTCTTTGGCGTCATTCAATTCGATAGTGCGCTGTTTGACCTCACCTTCCAGCAATTCCTGTTGCCTATGCAATTCGTTGTCACGAAGGCGAATTTGCTCCAACATAAAATTGAAATTGCTGATTAGCGCGGCGATTTCCTGATATTTGCTATCGGTGACGCGAATAGAATAATCCTGATGCCGGGTCACCTTCTCGGCGGCATGCGCCAACTCCATAATCGGCCGGGTAATAGTGCCGCTTAGGCGCAGGCCCAGCCGAACCGCAATCAGCATGCTCATAAAAGACAACATGATGCCTATCAACAGCCCAACCAGCCATTGTAGCCAGACCGGATAAATGTCTGCATGCAGCACAACGTGACCGATGGTCTCACCATTACGGATAACGGGTTGTTCCAGTTGTAAATGGGCAGGAAATAATCGGCGCAGGATAGGTTCCATGAGCATGACCCTGCTGTCATGATTATGCAACAATGGCGCGGTGTAGCTGGCAAACAGACTATTATCGGCATCATAGATAAATGCCGCATTGATTTCGGGCTTGGACTGCAAGGCGCCCAACGTGGTTTCGGCGCTCTCCTGATCGCGAAAAAGCAGCGCCGCCTGGTTATTTTCGCAAATGACCTGGGCCAAGCTTAACAACTGGCTTTGGGTGTCCTGATAAATTTTTAGTCCGACACAGGCAGCAAACACAAAGACCACCAACGTGATCGCGAGCCCCGTAGTCAGCACCAGAATCACCGAAAAACGCCGCGCCAGGGACAACTTGCCGCCGTCTACACGGTCATAAATAACGGTCATTGCAATACCTTGGTAGCCAGCTTCAAGAGTTGGCTGTTGATAGTCAAACCCACTTTACGGGCCGCCGCCAGATTAATCTCGAAACGAACCCTATCATCTATCACCTTCATGCCTATGATGCCGCCGACCAGCGCAAAATCAGGCAGATCGCTGATGCTGAGCACAGGCTGAGCCGCTATGTCCTGCAGGAGATCCGGCAAGCGTTGTCCTTCGTCTTCGCCGATAAAAAGGATATGGCAATCCCCCAGACCCGGCTTGGTGACCGTCCGCACCTCAATGGTACGATCATTAAGATCTCTGGCTTGCAACAAGCCAATATTACCGGACAAAGGCTGCTCACCGACAACACAAATAATAAAAGGCCCGCCGGCACGTGCCGAGGGCGGCCAAGTTATAAATTTGGCAAAATTGTAGATAAAACTGACTTTAACCTGCTGTTCTTTTGTGCCGTCGGCAAACACAGGCGCAACCATGCACACCCAGACCAGCAAGCAGGCAAGTAGCGTTTGCTCTTGGAACGGTTTAAAGGCATCACGGATTTTTTCAGAAAGGCGCATAAAATAACCGGGCTAACACAGTCGCCGCCTTTAGGTGAAATGAGTGTCTCATGCTGAAAATCTATGCCATGTTTTGGGGCGCGCGCCAATTCCCGGAGCGGCTTCAAGCTGCCTGACGCAAAGTTCCGCCAAACCTGCCTGGACAACAGATGCCCCTGTTGTCTCCCCAGAGTTTGTTAAACAATAAGGTCCTAACACAAATTCTAGTGGGTTGTAACCCTTAAAAAGCAGGCCAACCACAGTAGCGACCTGCGCCAGCGGATAGTGAACGAACTCTGCCATCAAGTCTGTTGTTTTCATCTTGAACCCATGTCGAATATGTTGGGCATTTAGGGGCTGATTGCCGGACACTACAGCAAACTCAGCTTCGCTTTCAGCCAAAACGTCGTCGCTTCCAGCGCCGGCGTTCCGGGGGACACGAAACTGTTTGCGTTATTATTCATCGGGTACAAATTATTTTCACCGAGTATGTTTTTAACGCTCAACGATAATTCCAGCCGTTCCCAGGGACTATAGAGTACGCCAGCGCTTAACAGATGCCCTCCATCAGCCCTCATGCCGGTCGTTGCATACCAGTCGCTGTAATACAGATAATTGACGCCGAAACTGACTTGCTGCAAGGCATGCCAAGTGATATTCAAGCGGGTTACATTCTGGGGGGTTGCCCGTAATTGGCCCGTTTTTGTAATATACATGCTGCCTATGTTTTGTTGGCTGACCGACAAGACATCGACATAAGCATGGCTGGCAGTTACATGGAACGGCCCGGCGACATAATGGAGGCTGGCTTCAAAACCCAGCTGGTCAATGCTGCCGTCATTGTTTTTAAAAAACCAGTAGTTGTTTGCACTGCCCGGAACATCGCTGCCTATCGGCGGCACTACGACCCCCAGATCATTACCGTGAATCGCCGCGACGCCAATAATGTTTTTAACCTGGTTATAAAACACCACGTTTTCCCATTGCCAGTGCGGGCTAAAATGCTGGTTGAAGGCCAGCTCAAACGTCTCCAGTTTTTCAGGCTGGATAGCCGACAAATTTTCGTACCCCGGTATGTTTGCACGACTGACCTTGTCGAAATTACCCTCACTAAGCAGGCCGTCATTCCGAAAGCCACCACTGTAATTTAAACCCACTGCACCGCGAAACCCTTGGCTGTAAGAAACCCGAAACTGCCCGTCTTGCCATGGATAATAAAAAAAACCTAAACGCGGCGACAGGTTTTCACCCCAGTTTTTATGATGGTCGTAACGTATGCCGCCGAATAAGGTCAGGCTATCATTGAGGACGTAATTGTCTTCGGCAAATAAACTGTACACATCAATATTATTCGGATAGACAAAAGTGTTGCTTTGCTTGAGGGCATCCAGCATGGCCCGATTTTGGTCAGACATGATATTAACGATGAAATTGTCGCCGTTGGCATTGTTTTCGCCCAAATCATACTGATGAAATTCCGAGCCTAAAGCCAGCGTATTACCTTGCCATAAATCCTTCAGGCGCAACACAGCCTGTAATCCGTAACGGTTTTCGCGGGTGCCACCTGAAACGGCATTTGCCATTACTGAATGCAAGGTGTAATCATCCACGGTCACATCCGCTTTGGTATCCAATTCCACCCCCGGATGAATGTCCCAGCGATGCGACAGGCCGATATAGGTGAGGGATTGTTCGAGCTGGTCGCGGTCATAATAAAAATTATACAGATCACGGGTCTGGTCGGTATGAAGCACATCAATATTCAATTTCTGGTAACGAAAATGTCCAAAAAGACTGAGATTGTCCGAACGCTTTAAACGATGCCCGGCATCGGCAACAAAACCGCCTGAGCTCCCAAGAAACGCCTTGCTTTCCGCCCAGCCTTCGTCGCGCAAGGCCTGTCCGTCATAATCGTTTTCACTGATGTGCAAGTAAGCGTCATGGCTTCCATTATTAAACGCATACTCCATACCGCCTTGCCAAGCATTATTTAAACCGGCTCCGGCCAGTAAATTGGCTTTGCTTTGCTTGCAGCCCTGCACCAACTGTTCGGCATTGCGGGTAACGATATTAATGACCCCCAGCAAAGCGCCTTGCCCTAAAGTCACTGATCCTGGGCCGCGGATCACTTCGATGCGTTCAATCCAGTCAAAACTATTGCCGTTGAGAATGGCATCCGGCGGCCCCATAAACCATTCGGCATTAAGGTTATGCCCGTTCAACAGCATCATTACCTTGGAATTATTATCAGCCGCCAAGCCCCTGAATGACGCTATCGTGTCATCCTGGTCTTCCACTGTGAAAAAGCCGGGAACATAAGTCGTTAACGCCTCGCTTAAAGTGCGTGCACCGCTCAATTGCAATTGTTCATGAGTGACGACGGTCACCGAAGCCGGCTGCTTGTCGGGATCCGTAGACACCTTGGAAGCGACGCCTACCCCTGTTTCCAGCAATTGTTCCAACGGCAGTTTTAGCAAGTCGTCGAAAGATGCGTCACAATCGGCCCATAATCCCTGTGAGTAGACCAACAAAACCAATACGGACAATGTCTTCAGCCACCGCTGCCTGACAACTACGGCCAGTATTTGAGAGCCAATAATATCCATTAAACTTCTGCTATTGATGTGATTCTTGTGCCGCAACCGAATATTAACGGCGGCAATGTCCGCACTGATAATAAGCTAAGGCCGCATGCCAAGCAAGGCAGATATAAGCCGGAATGGTTTACAATGACCCCATGCCGTCTATTGCCGCCTATCCTGGCATATTAAGGATGCCCGCTGGCGGGAAAAATTTCTGGATGCCCTGCCATTCGTCCAAGGTTTCGTCCCGGTTTTACTGTATATTTGCCGAACCGACCGAAAGCCATGCTATTTTCCTACTGAAACGATCCTCGCCATGCCCATCATCCAACTTAACCATGTGCATAAAGCTTATCAGCTTGGGCAACTGAAACATGCCGTGTTGCATGATATTTCCCTAACCATAGACATCGGCGAATTTGTCGCGATAGTGGGCCCTTCAGGCAATGGCAAATCGACGTTGCTGAATCTGTTAACCGGCATAGACCGCGCTTGCCAGGGTGAAATCATCGTCAACGGCAGCGCCCTACAGCTTTTGCGCGAAGAACAATTATCCGTCTGGCGCGGCTCTAATGTCGGCATTGTGTTTCAGTTTTTTCAGCTGTTGCCGTCATTAAACCTGCTGCAAAATGTAATGTTGCCTATGGATTTTGCCGGGGTGATAGCTAAACGTGAACGTCTCGACAGGGCGCGTTATTTGCTCGATTTGGTTGGGCTGGGCGCTAACCTGAAACAACTGCCTAGTCAGGTTTCGGGCGGACAACAGCAACGTGCGGCAATAGCACGGGCTTTGGCCAACGACCCTAAACTGGTAGTCGCCGACGAGCCTACCGGCAATCTCGATAGCGCTACTGCGGATGCGGTGTTTGAACTTTTTACACAATTGAACCGGCAAGGCAAAACCCTGGTCATGGTGACCCATAATGAAACACTGGCAGCGGCGGCAACGCGCCGCATCACGATACATTCAGGCCGCATCCATGACGACCAACCCCATTTCAGGCCGCAATCCCATTGAAGCTATTTTGGCATAAAGTCTGCTCCAACCTTACGGCGCATAAATCCCGTACCTTGTTGGCGATCTCCAGCATCGCGATAGGCCTGTTTATCGTCGGCGCCTTGCTGGGCATGATGGACATGCAGCTAGCCGATATGGATAAGGCGCATCAGCTGTCCCGACCTTCGCATATTAACCTCATCCTTAAATCCGATGCCGATAATGCGCTTGTCGAACATATCAAAAACATCGCTGGCGTAGCCCAGGTCGATACGCTAACGCAATGGACAGTGCGCTTTAAAACGCCAGGCAATCCTGCATGGCAAACAGGCACTGCGCTGTTTCGACCCGATTATCGGCAACAACATTTTGATCGCATGACTTTGTTGTCCGGGCAATGGCCGCAAGCCCAAAGCATAGCAGTGGAACGCTTGTCGGCAAAACAAACCGGGCTGCAACTCGGCGATGCCGTCGAATTTGCGACAACCACCGGCACGGTATTATTGACAACCACCGGCATCATCAGGCATCCCTTTGTTAAACCGCCAGCCTTCGGCGGACAAGTGCATTTTTTTATCGCCCCGGAAACCGCCGCCCTCTTTGGCGTAGCGCCGCATAGTTTTCGCCAATTGCTGGTACAGATCAAGCCGCCGTATAACGCAGATCAGGCGCGGGCCGTCGCAGCAGCGGTACGCACCGAACTAGGCATATCCGGCATAGGCGTCAATACCACACTATTACAAAATCCTGAACAACACTGGGGACGGCCGTTTTTTGCCGGAATTAATCTGGTATTGACGGTGATGGCCTGGGCATCGTTGGCATTGAGTTGCGTGTTGATCCTGAACACCGTCGCCGCCTTGATTACCCAGCAGACCGACCAGATCGGCATCATGAAAGCGCTAGGCGCACGGCGCGGGCTTATCGCCAGATTGTATTTGTGCGAAGTGCTGGCGCTGGCGCTGGCGGCACTGGCCTGCGCCCTGCCCTTGGGCATGGCGGGCGCTTATTTCAGCAGCCGCTGGCTGCTGGATCTGTTCAATATCGACATGAACGGTTTTGAATATTCCCCACGAGCTGTACTATGGACGTTAATCGGCGGCTTGCTGGCGCCACTGCTGGCGGCCTTATGGCCGATCTGGCGCGGCGCGGCGATGCCGGTACGTCAGGCGCTTGCCAGTTACGGCCTGGGGGCGGATTTTGCCGGCCACGGTTTTGACCGTTGGCTGGAACACAAACTAAGCCGTATCCTGCCCACGCTTTATGCCGTCGCTTTAGGTAATTTATTGCGCCGCAAAGCAAGGTTGTTGTGGACGCAAAGCGTGCTCATCATTGCCGGGGTTTTGTTTATCGTCATCATGAGCCTCGCCGCATCGGTCCGGCTGACACTGGATAATGAACTGGCACGCAGCCGCTATGCCGTGCGCCTGGGATTTAGCCAGGATCAGCCTTGGGCGCTGATTGACAGGCTGGTGCGCTCGGTACCGCAGACCACCGGTGTCGAATTTTGGCGACGCTTGCCTGCCGAACTGGCCAACCACAATAAGCCATTACGCCAAGCAGGCAGCCTGGGCGCGCAAATCGTCGCTTTGCCGGTCACCAGTCGTTTATATCAGCCTCTTATCGTCGCCGGGCGCTGGTTCGACAGTAATGACAACGGTCAAAACCGCTTGGTGTTGAACGCCGACACCGCCGAACTTAACGGCATAGCCCTGGGCGATACGCTTCAGGTGAGTGTGGCGCAAGCCGACAGTACATGGCAAGTGATAGGCCTGTATCGCTGGTTTGCCGGTTCCGCTTATACGGTTGAACCCATATATGCACCGCTCAGCACAATACAAACGCTGACCAAACGCAACGAAACCAGTTCGTTCGCATTGCTATCCGCCAAAGTCGAAACCCTGGCGGAAGAACAAACTTACGCAGATACCTTAAAACAATTATTCCAGGACCAGCATATCAAACTGGACATCTACACAACTATTGCGAGACTGGAACAACGCCTTAACGCCGAAAACCAGTTCCGCCCCATCCTTAGCATGCTCTTGGGACTCGCAGGCCTAATCGCTGCCGTGGGTGCCATCGGTTTATCCGGGACGCTGGCCATCGGCGTCTTGCAACGCACCCGCGAAATCGGCGTGTTACGTGCAATAGGCGCAAGTTCCGCCGCGATATTTAAGCTGTTCATACTGGAAGGCGTTTTCCACGGGTTGATGGCCTGGTTAATCAGCGTACCCATCGCTTATCTGGCAGCGGGACCCTTATCCAGAGAATTGGGCGTCATCATGCTAGGCATACAACTGGACGCTGTATTTTGCTGGCTTGCGGTCTGGCTATGGCTAGCCCTGGCCTTGGTGTTAGCCATCCTGGCCGCGTATCTGCCTGCACGGCATGCGACTAAAATAGCGGTACGCGCCAGTTTGGGGTATTGATACGCGCGGTGCATACCCGCTGCAATCCTAACTACGCCTCTGTTGTGCGGCTCAACAGAGGCATATCCTTGTGTTGAGCCGCCACGGCAAGCCCTATCTGACCAGCAACTCCGGCCCAAACCAATCCACAATAACGCGCCGGTAATGCTCGGCTTTTGCCGTTTGCAGATGTTCCAGCGGGTTCAGGTTATCGGTAAACACTACACCCACGCTGTTGTCCACTGCGAACACCCGGTCTTTCAGCCAGCGGATCTGATCCGGCAGCAAGGCTTTTGATTCAAGGTCGATAGGCTGATGGGCGGCCAGGAAAATAAAGTCGTTAAAGTCCCGACCGGGCTCGGAGATAAAAACCGATTGCTGCGGGAACACTTCGGTCAGCGTTTTTGACACGGAGGACAGCGCAACACTGTTTTCGCCATGCGAGAAACCCACGAAATTCAAGGCCAGTATGCCTTGCCCTGTCAACAAGCCGCGTAACTGCGTTAGCGTCTCAACGGTTAATAAATGCGCGGGTTCCGAGCCGCCGGTGAAGCAATCGTGAATAATTAAATCGTAAGGGCCTTTTAGATGCCGTATTTCATAACGCGCATCGCCGACTATCGCCATGCCGGTAGGTTTGAAGCCGAAATAGTGAGTAGCCGCATCAGCGACCGCCGGGTCGATTTCCAGGGTATCGGTTTCGATGCCGTAACGATCATGCAACACCTTGGCCATGTGGCCTGCGCCTAAACCGATAATCAGTGCACGGGTCATTTTCTTGGGAGCTAACGCGGGAATTAGGCCGACAATATCCTGATAACTCAAGCGGCTTTGTCCGTCGCTAATGCCGGATGCGCCTATCGTTGACGCATCGGAAGTCAACAGCCGCAGGTCACGGGACGGTTGGTCTATCACCCGCACCCAACCGTACAGGCTTTCGCGCTCGGACTGGATGTGAAACATATTGCCGCCGGTATAGCTATGCCCTGCCCCGACTATTTTCGGCAACAGGCACAAACCGACTATCGCCAACACCACACTGGGCGTCACGGCAAACTGCATGCTTAATTTTTGTTGCTCATAAATAGCGACAATAATCGCCAAGACCAGCAATAACAGGCCCAGGCCGACCAGAATCTGCCGCGAACCCACCATCGGAAACAGGAAAAAACCCAAGGTTAGCGTGCCTACCACACTGCCTACGGTACTGACCGCATAGATGGAGCCGGCGCTGTTGCCGACGCCATCCAGTTTGGATGTCGCCAGTTTTATCGCAAAAGGTCCGACCATGCCCAGCAGGGTCAAGCTGGGGAAAAACAGCAGCAGCGAACTGACAAAAGCACCGGCGCGTAAGCCTAAGGGGTCGGTCGCCAGCAATACCGCACGGGTCGCCCACGGTATCAACAACGTGAATAAGGCGGCCAGTGCGATAATCAACGATAATCCGGTACGCTTTGCCCGGTCTGCCCAGCGTCCGCCGACAAAATAGCCGACAGCCAGCGCAATCATCGTCACCGAAATCAACGATGACCAGACATAAAGACTGGCTCCGTAAAACGGCGCGATCATCCGTGTGCCTAACAGCTCTATCACCATGACCGAAGCCCCGGTTAAAAAAACCGTCAGATAAAGGCCGGTGCGGCCAACCCTATTTAGCGTATTATTCATCATCTTTTCCATTGGTGTTTATGTGATAGGCGCGCCGCGCGCCTTCTTTGCAGCGTGGGGGGGCTCGTTTTAACCGCAACTCCCTTTGGCGCGCACGGCGCGCCCTACAAAATTAATGAACCGCCGGTATTGCCCTGGACATCGGCCCAACAATATGGCAAGCCCAAGCCCTCCAGCCATGTGGCGCCCTGGTCTTCCTTAAGCATGGCTATCGTGGATGCGCTGCCGGCAACAACGCAGAACTCGCCGACTACGCTGACCGAAGCCAAGTGTTTTACCGGCCAGCCGGTTTTAGGGTTAAGGACATGCCCATAGCGCACGCCATCGACGATGAGGCAACGCTCGTAATCGCCGCTGCTGGCCAACGCCCCGTCGAACAAGGACAGTGTTTCCAGTACCGCATCTTTCCGGCGGGGATGGCGTATGCCGATGCGCCAGGGACTGCCGTCAGCCCGCGGGCCAATAATTTTAATATCGCCGCCCAAATTGACGACGCCGTGGCGAATACCCGCAGACCAGCACAATGCCGCCGCCCTATCGACGGCGTATTCCTTGACGATGCCGCCGAAATCGATTTCCATGCCCGGTATCAGAAACTCCAGCACCGCATTATGCCAACGCAGCTTATGCCAACCTATTTTAGCCAGCAACGCCTGAATCTGACCCTCATCCGGCAAACCTTCACGGTCAAAGCGCCAAGCCCGGCGTAAAATGCCTGAGGTTATATCAAACAAACCATCGCTTTGCTGATGGCAGGTTGCCGCATAATTCAGCAACCCGGCGGTTTCAGGATCGACGGCGATACTGCCGCCGGTTGCCGCCACACGATTGATCTTGGCTAAAAAACTATCGTCGCGATAGCGGGAATAACGCAGTTCCAGCCGCCTGACATCGGCAACCGCAAGATCTGCCACCTGTTTCGCCCGCGTTGTGGTTTTGGCAAACAACTGAATATCACAAGGCGTGCCCATCGCCTTGAATTCATTATGATAAAACTTCATGCTTGGCTTGACCCGCCCGGTGTATGTGGGACGACGCTTAAAACGCCAGGCTCCAGGTCGCCGACAACGCACCTTCACGATCCAGCTGATAACCGTTAACATCGGTGTGTACAGGTTGCAACCATTCGACGCCCAGGCTGTTGCCCGCCAGATCGCCGCTAGGCACAACGGCATTCAGGCCGAAACCGAGGTCCCAGTAACGTCCGCCGTAACTGCCGGGGTAATCCATAGGCCCGGATAAAGGATTGACATTCTTGACCACCGCGCCATCGACGACGCCTGGCGTAGGCTTGAATTTGCCGCTGACCGCGTTCTGGTCGGTATAAACGCCGCGTATCGACGCCGAAAGCCAATGGGTCAGGCTATACCCGCCCCAGGCAGTGGACTGGAATATATCGCCAAAGGCAAAGCCTGATTGGTTTTTATCTTCGAGACGCGCAGTCCCGCTCATCTGGGCCCCCCATGACCAATCATCCCACTTGCCGGTATAGGTCAGGCTGGGCTTAAAATCCCAGGTGCCGCTGCCCAGTTGCATGCCGTAATGGATATAGCCTTCGTCCTGTTGATGAGTACGCCTGAGTTTAATGTCTACATCACCGGTCGGTGCGCTGAGGCCCAAACCTAAATGGATATGGTGCATCGGCCTGTCGAACAGCTTGAGCAACGCATACATGCCGGTATCGCCAACTCCGCCCGTCGCATGCCCTGTGCCGGTATGAACGTGCCCGCCCTGTTTAACCGGCGGCGCGCCGTCCAGCTCCCGTAAATTCATTTCCATATCCATGAATTGCGGCATCAGCATCAAGTTTATCCAATCGGTAGGCGCATACATAATGTCCAGCATGTGCATGTGCATATCCATATAGGTCGGCGTTAACCTACAACGGTTACTGCCTTTACCGCAGCCGTTATTGACGATAGCCATATCGTCGGCTGTTTTTGAACCGTGCAGCACATCCCCTGCCTGACGGCTGTACATGTAACGGTAACCCGCCATCACCTCGTTGGTTTTGCCCAGCATGTGCCCAAACATGACACCCGCCGGCGCATGGCTGCCGTGATGGCCGTCGTGACCATGATGGCTGCTGCTGTGATCGCTAAGGGCGGCATTGCCCAGCGTCGCTAAATTCACTTTTAACGCGGCGTTGGCGATAAAATAATTGACATCGCTGTAACTGCCTTCGCCGCCGCCGTCCAGTTTTAGCGAACCGGCATGGATATAGTATTCAAATCCGGCCTCAAGGCTGACCGCTTTGGAGAATTGCTTGTTTACCGTGACGCCGCCGCTGAGAGCGCCGTAACCTGACAAGCGCTGGTCGCTGGAAAAATTAGCCGGCAATTGCTGTGGATCAAAAAAAACGGTGGAAGAAATCCCTGTCGTCTTGTCGAATACGCCTTTGGAAAACGCCTGTTTGGAGAGCAGATAAGGCGCATAAAAGTCGGCGGCAGATTGGGAATAGTAGCGGACTCTGGGCGTGACCGTCCATGTGTTGCCTACAGGCTGCACCCAATCCGCCTCGAAGGTATGGGCGTCTATGCCCCAATCGTCATGAAAAAAACGGTAATCCAGATGCAGGGCGGCATCCAGCATACCGATATGCTGGATATAACGGCCGCCCAAAGTCATCTGGTTACGCTCATCAGGCCGTTGTTCCAGCAAGGCGCGCACCATACCCGTCAGGTATTTGCCTTGCTGGTCGGGATCGACGAACACGACGGTCATCACCTTGTAAGGATTTTCCATATAACCGGTGCTGCGCGTATAAGCTAAGCTGGTCTCGACCAGCGCATCCTTGTTCAAGACCTGCGTCAAACCCAACGCCGTTCCCCAATCCTCGCGATTGCCGTGCAGGATTTTTAATGCGCCGGCCTGTTCAATCTGGTCTGAAAAAGCGGTGTCAAGGATGTTTGAGTAAGTAGTGTTGAAAATATATGACGTTGAATCATGGTCGAGTATCGCGGACGTGTCGCTGTTGGTGTAACTCAATCCGAGATTCAGGCTGGTCTGTTTCTGGTTAAAATCCCAACGGCCATTAATATTGCCGAACCGCGATTCATAGTCGTTCTCGACTGAAATGCCGCCGCCTAGATCCAGCGCCGCCTCATCCCATTCGTAGCCCAGTTTGAAATCACCCTGCTTGCGTGTTTCCGGCGATGCGCTGGACAAGACATGCACTAGCCGCTCACCGCCATCAATCACCTTATTATTTGAGTTTTGCCTGAGCGGGGTAAATTGTTTATCCAATAATATCTCGCTAAAGATAATAGGCGATGCGCCAACCGTGACCGTACGCCCGGACGCGGTATTGATCTGGTAGGCGCGGTTGCCTTTTGTGGCCAGCGGCGCCGTAGTGACCGGCGTGGCGCCTGACCAGGTATCCTGAGTGTAATTGAAAGCGAACTTGATACGGTCTGACAGGCTGATTTTCGCCTTACCCAGCAAGCTTTCCACTTCAATAGGGTTTCTGTCATTCTTGACAGTATAAAGATTGCGTTTGCCTTCCTGGTAATGACCGTACTGAAAATTGACTTCATCGTCTTCTGCGGCATAAGCCGGTGACAACACCAAACCGGGCAAGGCCAATGCGGCAATAGTCAATGCTTGCAGCGATGGACTGGCTGTTGCGGCAGATTTAGGCTTGGCCGTCCGGGTAAATAGTCGCTGCGCCAGATACCGGCAGGCCGACTGCATGGGACGATGTCGTTTTGCTTTAATAACAACCACAACCACCCCCGCTAGCCGCACTGCTGCCGGAAGCCGCTTCACGGCTGCCATAGCTGTGTTCCCGAAAAGCGCGCTGCATCGGATGAGGCTCCAGGGCCATAGAGGCTTTGGCCAGTGTGCCACGTTGCCACGGCGCGACCGGCGAACACGCCGCCCCGCTAAAGCCTAAAGCTATCAGCAACACGGTGGACAGGGGGTTCGTTATCTTCATTTGACATTCCTGGACAGCTGTTAGTGTTCGGCCAGTAATTGTTCAACCAGCACTTTCAATTCTTCAGCTTCCCCTGCCCTGAACCCCAGATGGATATGTCGGATGTGGCCCTTGCGGTCTACCAGATAAGAGGAAGGCATCGCTTTAACGCCGAAATCCAGCGCACATTGCTGGTTGGTATCAGCGGCTATTTTGAAACTGGCCGGATATTTGGCAAGAAAACTTTCAGCATCGGCAACTTGCTCATCTAAATTAACACCGATAATCTGCAAGCCGCGTTCTCGGTAGTCGTGATCGAGCTGGTTCAAAAAGGGGAATGATTTGGCGCAAGGCCCACACCAGGACGCCCAGAAATCGACATAAAGCACTTTGCCTTCAAATTGCTTAAGCTTGAAGAGACTATTGTCGCCGGCGGCAGTTAAACGACAGTCCGGCAGTGTGTCACCTTTTTCTGCTGCAAGTGCTGCTGGGGCTGCGCCTAGTGCCAGCACGGCGCTAAGCAGGATATGGATAGGTGGGTTCATTTTTTCTTATTATTCTTGTCACAACGGTTTAACAAGCGACTTCCGGTTAACGCAAGACAGGCTTGGCAAGGTTTTGCTGCTGCCAAGCCTTCCGCATTTATTTGTATAGCCTATACAGTGAACGGTCGCAATTTTGTTTTCAAGATACCGCAGGGCTCGCCCAACCGATTATTTATTGGTTTTGGAGCCGAACAGGTTCAAATGTGCCGGTATGTTGACCTGCGCTAGTCTCGCAATGAATTTGTATATTGTAATTCTCTGCATTTGCGGCTGTTTTATCCACCGTTAAATAATACATCCCGTTGCCGCCCTTAACCTTCAGCGTTGGGCTATAGGTTGTGTTGCCATCAACAGCATCGGTGGTGTTTCTCGCGATGGAGCCTTTGGTGACCTGGACGCTGACCAACGGCGCGGCGACCGGCGTCGAGTCTTTGATTTTTACGATAAGATGCTCGGCTGGCCCGGTGCCATCATCGAAGCATTCCACTTGGTAATAATCCGTCGCGCCTGCGGCCGATCCTAGCGCTCCGTTTATATCATGGGCCGCAGCAGCACCGGCATATCCGATTGCAGCGAGCATTGCCACCAGTGTTTTATTCATGGTTATTTGTTTCATAAAACCTCTTTAGTTAATAAGTTGTGATACTTTAAACGCTTAAGTTTTCGATTTTTTTGTGTACGCATCGCGTACCTTTTTAGCATGGTGATAAAAATCAATGTAAAAGGTACGCGATGCGTACGAAAACTTGTAAAAACCGTATTGTGACTGTGCGAAGCATAGTTACTGATTTTGTACTGTGGCGATGGCCGTGCCCGTGTTTTTGCCGGCGCTATTCAGGCAAGCGTACTTTAAGGTATACAGCTCTGCGCCGACAGCCGTCTTATTAACCCTGACGTCGTAAGTGCCGTTGCCGCCTTTGACTATCGCCGCCGGACTATAGGTGGCGTTCCCATCAACAGCATCGGTAGCGTTTTTACCTAATATGCCTTTAATCACCTGAACGCTAATCATCGGAGCAACGGCCGGCGCCAAGTCGATAAGCGTCACCTTGAGGTTATCGGTGCTGCCGTTGGCATTGGTGGTGCAGGTAACCCGATAAAAATCAGTTACGCTACTACCCGCACCTAATGAACCACTTAAAGTTCCAGCCGATGTAAGCCCTGTTTGTGTCAGCAGCCCCAGTAATGCCGCCATTAGCAAGGTGTTTTTTAGGGGTAATTTGTTCATGGTAATCCTCGTACCGCTAGCGGGCCAGCGTAAAAAACAATGTTAAACAGCAATGCAACGTTCCATGAATCCGCAAGTGCAAATTGCCAGAAACAGGCGCGAGCGTAAACCTATTGGTTGGTAAGGCTAAAAATATCGGTACCGGTATGTTGATTGTCCCCGGTAATGCAGTGATACTCGATAAGATAGTTTTCTGCACCTGCAGCTGTTTTATCAACCGTCATCAGATAATATTGGTCAGCACTGCCCTTAACACTGACTTCCGGGCTATAGCTGGCATCACCGTCCACAGCGTCTGTGGTGTTCGTCGCCGTATCATCCCTGATAACCTGAAGGCTGACCTTGGGTGTCGCTTTCGGCGCTAAATCTTTTACTGCCACTTCAAGATGGTCGTTAGCGCCACTACCATCGTCAAAGCAATGGACCTGATATTGGTCGATAGCAGAGTTTGCGTTACCTAGCGAACCGGATTGGTCATGGGCAACCGCCACATTGGCCTGCCCTAACACAGCCAATAATGACACCATTGCCAAAACCGGCTTTAACGATATTTTTTTCATAGTGTTCCTTGTCATTGCTAGTATGCTAGCGTTAAAAATTAAGTCGTACAGCCTGGCTTGCTGTCACGGTGCAGCAAGCGCAGCCAATTTCAGCGCCGCAAATTCACGCACGGTTTCATCGCTGTCGCCCAACGCCTGTTGCAATAAGCCGGCATCATTCCCGGCATTATCGACAGCCATTAATCGTACCGAGACATCGCTATCTTGTAACGCTGATTGTAATACGGCGGCCATATCTTGCCCTTTAGCCAAACCCGACACGGCTTGCGCCCTCACCTCGGCATTTTCGTCTGACAACGCCGCGTCCAAGGCTTTATGGATGGCAGGGTTTTGAACTTCCCCCCGTGCGGCCAACTGGGCAACCGCATCCGCACGGTACTGGGGATTTTCTGCTGTCGCCGTCTCCAGTAATTTCTCCATACCGTCCATACCCCGTATTTGCGTATCGGTTACGGTATCCACGTCAGCGACCATAAGCCCAGGCTCCACCTCAAAGCGCCTACCCAACACCCATAGCTCTGCCAGAGGTCTGGGTTGATCGTCTTTAGAGGGCGTGAGGACGTAACGGAAAATCAAATCTGCATTTTTGTCCAGCAAACAGTGAAGGATTTCAGTCACCGTTGTTTCTATGCAACTCAACGTAAACAGGCTTTCCGGTAACCCCGAATAATGTATAACCATGCCGGTTTTATCCGCAACTGCGTTAAGGGCCTGGGCTAAAGGCGCTTGCCGCACTTTCAGCTGCAACTCGGCTCCGGCGTCCCCACCCATCAGGTAGCGGATATTACTGTCTTCTGCCATCAACGCCATAGGCGTGCACAACAACCCAGCTATTGCCCATACCCAGAATTTACCTGCAATCACCACCACCTCAATAATGCAAACATCCAGACAACATCCGTCTCTTCTAGCTACAACAAGAAAAGCCAAAACAATCGCCGTATTATCAACAGCAACTGTTTCGGCATAAGCCACCGATTTTTAAATCACCACGCCCGTCCGCAGAGTGATTTAAAAATCGCAGTACCCTTACGATCAGGCAAGGGTACTGAAAACACCGACGATACTCAAGCTTTTCAAGGCTTGCTATCGCCCGATTTTATCCGTTACTTGGATTATTCAAATTTTGCGCCGGGTGCAGCACCAGGATATGCGCCTTGTTTGATAGTCAGGTTAGCGTCGATGTCGGCGCCGCTAGGCTCAACAACGACATCATAACTTTCGCCATTACAGGCAGCAGGCAGTGGGTTAGTCGTTTCATTACGCGTCACAGTGAAAGATGGCCAGAAGCTTTTGCCATTGCCTTGCTCTGTCAACGTGGCATCCGTCATGCCTAATGTTTCACGGCTATTGGGCATAATGCCGTGATCTGGGCCTGTCATGCTATATAAAACGCTGCCGGTATCGGTGCCAATCCAAACGTCTTTACGGTCGGCATCATGTTTCTTACCGCCGCCTCTTTTGCACCAGTTAGAAACTGCGGTACGCACGATAAGATTTTTGGCACAGGATGTGGTTTTAAAGGTAGGCACGTTAAATTTGAAAGCAGAGAGTCCGGTCGTGCTAACGATACTTTCCTGTAAAGGCGACTCAATCATGGAATACGGGCCTTGTTGTACCGGGCCGTTGAAAACGGCATAGCCACGGATAGCCAGAGTATCGTTTACTTTCGGAATAATCAAAGAACCAAACAGGTTTGGCGTCACCAGACCCAGACCCATATTGCTGAATGCTGCACCTGCCACTGCGCCATTGATATCATCCGTCAAGTCGCTAGGGCTGACAACCGGCAGGCTGGTTGGCTGTCCGGTAAGGACCGTTCCATCCACACCCACTGTGTTGGCGACAATAGAACCAGTTTTGTAGCGATAGATAATAGCATCAGCTGAACTGGGTGAATTGGGGAACAAGGCTCCAACCGCAATCACATTGCCACGTACCGCTGCGCCGCCTTCTGGAATGGCGTTGCTTGCACAGCCATGACTGACAGTAAACGCATTATAAGCGGATGCGCCACTTCCCGTGTTGCCTACGCCTTCAACAAACACTTTATCTTTAATGCCTGTGTGGGCAAATGCACTTTGTCCAGCGACACAAATAACCGCCGCTACTGAACACAAAGCTATTTTTGTTGCGATGCTGTTTTTTTTCATCAAGTCCTCCAGGACATTATATTTATGTAAGATAGTGTGACCTAGGCATTCAATCCATTATCGCCTATATCCGTTTAAGGTTACATCATCATAGTAAGCACTATTCATGCCAAAAAAAACAATGCACGAGCTTTTTTTAGAAGCCTCCCGCATTACATAACGACTTAATTTACAATTAGTTAGCAATACACACACAAAATAACCCACACTTATTCCGACCACACTCCGTAATATCATTCCCAAACTCCTAAAAAGCTTAGCCTCTATTGTGTTTTCTTAATGAATTTAGTGAGTCATATCACACATTTTAATCGGCCTGTTAATGCCACAACCCGCATTCCTATTAGCTGTAAATTAAAATGCGTGATATGCCTAACAAAACCGGGGCATATAACACAGTTTAATTATTTCATTACCCCCATCTGAGTCAAGAAGCGTTGAAGTTTTTGCCAGAGGTCATTATTCAGCCTTTTCCCACCGCGCGCGCCATCCGCGGCTCGGTACCGGAAAAGGCGCGCGCGGCGCGCCCTACGTTTCTGGGTCATATAACACAGTTTAATTATTTTGTTAATTCAGTTCGCTCTAGCGAAACACGTAGGATGGGTTTATGTAGGAAGTGCCAACAACAGATATGCCATGTCTGACAGCCTCTAAGGCATCATTCAGGGCAGGCTTAAAAAGCTACAGCGAAACCTTATCGGATAACCGTGCCAACCTTAAACCAACCAATTGACGCATAGGAGCCTGCCTGATTTATCAGCGCA
This sequence comes from Methylovulum sp., assembly GCA_030653435.1. GTDB lineage: Bacteria > Pseudomonadota > Gammaproteobacteria > Methylococcales > Methylomonadaceae > Methylovulum. The sequence goes on from JAURZI010000014.1 coordinate 27,436, forward strand.
GAATCCTATGCAATATGAATAGCCCAATCAATTGGACTTAACAACTAGACCGATCATTGCATCGGCAAGCTGTGAGGATATTTTGCAGATGCCTGTTGATTATTTTCTAGTCGTTGGCCAATAGAATTGGGGCGCCGCTTTTGGAGCATGACCATAAGGAATCGGCAAGTTTGCGTCAATATCCGCATCAGCAGGTTCGATAGCCAAGTTATAACCGTCACCGCATGCAGCAGGCAGGGGGTTGGTGGTTAGGTTACGGGCAATCGTCATCGTCGGCCAATAGACCTTACCCAAATCCATATCGGCTTGGCTGTAAGGCATAACGGCTGGATCATTGAATTTTGTGGTCAGATGACCAATCCAGACATCGGCTCTGGCGGAATCTTTATAGCTTTTTAGGCCTTTTTCGCAGTAATTGACTTCAGCTACACGCACTCTCAAGCTCTTAGCGCATGACGTGGATTTGAAAGACACCGGACCGACAACGAAAGGAGCAAACGCAGATCCGCTGGTGACTTCTTGCCAGATAGGCGCTGACTCATAAGGTTTTGGGCCGTTGTGTGCAGCGAAACCTCTTTTTAAAGGCGTTGAATGGGCTCCAACCAACGTATTTTTGTCAATATTTGGGATAAAGTTAGGAAATACGTTAGGCTGTACCGTATTTAATCCGAGTCCGGTAAAACCTACGCCAGACACCACACCCGTAATATCCTCGGATAAGTCGGGTAAAGTGCCTACAATCGCACCGGTAGTCACATCCAGCTTGGTTACGACAGCCATCAACGGGTCGGCGGCATTTGGAAACACAGACGACATGGCAACGATATTTTTGCTGTTTCCCGTTGCTGAGTCACCATTACCATCACAACCATGAGATAAGTTAAATGCGTTATAGGACACTACGCCTTCCTGAACAACATCTCTGATGCCGGTATGCGCCAATACGCTTTGGGCAGCAACAGATACTAACGTCGCAGCCGAATAAAGTGCCAATTTTTTTACCAGTTTGGTGTTTGTCATCAAGTCCCCCTTGGGATACGTTATTAGATTGTTATGTGAGTTTTACCGTTACCGTATAGGCCAGGATCGTTTACAGCCTGTTCCGTTTATCGCTAACTCAATAAGACAAAGCACTACTCATGCCAACCTCAATATACAGACCAATATTATATTTTTTAATAACTAATTGAATTAAAAGTAAAAAAATATTGTTGATAACAAATTTTCAGAACTAACCATCCCGGCCCCGCTGCTTTAAAAACCCGCTATTATTCAAAAAAAGCCAGTCTCCCCAGCTTTGGAATAAGTAAATGTGTGAAATGACACACTTTGTAATCACGCTGCCGTACGGCAAGCTGCATGCCGCCTAGCCCCAAGAAAAACCATGCTATTTGGCCTAACGGACTGCGCCATATGACACGGTTTTTTATAGGGCTGAAAGCTTGCGTGGCACTGGATTGATGCCCTGCCTACAAAGCAAAAAAGGCATGAAGTACGAGGACTTCATGCCTTTTTTGCTACTGGGCTTTATTGATAACGCTAACTGATTTTGCCGTGGCATTGCTTAAATTTCAATCCAGAACCACAAGGGCAAGGGTCGTTACGGCCTACCTTATTCGGATCCCGGATTATAGGCTGTTGCACCGCATCATCGTCGCCCTCTGCTTCGTCAGACTCCTTTTCGTAAGTCTCCAGTGCAGACGCCGTGGCATGCTCAAAGTGCATTTCCCTAGGCGCTTGCATTTGTTCGTCGATAGCCTGGACATCTTCTTCTTGCCTGACCTGGACCTTCAATAAAATACTGATGACTTCATATTTGATATGCTCAAGCAAACTGGTGAACATCTCAAACGCTTCACGCTTGTATTCTTGCTTGGGGTCTTTTTGCGCGTAGCCCCTGAAGTGTATGCCTTGGCGCAAATAATCCATAGCGGCCAAATGTTCTTTCCAGCTATTATCCAGGACTTGCAGCATGACTGACTTTTCAAAATGCCGCATGACTTCTTCGGTGATATGCTGCTCTTTTGCCTTATGATTTTCTTCCAGAAGCGTGATAATGTGCTCACGCAACGCAGCTTCATGCAGGGTATGATCTTCCTCAAGCATTTTACGCACAGGAACCTGCACATTAAATTCCTGGTGCAAATGCTCTTCCAGTTCGTCGATAGCCCATTGCTCCACCATAGTCTTGGGCGGAATGTATTGGGTGATAAGGTTGTTCACAACATCCCTGAGTATCGCCGCGATAATATCGGAAATTTCCGTTGCCGCCATTAGCTCAGTACGCTGTGCATAAATGACTTTACGTTGGTCATTGGCCACATCATCGTAAGCCAGGATTTCCTTACGCACATCAAAGTTACGCCCTTCAACCTTGCGTTGTGCGTTTTCTATCGAACGGGTCACCCATGGATGTTCAATGGCTTCACCATTACCCATGCCCAATTTCTGCATTAAGCCCGCAACCCGGTCGGAAGCAAAAATACGCATCAAATCATCTTGCAGCGACAGATAAAAGCGCGTGGAGCCTGGATCGCCCTGACGCCCCGAACGGCCTCTTAACTGGTTATCGATACGACGTGACTCATGACGCTCTGAACCGATCACATGCAAACCGCCAGTGGCAAGCACCTGGTTATGTCTATCCAACCAAGCGCCTTTTACCTTGTCTTTTTCAGCATCTGTGGCATCAGGCCCCAAGGCTTTCAGTTCCGCCTCAAGATTGCCGCCCAACACAATATCGGTGCCCCGCCCCGCCATATTCGTCGCAATCGTGACCGCGCCGGGCATGCCCGCCTGTTCGATAATATGCGCTTCACGTTCATGCTGCTTGGCATTGAGCACCTCGTGCGTAATCCCTTGCTGCTGCAATAACAGCGATAAACGCTCGGAATTTTCAATCGAGGTCGTGCCTACCAGCACCGGTTGTCCTCGACTGACACATTCTTTGATGTCTTCGGCAACCGCGTTATATTTCTCGTCGGCCGTCAGATAAACGACGTCGCATAAATCCCGACGTATCATCGGCCGATGCGTAGGGATGACGATAACTTCCAGCCCATAAATCTTGTTTAATTCAAACGCCTCGGTATCCGCCGTACCGGTCATGCCCGACAATTTTTCATATAGGCGGAAATAATTCTGGAACGTGATAGAGGCCAGCGTCTGGTTTTCATTTTGTATCTTGACGTGTTCTTTTGCTTCGATAGCCTGATGCAGGCCTTCGGACCAGCGCCGACCGGGCATGACCCGACCGGTAAACTCATCGACAATAATGACTTCATTATTGGCCACGATGTAATCGACATCTTTTTTGAACAACACATGCCCCCGTAACGAGGCGCTGAGATAATGCATCATGCGGATATTGGTCGCATCATAGAGACTGGTCCCGTCCGCAATTAAACCATGTTCAACCATTAAACGCTCGACACGTTCATGGCCTGCTTCGGTCAAATGGATTTGCCGCGCTTTTTCATCAACGGTGTAGTCACCCGGTTCACCCTCTTTTTCCTGTTTTTGCAGGCATGGGATGATCTCGTTGGCTTTAATATAGACTTCAGTGCTTTCTTCTGTCGGCCCTGAAATAATCAGCGGCGTCCTCGCCTCATCAATAAGAATAGAATCGACTTCATCGACAATCGCAAAGCTCAAGTCCCGCTGGACTTTCTGCTCCATGCTAAACGCCATGTTGTCACGCAAATAATCGAAACCAAATTCATTATTGGTGCCGTAAGTGATGTCTGCCGCATAAGCGCTACGCCTTGACGGTTGATCCATCTGGCTGATAATTACACCGGTGGTCATGCCTAGAAAGGCATAAAGCCGACCCATCCATTCAGAATCACGTTTTGCCAAGTAATCGTTAACGGTGACCACATGCACGCCGCGTCCAGGCAGAGCATTGAGATAGGCCGCCAACGTCGCCATCAGGGTTTTGCCTTCACCCGTCTTCATTTCGGCAATTTTGCCGTCATGGAGTATCATCCCGCCGATCAACTGCACGTCGAAATGGCGCATGCCAAACACCCGCGTAGAGGCCTCCCGAACTGTTGCAAAAGCTTCAGGGATAAGGCTATCCAGTTTTTCGCCCTGTGCCAGACGGTCACGAAACTCCTGGGTTTTTGCTTTTAATGCCTCATCAGATAATTTTTCGTATTCCAAAGCCAGTGCATTGATCTTTTTGACCAACTTCCTTTTTTTCTTGACCAGCCTATCGTTACGGCTCCCTACAACAAGTTTAACTAGCTTACCCAGCATGTCTTTTTCCGGTGTGAATTGAATGGTGTGAATGAGTAATAGATGAATCTAAGCGCCGGATTATATACTGTCTGACTTATTAGTTACAGATAAAACACCCCGTGTTTATCCACGCCACGCCAGCATGAGGCAGCTAAGTGACTGATTTAACAACGGGAGCTCCAGGCACGTAGCCGCCTACCCCATGAACATACCGTACATAAATCCGCCCGGCATTGAATTTGGCATATAATTCCCTGCGGTTTGCGTCGGTTGAATACGGTATTCCGCAGCATTCAAGCGGCATTATCAATGCACACCAGCCCTGGCGCATTCGGGCACAGATCATTATCGAGCGGACACGAGGAGAAAAAATGAAAGAATCTACTAAAAAATTATTAAATTATTTCCTTATCGGCATCCTAGCCATTATCCCTATAGTTGTTGTTCTACAGATTATCATTTTCCTGAAAGGCTTAGTTTCCGACCTGTTCAGCGTCGTTTACGGCTATGCAGACAGTTATGTTTATACTGCGCTGCTGTTCATGCTCAGCTTTGTTATCGTCGTTTTCATAGGTTACAAAATCGTCGAAACAGGCCGCCCGTGGGTCATTACTATCTTTGACCATATCATTGATAGAATTCCCTTTTTAAACACCATTTACCGGGTGTTGAAAAAAGTCATCAATATGTTCTCGTCGCACGACCAAAAAATTGCGAAAGAAGTCGTTTATGTGGAATATCCCAGTGCCGGCATATGGGTGCCCGCTTATGTAACCAACCGCTACGAAGACAAATATGTATTGTTTATCCCGACCTCGCCCAATCCTACCTCAGGATTTACTGTCATCGTCGATAAATCAAAAATAGTGAAATCCACCATGGATATTGAAGAAGCTACCAGTTTTATTGTTAGCGTTGGCGTCGATTACGAAAAAGCATCGGAAATGACTGACCTGAACTGATGAGCCACCCACACCAAAACAAAGAAGAGGGCACTATGAACCAGTATAAAGTAGCGGTATTGCTGTTGCTGATTGCGGTGGCTGCATGCAGCAAAGAAGAAGAACAAGAGCTTAAGGCGGAAGCGCCTGCGCCCTTTAAAGCCCAAGTGGATACCGCCAAACAGGTAAATGGGACCATCCAGGATGCTGCTGCACAGCAACGGCAAAGCATTGACGAACAATCCCAATAAGCGGACGGTAGAGGCGCAGTTTGCGCCTCTACCTAAGATTCAGCCTTCCTGATGATAGCTGACGATACGCTCCACTTCATTTTTGGAGCCCAACACCACCGGCACACGTTGATGCACGCCGGTCGGCTTAATGTCCAGTATGCGCTCACGCCCTGTAGAACAAGCGCCGCCGGCCTGTTCGATAATAAACGCCATGGGGTTGGCTTCATACATGAGGCGTAATTTGGCGGGCTTTAACGGATCACGCGTATCCAAGGGATATAAAAATACGCCGCCGCGCGTCAGTATCCGATAAACATCGGCAACAAAAGACGCCACCCAGCGCATATTAAAGTCTTTGCCGCGCACACCTTCCGTACCTTGCAAGCATTCTTCTATATAACGCTGCACGGGCGCTTCCCAGAAACGCTGGTTTGACATATTAATGGCAAATTCGCAGGTTTCGTCAGGAATCCTCATATCAGGATGCGTCAACAAGAATTCACCTATATCCTGATCCAGGGTAAAACCGTTAACGCCATGCCCTGTTGTCAATACCAGCATTGTTGACGGCCCATAGATCACAAACCCCGCGCAAACCTGCTCAGAACCCTTGCGTAAAAAATCTTCCAGCTCCGGCTCCACCGCTTCCCGGCAACGCAGGATAGAAAAAATAGTACCCACGGCCAAATTGACATCGATATTTGAAGAGCCGTCCAGCGGATCGAACAAAACCAGATATTTGCCTTTTTTATATTGCGAAGGGATAGGAATGAACTCATCGTTTTCTTCCGACGCCATACCGGCCAGATGCCCTGTCCAATTGAGCGCATTGACCATAATGTCATTTGTGATGATATCCAGTTTTTTTTGCACCTCGCCTTGGATATTCTCGGAACCGGCGCTGCCCAGCACACCGATCAACTGGCCTCGGTTAACCTTGTGAGAAATTTGCTTGCAGGCCGTGACGATATTGTTCAGCAATAAAGTGAACGTGCCTGATGCTTCCGGTAACTCGCACTGTTGTTCTATGATGAACCGTGTCAGGGTAACTTTATTAGTCATATAACTCTCTACTCTGTGTAAAAAAACATGGGTGCCGTGCCCCGAAAACTTTGCCCCCCCACTTCGCCTCATCCAAGATATCCGCAATAGCGCGCGTTACCCAAATCTAGGGGAAGGCGCGCACCGCCGCCCACATATGACTATGCACAGCAGTTGCCAGCAGCGCGCTATCTCTTCTTGAATACGGTATTGTAAATTTTGCAGGTTAGTATGGAAGCCGCCAGCATGAAGGTGATGGCATTGGCAAAAATGATGGCGTTATTGGCGATATAAATGCCGTAGACCAGCCAGCAAAACACGCCGCTGGTAAACAAGCTGTACATACCCAAAGAAAGGGAATCCGTGTCTTTGGTTTTGATCGTCAAAATGGCTTGAGGTAAAAATGAAGACGTTGTCAACGTGGCGGCCAGATAGCCGATTATTTCAGGCGTGATAATCATAGGTAGTATTGGGTTTTTGCTTTAGCGCAGCCGAAAAACGCTGAAGAATAGGGCTATCACCGTTGCGGGCTAGTCTAGTGAGTCACTATCGACATGTCAATACAAGCGCGATGGCCAGGATTCGTCGCAGCCCGTCAGCGTTTAATCCGGGTCCCCAGCAAATAATCAAACCAGGGCCAGGTGACACACCAGTTGCTGTCGTGACCGGACGAATTGCACAAATGATGCTCATAATGCCAGCGCAAATGCCGTTTTGCCCAGATAGGATCAAGATGGGCCCTGCGGTGTTTGTAGTAATAAAGCGCCAAAGACAAATAAACCGCACTGACCAATTCCGGCAACCAGAACAATAACGGCAGGTGCAACAACACAATGCCGCCTAACACAACCAGCTCCTTGCTTTGGGTATTCCAGGTCGTCAGGCTGATATGTTTATAGCCCGGATCCACCATGCCGTTTTGGGCGCAAACAGCATGATGCTCGTGCAAATGATAAGCCCAGAAGCTGTGCGGATTTCCCCCCAGGGCATGCAGAATATATTTGTGCATCAGCCATTCACCGGCATTGGCATACAACAGGCCCAACAGGAATTGAATGGCTGTAGCTAGCATCGTTAGAGGCCCAGCCAGTTCTGCGGTTTCAGATAACGTTCGTATAAAACAGCTTCAGGGCTGCCGGGTTCCGGCTGCCAGTTATATTTCCAGTGCGCTATCGGCGGCATGGACATCAAAATGGATTCCGTCCTGCCGCCGGATTGCAAACCGAACAACGTGCCGCGGTCATAAACCAAGTTAAATTCCACATAGCGACCCCGGCGATAGAGCTGGAACTCGCGTTCCCTGTCACCATAGGGCGTGTTCTTGCGCTGCTGCACTATCGGCAAATAAGCCTGGGTATACGCATCACCCACACTTTGCATAAAGGCAAAACATTTGTCGAATTCCCATTCATTCAAATCATCGAAGAATAAGCCGCCGACACCACGGGTTTCGTTGCGGTGGGCCAGAAAAAAATAGTCATCGCACCACTGTTTGTAAGTGGCATAAACCTCGTCACCAAAAGGCGCACAGGCCGACCGCGCCGTTTGATGCCATTGGCTGACATCTTCTTCGAAAGGGTAAAACGGCGTCAGATCAAAGCCGCCGCCAAACCACCAGATAGTTGGCTCACCGGCTTTTTCGGCGATTAAAAAACGCACATTGGCATGAGACGTCGGCACGTAAGGATTTCTGGGATGAATGACCAGCGACACCCCCATCGCATGAAATTGCCGGTGGGCCAGTTCCGGGCGCTTAGCCGTCGCCGAGGGCGGTAAACTGATCCCTGAAACCGAAGAAAAATTCACCCCGCCCTGCTCAAATACCAGACCTTCAGCCAATACCCGTGTCCTGCCACCACCACCTTCGGCCCGCTCCCAGACATCTTCAATAAACCGCGCTTCAGGTTCTTCTGCTTCAAGACCGGCGCAGATCCGGTCCTGCAACATAAGCAAATAGCTTTTAACTTTGGCAATATCATCGTTATTCATCAGTAAACCTATCGTGAGTCGTTAAACAAGTGCAAATGCTATCAGTTTTTCCAACCGCAACAAAAAATCCTTTTTTTTGTTGCGGTTATTACTGAACTGTATTACCCGTCCTGGTGGCAAAGCCAAAACCTGCATAAACGCAGATAGCTTATCCGCTTTCCGGCTACACCTTAAAGCTAAGGTGCATTCATAAAGATGAAACAAAAACACGTCATAATGACGACACATCTTTTTGATAATATTGAAAATACTACGACACTCATCAATAAACAATATCATGGTTATGAATACTATACTTTCAGATTTGAACAACACCTCAACCGGCATTGAAGCGTCGGCAATCATATCGGCTGATGGTTTAGTGATCGCTGCGGCCCTTCCGGAAGGCATGGACGAAGACAGTGTCGGCGCAATGAGCGCAGCACTGCTGTCAGTCAGCAGCCGTAGCAGCCTGGAGTTGGTTAACAGCGCGCTGGAACAGATAGTGGTTAAGGGCAAGCAAGGCTATATCTTGATCACTCATGTGTGCAAAGACGTGATATTGACCGTCATCACCCAGTCCCACAAGGAGCTTGAGCCTATTATTTCGGAAATAAAACATTCGAGCGAAAAAATCAGTGCCCACCTAAATAGATAAGCGGCACTTGCCGACGAATATGGGATAATCAGGCCATCGTTTTTTATCTTTGGTGCCCGCCATGACTTATCCCACTATTGAATCTTTTGTCGGCAATACCCCTTTAGTCAAACTGCAACGCCTGCCTGGCCAGACCTCCAACACTATCCTGCTTAAGCTGGAAGGCAATAATCCGGCTGGGTCGGTAAAAGACCGTCCAGCGTTAAGCATGATCAAGCACGCCGAAGCCCGTGGCGACATCAAGCCCGGCGACCGCTTAATCGAGGCGACCAGCGGCAATACCGGCATCGCCTTAGCCATGGCCGCAGCAATCAAAGGTTATAAAATGACCTTGATTATGCCTGATAACATGAGTGAAGAACGTCGTGCATCCATGAAAGCTTATGGCGCCGAGATCATTCTGACACCGGCTGCCGGCAGCATGGAAGCTGCGATTGATTTGGCCAGAAGCATGGAAGCGGCCGGCAAGGGCAAAATCCTCGACCAGTTTGCCAACCCCGATAATCCCCGCGCCCATTACGAAGGCACCGGCCCTGAAATTTGGCGCGACACGCACGGGCACATCACCCACTTCGTCAGCGCGATGGGCACCACCGGAACCATTATGGGAACATCGAAATTCCTTAAGGAACAAAATCCGGCAATTCAAATTATCGGAGTGCAACCGCAAGGCGAATCCAAAATACCGGGCATCAGGCGTTGGCCACAACAATATTTGCCCAAAATCTACCAAGCGGATCGGGTGGACAAGATTATTGACGTCGATCAGCTGTCAGCTGAAAACACCACGCGCGCGTTGGCTGCCCAGGAAGGCATTTTCGCCGGCATTTCAACCGGAGGAGCCGTTTATGCGGCACTGGGGCTGACCGCAGAGCTAACGGATGCCGTCATCGTCGTGATTAACTGCGACCGGGGCGACCGGTATTTATCGACCGGCGTTTTCCCCGGTTAGTGCTGCCAGGACATCTAGCACAAGATCTTGGGATGCCTGAGCCGTGCAGTGATTAAACCGCTGTTGTGCATTATTTTTGTTTTAATGCCCGTCAAGACCAGGGCAGGCCTATCCTTGCACATAGACCGCATCACAACGGCAAACTGGAATGTACAAGACCTAGACATCAGCTTGACCGGGCCGACACAAAGCCAACAACAACTGGCTTTAACGATAGCCCGGCTCAAACTGCCCGAACCGTTTAATGACTTGTCCCAGGTCAAAATCCGCTGTGACCCGTTCAGCCTGCAAAACCATACCCTACTATGCCCAACAGGCCGGGCAGAAGCACATACGCCGCGCTGGCAATCGCCGACCGCCGACTTTTCCCTGCACATTAGCGAACATCTGGGCAACCTCACCGTCAGCAAGTTACGCTTAGCGGACGGCACGCTAGCGGTCACCGCCGAGCAACGCGACGGCCAATGGCAGTTACACAGCACTGCCCGATCTATCTCCGGCGGCTATGTACAACGTGCATGGCAACCCAAGGACTTTGCCTTGAAAAACGGTCAGTTCAGCTTCACGCTAAAGGCCAGCGGTAACGGCGCACAACCGCGCTCTGTGGACTTAAGCACCCGGATAGACGCCTTAAGCGGGCAAACCAGCGATGGACGTTATGCCGCCGAAAACCTGGGTATAACAGCCACATTACACGCCCGTTTTGACCAGGAGTTGTGGCATTGGCAACAGCAGATACGCAGCAAAGGCGGCGCATTCTACGCAGAACCGCTGTACCTGGATACCCACACCCAAACCATGATCGGGGATGCCAAGGGTGATTGGCATCCCTTAGCAAAGACGCTAACCATCAGCTCCGCCCGATACCGTCATGGCAAAGCCGTCTCATTGGCAGGCACGGCTCATATGCAGTACGCACAAGGCTTCACGATTGCAAAAGCCAGTTTGTCGCTGCATAGCGAGGATTTACAACTGCTGTCAGCGACCTATTTAAAACCGCTACTTGAACAAACCGCATGGGAAGGGCTTTCCTTTGCAGGCAGCGCCCATGCCGACATTACAGTGAGGAAAAACGAGCTATCGGCATTAACGGCGACCGTCAAACAACTGGTGGTAAACGACCCCCGGCAGCACATCACGGCAAATGGCGGCACTGGCACCGTGTATTGGAGCAAGGACAAAACCTCGCCAAAACCGTCAAACCTCGCTTGGCAACAACTTACACTGGGCAAACTGCCAATAGGCCCCAGCCGACTGCGTTTTTTGGCGCGGAACCAGCAAATCGGACTACTGGAACCCGTCACTGCGCCTTTTTTAGGCGGGACCATCACCATTAATCAATTCAGCTGGAAAGCAAAGCCACAGCAAGAACCCGAGATTTTTTTTACTGGCAGCATCAACAACGTATCATTGGAACAATTGTCCTTGGCGTTAAACTGGACACCCTTATCAGGCAACATCAACGGCACTATCCCTAAAGTGCGGTACCGAAACAACACGCTGAGCCTGGATGGCGAAATAGTGGTTAATGTGTTTGACGGGACGGTCAAAATCACCAATCTGGCTTCATCTGACTTATTTAGCGGCTATCCCAAACTGTACAGCGAACTATGGATAGACAACCTGGATCTCGACCAACTCACGCAAAAATTCGAATTCGGCGGCATTACCGGTAAATTGTCCGGCTATGTCAGGCAGCTAACCCTGGAAAACTGGCGTCCGGTAAGCTTCTTTGCCTGGTTGGGCACGCCGGATAATGATAATTCCAGCCATCGGATCAGCCAGAAAGCAGTGAAAAACATCGCCAATATCGGCGGCGGCGGTGCATCTGATCTGGTATCCCGCAGCTTTCTCAGCCTCTTCAAAACCTTCGGCTACGACAAACTGGGGCTAGGCTGTTATTTGTCCAACGGCGTATGTCAATTAATGGGGGTAGACAGCCAATCTTCGGGTTACCGAATTATTAAGGGCGGCGGTCTGCCGCGGATAGACGTGATAGGCTATAATCCCCGGGTTGATTGGAATGTGCTGATGGAACGGTTAAGCCATATCTCAACGACAGATGAGATTAGAATTGAATAACGCCACCACGAATAGACGGCGTGGATACCTTGTTGTATTCGAGATAACCGTAGCGCGTGCCATACGCGCCCTACACGATGCGTCGTTGCACGTTTTTTAAACCACCCTGGAGCACACCATGAAACAACTCGCTTTGCTGGGCATCTTATTATTGACAGCCTGTGTCACGATTAACATTTATTTTCCTGCCGCCGCCGCAGAAAAAGCCGCCGATGAAATCATTAAAGACATCCAGGACATTGCCCCGGAGAAAATTGCCCCAAAACCCAAAGCCGCCCTGACTGACTGGCAGATCGCCGCCTACCATCTGCTCGAACAGGCCATGGACACCCTAGTCCCCGCTGCCCACGCCGACGGAGCGGACTTGAGCATCGACAGCGCAGACGTCAGGCAGATAAGAGCCGCCATGGAAACCCGTTTTACGGCGTTGCAACCCAATTATGCAGCCGGTTATATCGGCATACAGGCCGACGGTTTCTTAGTCATCCGCAATATCGCCGCCATACCGCTACAAAACAGAAATCTGATCACTAAACTGGTGGCCGCCGAAAATGCAGACCGGCAAAAACTTTATCAGGCGATAGCCAATGCCAATGGTCATCCCGAATGGTCTGGACAAATCAAAACAACCTTCGCCAGCCGCTGGGCAAGCAATGCCCAACCCGGCTGGTGGTATCAAACCTCAAATGGAATCTGGAAACAACGATAAGCATGGCCCGTACACGATCAAGAAGAAAACCCCTACCCGAAACACCGGTTAAAGCCACGATAGAATCCCTTGCCCATGACGGACGCGGCGTCGCGCATGTCGATGGTAAAGTGGTCTTTATCGACGAAGCGCTGCCCGGCGAAGACGTCGAATTTGTCTATACCGAAATCCGCAAAGATTATGCAGAAGGCCGGGTAAGCACATTGCTAAGCCGTAGCGATATTCGTGCCGATGCACTATGCCCCCACTACGGCGTTTGCGGCGGTTGCAGCTTCCAGCATGTCGCATCCAGCGAACAACTCCGCGTCAAACAGGATTTGTTGGTCGAACAATTCAAACGCATCGGTAAAATTGCCATCCCGGAAATTTGGGAACCGTTGGCCGGCCCGCATTGGGGATACCGCAGAAAAGCACGTATGGGCGTCAAATATGTCGCCAAAAAAGACCGGGTGTTGGTGGGGTTCAGGGAAAGGCGGCACCCTTATTTAGCCGAAATCGACAGCTGCATCGTCATGCACCCGCTAGTGGGCACCCAATTGCTGGCCTTGGGCGAGCTGATAGCAGGCTTGACTATCAAGGATAAAATCCCGCAAATAGAAGTCGCCATCGGCGACGAGCAATGTGTGCTGTCCATTCGCGTACTGGAACCGCCCACCGATGAGGATCAGGCGCGTATGCGGGCTTTCGGCCATGAACATAACATGAGCCTGTGCCTGCAATCCAAAGGCCCGGACACTATCGTGCCGTTGACTGGCGAACCTGAAATCATCCCGACCTATGCGCTGCCGGACCAAGGCATCGAATTCAAATTCAGGCCGGCCATGTTTACCCAGGTCAATTACGAAATTAACCGGCAAATGATTAACCGGGTTATCGAAACCTTGGATCTGGACGAAAATGACACGGTGCTGGACTTGTTCTGCGGTCTGGGCAATTTCACGCTACCTATAGCCAAAAAAGCGGGCAGTGTAGTCGGCATAGAAGGCGACCTACCTCTGGTCAACCACGCCAAAGCAAACGCGCTGCATAATAACATTCATAACGTCGAGTTTTATGCCGCCGACTTAAGCAAAGACATCAGCGATTACCCGTGGGCCAACCGAAAATACAACAAAATTATGCTGGACCCTTCCAGGGCAGGTGCCTCCGAAGTGTTGCACCATTTTAAAAAATGGCAACCCGAGCAGATCATTTATGTTTCCTGCAACCCATCGACGCTGGCCCGTGATGCGGGCATACTGGTCAATGAGCTGGGCTATACATTAATCAAGGCGGGCGTGATGGACATGTTCCCGCAAACCGGGCATGTTGAATCCATTGCGTTGTTTGCGAAAAAATAGCGTCCTGCCCCTGATATACGCCGAATGATGACCGTTTAAAGTAACATCGCAAGGGGCTGAATAGTTACGATGCGGCTGGCCGCAATCATGCACAGACCTTATACAAGTAAATATTTTTTGCCTGACCCGTAAGTAATGACAGTGCTTTGAATAAACAATGGGCTAGACTAAATACAACGCTGGAAACCGCCCGTAAAGACCAGCCCCAAGTAGTCCTGTTTATTAAAAGCGTCACGGAACCGTTCGGTTTTTCCGGACATTCCCGCTAAAACTCGATATTAGATGACCGATAACATCTGCGATTTCAATTCAATCCGTTAACACTTGAAGGGTTGAGCTTGCAAACGGCCGGACTTGACACCAAGAAGAGTATGTATCATGAAAAAGAAAAATGCTTATTACCGGCTAAATAATGAACCGGACATACTAAACGGATTTAGCCGTACACTGGCGGAAATCGAGTGGTTATTGTTGGTGCTGGTCTTGTTTTATCTGGTGGTCGGGCAAGTAAGCGATACTATTAGACCGATATTGATAATGGCCTCCTGTTTATACGGCGGACTGGTTATTTTTTTCCAGTATTTGAATTTTTTTAAGGAAGCCAAAGAGTGGAAAATCGCCTTTCAAACTTGGGTCATGATTATTTTTATCAGTTGGGTAATCTGGTATACCGGAAAATTACATAGCCCTTTGTTCAACCTTTACCTGCTTCCCGTTATCGCCAGCGCCATCACGCTAGGCAAGTTGGTGACATTGTTGGAAGTCGGCTTGATTTGCGCCATTTTCCTGTATTTGAAATATGATGCCTACGAAATGACGGCATACCTGTTTACGCTAGTCGACACCAGCAATTTATCCATGTTGTTTTTCCCTATGGTATTAGTCGCCTATATTTCAACCATGCTGGCTGCCGATATTCAAATGGGTTTCAACAAGCTTAAAGTCATATCGGAAATAGACGACCTGACCAAACTGTTTAACCACCGGACGTTTAAATACTTGTCTGAAAAAGTGATCCACCATGCTGAACGCCAAATCCTGCCGGTATCGGTGCTGATGATTGACGCAGATAACCTAAAAAAAGTAAACGACCGGTTTGGTCACGAAGCAGGCAACCTGTTATTGACCAATATAGCGCAATGCCTGACCTCGGCGCTACGCGGAGGGGACATTGCCGCACGATATGGCGGCGATGAATTTGTCATTTTACTGCCTGATTGCGACCAGGAAAATGCCACGCTGGTCGCCAACCGTATTGTCGATGAATTTAAGGCCACGCAAATCAGGTATCAGGGCGAAACCATCCATCTGAGCGCCAGCATTGGCGTGGCCTGTTTCCCGACACAGGGACAAGCCATTGATATTTTGCTGAGCAAGGCGGACAAGGCCATGTATGCCAGTAAACGCCGGGGCAATAATCTCGTGACGCTGTATAGTGCAGACTTGGACATAATTGATTAGCCGGGCGCAGCTACCGCCCTGTCATTCGATGCCCTTACCCCACTGCCCGGCATAAAACCGCTCAGGCAATGCGGCCCTGGAACGGGCTGCCAATTCGGCTTCCTTAAAATCACCTTCCAACACATCGACTTCGGCCTGATAGCCGACTGCCATCATCGCCACCGGTTTGCAAGCGTCGGGCAATTTGAAAACCTCGCGGGCTTTTTCCGCATCAAAACCTCCCATTTGGTGCACGCACAACCCCAACGCAACCGCTTGCAAGCACAAACTAACACTAGCTGCCCCGGTATCGTAAAAAGCATGGCGGTTAGGCTTGCCGTTATGGTTAAAATCATCCATCGCGACGGCCAATATCAAGACCGGTGCGTTCTTGGCCCATTGCTGGTTTTTTTCGGCCAGCGTTGCTAACGCCTGTTGCCAACTGGCTTCGTCAGCGGCTTTATCGCAGACAATAAAACGCCAGGGCTGATCATTAAAGCAAGAGGGAGCCCAGCGCGCGGCTTCCAGCAAGGCCAGCAGATCATCATGGCTGACTGGTTTGCCCGCGTCAAAAGCCCTGGGGCTCCAGCGGGTTTGGATAATATCGTGGATTTTTACGCGGGTTGTTGCAGGTTTTTGTTGCATGTTTATGGCCATTATTGGGTTAGGTAAAAACGGTTCACATTATCGCCCCTAACCGCTATAGTGCCAGCCATAACGCCACCCCTATCTTTGGGGTTGAACAAGGGACGTTCGTTTCTTATACATGATATCGATATCAATAGGCTAGCTTTCTTGTTGCGTTAACTCATAAATAGTCTCATTGGGCGCACTTTAGAACGGCAGTCACTATACCGCCTGATATTGATTTTTTGCACCCATGACATGAAGTCAATTTAATTTAGCCCCCCCTGTTATGAAAAATTGTATCCAACAAAAGCGTATGAACCGTAAACATGGTCCTGCGAAACATATGCTGGAAATAATGCCTGAACACCCTTGCCGAAACCACTCTGCCAACACGCTATCCGACAAGCAACAAAGACAGGCAGTCGAAGTTAGCAGGTTCGTCCGAACGTGTTACAGGTATATCAGCAGCATCACGTTCATTGCTGCCTTGAGCTTCAGCAGCGCATCCGTGCACTCGGAAGAAGCGCCGGATCTGACCGAATTGCCCATCGAAAACGTGCTGAATATGGAAGTTTACAGCGCCTCCAAATTCACCCAGAAAAAAACCGAAGCCCCCTCCGCAGTGACGGTTATCACCGCACAAAATATTAAGGATTACGGCTATCGCACCCTGGCCGATATTGTCCAGAGCATACGTGGGGTTTACGTCGATTATGACCGCAATTACAGCGCGGTGGGCACTCGCGGCTTTAGTGTTTCCGGCGATGCGAATACCCGGATGCTGCTTCTGGTGGATGGCTATCGCATCAATGATGCAACCTATGATTCCGGGCCATTGGGCAGCGAATTTCCGGTCGATGTGGACTTGATTGAACGCGTGGAGTACCTGCCCGGTGCGGGTTCGGCGATTTACGGCAATAATGCCTTTTTCGGTGTGATTAACGTCATCACCAAGTCCGGCAAGGATTACCAGGGCAAAGGCGTGGAGCTATCGGGGCGGCTTGCCAGTTACGGTACCGACCAGGAACGCTTGAGTTACGGCAAGCATTTCGATAGTGGCCTGGATCTGTTGGTTTCGGCCACCCGCTACGACAGTCAAGGACAAAACGGGCTCTATTTTCTCGAGTTTGATGCGCCGGAAACCCATAACGGCATTACCAACCATACGGATTATGACAACGCCGAGCGTTTATTCGGCAAGTTTTCCTGGCAGCATTTTACGCTGGAAAGCGGCTACTCAAAGCGTAACAAAGGCATTCCGACGGGCGAATACGCCACGCTGTTTAACGATACCCGCAACCAAAATGCCGATCAACATGTCTTTATCAATTTCACTTACGCCAATCAAATTGCTGAACATTTGGACTTGTATGCCCGCGCTTATCATGGCCGTTACGATTATCCAGGCACTTTTATTTACGACTTTCCGCCGCTTGTTGTTAGTAAGGAATTGGGATTGGGGCGCTGGTGGGGTTCGGAAGTACGCTTGTCCAGTACGCATATTGACGGGCACAAACTGATGATAGGCGGTGAATTTCAGGATAACTATCATTTATCGGATCATATTTTCGATGTGGATCCGCCTGATTCCGATTTTGACTTGAGTTTCCAGCGTTCGAATCACCGCTACGGCATCTATGTTCAGGATGAGATAGCCCTGCGTGATGATCTTATTTTTAATGCCGGCCTGCGCTACGATTCCTTAAGTTATGCCGGTGCTGCCATTAACCCGCGTCTGGCCTTGATTTACCAGCCTCGGGACAACGCCGCCTTCAAGCTGCTGTACGGCTCGTCTTTCAGGGCGCCCAGCGCTTCTGAGCTGTATTACACCGATGGCATAACCTTGACCAGTGTCAATCTCAAGCCTGAACATATCAAAACTTACGAAGCTATTATTGAATATCAGCCTAGCCGCTTTCTGCGCCTGACCGCAGTGGGCTTTCATTATCAAATCGATAACCTTATCCAATACACAAATATTGGAGAAGACATAAACCGATATATGAATGCCGGTGCCAATGAAGCCTGGGGCGCCGAATTTGAAGTTGAAAAACTGTGGGATAATGGCGCCCGTCTCCGCACCAGCTACACGTACACCGATGCCTACGATACCGGTAATAACCAGGCATTAATCAACTCACCCAACAACCTTTTTAAATTTAATTTTTCAACGCCATTGTTCAGGCGCTGGCTGCGTACCGGCATTGAAGCGCAATACACCAGTAGCCGCTTAGGCCGCAATGGCGCTAAAACTGGCGGCTATTCCTTGTTCAACCTGAGCTTGACCAGCGGTGAGAAGCTCTTTGACGGTCGGCTTAAAGGCTTGGAGATTTCCGGTAGCGTTTACAATCTTCTGGATCATGCCTATGCCAGTGTGGTCGATGATGCCTACATTCAGGAATTTATCACGCAAAATGGCCGTAATTTTCGCCTGGTGTTCAGTTACCGGTTTTAAGCTGATGACTATCCTGGCTTCGCCGATAAAGGCAACTGCCTGCTTGGGCGACGTAAATGGCTGAACGCGCTTTGTTGCCCATCAACGTCAGGCGCGGGTTGTCAGTCATAGCCATATTGTCGGCTTATGCCGGCTGGACGCCCGCCTGTGCAGATGCTGTTGGGGAATATGCCGCCAAGTCGGTTTTGACACTCAACTTAGCGCGCTTTACCGATTGGCCGCCTGAGGTCTTTAAGGATAGCAGCGCCACGGTTAATGTTTGTGTGCTGGGCGATGAAGCCGTTCAGCAAGCCTTTACCGTTATTGATAAAAAGCGGGTAGGAAACAGAACGCTATCACTGCACAACATCAACGGCGATAAGCGGGTGGAACTATGCCACGTGCTTTACATCAGTGCGGAAACGGCTATAACCGCCCGGTTGTTTGAACAAAGCCGAAAACAGCCTATTTTAACTATCGGTGACGGCGATAGTTTTCTTGCCCAAGGCGGTATGGTTTATCTGGAAATGGTCGACGCTAAAATTAAACTCCATATTAACCTAAGCGCCGCCCAAAAAGCTGAGGTGCATATCAGCAGCCGCGTCCTAAAACTTGCAACTATTTTCAATCCCTAACGGATGATGCTTACGCTGGGTTGTGGATGCTGCAATGGCATTGTCTACCTTAGTCGCCGAAACTGAGTCGCGTAATGTGCTCATCCGAAAACCAGACACCGTAAAGCCGTCGGTTTTTTTAAGATGCACCGGTTTCTGGACCAACCAGCCAATATGGATATTACTAGACGACTAAGCCCCATACTTGCGTGTGCCGCGCCTTATAGGGAAGCCCATGCACGCCCTCACTCAGCAACCAAACGACAAATTCAACAACTCGTTATCCAAGCGTCCGGCACGGAAACTGTTACCGGATTCCATAGCGGTGACAATGACGCTGGCGGGGCTAAACAGCATCGCATCAACCTTGAAAAAATCGTATTGATATTCTTTGAATATTTGTGCAAACGGCTTACCGTAATCCTTGGATGTTGAGCTGGGCAATTCATGGGCTAATTTTTCGGCCGCCTCATCCGTTCCTTTTACAAAAATATGCACCAAACCGGCAAATAAAATCGCATCGTTAGTACGCCCCATCGCTTGGACAAAATCAGGGTGCGGAGGGCAAATCGGCGCACTGCCGCTACCGTCTATAATATGTTCCAGTGGAAAATGCAGGGCATGGGCTTTGTGCATCGCAACTTCCAGGACACGGCCCACCACTTGCACACAACCGGCCAAGCTGCTGGTAGGCGTGACGATGAGCGTCAAATTTTCCGGCGACACACCGCAGGCGGATGCCACTTTATCAATGATTTCCACTGGCGGTATTTTATCATTTTCAATAACCAGCACGGTTTGCCCAAACTGATCCTGGTAGCCTAGCTCTTTATACAATTCTTCAACGGGACTGGTCACGCCTTCTTTGGTTTTCGTCGCCAGTGCCCGCGCAGGGCCGGAACCTAAGGCATAGTATTTTTCATGCGACAAACTCCAACCGGCATACTGGCTACCCAAACAGGCCAGCACGGGGTTGCTGGTATGGACATTAACGGTCAACGGCCACTTGTCGGTATAACTGCTTTGCGAAATGGAGACTGTCCCCATACCGCCCAGACAAATTTCAGTGATGATACGTCCCGCTTCCAAGCCTCCAGGCGCCTTGATACCGGCATCAATTATCGTGCAGCCATTAGCCGACTTTTGTACATCAAGCCTAAGTTTGTCGGCATGGTTAAGCAGTTCCTGCACTAAAGGCTGGGAGAGTTTATTAACGCTAGCGGTGTATTCCATCGAGTGAACCTGTTTGTGGTTGTTTAAAAAGTGTGTAGTTGTTTTAAAAGGCTATGTTGTTTACGCTGCAGCAGCCGGAAAACATGCCTGGGGGTATTATGGCGGGCAATAATACTGCAAATCGGCCGTTCTTTGCGACATATAACGCCTGCCGCAGGTAAATCCATACCGTATCGGGGCCATGCGAACGCCTCAGGGATGGTGATATCCCGCTCTGCATAAATGATCTGATACCCAACATAGCCATTCTGCGCTGCATAAGAGCCCGATATATCACCTAGACTGGCGCGGATATGCCGGGCCAGCAGACCGTCAGCATACAGCTGCATGCTCGCCGATAAGCGCGGGTTAATTTCCAACACATAGATGCCCTTCCCGTCCTGGATAAAATCTAAAGAATTCAGCCCTTTAAGATCGAATACTGTAACTAGCACGGCCAACCAGCCGCTAATCAATGCCCGCTGCCCGTTCGTTAACCGGCTGCTATTGATGATGCCTGAGAAAATAAACGCCTCGTCTACGCTATTTCCCACGGTCCATTGCGTATTAAAGCCGATGGTCTGCGCCGCTTGGCCATCGGCTAAAAACAATACCGACTGCGGACTGCCTGGCTGATATTGCTGCCAGTAAACCGGGACTTCCGGGCAATCATGATGGTAGCGTTTTATGCCAACGCCGCCCTGCCCTTGTACAGGCTTGACCAACCAATTATCGGCACGCCCAGGCGCAGTGAAAGCCACCTCAGGATATGGGATGTCCAACGCGGACAACGCCGAAAAAAAATCGACTTTGTCCTGCAGTCGTACAAACGTGTCAGGCGTGTTGCCCAACAAGGTTAACCGGCTATCCAAGTAGTACAGGCTTTCGGGATAATATTCAAAGCCACTACCATAAATAACATGCACAACCGCATAGCGCTTAACAAAAAAATCAATTGCAACAGCCAGTTGCGCTATCGCTAACGACGATACTTGCTGGCAAGCTTCCGCATACCGTTGTGTGTCGAGGTCGGCAAACAGGTCAATGACTAAAGGTTTCAAGCCCGCTATGCTGGCCGCTTGTGCCAACATACGGGCTGAACTGGCGATAATCAAGATGTACGGGGAAATTTGCGGGGCATTCATGGCCAGGACAATCCTATTATCATCAAAGAGTAGTATGTGATAATCTTGCTAAACTCCCCGTATCCAACAACCGCACAGCCTGTGATGTACAAAATAACAGGCTACATCATGCAGTCAAATTAAGAGGCCAAAATGTTCAAGATCACTGTTGTTTTAATATCTTTAGGATTACAAAGCTGTGCCGCTTATTTCTATAAGGCGGCAGACGATAATGCCGGTTATTTTGCGGATGCTACGGGCTGTTTTCAATCTTCCGTGCGTAAAGAATCGGTAAAAGTGCCTACGGCTGGAACGATGACCGTTATTGATCTCCCTATCGGTAATGACGCTAACATTTTTGGCCTGTGCATGGAACAAGCCGGGCATCCCGCCCCCCAAGCAAACCCAAACGACTATCTGGATGTCGCGCGGTACTGCTTGCAGCAGGCCCGCAGCTCATCAGAGCCTGATGACACTTATGCTCGTTGTGTTCGGCTTGGAAAAATCACCGTTGAAACTATCCCGGCCGGGCGCTCAAAATGAATCGCATGCGCTGATCCGAACATATCCTGTTGACTCTTTGCCATTTTATGTCACATTGAGCGAACCGTTATGCAACAGCGCTTTTTTATTAGAATCGTCTATGAACCCCATACTCTATTTTTCTATTTTCCTGGTGACACTCATTACGTCAACACCTGCCGCCACAGCGGCGCAAAAAAAGCTGCCGCTTTGCAACAATAGCCCCAACTGCGTGTCCAGCCAAGCCAAAATTGCCGACAAACAGCACTATATTGCACCTTTTGAAATTAAAGGCGATCCTGAACTGGCTTGGGTCGAATTAAAAAACGCAATCCTCAAACAAGACCGCATGGTCATTACCCATGAAACCAGGGATACGTTACATGCCGAAGCGACCAGCCTGATATTGCGTTTTGTAGACGATATTAACGCCATTTTGGATGCCCACGCACAACTCATCCATATCCGTTCCGCTTCCCGGATAGGCCATAGTGACTTTGGCGTTAACCGCAAACGCATAGAAGCATTACGCTCGCAATTGCAAAAATCCGGTGTTTTAGAATAGGGCCGCACGGATTATGATCTGTTATGAAACATCGTTGTTCATCTTCCGCCGGGATCTGCGGCTACAGGATAATACCGCGCTAAACGCAGCGTTAAGGCTGTCGCGGCAAGTCATTCCCTGCTTCATTTTTGATCCCAGACAGACCGAACCGCACCCTTATCAAAGCAAGCCTGCGCTAAGCTTCATGCTACAGGCTATTGCCGACCTGCAACAACAATTACTCGCATCAGGCGGCAGACTTGCCTTGTATCAGGACCTGCCGGAACTGGTTATTATGCAATTACATGGGCAACAGCAGATACAAGCTGTATTTATCAATCGTGATTACACGCCTTTCAGCCGACGCAGGGATATTGAAATAGCTGATGCTTGCAAAAAGCTGAACATATCCCTGCATTACCTTGCCGATGCGCTGCTGACCGAACCGGAACAGGCGCTTAAAAGCGACCAAACACCTTATAAGGTTTTTACGGCATTTTACAATCATGCAAGACAATTTCCCGTTAGCCCACCCCAGACCTTGCTTAAGCAAAGCTTTTTGGCGCCATCATCTGGGTACAGCAACGATATCCCTATGATGGCAAACCCAGACCCGATAGCGGTTAGCGGTGGACGTCACCAAGCCTTAACGCTGCTGAGTAAGCTCGAAGCATGTAGCGAATATCAACAGACTCGCGACTACCCAGCGCTAAACGCCACCAGCAGGCTTTCGGCACATCTAAAATTCGGGACCTGCTCAGTACGGGAAGTTTATTATGCCATCACCGGACAGCTCGGCGACGAACATCCGTTAATACGACAATTGTATTGGCGTGATTTTTTTACGCATATCGCCTATCATTTTCCGCAGGTATTCGGGCAGGCCTTTGTTACAAAATTTGCACAGGTGCATTGGGACAATAACCGCGATTATTTCGAAGCTTGGCGTACGGGTAAAACCGGCTTTCCAATTGTCGATGCAGGCATGCGGGAATTAAATGCCACCGGATTTATGCACAACCGTTTACGCATGATAGTGGCATCGTTCCTGGTCAAAGATCTCCACATTGACTGGCGTTGGGGGGAGCGTTACTTTGCTCAGCATCTGGTCGATTATGACCCGTGCGTCAATAATGGAAATTGGCAATGGGCGGCATCGACAGGTTGCGACGCACAACCTTATTTCAGGATTTTCAACCCTTGGCTGCAACAACAAAAATTCGATGAGGATTGCCAGTATATTTACCAATGGATTCCTGAACTTAACAGTATTGCCTCTAAAACTATTCACCAATGGGATAAGAAGCACAGGGTTTGCAGCTATCCGGCACCGATTGTTGACCATGCTTACGAAAGCCGGATAAGCAAGCTGCGGTTTAAGGAATCCGCCGAACATTCAAAACGTTAAGCAAGACAGGAGTGCTGCCCCGGCTCGATTTCCAACAGTTGCATTTTTTCGATGGCATAAGCTTCTAGTGCATCAATAATGTCGGCATCAGCATCACCAATACGCTTGAGTTCCTGTAAACGGGCAAAATATTTATCGAAGGTAATACCTGCTCCCGGCAGCTCACCGCTTAAACGCTTGGCACAAAACTCATGCCATGCGCGTTTTTCATGCGAGCTTAATGTTTCGGGATAATTACGCGCCCTATACCTGAACAGCATCTCTGGTAAGCGTTTATCCACAAAACTAAAATTAAGCGTTGCCAATTGTTCTGGCGAACTTGCCCTGATTTTTGCCATTTTTTGTTTATCGGCATCAACAAAAAAACCGCCACTATAAATGGCAAGATCAGGATCAGTATATTCCTCCATAGCTAATAGAGGGCTAAAAACGGCGGACAATTTTTCTGGCAAACCGGTTACGGCCTTAATTTTACCGATATTTTCATGGCATAAATCCAAGTCAATTTGCAAACGTTTGGCATCTTCCGGCCTGATGACGCTTATTGGCGCCAAAACCGGGCATTTATTAAGGTGGACGGTTTTAAGCGGTATCCTGATTATGTTTTCAGGTAGTTGATGAGTCGGCGTAAACAACCTTTGCTTAATCTCTTCAACCGATAAGGTAAGCATGGGTTCAGGATCAATCGATAAATCATAAACGATAATGCCGTTGTTATTGCTCGGATGCTTGCACAACGGCAACACAACCGCCAAACAATGCTTGACCGCCGGATATTTACCTGAAATATGCACTACCGGCTTAAAGCTTGCCGTTTCCAGCAACGCAGCCGCTTCCGCTTTGACACGGTGCTGCAACAAAAACTGATAGAGTTTAGGTTGTGCCTGTTTAATGAGTTTAGCGACAGCTATCGTTGCATAAACATCTGACAACGCATCATGTGCGGCTTCGTGGACAATGCCGTTCGCCGCGGTCAACTGGTCCAGCCTAAAACTGGGTCTGGGCGCTTCGCCGCTGTGCTCCGGGCTTGTATCCGGCCAATTAATCCCATCCGGCCTGAGTGCTCTCGCCGCCCTGACGACATCAATCAGATCCCAGCGTGAATTGCCATTCTGCCATTCACGCGCATAAGGATCATAAAAATTACGGTAAAGGCACACACGGGTCACCTCATCATCGAAGCGAATACTGTTATAACCCAGAGTGCAAGTATTGGCTTTAGCCAATTGTTCATGAATCAGTGCAATAAATTGAGCTTCGCAAACACCCTGTTGCTGTGTCAATTGGGGAGTGATGCCCGTAATTAAACAAGCATCGGGATTGGGCAGGCTGTCTGTTGCCAAACGGCAATAAACGACTTCAGCTGCATCTATTATGTTGAAATCGCCATCAGTACGGACGCCTGCAAATTGGGCTGGCCTATCCAGTGTGGGGTCTATGCCAAAAGTTTCATAGTCATGCCAATAAAACGTATTGCCTACCATGACTAGGCTTTAAATCCTATATAACCAGTTTTTGTGTAGCGCTGACAGCCACCAAAGCCTTTAACACATCGGTGCGACTGATGATGCCAACGAGTTCTCCATCTTGAAAAACGGGAAAACTTCTGACTGTGGAAGGTTGGAATTTTTCTGCCAAGTCTACGATACTCGATTCTGCCTCAATGCTTAACGTATCAGTCGTCATAAAATCGCCAACTTTTCCGCTCATGCCAAGATTGTAAACGCTTTCTAAAAATACCTTCATGCCATCTTTTTCAGAAAACATGCCCAATAAATGCCCTTGCGGGTTAAGCACGGGGGCACAGGTAATTTTATGATCGAGCAACTTTTCTATAGCGGCAATAACATCAGTTTCTGGTGTCAGTGTAACCAATCTTTTGCTCATATAGTCAGCAACAGTAATTTTAGCCAGCATCGCTATTCCCTCTCTGTTCGTTATAATTGTCAAATGCCTAAGGCGCTAGTTATACACTACCTTCAGCTTCCATTTTCTTTCGTTTATCACATTTTTCAACACAAACACAATCGCTGTTATTAATGCCTCCGCAAGAACCCTTTATGGCTTTCCGTCCAAACAGCACGCCTATTGCCATGACGCCCACAACAATTAACATGAAAAAAAATGTTACTATAAAATAATTCATTTGCTTATCCTCAGATGTTTAATCCAACACGGTTGATGCAAGGCATTAACCGCCACGATCCAAGCGTTTAATTTCCTTTAACCTGCCGTTTTCGAAACGCAGATATTGTTGAAATTTTCTACGGCCAAAATCATAAACCCATTCTTCAACAACTACTTCTATTTCGACGTATTGTTGCTGCCCATAATTGCCAGAAGCGCGGGGATATTTGCCATTGCCGTAATAGCGGGAACGACTGGCAAAGTCGCTGCCCCCACGTCTTTCAATATGAGTCTCTATAGATTCCGGTTCGCCACATTTGTCTATGACATCTGCCTTATAGTCGCCTAAATCGACCAACTCATGCCCGCAACGCAATGCATAAGCGGCATCTGCAAAACACAAACATAGCGACAGGAACAATAATATTAATAGCTTCATAGCGATTCCTTAATAAACTCAGATCATCTATTAATTTATACAGTGCAATACTGACAACTGCTTTATGAATCTAGGCTATGAACGTGAATAAATGCTGAATACCTGTTATTACTGAAAATCCCCTCCTAAACAACACGGTTATTCCAGAAGGGGTAGGGGTCTATTTAACCGCCAAAGTCGTCCAGCATAATGTTTTCAGGTTCCACACCATTATCCAGCAGCATTTTGATAACCGCCGTGTTCATCATAGGTGGCCCGCACATGTAGAACTCACAATCTTCTGGAGCGGGATGGTTCTTCAAATATTCTTCAAACAGCACATTATGGATAAAGCCGGTGTAGCCATCCCAGTTGTCGTCTGGCAAGGGGTCGGATAACGCGACATGCCATTCAAAGTTTTCATTTTCTCTGGCCAGCATATCGAAATCTTCAACATAGAACATTTCGCGTTTGCTGCGGGCGCCATACCAGAAGCTCATTTTACGTTTAGACTTTAGCCTGCGTAATTGGTCGAAAATATGCGAACGCATAGGCGCCATACCGGCACCACCACCGACAAAAACCATTTCAGCATCGGTCTCTTTGGCAAAGAACTCACCATAAGGTCCTGAAATAATACATTTATCTCCTGGCTTCAAGCCGAAGATATAAGATGACATGATACCTGGCGGCACATTCTCAGGGGCGCGGGGTGGGGGAGTTGCAATACGCACGTTGAGCATGATTTCCCGTTCTTCGGGATAAGAAGCCATCGAGTAAGCGCGCAAAGCAGGATCTTTTACATCAGACACATAACGCCACAAGTTGAATTTATCCCAATCGTCCCGGAACCGTTCTTCCACGGCGAAATCACTGTATTTGGCGACATGTGGCGGGCATTCAATCTGAATATAACCACCAGCGCGATAATTTATCGCTTCGCCTTCCGGTAAATCCAACACTAATTCCTTGATAAAAGTGGCTACGTTATTGTTGGACTTAACAGTGCATTCCCATTTTTTTACGCCAAAAACACTGTCTTCAACTTCTATAGACATGTTGTTTCTGACCGTGACTTGGCAAGAAAGGCGTTCGCCTTCAGCGGCCTCGCGTTTAGTTATATGCGATGTTTCAGTAGGTAAAATGTCTCCGCCGCCTGAATGCACTTTAACGCGGCATTGGGCGCAAGTACCGCCACCACCACAGGCTGACGACACAAACAAGCCGTTATCCGCCAACGCGCCTAATAATTTAGATCCCACCGGCACATGAATTTTCTTTTCATCGTTGATCAGAATCTCGACATCGCCCGCCGCAACCAATTTACTTTTGGCACCGATAATCATGAAAACCAGTGCAATCACAAAAGCCGTGAAAATAATAATGCCTAATACAATTTCCAGCATTACGGTACCTTCCTAAAGTTGAATTCCAGAGAAAGCCATGAAGCCAAGCGACATCAGACCCGCAGTAATAAAAGTGATACCCAGGCCTTGCAAACCAGCCGGTATGTCACTGTATTTGAGTTTTTCGCGCACACCGGCCATAACGGTGATTGCCAGTGCCCAGCCTAAACCGCTACCCACACCATAAGTGACACTTTCTCCAAAGTTATAATCACGCTCTATCATAAACAAACTACCACCCAAGATAGCGCAGTTCACCGTGATTAACGGCAAGAAAATACCCAAGGCAGAGTACAGTGCAGGAAAAAATTTATCCAGAATCATTTCCAGGATCTGCACTAATGCGGCAATCATGCCGATGCAGCTTAACAAGGCCAGAAAGCTCAAGTCGACACCGGTAATGCCCAGCCAAGATAAGGCATTCTCTTTCAACAACGTGTGGTAAACAAGGTTGTTGGCAGGCACAGTAATCGCCTGCACAACCATGACCGCCACACCCAAACCCATAGCTGTCGATATTTTCTTGGACACGGCGATAAAAGTACACATGCCCAAAAAGAAGGAAAGCGCCAGATTTTCAATAAAGACCGCTTTTACAAATAAACTGATATAAGCTTCCATTAGTGATGTCCCCCTTCACCATGAGCAATCGACATGATTTTAAATTCAACTTTCTCGCTTTGCTCCGGTTTCCACTGGCGGACGCCCCAGATAATCAGCCCGATAATGAAGAAAGCGCTGGGCGGCAATAGCATCAAACCGTTAGGATCATACCAGCCGCCATCTTTGGTCAGTTTGAAGACTTCGATACCTAATAACTTACCGGAACCCAAAGTCTCCCTAAAAAATGCCACAATGACCAATATTAAGCTATAACCCAAACCATTGCCGATGCCGTCCATAAAACTTTCCAATGGCGGATTTTTCATCGCATAGCCTTCGGCACGGCCCATGACGATACAATTGGTGATGATCAAACCAACAAATACAGACAACTGTTTACTGACATCATAAGCAAACGCCTTCAGGATCTGGTCCACAACTATAACCAACGAAGCAATAATCGTCATCTGCACGATAATGCGTATGCTGCTGGGGATGTGGTTTCTGATAGCGCTAATCGCCGCACTGGAAAACGCGGTGACCAGGGTTAACGCCAAAGCCATAATCAGTGACGTGGTCATTTGCGACGTGACCGCCAATGCCGAACAAATCCCCAGAACTTGTAAGGTTATCGGGTTATTACTGACTAAGGGCTCAACTAATACTTTTTTTGTTTCACTATTCAATACTGCGCTCATGACACACCTCTTTTAACCGTTCTTACTTTACTCAAATACGGTGCAAAACCTTCTTTGCTAGTCCAGTATCTGATCAGATTGGTCACGCCGGTACTGGTTAAGGTTGCGCCTGCAAGACCATCAACCTGATACTGCGAACCGGGCTTACTGTTATCAACAACACCTTTAATCAAGCTTAATGCCGGTTCACCCATATCGGCTTCGGCAATCAGGCCCTTATCCATAGAAGGCTGGTCTGTTTCGGCATACACTTTCTTACCTTTCCATAAAGCCCGCCAGTTTGGATTGACGACCTCGCCTCCCAGTCCCGGCGTTTCCGCTTGATCATAGAAGTTAATGCTTTGTACGGTCTGTCCGTCAGGATCCAAAGACAAGAATCCATACAAGGTTGACCATAAGCCGTAACCGTTGACCGGCAGAATAATTGACTTTATCGCGCCGGCTTCTTTAACCAAAAATACTTTTGCATATTTGGCCTTAATCCGAATATGGGCAATATCCTTATCTTTCGGGATGGCTATGCTTTGCGCCGGATCTTTCGCTGCTTTCCGTTGATCGTAGTCACCGGCATTAATGCTTTCAACATAATCACCAGTTTCCAGGTCAACAATCTTTGCTTCTATTTTCTCGGCAAACGCCGCATCAATATCGCTGCCTGGTTCAAGCAAACCCGCCACATCGAGGATATTCTGTTTCATATCCAACTCTTTGTTATTGATTTGCAATGGCTTCAAGGCAACAGCCGCAAATGACACCAAAACGGCGCAAACCAAGCAGAGTGCTACAGCTATCGCAATGGTTTTTTCTAAACTATCATTACCTAAAGCAAGAATCCGATCTGCATAGGCTTTAAATTTTTGATAATTTTCGTTTTTTTCAAGAACTGCACAAAGTTTCGCATAATGCTCACATTGCTTTTTTTCATTAGGCATGACGTTTCATCCTTCTTCTAATATTGGCCTGAATGACAAAGTAATCGATGGTTGGCGCGAACATATTGGAAAACAAAATCGCCAGCATGATACCTTCTGGAAATGCCGGATTAACCACTCTAATCAACACCGTCATGACACCCACCAAAACACCGAACACCCAACGGCCGGTATTCGTCATGGCCGCGCTGACTGGGTCGGTCGCCATGAAAACCATACCGAAAGCAAAGCCGCCAACGGTTAAATGCCAATACCAGGGAAACGCGAACATCGGGTTAGTGTCGCTACCGATAGTGTTGAACAATAATGACGTAGCAACCATGCCGAGAAAAACACCCGCCATGATGCGGTATGAAGCGACCCGTGTATAGAGCAAAAATGCCGCGCCGAGCAGAATGGCCAAGGTGGAAGTTTCCCCGAGACAGCCTGGCTCGAAACCAAAAAATGTTTGCATCCAGCTGTAATGGGCGGCATAAACTGCATCAAGGCCGCCATTTGCGGCAAGACCTAACGGGGTCGCTGCCGTATAACCGTCAACCACCACCCAAACAGAATCACCTGTAATAGAAGCGGGATAGGCAAAATATAAAAAAGCCCTCCCGGTTAATGCCGGATTAAGGAAATTTTTACCGGTACCGCCAAACACTTCCTTACCAATAACAATACCGAATGAAATGCCCAAGGCAACCTGCCATAACGGCATGTCGGGGGGCATAATCAAGGTATAAAGCATTGACGACACCAAAAAGCCTTCATTGACTTCATGGCCGCGCACGGTTGCAAACAACACTTCCCATATACCACCCACAGCCAGCGTAGTGATGTAAATGGGCAGGAAGTACAATGCGCCATGAACCATACAGGATATCGGGTTAAC
Organism: Methylovulum sp.; assembly: GCA_030653435.1. GTDB lineage: Bacteria > Pseudomonadota > Gammaproteobacteria > Methylococcales > Methylomonadaceae > Methylovulum. The sequence goes on from JAURZI010000014.1 coordinate 58,591, forward strand.
CGGGCTATACCCGAACACCATCATCGGGATGCTGCGCCAATTATCCGCCTTGTCCAACCCCAGTGCTTCCATTGCCAGATTGGCCTGATAACCGGTGTTATACATCGCCATCAAAACACAAAACAAGGTCGCTATCACGACAAAAGTCATAGTCCGCTTCAAGTCATTACCGTCGCGGACATGGGTACTGCCACGAGTCACATCAGCAGGTGTGTAAATGAAAGTATCAACCATCTCATAGAGGCCATAATACTTTTCAAGTTTGCCGCCTTTTGCAAAATGCGGCTCTATGCTATCTAAAAAATCTCTAGCCGACATTTATCCTTCCTTCTCAATTTTAGTTAAATTCGCTCTCAGTACAGGGCCGAAGTCGTGCTTGCCCGGATCCACAAAAGTAAATAAGGACACATCCTCCTCATCAAGTTCCAGACAACCCAATAATTGGGCTTGGTCTGAATCGCCCACTACCAATGCTTTAAGCAACGGCGTAGACAGAATATCCAAAGGCATGACCGTCTCATAAACACCGACAGGAACTATCGCCCGGTTACTGCCATTTTTATCGGTTGTTAAAGGGAATTTACGGCCCGCTTTGCGGTCGCGGCTAGACAAATAAACGTCCAATGCAGAGTATTTATCTTTGCCTGGGACAATCCAGCCGAACAATTCGCGGGCACGGCCTTCTTGCAACACCGAGACCTGATTATTGTAAAAACCCAGATAAGCCGCCCAATCTATAGCGTGATGCCCATATAACACCGAACCTGAAATAACCCGGCTTTCAACATCATCCGCCAATTCGCCAACCACTAAGTCGTTGGTATTCGCACCGACGCGTGTACGAATTAATCTTGGGTTTTTGGCCGTCGGCCCCGCTAAGGAAACCACCCGTTCGACATTTAATTGACCCGTAACAAACAGAGCACCAATAGCCATCACAGCCTGATAATCCAGATACCAGACAAATTTGTCTATATTGACAGGATCAATGAAATGAATATGGGTACTGGGCAAACCGGCGGGGTGAGGGCCGGAAAATTCAGCGACAACCACTTCCGCGTTGCCTGTGGCACACTCAGCGCCCGTAGCCTTACAGACATAAGTTTTGCCGTCGGTCAGCTTGGATATGACCGTTAACCCGTTTGCAAAATCGTTGCCCCGGTCTTTGATGATAACCGATGGATCAGCTGCCAACGGATTGGTGTCTATCGCCGTAACAAAAATCGAGCTGGGCTTGCTATCGACTAGAGGCGTTTTTCCATAGGGACGCGTGCGTAAGGCACTCCATAATCCCGACGCCAACAAATTGCCTTTAACTTGCTCTGAAGTTAAATTATTCAGCTCAGCTTCGTTATACTGCGTAAACGATTCTTGGTCTGAACCGTCCAGATCAATGACAACCGATTGCAAAACCCGCTTGGCACCACGATTGATAGATTTAACAACACCAGCGCCTGGTGAGGTAAACAAAACACCTGGATTTTTCTTGTCACTAAAAAGCACTTGGCCAAGCTTGACCCTATCCCCTTCACTAACCATCATCGTAGGCTTCATGCCCACATAATCCATTCCTAGAACAGCAACCGATCTAACGGCATTGCCCTGGTCAATAATTTGTTTTGGCTCTCCCGTTATCGGTAGATCTAAACCTTTTTTAATAGTAAATTGCATAGTTGAAGCCTACTCTCCCAACAAGTTGCTTTGACCCCATCCCCTTTATTAAAGTCAGCTAAAACCAAGGGGCGCATTAAGACGTAAAACGTCTGCATTACATCACAAAAGCGCTGTTTTCTCAACTCTGCAAAACAGGCGCACTGCCGCCCTATTATAGTAAAGTCAAAGTTCGCAAATATTTAGGGGCAATAGCCAGTAGCCATACTGGCGCCTTAACCCATAAAATCAGCGTTTTACAGAAACTGTCAACCGAAATATACCCTGTGTCGCGAGTACTCGGCCATGCTGACTTAAACGGATAGCCGCAATTACTTAATCATGTGCAAAAATCATTTGTCTCCTCATGCAAAGCCCCCCATCGTTGAACGTCAACCGTATCATAGTGACTCGGAAACTGCCCGGCAATACAGATGGCAACCCCACCTCTGGCAGATAAAGCCGTAATCGACTGTAAAAACTTTAATAAAATAGCCTTATTATTAGCCGCCAATATTGTGAGCAAGCGCTTTCAAGAAAATTAATATCTTTGCAACAATACTTTATTAGGATGCCCTTGTTGTTTTCTAAAAAAATAATTCTAAAGGAGAATCTCTATGAAAAGCCCTGAACGCCGTAAATTTATGCAATTAATGGGAACCGGCACCCTGGTGGCATCACTGCCCGCCAGCATAACCCGTGCATTGGCTATTCCCGCGAACAACCGTACCGGCACCATTAAAGACATTGAGCACATTATCATCCTGACCCAGGAAAACCGCTCTTTCGACCACTATTTCGGCACGCTACGTGGCGTGCGCGGTTTTGCCGATCCACACGCAGTAACCCTGCCTTCCGGCAAACCGGTGTGGCACCAGCCCAACGGTGCCGACGAATTGTTACCTTTCCGCCCACCGGTCGATAATCTAGGCCTGACTTTTCTGCCTGATCCGCCTCATGGCTGGAACGACACGCATGCCGCCTGGAACCAGGGCAATCACGATCAATGGGTGCCCAACAAAGGCGCGGTTGCCATGACCTACCATACACGTGAAGACATCCCGTATCACTTTGCCCTAGCTGACGCGTTCACCATTTGCGATGCCTACCATTGCTCGCTGATGGGGCCTACCGACCCTAACCGTTACCACATGTGGACTGGCTGGGTAGGCAACGATGGACAGGGGGGCGGCCCCGTCATCACTAACGCCGAGGCCGGCTACGATTGGCACACCTACCCCGAACGCCTGCAAAAAGCCGGTATCACATGGAAAGTCTATCAGGACATCGGTGACGGCTTATTTGCTTCCGACACCGTCTGGTGGGGTTGGACCGGCGACCCGTACATCGGCAACTACGGCGACAATTCCCTGCTATTTTTCCATCAGTATCAAAATGCCCAACCTGGCGACCCATTGGCTGATTTCGCTAAAACCGGAACAGAAATCAAGGCCCACAATCGCAACCCCCACAAGTTGCTGGATATATTCCGCGATGACGTGCGTAACGGCAAACTGCCCCAAGTGTCTTGGATTGCAGCACCCGAAGCTTACACCGAACATCCGAATTACCCAGCCAACTATGGCGCATGGTACGTCTCGCAATTCATCGAGATTTTGGCGTCCAACCCTGAAGTTTGGAGCAAAACCGCGTTGTTCATTAATTATGACGAAGAAGGCGGCTTTTTCGACCACATGGTTCCACCTACGCCACCGCAAAATGCCGACCAAGGCGATTCAACCGTAGACACAGTCAACGAAATCTACCCCGGCGACCCCAATCATCCAAGCGCGCCTTATGGCCTGGGAATGCGCGTACCATTGATCGTGGTTTCCCCTTGGACCAAAGGTGGCTGGGTCAATTCGCAAGTATTCGATCACACATCCCTCATCCGCTTCCTTGAACAGCGTTTTGGCGATGAATATCCCGATCTGATCGAGACCAATATCACGCCTTGGCGTCGGGCGGTAGCCGGCGACCTGACTTCGATATTCAATTTCGCCAACCCTAATTCAACCCCGGCATTTTTACCCAGTGCCGCCGCTTATCTGCCCCCTGACAAAAAGCTGCACCCTGACTATCCTGTGGATGACAATCTCCCAGTGGTTCAAGAACTGCCTATGCAGGAGCAAGGCATCCGTCCAGCACGCGCCTTACCGTATGCGTTGCACGCCCATGGTAAAGCCAATACCGCCAAAGGCACATTTAAAATTGCTTTCACCAATACCGGCACGGCAGCCGCTGTGTTCCATGTGCGCTCAGGCGACGGCGCTCTTGCTCCCCGCAGTTTCACCGTCGAAGCCAATAAGAATTTGATTGGCAATTGGAAGAGTGACGCGGGTTACTACGACTTGTCAGTCTACGGTCCGAACGGCTTCTTCCGCGGCTTCAAGGGAAACACCTCCGGAGGCAATCCAGCCAACTTGGATGTAAGCGCCAGCTACAGCTACGATGAAACGAAAATCAGCATCAAGTTGGACTTAGTTAATCTGTCCACACAGACAGCCAAAATTCATGTCCATAACAAATACACCGGCAAAAACTTCGTGAAAGAACTTAAGGCTGGGGAATCCATATCGAAAAACTGGCCGCTGGCCCGCTTCTTCGGTTGGTACGATTTGACCATTACAGTCGAGGGTGATGCTAACTTAGAATACCGTTTTGCCGGTCATGTCGAAAGCGGCAAGGACAGCTACAGCGACCCCATCATGGGCGGCCTGTGCAATTCTTTGAACGCTTGTGTAACCCTTTAATTGTGCTAAAGGGAGCGTATATATAATGTGAGTCGGGGTGGGCAAGCGTCTTTTGGCTTGCCCACCGGTTGCCCCGAATTCCATGTGGGCAAACGATAGAGCCGTTTGCCCACATGTCTATGGAAATTAATCTGGAATAACGGATTCTTTCAGAAATCTACCGATATTGTAAAAATACGCATCGGTCAACCCTCGTGCCAATGGGTGTTGGCATATAACAAATGTTGTTCTGCTAGTCTTTCTATACGCCCACCCTTCATTTGTCTGGAGAAAATCACCTACGATACTTTGCCAGTATTCTGGATAAGGAGGCGTAGTACCGTACATCACGACAGCCTTCGGTTTTAAATCATCAATCTGTTTCTTTAGCCAAGCAATTCGTCGAGGCACGATTACCTCGCGATAGCCAGACTTAGTAGGATAGAGATTGTCATGATCCCATGAGGCCAGATTCTTGTGAGGAATTGGCAACAATTCGAGGAGTGCAAGATCATCAGTCGCCAATCTCTCGACCTGATACTATCGCACCTCTTCTATTCCGACAGGTAAATCGAAATAAGCAAATGCGGCAAGGATTGGTCCTTTCCATGTCTTTTGAATCTGAGGTGTTTTAAATGTAGTGTCAAACCACCTTGATTCACTTATCAGTCGATGAAACTCTCGAATATCCACAGTCGATAACTTACCTAAGGTTGACCAAGCATCAAGGCGGTCACTAAGAGACTCTTCTCCAACACCTTCCTCCATCCCTATAAACCATAAAGGAGAAGACAAATTGCCATAACCAAAGAAGGTTGCCATGTAGGCGTCAAGAAGCTCTGGCTCCGTTAGATGCGTCGAATTTATCGATAAAATTACGCTTTCTCTATTTTTACTGTTCTGATTCTCAATAACCTGAAGCGGCGATTTAGAACGAATTGCTTGAGTTACCGCTACCAACCAACCTTGTTTGATGCAATAATCGACGAACCCGTGTCCACCTGCTGGATGGTCATGTCCTTTACACCAAACAACTATTTGTTCAAAAGATGCTGTTTTTACTTCAGCAAGTTTTGATTCGATTTTATGCCACGTTTGCTTATTTTGATTAGCTGTCAACGTTGGAATCCTTCCGATTTGAAATCTACCAGTAATTTCTATTTTTATATTGTCAAGTGTTTGATTCGCAGATTCGTTGCCGACTACCTTAATAAGTTGAACATGCTTTGTGGAAAGCAATTTTTCTCCCGCCTTACTGAAAAACACTTTAACGAAGTCTCCGTTAATGTTCTCAAGGACTTCGCCGAGACCCCAATCCTCTTTTTTGGGTGTCTTACACGCTCTCCAATTGTATATTCCATATTCCTCTCCTTTTACCTCATCAGCAATTATCCAGGCTGGTTAGCCTACATCTTTTCTTGTAAGATAACTCAGAGAAATCAAACCGAAATCTTAACAACTCTTCAGTACACCAATGGCGTTTTGCTATCGCAAAAACGCCATACGGAACTTGGTCATTAGCTTTGCTACACATCCGCCAAATCCCCCTTAGTTTCCAGCCAAGCTTTCCTATCCTGCGAACGTTTTTTCGCCAGCAATAAATCCAGTTGACCGCTGGTTTCGTCATTTTCGCTGATGGTCAATTGCACCAACCTGCGGGTATCCGGGTTCATCGTGGTTTCCCTAAGTTGCGAAGGGTTCATCTCGCCCAAGCCTTTAAAGCGTTGCACATTGATTTGCCCCTTAAGCTTTTCAGCTTTGATGCGATCCAACACGCCCAGGCGTTCGGACTCGTCCAGGGCGTAAAACACCCGTTTGCCAATATCGATACGATACAGCGGCGGCATCGCGACGAACACATGACCCGCCTCCACTAAGGCATTAAAGTGTTGATAAAACAGCGCACAAATCAGCGTGGCGATGTGGTTGCCGTCTGAATCGGCATCGGCCAAGATACAGACTTTGCCGTAGCGCAGATTTTGCAAATCGCTGGAACCCGGCTCTATGCCCAATGCAACAGCGATGTCATGCACTTCCTGAGAAGCCATGACTTGGCTGGATTCCACTTCCCAGGTGTTAAGGATCTTGCCGCGCAAAGGCATAATCGCCTGAAAGTCGCGCTCACGGGCTTGCTTGGCAGAACCGCCTGCCGAATCACCTTCCACCAGGAACAATTCGGTGCGGGCAATATCCTGGGCGGAACAATCTGCCAATTTGCCCGGCAATGCGGGGCCAGAGGTAATTTTTTTACGGATGATTTTTTTATTGGCGCGCAGCCGTTTTTGTGCACTGGAAATAATAATATCCGCTATTTTCTCGCCTTCCGCCGGATGCTGGTTTAACCACAAACTAAAGCTGTCTTTGGCTACGCCCGAAACAAACGCCACGCATTCGCGGGAACTTAAGCGCTCTTTGGTTTGCCCGGAAAACTGCGGATCTTCAAGCTTTACCGATAACACAAAATGACAGTTTTCCCAGACATCTTCGGGTGCGACTTTTACGCCGCGCGGCAGGATATTCCTGATATCGCAAAACTCGCGCATCGCTTCGGTCAAGCCTGCACGCAGGCCGTTAACATGGGTTCCGCCTTGTGCGGTAGGCACAAGATTAACATAGCTTTCGGTCAGCATGTCCTGGCCGTTTTCCAGCGCCCAGACGATGCCCCATTCAACGGCTTCATGGTTTGCCGCACTATTTCCCATGAACGGCTGTTCAGGACAAAATTCGATGCCCCCGATACGATCCAACAAATATTCCTTAAGCCCGTTTTGGTAACACCAGACATATTCTTCATGGGTTTGCTCAAGCTTCAAGACAATTTTCAGCCCAGGGCACAACACCGCTTTAGCGCGTAAAATATGCTTAAGTTTTGAAACGGAAATCTTGTTCGAATCAAAATATTTTTCATTAGGCCAGAACTTTACCGCTGTACCGGTGTTGTTCTTACCCACAGTCCCGGTTTCAGTCAGCTCAGTTTGCTTGTCGCCATCGGCAAAATCCATGCGGTACACTTTGCCGTTACGTTTGACCTCCACTTCCAGCTTTGCCGACAAGGCGTTGACGACAGAAACGCCTACGCCATGCAATCCGCCTGAAAACTGGTAGTTTTTATTGGAAAATTTGCCCCCCGCATGAAGCTGGGTCAAAATCACTTCTACACCCGGAATACCTTGTTCGGGATGAATATCAACCGGCATCCCGCGGCCATTATCACTGACCTGTATGGCGCCGTCCTTGCACAAAACCACATCGATGCAATCGGCATGACCCGCCATCGCTTCATCAACGCTGTTATCAACGACTTCCTGCACGAGATGGTTAGGCCGCATCGTGTCCGTGTACATGCCGGGACGCTTGCGTACAGGCTCCAATCCACTTAAAACTTCTATCGCGGCGGCATTATATTCATTGCTCATGGTTTGCTCAACATCCAGGTTATTAGGGTTGTCGGCGTGCAAGCGCCGTTTAAGAAACTGCAAGGCAGCCAGTTTACAGCTTTTTCCTGCAATAATTGTAATCGTTGTTTAAAGCATTGGGTATCAGCAAGCCGCTAACCAACACATCCCGAACGCTAGTAAGGGTTACAGTCCGGTCGGCATAGCCCGCCCATTAGCCTGTCATCATTGACTGAAACCTATACGCGTTACCGCATTGCCGTTATCATAACCCTTGGGGCTCAAGCGTCGGAAGCATAAATCCGTAGCGCTGCCGGATACAGAATAACAACCATGCTGCGCCTTAATCCTGGATAAATAATCCTGTCATGATTGCAATGGTATAAAGGTGGGCATTAAGAGGGTTCAATGTCGGACGACAATAATAATATTAATAACAGCGAACATAACTTTGATCCAAGCTACGGTTATTCACTCGAACAGTTATTGGCAGTACAGGCGCCCAAGGCGCCCAAAGATTTTGACGGTTTCTGGCAAAAACGCTATCAAAAAGCACTGATGCTTGCGCCGCAGCCATACGTCAGCTTGGTAAACAGCAATCACGCTGACTGGCTGATCTTCACTGTCAGCTATACCTCGACTGATGATGTTCCGATTCGGGGCTGGTTGTTGTTACCTAAGCAGGGTGCGGTCAAACGCGGTTTTATTATCGGTCATGGCTACGGCGGGCGGGATATGCCGGACTTCCACCTGCCGTTTAAAAACGCCGCCCTGTTATTCCCCTGTTTTCGCGGCCTTAGCCTGAGCGCCCAAACCGGCATGTCTGCCGACCCTTACTGGCATGTACGGCACAATATAGATAATGTTGACCACTACATCCTGGGCGGTTGTGTTGACGATGTGTGGTTAGGCACCAGCGCGTTATTGGCGCTGTTTCCGCACTTAAGCGGCCACCTGGGCTATCTGGGCATCAGTTTTGCCGGCGGCATAGGTGCTTTGGCGCTGGCATGGGAACAACGTATTGCCCTAGGCCATTTTAATGTCCCCACGTTTGGCAATCACCCGCTACGGCTAAGGCTGCCGTCGCAAGGCAGCGCCAATAGCGTGCAGCAGTATTACCGTAACCATAAAAAACAAACATTAAGCGTATTACGGTATTACGATGCAGCAACCGCAGCGCGGCGCATCACCATACCCATACATTGCGCCTGTGCAAAATTCGATCCCTGCGTCGCACCGCCTGGACAATTTGCAATCTACAACGCGCTTCCGGCAAACAAGCAGCTGTTTGTGCTGGATGCGGGGCATTACAACTATGCCCGTCAAGCGCAACAGCAAGACGAACTGCTCGCTGAGCTGGACACATTTTTTGCACCATTAAACCCATACGCCAACCCTAACAACCCATCACACTAACAACGGGAGACTTTGAATGAACCGCGAATATCACAAATGGTGGAGTGATAATTTACAACGCGATATGGAGTTATTGATATTCGGCCATGCCGGGGCAAAAGTTTTGGTTTTCCCTACCCGCGACGGCCGGTTTTATGAATACGAAAAACTGGGCATGGTGGAAGCCTTAAAACACAAAATTGACCAAGGTTGGCTACAGCTTTACTGTATTGACGGGATCTATGCGGAGAGTTTTTACTGCGGCTGGGCGCACCCTTCCGGGCGGATTGAACGCCATATTGCGTTTGAAGACTATATCTTGCAGGAAGTGCTGCCTTTTATGGACAAAAAAAATGCCCACGAATGTGTGATTTCGCACGGCTTAAGCCTGGGTGCGTTCCATGCCGCCAATATTGCCTTTCGCCACCCGCATTTGTTTAAAAAGCTGGTGGCTTTTTCGGGCCGTTATGATCTGACGCTGAACGTCGAATGCTTTAACGACCTTTTGGACGGCTTTTATAGCGAAGACGTTTATTTTCATACGCCCAACCATTTCTTGCCGAATCTGGAATGTGAGCGGCAACTCAAGAACCTAAGGACTATGGACATTATTCTGGTGATAGGCAACGAAGACCCATTTTTACAGAATAACCAGCAACTGAGCTCGATCTTGCATAAAAAAGGCATACCCCATCAATTACTGCTTTGGGATGACCGGGCTCATAGCGGTTATTACTGGCGGCGCATGGCTCCCTTGTATATTTAAAGCCCTCGCCTAAACCTGGCATGCGGCAAGCCACTGTTTTAGCTGTCTTACCACCCATTCCCCATCATCCAATGTCATATCGTGGCCTGCCCAGGGATGGCTACGTAGCTCCAAAGCCCATTTCTTACTGATGGCTAGGGAACACGCCGGGGCAACCAAACGGTCACCCTGGCCATTGAGCAGCAAAACCGGCTGGCTAGGCTTGGCATCGCCCGGGCGGTATGCCGCCGCCGCCATAATCTGGCGCAAACTGTTAGTCAAACAGATAGGGCGCAGATTTTGTATTGTTTGCCACTCCTCGGCGGTCTTTTCATAACGGTCTTGGCGATTGCCAACCAACTGCACAATCGCCGATTCCCGGCTGTGCACATCGCGCTGCATCGCCAACAGCAGAAATTTGCGGTAACTCTGCCAGCGCAGGCGTTGATAAAATGGGCTTAAACCGGCAAAACTAGTGTTCATCAACACAGCGCCGCAACCGTCGTCTGGATAAGCATGCAACCACTCCCAAGCCACCATGGCGCCCAAGGAAACCGCCAGAAACGTCGCCGGTTGTTGTAACAAGCCTTGTTCAAGCGCACGGGCGCGGGCATTATCCGTTATCGCTTTAATCGTGCACGGAGAGCGGGCCTGATAATCGTTGCCCGTACCGGGCAAATCCAACCCCGTGATTCGTGCATGGGGAAAAGCCGTCTGCAATAGCGGCACAAAATCCCCCCAATGCTCGGATTCACGCGCCAGACCACGTAGCAATATCCAGTTCTGCCCCAGCTTATTGACCATACCAAAGTCCTGCCGCTTTATGTTGATTGGCCCGTTTTTGCTCCGGGTCGAGTCTGGCCCACTGCTCTGGATACAATAAGCTACGGTGTAAAAAATCAAACAACATAAAATGCCGACGAAAAACCCGTTGTTGCCGATGCGGCAACAACGGATGGAACAAACCATGCCTGGAAAAAAGATGCAACGGGCTCTTACGCAACCATAACCATGAGCCCATCTCCAAAGTTAACGGTATAAACAAGCCCTGCCCGGCAAACCGCGCTATGAACAGGTCGAACAAATAATCCCATAAGTCGCCGTTAATGACATATTCTTGGGACATCGGCTCGATTTTATACACATGATGCTGATAACAACGATCGAACACCTCCTTTAACGCCAAGGCTTCGGCAGTAAAAGCAAAAGGCGTCTTGCGCGACGCATAAGGAAACCATAACCGGTCTTTGATGCCAAACCCGGAATGCAAATCCAGGGCAATCGACAATGGCGAACTGAACAGCTGCTGGTCGACTACACGGCATAAGGCTTGGGCTTCTTTTTCCATAACCGAGGCATTGCCTCGATACCACGGCAGATAAGAAGTGATACGCTGACCGCTATACAAGCGCGTAGTGCCGACGCCTTCCACAGGTGAGTTACGCATCAAATCGACGCAATTGCCGTTAGAGCGCCTGCCCAGATAAACACCGACCGGATTGACTATGGGCACGAAAACCAGCCGTGACTTCTCCAGCCTGCCCAAAAACTCTTCATCCCAATCCAGCAACTGGCAAATGGTCTGCATATAAGCCAGTATGACCTCGGAGCCGATTTTCTCCAGCCCGTGTACGCCACCAAAAAATGCCAACACGGGCACGTCGGGTTGAGTTGAACCCAAGCTGATGCAATGGATAGGGAATTCCAGGTGTTTATAACGGATGCGTTCGATAATTTGCACCTGGGCGCGGTCACCCAATTGGTCGATGATGCGTTGCAATTGTTCGAGTTCGGGAAATTTATAACCGGTCATGGCAGTGCATTTATTTTAGGATGGCTGTGGGCTACGGCATGTCATCGTTAACGCACGGGATCATTGCCTATGCGGTGAGCTACGGTATCATCAACACTTTCAGCCCAATTCGGCCCGCAGCGTTGCCAACATAGCCTCAGCCTGCCGTAAATAGCCGCTACCGAACAAATTCAGGTGATTTAAAATATGATAAAGATTGTAAAGCGTTTTTCTGACCCGATAACCCGGATCCAAAGGGTAAACCGCCTGATAAGCCGCATAAAAATCATCGCTGAAGCCGCCAAATAATTCGGTCATCGCCAAATCGGCTTCGCGGTCACCGTAATAACAGGCAGGATCAAAAATAACAGGTCGGCCTTGTCCATCAACCGCCGCATTACCCGCCCACAAATCGCCATGTAACAACGACGCTTGCGGACGGTAATTGTCGAACAATAAATCCATATCAGCACACAAGCGTTCTCCGGCAGTTTGCAGTTTACCGCAATAACCGTTTTTGGCCGCCAGTTTTAACTGAAAGCCCAAACGCCGCTCGCGCCAGAAATCAGGCCAGTCCCCGCATTGACTGTTCAGTTGCGGGGTGCTGCCTATCGTGTTGTCCAGATGCCAACCAAAATACGGTTGCACCGCCTGATGCACACGCGCCAATTGCCGGCCAAACAAGCGCGCTGAAGCCGGATTAAAACGCCCCAAATCCATATACTCCAGCACCAGAAAAGCATGGTCACCCACCGCCCCGTAAATAACAGGCGTAACAACCCGTATCGCTTGCGTGTCCGCCAACGCCTGCAAACCGGCAAACTCAGCCGCAAACATCGCCACTAGCCCTGCCTGGTTCAGCTTAACAAAATAGTTTTTATCGTCTGTTTGCAAACGAAAAGCCTTATTAATGTCGCCCCCGGCCAACTGCTGTGCAGAGACGACACTAAACGCTTGCCCTGTTGCCAAGCTAATCTGTTCAGAAACCGCCTGCCACGCAAACACAGTCTGGCCTCACGCTTAAGGCTGGGCCAAGGTACCGCCCTGATCCAAATTGAACGCCGCATGCAAGGCCCTTACTGCCAACTCCAGGTATTTTTCATCGACGACCACCGAAATCTTAATCTCGGACGTGGAAATCATACGGATATTAATGCCCTCGGAAGCCAGAGTCTTAAACATCGTGCTGGCAATGCCCGCATGGGAACGCATGCCGACGCCGACGATAGACACTTTAACAATGCTGTCATCACCAGTGACCTTCCTCGCTCCCAACTCGTCGCAGGTTTGCGCCAATATCGCCTTGGCGCGATGGTAATCATTACGGTGCACGGTAAAAGTGAAATCAGTCGTCGCATCATCGGCGATGTTCTGGATAATCATATCCACTTCAATATTGGCATCGGCAACCGGCCCCAGGATTTTAAACGCCACGCCGGGCAGATCCGGCACACCGGTAATTGTTAGTTTAGCTTCGTCACGGTTAAAGGCGATTCCTGAAATTAAAGCACTTTCCATCGGTGATTCCTCGTAGGTAATGAGTGTGCCATTACCGTCTGTAAATGATGATAAAACACGCAGCGCAACATTGTATTTGCCTGCAAATTCAACTGAACGGATTTGCAGCACTTTCGAACCCAGGCTAGCCATTTCCAGCATTTCTTCAAAAGTAATACGTTCCAGACGACGGGCTTTGGGTTCCACCCGTGGATCAGTCGTATAAACACCGTCCACATCGGTATAAATATGGCATTCATCCGCTTTTAACGCCGCCGCCAAAGCCACTGCGGTAGTGTCCGAACCGCCACGCCCCAGCGTGGTGATATTGTCATGCTCGTCAACACCCTGAAAACCGGCGACAACCACAACCTTGCCCTGATTCAGGTGGGCATGGATGCGTGAATCATCAATTTTGCGTATCCGTGCTTTGGTATGGCTGCTATCGGTCAGGATTTTGACTTGCCCGCCGGTGTAAGAACAAGCCTCACAGCCCAATTCATGCAAAGCCATGCTTAACAGCGCAACCGTCACCTGTTCGCCGGTGGAGATTAAAACATCCATTTCCCGCTCCGTAGGTTGCGCCTGCATTTCTTTGGCCAACGCAATCAAGCGGTTGGTTTCGCCGCTCATCGCCGACAACACCACGACAATTTGATCGCCCAACGCATGGGCGTTTTTTACTTTTTCGGCGACCGCTTTGATACGTTCCACCGAACCTACCGACGTGCCGCCAAATTTATAGACATAAAGAGCCATTTTTAAACCTGTGTATGTTATTTCTTGCGAAAAAGCTGAAGATGCTCTCCGAACCCGCTATGGTAAAAGGTTTTTGCGTTTTGTTAAACTGTTATGAAAAGCGGAGGCTTGAATTTTCGATAAGACTCTCCGTGCCGTCGGTTTCACCGAAACCCGAAAAAGCTACGGCCAGCACTGGAGCCTGATAACGAGACTAGCGCCAAAAATCGTCTTGTTCATCATGCAGTGTTTTAAGTTTCTGCGCTTTTTGATAGGCGTTTTGCGCTTCTTCCACCATGCCTAGTGCAGCGCAAACCAAACCTAAATTCCGGTACCAACCCGCATGTCCGGGATGGCGGGCAATGGCTGCTTTAAACCATGTCAGCGCCGGTTCCAGTTGGTTTTGCTGGTACAGCGCCACACCCAGCATGTGCATAGCCGCAGCATGCTTAGGGTTATGGCTTAAAACCTCTTCAAACACCGCCGCCGCTTGCCGGCCTTGCTGATCATACAGATATTGCATGCCTTTAAAGAATAATCCGGGCGGCAGTCGTTGTTCAGCAGGAATCATCGTTAAGTCCGGCTCAGCGGCGGGCGCGTTGAGCACGTCTTCCAAGGGTTGTAAAAAGGGCTGGTAGCGCCGCCACTTTTCCGTCGAGGTTTGGTATATCGGTTGGCGCACTTGCCAGATACTGGCGGTTTTTACGGCGCGTTCCAGATTCTGGTAATCCAGCACCGCAGCTGTCCATTCCAGCCCAAGATAAGCCAGAATTTTCCGCGCTTCAGCCTCGGTGTCTGCAACCACGTCTTCATAGCGCACCGTCAATATCGGCCTGGTCAACGCCTTGTCCCAATGTGCCATCAGGCGTTGGTGATCAAGCAATTGCCCGCCGATGTCCGTCAGGCTATACGCAAACCCCATACCGCCAAACTTGGCCTGATAATCGGTAAAATAATTGGAAACCGCCACATCACGCGGTTCGCGCAAGACGTGAATAATCGCCGCATTGGGGAATAGCAGGCGGATTAAACCGATATGTTCAAAATTATGCGGGAGTTTATCGACGACATACCGGGCATCGGCGGAATAGGTTTGTAACTCTGCCAAGACTAGCCCCGCAAATTTTCGTGACAATTCCGCATCCAGATCGGCGACACATTCAGGATAGTGCTGACCGGAACCGACATGCCGCTCCCAGGCATTCAATTTCTGAATGACACCGGACATAATGCCGATCTCCCCGGCGACAAAAATGTCGGGATGACCACCTAGCAGTTGTTCCACCAAGGTCGTGCCGGAACGCGGCATGCCGAGCACGAATACCGGTAAGGTGGATTGGACGCCATAATCGGCGCGTGCAGCAAAAAAACCGGCGTTGAAAGTGCGCCGGATAGCGTCGCAGTCCTGTTGGTGTTTTGCCGCGTTGTAAGTCAACGCGTTACGGCTGGCGGCATCGGCGGCATCGGCAAAATGGAAGGCTTTGGCGTAGTCTTTACGATGCTCCCAGGCGGCTGCCAGATCAAACAATAGGCCGCTGGAAACCGGCCCTTGCAGGCTGGGGCTATAAGCCATTTTTTCGATACGCGCCAACACCGCTGGGTCATCAGGGAAACGTCTGGCATTAATCAATGCCCCGTAACCGGCAATCGGATGCCGCGCGGTCACCGCTTCAAATTGGGCGACCGCCTCGTCCACACGCCCCCATTGCAATAACAAATGCCCGACACCCAAACAGGCCGGCACATAATCCGGCACTAATGCCAAAGCCTCGCGGTAATAGGTTTCCGCCAACTGCCCATCGGTATCGCTGATAACGCCTGCCATAGCCGTTAAGGCTTCGGCGCGTTCCACGCCTGTGTTCCCTGTCGTAAGACTCATGGCTTTTTCGGCGGCTAGACGTGCCTCTTTTTCTGCAAAATGGCGTTTACCCTGTTGGGCAAGTTGCGCCCACAATGACGCATTTTCAGGTGCTATCTTGATGGCGGCACGTAGGCAATGCACGGATTCGCCATAATGGCCTCTTACCGAGGCCAACGCAGATAATTGCAATAACAGTCCGGTGTCTTCGGGGTGTTGGACCAAGGCTTTGCGGAGCTGATGGGCAGCTTCGTCATGCTTGTTTTGTGCCGCCAACACCAGTGCCAATAATTTAACGCACTGAATTTTATCCCTGTCGGCTTCCAGGGCTTGTTGAATAGCGCGTTCAGCATCCGACCAACGATCCAGGGCAATATAGGCGTCCACCGCCACTAACAACCACTGCTCTTGACTCTCGCCGCCCAGCGTTTGCGCTAGCTCGACATGCTGTAGCGCCGTTTCCGCATCGGCTAACAGCAACGCGCAACGCGCAAGATTGATATGTAATGACGGGCGTTGAGGCTCCGGGCAGTGTTTAAGGCCGGCCGATAAATCGGCCATTGCCAGCGCGTAATGTCCGGTTTGCATTAACACCAGGCCGCGACGCGTTTGCGCCAGCGTGTAATCCGGGTTGCTTGCCAGCGCCAGGTCCAGTTGCTGCAACGCCTGAACAGGTTCTTTTAATAACAGGTGGATGCCGGCCAGATCGGTCAGTGTCTCGGCATCGAACGCCGTCCCGGTGTTTTGCAGTTTTTGCAGACATTCCCGTCCTGCGTCAAAATCGCAGTTTTGACAATACAGCGTGCCTAACAACGCCCGCACGGCCACATTATCTGCCAATGCCAAAGCCTGTTGACAGACGCTAATGGCCGCCTCAAGCCGGCCTTGTTGTTGCAGGTTTCTGATGGATGTGGTTGTTAACGGCATTTTATAGGCGTGTGGGTTAGGAAGCGACAGTCACTGTGCTAATTGAATAATCTGGTTAAGCCGCTCACAAACCTGAACAAAAAAAGCGTCGTTTAATGCGCCTGACGGATGCGGTTTCGCGCCGCGCAATCGCCAATCAAACGATTTAGGCTGATGGCAAAGCACATAACTGGTTTTATCGGCCTTACGTCCAGAGACCTTACCCACGGCAACCGCAAAAGGATTGTCGGCATGGTATTCGGCCGTAGTCATGGGCAAGCCAATGACCAGCGAGGTTTTATCATTAAAAATGCGTGGTGACAGCACCAGGAAAGGATGAATGTCGCGCATTTCCTGCCCAACTTGCGGATTGCAATCAATCCAGATAATGTCCCGACGCTGGGGTAGCCACGGATCAAGCCTTGTTACCATTGCTCCGCACCCAACCGTTGCCGCGTTGCCATAACTTCACCGCCGTGTCGGACGGGATCAAAATGGCTTAACCGTTGCTCCAGCGTTAACACTTCATCAAGCACAGGGGTAATAATAATTCGTCCATCGACCACGGCAATCTTCACCCGTTGATGGGCATGCAAATGCGCTGCACGCGCGATTGCCGCCGGCAGACGCACTCCCAAATTATTGCCCCAGTGTTTGATATCCAGTTCAACTTCAGTCATGATGAAACTCCACTCTTAAATGTTTAGACGCAAGTATAAACATGTAAATGAATGTAATCAACCGGTCGGACTCCTATTTGCTGGAGCCCAATGGGATAGCCTACCTCAACCTTCACGCTGGACGGAGTTTGCAACCCCGTCCCTAACGTTTTAATGTTGTCGCTATCTTTGAATCATCTGAGAAATTTTGGAAAAACCTGACTGGCTTTTAAGGCCTGTCAGGTTTGGTCGGCAAGGATGATGTTGCGGGCTTATACAAACACAAATTGGCTGTCAGGCAAGCCGCTGGGCAAACCGACTATTTGTATGCTTCCACTCTTGCTTGACGCATCAATTGACTCCAGCTTCGACTTTTGGGGATGCGCGTTGGCCGCTTAGTGGCGCGCGCGGCGCGCCCTACCCTAGATTGCCAGATCCCTATATCAATATTGCATTAATTAAATAATAATTGTATTATTGCAATATGGACAAAATCACTGCAACAATTGTTTTCGAATCTCTGGCTTCCGGTGTACGGCTGGACATTTTCCGTTTGCTGGTCAAAGCCGGCGAGGAAGGTCTGGTTGTTGGGGAAATTGGGCGTGCACTGGGCATACCGCCGACTAATCTTTCTTTTCATTTGAAGGCGTTAACCCAGGCAAGATTGCTTGTTGTCGAGCAACAAGGACGTTTCCAACGTTACCGCGCCAATCTGGCGCTAATGCGCGAGTTGATTGCCTACCTGACTGAAGAGTGCTGCTCAGGACATCCTGAACAGTGTTTCGACCAGGATTCAGAATCCGGTTGTTGCGACACCCAAACTCCGCTTTCATAAACCCAATCGGATCATTAGTTATGTATGTGCTGTTTCTTTGTACCGGTAATTCCTGCCGTTCCATACTCGGCGAAGCTACTTTCAATCATCTGGCACCGGCTGGTTGGCGGGCGCTGAGCGCTGGCAGCAAACCCACGGGGCAAGTACACCCGCGTTCGTTGGCCTTGCTGGAGCGGGAAGGGATTTCGACTGAAGGCTATTACAGCAAATCCTGGAACGACTTGCCGGTAACCCCCGATATTGTGCTCAGCGTTTGCGGCAACGCCGCCAACGAAACCTGCCCCGCTTATTTAGGCCCGGTGCTACGCAGCCACTGGGGCGTCGAAGACCCGGCCCACGTCACCGGTAGCGAAGCTGAGATAGATGCGGCCTTCATGACCGCCTACCGCATTCTCAGGCATCGTATCGTGCAATTTTTAGCGTTGCCGCTAGACGATTTGCAAAACGACCGTGAACGTCTGCAAGCGGAACTGAACCGTATTGGCAACCTGTTTCCTTAACCTAAGCCGCCAACTCTGGGGCTAGCGGATGCCAAAAGCCCAAGAAGACGCGGCCAACACCGCTCCTCCACCACGATGAACAGGATAAGCTGATGAACCCGGTAAACTGCCCTACCCCCCGATTATCTTTTCTCGACCGCTACCTGACGCTGTGGATTTTTACCGCAATGGCGTTGGGCGTCGCCATCGGCTTTGCTTTTCCCCACGATGTTAATGCGGTTAACGCCGCCGTTTCGCTAGGCAGCACCAATATCCCGATTGCCATCGGTTTGATCCTGATGATGTATCCGCCTTTAGCCAAAGTGCATTACGAAGAACTGGGCGACGTGTTCCGCAACTGGCGGATATTGTCCATTTCCCTGTTACAGAACTGGATCATCGGCCCGTTGCTGATGTTCGGACTGGCTATCGTGTTTCTGCGCGATTATCCCGATTACATGACCGGTCTGATCCTGATAGGCCTCGCCCGTTGCATCGCTATGGTCATCGTCTGGAACGGGTTGGCGGACGGCGATAACGACTATGCCGCCGGCCTGGTGGCGTTTAATAGTGTATTCCAGGTGCTGTTTTACAGCGTCTATGCCTGGCTGTTCATCACGGTGTTACCGCCGTTGTTCGGCATGCAGGGCAGTCTGGTGGACATTACGATAATGGAGATTGCCCAAAGCGTATTTATTTATTTGGGCATTCCGTTCATCGCCGGTTTCACAACCCGTTTTGTTTTGCTGCGCGCCAAAGGCAAGGATTGGTATCAGCAGCGCTTCTTGCCAAAAATCAGTCCGCTGACACTGATTGCATTGTTGTTTACTATCGTGGTGATGTTCGCGTTGAAAGGCGAGTTGATCGTGCAACTGCCGATGGATGTGGTGCGTATTGCCATACCGCTGTTGATTTATTTTGTTGTGATGTTTTTAGCCAGTTTTCTGCTCGGCAAAGCCATCGGTGCAAATTATGCGAAGACCACCACGCTGGCCTTCACCGCAGCCAGCAATAACTTCGAACTGGCAATCGCCGTCGCCGTCGCCGTATTCGGTATCAACAGCGGCGCGGCTTTCGCTGCGGTGATCGGGCCGCTGATCGAGGTGCCGGTAATGATCGCGTTGGTGAATGTGGCGTTTTTCTTCCGTAAGCACGGCTATGCCAATGCTTAAGGGCTACATATTCAGAGGCACATGTAAACCAAAACCGGACACTTACAATAGTCGGGCTTACTCCCATCTGACTCAAAAAGTGTTGAAGTTTTTGCAAGAGGTCATTATTCAGCCTTTTCCCACCGTAGGGCGTGCTGCACGCGCCATCGGCGGCTCGGTACCGAAAATGGCGCGCGCGGCGCGCCCTACATTTCGCATAACGGAAGGTGTTGCCGGTTTTTAAAACTTAGACGTTTTCTCGATCAGACGGGAGTAAGCTCGTTAGAGATGAATGCTGTGCAAGGGCACGAAATAAGTGATTTTTATTGCCCGAGAAAATTCACGGCAAAACAATGGCGTTTTTTTTGTATAATCAAACGCTTTACATTGTTATCATCCGGCATGCAGACTCCCTTCAAGACTATTGGCATCATAGGCAAACCCAGCGACCCCAGCATAGCTGGAACGTTAGCCGTGCTGTATGACTATTTAAAGCAAATCCAATGCACGGTCATCATTGCCCAAGACAGCCTCCAGTTCATCGCCGATAAATCTGTCGAATCAAGGCCGGTGGAGTCTTTAGGCCGTTACTGCGACTTGGTGATAGCGGTCGGCGGCGACGGCACCTTTCTCGCCGCGACGCGGGCCATTGCCGCTTATGATATTCCGTTAATCGGCATCAACCTGGGCCGCCTCGGCTTTCTGGTCGATATATCGCCTAACGACCTGCCCGATAAATTGCAACGCATACTGCAAGGGCATTACACCGAGGAACGGCGTTATCTATTACGCGCCAAAATTATCCGCGGGGGGGAAGTCATACACGAAGAAACCGCCGTCAATGAAGTCGCCATACACCGCTGGGTCACGCCCAGCATGATTGAGATCATCACTAAAATTGACAATGTTTTTTTAAACTCGCAACGCTCGGACGGCCTGATTATTTCTACGCCGACCGGCTCCACGGCTTATTCACTGTCCGCTGGCGGGCCGATATTGTCGCCGACACTCAATGCCCTGGTGTTAGTGCCGTTGAATCCGCATACCTTGTCCAACCGACCTATCGTCATCGCCGATTCGGCCGAGATTGAAATCAGCTTCTGCCAGACCAAGCAAATCAACGCGCTGGTGACCTGCGACCATATTGAAATTCCGGAAGTATTGATCAGCGACAAGATTTTAATAAAAAAAGAACCTAAACCGATTAGAATCCTACATCCGGAAGGGCATGATTTCTTCCACATACTCAGGAATAAATTAAACTGGAGCAGTGGTTACCCCACCCAATCATGTTAGTAAACCTTAATATTATTGATCTCGCAGTCGTCAAATCATTGGATCTTAATCTCGCCACCGGCATGTCGGTACTCACCGGCGAAACCGGGGCGGGCAAATCCATTTTATTAACCGCGTTAGGGCTGGCATTAGGCGATAGGGCCGATGCCGGTTATGTCCGCCCCCACAGCAAACGTGCCGAAGTCAATCTGGAATTCGATTTATGTGACGCGCCGAAGGCGCAACACTGGCTAAAAGAGCATGATTTGGATGACGGTCAGACTTGCATAATCAGGCGTGTAGTCAATCAGGACGGGCGCTCCAAGGCTTATATCAACAACCGTCCCGTCACTTTGCAATCGCTACAGGAACTCAGCGAAAAACTGGTCGAGATTCATGGGCAGCATGCCCATTTGACCTTGCTGAATGCCGACGAACAGCGCCGCTTACTGGACACTTACGCCAAAAACCAACCCTTGCTGGATCAACTCAACCAGTGTTACCGGCACTGGCATAAAACCCATAAGGAACTGGAAACACTGGTTAAGGCCAGCACCGACCAAACCGCCAGGGAAGAATTGCTCAACTATCAGATTGAAGAATTGCAACAACTGGACCTTAACGACAACAGTTATGCGGCCTTGTCCGAAGAACACAGTAAACTCGCTAATCTGGGGCAAATCCTAGGCACAGGGCTAGCCTTGGTGGACCAACTGTACGAAGACCCGCAATCGGTCAATTCCGTGCTTAACCACAGCGTCAGCGAACTGGCGCAACTCGCCCGTTTCGCGCCCGAACTCAAAGATATATGCGCGTTACTGACCGAAGCGCAAATACAGGCGGAAGAAGCCGCACAGCAGTTACGTCGGTTTCTGGAAACCCAGGAAGCCGACCCTATGCGTATGGAAGCCTTGGAAAACCAGTTGGGCATTATCCACACGCTTAGCCGCAAGCATCATATCAAACCCGATGAATTGCCCGCACAGTTGAGCAAGCTGGAGCATGAACTTGATGGCTTGACGCACAGCAGCGAGCGCATAGCAGAGCTTCAGGACAGCGTCGCCAAGCTATACCAGCACTATCATCAATTGGCTGCAGAGCTGTCAGAACAACGCCGTATCGGTGCGGCATCGCTGCAACAGCAGATTTCCGCGATGATTAAGGAACTGGGTATGCCGCAAGGCGAATTCCTCGTGCTCATCAGCGATGTGGATGCCGATAGCCCTAAGCTCAACGGCCGGGATGCGGTAACTTTCCTGGTCAGCGCCAATCCCGGACTACCGCCCAAAGCGCTGGCTAAAGTGGCTTCGGGCGGTGAGCTGTCGCGCATCAGCCTGGCTATACAAGTAACGACCAGCAACGACAAATCGACACCGACCATGATTTTTGATGAAGTAGATTCCGGTATCGGCGGCGGCATAGCCGAAATCGTCGGGCAAAAACTGCGCCGCTTAAGCGAAAACCGGCAGGTCTTATGCGTCACGCATTTGCCGCAAGTCGCCGCCCAAGCCCATTACCATCTGTACGTGGAAAAAAACCATGACACCGACATCACCTCGTCCAGCGTCCGATTACTGGACGACGCCGAACGCGTCGAAGAAATGGCACGCATGCTGGGCGGTGTCAATATCACCGCCAACACGCTGGCACATGCCAAAGAAATGTTATTTCAATCCACAGCCGTCACCACACCCCACCACACCAACACAGGGAACCACAACCAATGATCCGCTTTCCAGCCGAATGGGAAAAACAATCCGCCGTATTAATCGCATGGCCGCACCACACCGGCGATTTCAGCAACTGGCTAGCATCGGTGGAACAATCCTACCGTTTTATCGCGCTGACCATTGCAAACCACCAAAGCCTGATTATCGTCTGCAAGGACGCCATCCATCAACAGCACATCCAAAGCCTGTTGGGGCATAACGGCAATATTGTTTTTGTCCACGCCGACGTCAACGACATCTGGGTGCGTGACACGGTGTTTTTAACGGTGGCAGATAACGGCCAAACACGTTTGTGCAACTTCCGCTTCAACGGCTGGGGTGATAAATACCCGCATGGCAATGACAACGCCCTGAACCACAAACTGTTGAATACACCCTATTTTCAGGGACTAGAGCATACCGACATCGACTTCATCCTGGAAGGCGGCAGTGTCGAGAGCGATGGCCTAGGCACCCTGATGACCACCCGGCAATGCCTGTTAAACCCAAACAGAAACAAAGGCCTGACGCAGGCTGACATAGAACGGCACTTGCAACAGTATCTGGGGGCAACGCGCGTGTTATGGTTGGACCAGGACAACTTGTCCGGTGACGACACCGACGCCCACATCGACACGCTGGCGCGGTTTTGCCCTGCCGACACGATAGCCTACACCAGCAGTGACGACACCGGGGACGCACACTACGCCAGCTTGCAGAACATGGCGGCGCAGCTACAGGCCTTCCGTACCCCAGACGGCGCTCCTTACCGGTTAATCCCGTTACCGATGCCGAAACCCATCTTCGACGAAGAAGGCCTGCGCTTACCCGCGAATTACGCCAACTTCCTGGTCATCAATGACGCAGTCATGGCCCCGGTCTATGACGACGCTAACGACGACATCGCCCTGCAACGGCTGGCAGACTGTTTTCCTGAACATAAAATTATCGCCACCCCTTGCCGGCCGCTCGTGCATCAATACGGCAGCTTGCATTGCATGACCATGCAATTTCCAGCCGGCGTGCTCAAAACCGGCCGATAAGCACGCGGCTTTATAACCCAGAGTTTTTTGAGGAGGGCAAGGGAGTTTATGGCATTGATACTTGAATCCGACGGGAGCAATCTGGTCGTCATACGCTCATCAACGGTATTGACACGCGCCGAAGCCGATGACGTAAAAAAACAGGTCATCGCCGTCATTGGCCGACAGGGGAAAATAAGCATTCTCATCATTATCGAAGCAGGCTTTGTTAACGTGGACGCCCTTGCGAACTGGGATGATGACCATGACGATGAATTTATCCAAAAGCACATCATCAGGATGGCGATAGTCGGCGACTTAAAGTGGCGGGACAGCGCCCTGTTATTTTTCCTAAACGGATGGCTGCCTTTTTCGATCAAATATTTCAAGGCCGACCAGGAAGACTTTGCGCGGGCGTGGCTGGGTTAAACCCGCTCCGCACGCTTCTGCTTACAACCCACAATCTTTCGCAGGGTAAGCCATGCGTAGCCTGCGAAGTTAACCGCCATTCCCGATATTTTCCCAAAGACCGGGGCTGGGTTTCTCCAGTTTTTGCAATATCTTGGTGATTTCTTGCTGTTTCGCGCGTAACTCAAGCAGCTTCTGGTCATAAGCTGGTTTTTTATCTGCTGCTGTGTTTTTGAGCTCAATAACCAACAGGTCAATTCTGGCACAGTGGTCAATCAACTCAGCTTCCAGTTTTTTTATATATTCATCCTGCGTGTCCATGGTGTAGTCCTTTAAGGTTGGGTAACTGAATTAAGCCTGCATAAAACCAGGGGGCTCGATACCGGAAAAGGCGCGCGCGGCGCGCCCTACGTTTCTGCATAAAACCGGGGGCGATAAGCTTAAAAACGCTTAATTTTACCCTCCCCCAAGCCATTTATTTTCATCGCGTACTGCTTTTAAAACACTCCCGATAAACCAAGCGCCAAAAGATCCGCGTACTCACATTATGCCTCGCCATCCATCAACATCACACCATATTGTTCCGGCGTAATTGCCCCGCCTAAGGCTTCGGCAAGCGTTTTATCGCGTTCCGGCAAGGCGTCTTGCAGGGCGTCTATGCGTTTCCATTGCGGCGGCGGTATCGGGCATCCTACTTGCGGCACATATTTGGAGGTTTGCACGCGTTCGTAGCGATGGATATAACGCGGGCAATTGACAAAGACCTCGGTGACCGTCACACGCACGACCAGTTCTGCGCCGTGGAACGCCGCCAGCAGCGGATCCTGGCGGTCTATGCTGGCCGTGCCATGCAGACGTACGCGGTGCGGGGTTTCAAAGTCGATAAACAGCAGGCCCACTTTGTTGTTGGCGCTGATATTGCCCATCGACAAATACATGCCGTTGCCATCGTAGCTGGGAAAGGCAATGGTCTTGTTGTCTAGCGCCTTGACGAAACCCGGCATGCCGCCTTTGTAGGAACAGGTCGGATAACCACGATGATCGACAGTGGTCAGGAAAAACAGATCCCGTGTATTGATGAAGGCTTGATGGTTTGCATCGAGTTCCGGCAGCACGATCAGCTGGTCGATGCGCTCCGCCATGTTGCGAGTGTCGAATTGGTCTTGCATGGCAAAATGTTGGTCACCGTATAGTTCGCTCATGTCCTCTCCCGTTGGTTATTGGCTAAGCCGTTCATCTTACACCGTTATATCGTTCAGCAAGGCCAGCATATCTTCAACCGACATTTTGCCGCTGACTTCGCCGCCTTCCAGCAAACTATTCGCCAAATCGCGTTTGTGTTTGTGCAGATCGACTATTTTGTCTTCGATAGTGTCTTTGGCGACTAGCCGGTATATCGTCACCGGTCGTTTTTGCCCCATGCGGTGCGCCCGGTCCGAAGCCTGGTCTTCCACAGCCGGATTCCACCACGGATCCATGTGGATGACATAATCGGCAGCGGTCAGGTTTAAGCCGGTGCCGCCTGCTTTCAGGCTGATTAAAAACAAATCGCCGTCGCCAGCCTGGAAGGCGTTCATCGCTTTTTTACGTGCCGGTACCGGCGTGGAACCGTCCAGATAATGGTAGCTTATGCCTTTGTTGTCCAGCAATTCGCGGATCAGGCTTAAATGCCCGACAAACTGACTGAATACCAGCGCCTTATGCCGGTTTTCCAGCAATTCATCGACCAGCTCTTCAAAGGCTTGCAGCTTGGAACTCTTGATCGTACTGTCGTCCATGACCAGTCGCGGATGACAGCAGGCGCGGCGCAGTTTCATGATTTCCGCCAGCACTTTCAGTTGCGGGTTGCCTTGTTGCTGCGCCGCATCGGCGATGGCCTGCATGGCATTGCGGCGCAAGGCCTCGTAAAAAGCCCGTTCTTCATTGCTGAGCTCGACATGCAAGGTCACTTCGGTACGCGGCGGCAATTCGGTCAATACGTCGTTTTTCAAGCGCCGCAAAATAAAGGGCCGCAACAGTTTTTTCAGGCGTTGCTGTACGGCGTGGTCGTGTCCGTTTTCTATGGCTTGCGCGTAGCGTTCATTAAATTTGCTTATTGAGCCCAGCAGGCCGGGATTAATAAAATTGAACAGATTCCATAATTCGCCCAGATGGTTTTCTATCGGCGTGCCGGTGGTAATCAATTTAAAATCGGCCTGTAAGGCCATCGCGGCTTTCGAGCGCTTGGTCAGGGTGTTTTTAATCGCCTGCGCTTCGTCGGCAACCAGCGTATGCCAATGTTTTTCTGCCAGCTTCTCCCCTTCGGTTTGCAATAAACCATAGCTACAGACGATTAAATCGAAGGCCTCGGCATTGTCGAGCATAGCTTGCCGGTCGCCTAGGCCAAACTGCTGCACATTAAGCGTGGGGGCAAAACGCTGGCTTTCTTCCAGCCAATTGATACAGACCGAGGTCGGCGCCAGAATCAGCGTAGGCCCGTCCTGCGCCCGCGACAAAATCAGCGCCAAGGCCTGCACGGTTTTGCCCAAGCCCATATCGTCAGCAAGACAGGCGCCAGCACCCCAATGCGCCAACCGCGTCATCCATTGATAGCCTTCGCGCTGATAATCACGTAACTCGCCCTGTAAGGTGGACGGCGGTTTCGGGTTCAAGTCGCTGAGTTCGCTCAGGCGTTTTAGCTGGTCTTTCCACGGCTTGCCGGCGCTGATAGCCATGCCTTCGGTGATGTCGTCCAGCGCCTGTGCGGCCAAGGGATGAAAACGAACTTTGTCGTCCTGCACATCACCTAAGCCCACCAGATCATCGAGACGCTGACGCAACTCCCGCGTCAACGCAATAATCTGTCCGTCTTCCAGTTTAAGAAAGCGCCCCGACGAATGGCTTAGCAACTGTATCAAACGCTGCATATTAAAGACATGTTCGTCATCAATCTTGAGTTCGCCGTCTACGCTAAACCAGTCGCGTTCCTTACGCACAGAAAACTGTGCCTGCGCCAAGCCGGCTTCGCGACTCAGCGATATTTTCTTGCCTTTAGGCCATTCCAGCACGGCAAAATCGCCTAAAGCCTGACAATGCAGCAAAGCTTCCAGACCAAGCTCCGGGTCGTCCAACAGCCACTTGGATTCGGTGTTTTTATACAGTTCCGGGCATTCGGCATACAGTTGTTTGATATGTTTGTTTTCGACTTTAAAATCGCGCGTGGTTTGCAACTGCTGACCGTCGATGTCCGCCAATACCGTAGCGCCGCCTACACCCGGTTTATATAACGGACCGCCATCATGGAACGGCTGTACGAAGGCCTCTATTTGCAAGCCATGCCCTATCGGTTGCAAATGGATATGTAAACGGCTGTCGACCGGCACATCGATGGCATGGCTGGAAGCGCCGCCGATATCCGACTGCACCGTCAACATCGACGCTATCGAGGCTATCGAATCGATGACTTGCTGGCGGGCCGACGCCGGTACGGTCAAGCCGTCTTTACCCAGGATGTCGGCGACCTGACGATGCTGGTCGTTAATGACATAGAGCAGCAAGCCGTTGCTCGCCGTTTTCTGCGCGATGATTCTTTGCCGGGTGATTTGCGGAATCAGCGAAATATGCAAATCGGGTAACTGCTCTTTGACCAGCAATTGCGGTTCGGCGATGCTAATGTCCACAGGCGCACCGGATTGCTCCTGCCCGGCCCAGTAAATATTGGGATGTCCGGCTGCGGCCAATAACCCATCCGCCGATAATTCATAAACTTCTTTGCTGTAATAACCGTAAGCATCAGACTCTTTATCAATTTGTATTTTTGTGCAAATCTTGCGGTCTTGTTCGGACAAATAGTCGTAATCAGCCAAATCTTGGTAAAGTTTTTTCAATGCGACCGGGCGACCTTTAGTCCAATGGCCATTCTTGCCCAAACGCTGTTCTTTAGGCGCTAACAAGACCACATCATGATTCAGGCTGAGGCTCCAGATCATACGCAGTTCCTGCAAGGGCTGCGCTGTAGAGGATTGCGCGCTTAATTGCGTGAGCGCCGTCAAGGCCCGCTCCCACACCGGGACTATCGGCAATAAATCAATGATCTCGCCGAACGGTGTGCCCGCATAGAAGCTTGCAATTTGCCGGCAATCCTGATCGCCATAATTCAAGCGCTGCAACAACGCTGAACTGACGGCAGCATACCAGACATAACCGAGTTGTTGCGCCTTACGGCAATACTCGGCCAGTTGCTTAAAAAATATCGAATTGGGCTTGTGCACCAAAGCCTCGGCCTCACCCAACCAAAGCAGTATTAACGCATGA
The DNA here is from genome assembly GCA_030653435.1 of Methylovulum sp. Lineage (GTDB taxonomy): Bacteria > Pseudomonadota > Gammaproteobacteria > Methylococcales > Methylomonadaceae > Methylovulum. The sequence continues at coordinate 87,130 of JAURZI010000014.1, forward strand.
AACAAGCGTTCATATGCGTAGGCATTGGTTTTGAAGAGGTGGGCGCAGTGTTCCGGCTTTAATTTGGCCTGATAGACATCCAGCGCTTCCTGCAAAATTAAATTCAACAGATAAAACGCATCGTTGCCTGTTTTTAAGATCATCGGCAAATGCTGCTGTTTAAGATAAAGCATGTTGGCCCCTGTTTTTGACCGCAACAGCGCCAGGCTGAAAAAAACGCCGTGCAACCCATTGATCGTCAGATTACGTTTGCCGGTGTCTTTTTTTAATTGCTTGAGCGCGGCATTAAACAGCGTAACCGCCTCCTCGTTACGGTTTTGCAAAAACCGCACCGTCGCCAGTAGTTTCAAACCGTCGGCTGACAGATCACCGTCCAGCCACGGCTCGGCATCCTGAAAATTTCCGCGCAACAGACGCTGCTCAAGCACCGCATGGACAATTTCAGGGCCGGCAGGCTTGCTTGCGCCAAAAAATTGCTCCAATAATTGATAGGACGCGCTAACGTCGGTAAATTGCCGGTAATCAGCGATGACCAAATATTTTAACGCGTTATATTTGATCTGTTCAGGCAAGGCGGCAAACCAGTCCTGGTCGAAGTCGGCAAAAAATATCCGGTTGATATGCTCGGCAAAAAATTGCGGATACAGTGCATGCAGATGGTCGATATTGGCGACAAATGCCGGCACGTTGCCTTGGTATAAAAACAACCGCAATTGCTTGACGATATGGCAGGCGGCAATGCGATGCGACGGATAATAGTCGGTGCGGCTTATCAATAACGGCGCCAGTTTTGGAAACCAGGGCTCGACGACGGCGCGGCGCATTAAATTCTCGGTTATACCAGCCGGGCATGACCAGCCGTCGCTACTGAGCACCAACAGTTTGGCTTTTTGCAGTTTATTTTTTAGCAGTGCGTCTACCAGACGCACGGTGCTTTGCTCAAAACCAGATGTTTTGTCCAGCAAGTTACGCAGGTTGCTTTGGCCTATAGGCGCGTAAACAACCGCCAACACCATTAAAATGTCTTGTTCGGCCTTGCCGAGGCTATCAAAAGTCGCTAATAATTTGGTATTCATTGGGTAATATCGGTTCCGTGTAGGCCGCGGGCTGGCATTGGCGACACCTGCCCAAAAAGTTTAAGTATAAGTCCTTGAATATTTTTTATAATCTAATGACTGGACATTCATCGGCCTGCTCACTATGATGCCAATCGCGCCTGGCAGTTACCTGGCGTTATATCTTTATAATATAACAAGTAATGAGGAGTTTTTATGTTGGAAAAACAACAAGACGCACCGATGTTCAGATCATTGAACCAAAACAATCAATTGGTCAGTTTAACGGATTATGCAGGCGAAAAGAACGTCGTTTTGTATTTTTACCCTAAAGACGACACCCCCGGCTGCACGATAGAAGCCAACCAATTTACCCAGCTCGCCGATGAGTTTGCCCAGTTGGATACCGTGGTTATCGGTGTCAGCAAAGATTCTTGCGCCAGCCACACCGATTTCATCAACAAATTCGGCCTGAAAGTCGAGTTGCTGGCCGACACTGGTGGCGAAATGTGCGAAAACTACGGGGTCTGGCGGGAACGGGAAAAAGAAGGCGTTAAAAGTATGGCGATTTTCCGTTCAACCTTCATCATCGATAAACAAGGCGTATTGGCTGAGGTCATGTACGGCGTGACTCCTGAAGGCCATGCCCAGGATGTGCTGGAAAAAATCAAAAATCTGGGAAAACCAGAAACAACCGAGGCCGTGGATGCGGAATAAGGTCTCACCATACGCCAAGGTTTTACAGGCATGAAAATATCAGGGATAAACCATATCAATATCGTCACGACACCGGCTCAATTAGCCGATGTCGTGACATTTTACGAACAGATCATCGGCTTAAAACAAGGGTTGCGGGCGCCGTCTAAGCGTGATGGCGCGTGGTTGTATTGCGGAGACACGGCCATTATCCATGTCTCCGTCGTGCCGGAACCACCCTATGCCGGCGCAGACACACCGATCAATCATGTGGCGCTAGCTTGCTCAGATGTGGGCGCTTGCATGCAAAACCTGGCCCGCAATCATATTGTCTACACAATGGACTATCGGTCGCCGCCGGAAATGACGCAGCTGTTTTTGTACGATCCTGCCGGGGTAAGAATCGAACTCAATTTTGCCGGTGAGCAGCCACCCACCCTCCAGGAGCATACTCATGATACCTGAACAAACATTGCAGTTAACGGGTAAAACAGCATTAATCAGCGGCGCAGGCGTCGGCATTGGACGCGCCGTAGCGCTGGCGCTTGGGCAAGCCGGGGCGTTTATCGGCCTGCATTATTATTCCAGCAAAGCCGCCGCCGAAAGCCTGCTTGCCGAATTAACGGCATTAGGCATCCAAGCCATACTGTTACCCGGCGACTTAACCAACGAGGCTGACGCCAACGCCGTAGTTGACCAACTTGTCGGCGAAACCGGGCGTTTGGATATTGTCGTCAACAACAGCGGAGGTCTGGTTAAACGTGCCAAAATTGAAGAGTGCACGTTGGAAAACTGGAACAAGTCGCTGGACATTAACCTGACCAGCGCATTTCTAGTGACCCGGCGCGCCATCCCGCATTTACGCGCGACCGGCAATGGCAGCATCGTCAATATCTTGTCCTTATCCGTGCAAACCGGCGGTGCCAATGGCGGCGGCGCTTATGCTGCGGCAAAAGGCGGGCTGATGGTGTTTACCCATACTCTAGCCAAAGAATTAGCCCCGCAGGTGCGTACTAATTCAGTCATGCCCGGCACCGTGGAAACCCAGCACCATGAAATCCATTCCACGCCGGAAATGATGGAAAACTACCGCAAGCAAACGCCGCTGGGCCGCAACACAGCCCCGGAAGAAGTGGCAAGCTCGGTGCTGTTCCTTGCCAGTGATATGGCCTCGCATATTAACGGCGCGCTGATCGATATCAGCGGCGGACGGTTCTTGCGCTGAAACCTTATTTTAACGCCCGTTCCCAACGGCTCACGACCGCAGCCGCCAGACTGTTCCCAAACACGTTACTGGCACTGCGGCCCATATCCAGGATTTGATCCACACCCAATAGCAGCAGCAAACCGGCTTCCGGGATATGAAACATCGTCAGTGTCGCCGAAATGACGACTAGCGAAGCACGCGGCACACCGGCAACGCCTTTGCTGGTAAACAGCAAGACCAGCAACATGAATAGCTGTTGTTCCAGCGGCATGTCTATGCCGTAAGCCTGCGCGATAAACAGCACCGCAAACGTCATATACATCATGCTGCCGTCCAGGTTAAACGAATAACCCAACGGCAACACAAAACCGGCGATCTTTTCTTCGCAGCCGAACCGTTCCAGTTGTTGCAACAGTTTTGGGTAGGCCGCCTCGCTGCTGGCTGTACCGAATGCCAATAACGCGGGTTCGCGAATATGGCGCAACAACGAAACCATACGCCGAGTACCCAGCACAAGCACGCCGACACAAGCCAGTACCAACCAAAGCGATAGCAAGCCCAGATAAAATTCACCGATAAACACGCCGTAGGACTTAAGCATACCCAGGCCCTGTTTCGCGATGACTGCCGAAATCGCAGCAAACACCGCAACCGGCGCAAAATACATCACATAAGCGGTGATTTTCAGCATGATATGGCCTAAAGAATCCAGCGTCCTCAGCATAGGCCCGGCGAGTTCGCCGAGTTGTGCCGAGGCGACGCCAAAAAATACCGCAAACACGACAATTTGCAGAATCTCATTATTCGCCATCGCTTCAAAAATGCTTTTGGGGAAAATATGCGACGTAAAACCGCTTAATGACGGCGATATGTTTTGCAGACCGGTATCTGCGCCCAAGGGCGGCAAATCGATATGCAGGCTCTCGCCCGGCGCAAACAGGTTGACCCAAAGCATGCCCAACAACAAACTCAACAGCGATGCCGAGATAAACCAGAGCATGGCTTTACCGCCCACACGGCCTACGGTTTGTCCGTCGCCCATTTTGCCTATGCCTACCACCAGCGTGGCAAAGACCAATGGCGCAATGATCATTTTGATCAACCGCATAAAAATATCGGTCAATACCGTCAGTATGTCGGTGATCTGCAACAGCTGCGGATGCTTAGCCGCCATCCCAACGCCGCCGAAACTGAGGTTAAGCGCTTCCCCGACGATAATCCCAGACACCAACGCCAGCAATACATACTGTGTTTGGCGGTTAGGTTTTTGTGCGGCATGATGTAAAGCCATTGGTGTATCCTTAATATTAAGTGATCGGCATTTAAACCGGTTATTTGCGCCATCGCTTTGCTTTACAATAAAGCACCGTGCACCCAAACCCCTACGGCTTTGGGATGCGGCAACAACGCATTCATTTTAACTGGAGTTACGCCATGGGCATCGGAAAAATACTGGCAACCCTCGGATTGATGCTGTTCATGCTGGGATTGCTGATGCAGTATGCACCCTGGCTGATAAACTGGTTTGGCAGGCTGCCCGGCGATATTCGCATCGAGGATGAAAGCAAAACCGTGTTTATCCCGATCACGTCGATGTTCGTCATCAGCATGATCATCACAGTGATCGTGAACCTGTTTTTCCGCATGACACGCGATTAGCGCTGGACTGACCCATCTGACAATAAATAAGCGCCCTTAACAGCGCCCGCCCACAGGAGACTAATAAATGACTAACGAACCAAAATTGCGCTGGGGTATTTTAGGCGCGGCACGCATCAATGAACGCCTGATGCCCGCTATTGTTGAAGCCGCCAATGCGGAACTGGCGGCTATTGCCAGCCGCCGACCCGGTGCGGCGGCGCAAACCCTGGCGCAATATGCCCCGCAACTGCAAGGGGTCCGCACCTACGATGACCTGGACGCGCTGCTGACCGACACAGAGATAGATGCCGTCTATTTGCCGCTTGCCAACCACGAACACGCTGAGTGGGCCTTGCGCGCCATCAGTCACGGCAAACATGTCTTGTGCGAAAAACCTATGGCGCTGGCGGTTGCCGATATCGACGCTATCGCGGCGGCCGCCCGCCAACATCAGGTTACCGTCATGGAAGGCTTTATGTACCGCTTCCATCCGCAACACGCGCGCGTCCTGGAGCTCATTAATTCCGGGCTGATCGGCGAAGTCCGGTCGGTGCGGGCAAGTTATTCGTTCATGATGCGGCCGGCACGGATGTACCGTCTGACCGAAAGTGTCACGCGCGGCGGCGGCGCCTTATGGGATATTGGCTGTTATGCTGTGCACTCGGCACGGCTGTTTTTCGACCAACCTGCTGTTGCGGTCACGGCCATGTCCCATTATGCCGATAGCGGGGCGGATATAACGACTAGCGGCGCCATTGATTTTGGCGCAGGCAAATTCGCACATTTCGATTTCAGCTTCGCGCGGGCCAGACGCTGTGAGTATGAAATTATCGGCACCCAAGGCGGCATTATTTGCCACACCGTCTGGCAACTGCCCGGCGATGTGCCGGTTATTTCCTGGTGGACGGAAGATGGCCGCAAAACTGAAGAGCGTCTAGCCGCATGCAACCATTTCCGGCTGGAGATAGAGCATTTCAGCGACTGCGTGCTGAACGGCAAAACGCCTTTGCTGTCCTTGGAGGATGCGAAAAATAATTGTCAAATCCTGGTGGCCGCGATGCAATCGGCGGCACAGGGACGCGTGATAACGCTCGCTGAAAGCTGCGCTTGACCCGCCCAATTTTGTCTTACCCATTAATCAGGAGAATATTATGAAACCAACACTTGCTTGCTGCCTGTTAAGCGCTTTGACCTGGTCCGGTGCTGCGCTGGCCGAGGAAATAGGCTGTGTGACCACGGCCTGGAAACTGATAGGGGCTAACCATAAGGTCTGCGTGCAGGCTTATGATGACCCCAAAGTGGAAGGCGTCGCCTGCCATATCAGCCAAGCCCGCACCGGTGGTCTGGCCGGGACGTTTGGCGTTGCCGAAGACCCGTCGCAGTTCTCCATTGCCTGCCGCCAGATAGGCCCTATTAAAATCAAAGGCAAGCTCCCTGAAGAGGAAACGGCATTCAGCGAAGACACCTCGCTTTTTTTTAAGGAAACGCGGGTTACCCGTTTGTTTGATGCCAAACGCAACACGCTGGTGTATGTTGCCATCAGCCGCAAGCTGATAGACGGCGCGCCCGCCAACAGCATTTCCACCGTCCCTATCATGCCCTGGATCGGACAGTAACCGCCAACGACTGGGCTGCGCTTAACGGCATAAGCCTGGCCCGGCATCGGTAACTCACATATACAGGCGTGTAAATTCCTCTTCAGGCAACGGCCTGCTGAAAAAATACCCCTGATAGCCTTTGCAGTGCTTCTCGTTGAGGAACTGCAATTGTCCTGCGGTTTCGACACCTTCAGCAATGACCGACAAACCCAACTGCCCTGCCAGCACGATGATACTTTCGACAATTACCGCATCGTTAGGGTCTACGCAGATGTCGCGGATAAAACTTTGGTCTATTTTCAGTTGCTTGATAGGCAACATTTTCAGATAAGACAACGATGAATAGCCCGTGCCAAAATCATCAATGGAAATCGCAACGCCGTGTTTGTTTAACGCCTGCAATTTGGCGATACTGCCGCCAACATCATCAATAATGATGCCTTCGGTAATTTCCAGCATTAACTGTGTCGCCGATATATCGTGGCTATTCAAGATAGCGATGACTTTTTCCTCAAACTGCGTTTGGTGAAATTCCCGTGGACAAATATTGACGGCCAAATGCGGCAACTTGGGCCAATGTTGCAATTGCTGGCAGGCTGTACGCAACACCCAGTCACCTATCGACAAAATCAGCCCGGACTCTTCGGCAACAGGAATAAAATCAGCAGGCGACACCATGCCTTTGTCGGGATGCCGCCAGCGCAGCAGCGCTTCAGCGCCTATCAACCGCCTGTTATCGTCAAACTGCGGCTGGTAATGCAGTAGAAATTGTCCGGCGCTTAACGCAATACGTAAATCCTGTTCTAAAACCAAACGCTGGTCGGCACGCCGCTGCATATCTTCATGATAAAAGCTGATGGCGTTACGGCCCCGTTGCTTGGCATGGTACATTGCCGTGTCCGCCTGCTTTAAAAGCTGCCCCGACGTGATAGCCTGCGCCGTTGCCTGCGTTTGCTCCAGCAAGGTAATACCGATGCTGGAGCTGATATGGTGGACATAGCCTTTTAGGTCAAAGGCTTGCAGCAACATCGCCTGCACCCGCCCAGCGACGGCCGATGCGTGCTCGGATAAGTTCCCGATTGCGCCCCGGTTAACCAGCAATAACACAAATTCATCGCCCCCTAAACGGGCGACGGTATCTTCAGCGCACACACACTCCTTCAGACGACTGGCGACTTGCATCAGCAATTCGTCACCGATATCGTGGCCTAGAGCATCATTCAGTGTTTTAAAATGATCCAGATCGAGGAACAACAGCGCGATACCGAATTGGCTAACTAGAGTTTTAGCTAGGGCGTCTTCCAGACGATCCAAAAATAAGCGGCGATTGGGCAAATTGGTCAGGGCATCAAAAAAAGCAAGATGGATGATTTGCTCTTCCGAAGATTTTTTTTCAATCGCAATACTCGCCAATTGGGCCAGATCTTTGAGCTCATCAAGCATGGCCTCGCTCGGACAATACGGTGTACGGTGATAAATGGCAAAAGTGCCCAGGACTTCCTCTTTGGAGGAAAAAATAGGCTCGGCCCAGCAACTGGCCAATTCAGCGCGTGCCGCAAGATCTGCAAAATCATGCCAATAGGGGTGGTGTTTAATGTCTTCGACAATAACCCGCCGCCCCTGATAAGCTGCAGTGCCGCAACTACCCGCACCATCGCCTATGACAGCCCCGTCTATCGCCAGATTATAAAATTCCGGTAAACTGGGTGCCGCCCCTAAACGCAGTTGCCGCCCATTTTTATCGAGCAGCAGGATTGAACATAGACTACCTGGATACATATGTTCAGCTATATGGACGATCAGGTTAAGCACATTGATCAGCGGTTCCGTACTGACTATGGCTTGCAATACCTTATTATGGTTATTGCGTCGCCGGATAACCGTCTTGCGTTCGGCAATTTCCTGTTCCAGTTCGGCCGTACGCAGCTTCACTATCCCTTCAGTCTGCAAGGTTCTGCCCGTCAGCATCAACAAACCCAAACAAAACAGGCTGACAAACAACGAACTGCCTGAAACCAGCCACCATGTGCTCCAGGATAACCCTGCCTTATAAAACTGCGGGGTAACGCCGTAAGTAATAATCCAATCACGGTCGGCAACGTGTAACGCCAAGTTTTTTTGCTGCTTTGGAAGATCAAGCGTCAATGTGCTGTTAACCACCGCATCGTTGAAAAGCTCGACATCGCCATCGATAATGGTCAACACCAGTTGCAAATTTTCAAACTGGCGCTTAACTTCATTGACTTTTTGGCCCACCAATAAAACGCTCGCGACAAAGCCCTGTAAATATTGCTTGCGCTGCGCCTCCGTATCCACCGGCTGATGCGGCCGGTAGATTGGCGTATAAAACACGACACCTGGATAATCGTAAGGATCCTGTATTAAATGCAGCCTTCCTGAGACGGTCGTTTGACCGCTATCACGCGCCCTTTCAATAGTCTTGCGCGCCGCCGGATTAGAACTGATGTCAAAACCGAAGGCACGCTCATTGCCCGAATAAGGTTCTACATACGTGATCGGGAAGTATTCGCCGTGGGCCGGGACCGGCTGCATGTTTTGTTCGGCATCGGGCGCCTGGATGATAAAGTTCGGGCCTAAGCGTTGTTGGTACAACAACAAGTTTTTGTCAGTGACGCGAGGTATCCATTCCAAAGCCTGGATATTTTTATGACCACTAAACAGGGTGTGGGTAAACACCTTGAACTCTGCCGGACTTATTTCTAATGAACTGTCAAAAAACGCTTTTAATGTCCGGTTAACATCAACAGTACGGTTAAACTCGTTTTGCAAGGCATTATGCAGCAGGCTGGTGCGCTCTTCAAAAAGTGCGCCGATACGTTTTTGTTCCTGCTTTTTACCCAAGTAAAACAACGCCGCCACCATGGTCAGCAGCACCATCAGCGGCAAGCCGATCGAATTGATCCGAGTCCGCCACTGCGGCCTGGGTTTACCTATAAAACACAGCAATAGCGGCGTGAAAACCAGCACACCAATGGTGTCACCGCTCCACCAGGTCAACCAGCCAAAGAGCATATCATCTTGGCGGCTTACACCTCCCAGATATAACGTTAAGATGCCGACTGACGCCGAAACCGTACAGCTGACCGGTCCGCCCAAGCCTAAAAAACGCAAAATACTGACATCATGAATCAAGTCATGGTCAGCACCCGCGTAACGCTTGACCAACCATGCCCCAAATACGGCCTGTGCGGTTGCTGCAACACTGGTTATAACGCCAATGGTCAGCGAGTAAGTCAGCGTTTTCAAGTTGGAGGCATCCAGAAACGCATAGCTCTGAAGTAAGAATGCACCCAACCATATGCCGGGCAGGACACGCCGCCCGTAAACGACAAAACCGGCAAAGGCAATTCCTGCTGCGGGCCATATCGGGCTGGCATGGCTGGGAGGTAGAGCTAATAGCGTGCCTAAATAGCCGCCCAAAACATAAGCTATGCCGAATAGTATATTAAGTCGTATCATCAACAATGAATAGTCGCGCTTAAATTGACCAATAATAGCAATAGTCTACTCTTATCGGCGACTATTATCGGGCAATAGCACGGACCGGACGGCTCGCATGGATTCTGCCTGGGTTGCAGTCATGCAACAGTTGTCTGTGAGTTTTCGCCGATGTTGTCCAAACTTCCCGGATGAGCATCAGAGGGCCCATCCGGGAGTAGCCGTTTATGATTAATCTTACGCTAAAGCATCTGCTGCCCTTCAATGCTTGCCGGGTTCCAATTTAACACCACGGCGCTCGTAAGTGATGTAAGCCTGGATTGCCACCATTTTCGGGTCGTCGGCAGCCAACGGCTGGCCTTCCAAAGGATTGCGTAGACACCAGTTGACCATTTCCCAGACCGGTATCACCTTGCCGATCTGCTTTTGGAATTTAGGGTAGGTTTCCGGATGGGTATTGGCAGCGTTGGGGTGGCATTGGGCGCAGGCGACCCCGTTGGTGCCCAGCGTCGGGCTGGTCCATAGCGCCCTACCCTGCTTGACGCTATCCATGAACTGCTGTTGCCAACGTTGTTCGTCCGCAGCGGTAAACTCGTCGGCTAGGGCGGAATTAAAGCTAATCGCCAAGCCGAGCACGGCAAAAATCGTGGTGATAGGGTTGAATCGGGCCATTTCGTTGCTCCTTCCGGGTTAATAATGTCGTTGCGGATTGATACGCGTAGTTTCAGGTTGGTAATCCTTATCTTCCGGATGCTTTTTACTCTTGTCGAAACGCACCACCCGGCTGGTGTTGTTGTACAGGGTAAAGTTCAGGTCGACGTTGCCGTTGGCGACATTGATGAACTGCCAGCCGGTGGCGTCGCGCTCGAAGAATGGGTCGGCACGGTTCATCGGCACGGTCAGCTTCGGCAGATATTGCGTGGCTTGTGCATAACTGGCGGGATACGGCCAGGGCCAAGCGGTGGCCATGACCGAGTTGAAGCTGATGTTGCCGATCTGGTTGTACTGAATCTGGTGTACATGACCATAGATGACCGAGACTTTTTTAAACGGTTTTAACAGCGACTGAATCTGTTCGGCATCTTCGGTCCAGAAATTCCAGCCTTTATATATTTTTTGCAGCGGCGAATGCGAGAACACCACAATCGGCGTCGTTTTAGCGACCTTGTCTAGGTCGGCTTTAAGCCAATGACGCTGTTCATCGCCAACCATGAATGGCGAGCCGTTAGGATTGTCCAGCCCGGCCATTTCCAGCATACGCTGTTCATTGCTCGGCCAGCGCTTATAAGTCCAGTCATCGTAGGTGCGTATGCTGTTGAGCACGATAAAATGCACGCCTTTGTGATCGAAGCTGTGGTATTGCGGGCCGAACAGTTTTTCCCAATAAGCGCCAAGATCGAGGTAGTAATCATGCTCGCCCATCACATAATGCACTTTGTGGCCCAGCGCGGACATGATTTCCGCGCCATGATCCAGTTCGGCAGGGGAGCCCAATTGCGCCAAGTCGCCACCGAACATGACGAAATCCGGTTTTGGCGTCAGCAGATTGGTTTCCGCCACGGCACGGATCAAACCCCGATCCCAGTTCCTGACGAAACGGCTGCCTTTGATGTGTTGGATATGGGCATCGGAAATATAGGCAAAAGTGAAATTCTGGCTGGCCTCGGCAAATGCCAGTTCTATCAGGCTGATCGGCAACGTGCCGCCCAAAACCAGGGCACCGCCGGTTTTTAAAAAATTACGACGGCTGCGGTTGATATTATTCATGATGATCTCCTTGTGGTATGTCGGTCGCAGGCTTGGATGCGGCATATTGCCCGCTGGTCAAGGCTTCCATGAACGCCACCAGATCGTCAATTTGCGCGTCGGTCAAAGCCAAAGGCCTGATGCCGCCACTAAGGAAAGCGTTGACCGGTGCGTCAGCGGGCGTAACCCCACCGTTGTTGTAATGGGCCACTACCTCTTTCAGCGTCTTCAGACTGCCGTCGTGCATGTACGGTGCAGTCAGGGCAATATTACGCAGGGTTGGCGTTTTAAAGGCGCCGAGATCATTAAAGCTATCGGTCACTGCAAAACGCCCCAGTTCGGAGGATTTTATGTCGGTCAACACCATTTGGTCGACATCGCCGCCGCGCGCCTTAGCCTCCAAAAATGCCTGAGCCAACCGGGGCACGTCTTGCTGAATGGCGTTAATGCCGATGCCGATATTATGGAAGCGGCTGTCGGTAAACAAGGCATGATCCTGCTCGATGGTATGGCAAGACACACAACGCCCCTGACCTAAGAATACTTGAAACCCGCGCTGCTGTTGCCCGGTCAGCGCAGCATTGTCAGCTTTGAAGTAATAACGGTCGAACGGCGAATTGCCGGCAACGACGCTGCGCTCGAAACTGGCGATGGCCTTGGCGACATGATCCATAGTCAGTTGTTTGCCGCTCACTTTGAACACCTCGGCAAAGGCTGATTGGTATTCAGGGGCGTTACGGACAATATCGAGTATCGGTTGGTGGTTGGGCAAACCGGCTTCGACCGGGTTGACGAACGGTTGTCTGGACTGTCCCTCCAGATCCGGTTCGCGGCCGTCCCAGAATTGCGACGTGTGGAAAGCGGCATTGATTACCGTTGGCGCATTGCGGGTACCGGTAAGACCATGATGGCCGACCGAAACCCGCAAATTATCCGTAAAACCCTTGTTGGCATCATGACAGGATGCACAACTGATGGTGCCATCGACAGAAAAACGTTTGTCGTGAAACAGCTTGTCACCCAAGGCGATTTTCGCTGGCGTTTGCGGGTTGTTGGCCGGTATGGGAACCGGTGGCAGACCCAACTGGTTATTGCCATCGCTAAGATGGGGCGGCGACGTAGCGGCGCTTACCGGATGGGATGGCTGGCTAAAGACGTTCTGGTTGCAACCGAATAGGGCTACACCGAGCGCGAATAAGAATAAATGGTGCATAACTCCTCCTTCTTGTGTCTTTTTTTACAATGACAACTGAGCCTATTAGGAGTGTGCGGCGACTAAGCTTCCGTGTCAAGCGCGCATGAATAAAACTTTAAAGACTACTCTGGCATGTCTGGAGGGACTACCAGACTTATCTGCATGCCGTTTGCGTTTTAATTCGATACGGGTTTATTTTTCCGGTTTTCTGCGGTATTCCCCTGTGAATTCCGTAGCAAGCCCACAGTACCCCAGGGTATCCGCGCGAACGACCTTTGCCTTGTTGTCTGGTTCAAAAACGATTTCCAGTTTTCTACCCTCATTTTTGGCTTGGTCTGAACCGTATGAAAACGTATCGGTTTCGACGGCAGAAAAAGTCGTTGCTAAGCGGTTTCCTTCCATCTTGCCCTGGCCGACTATCAAGCAATCCCCAGACACAGCCGCCCCTTCCGATGCCATGCCGCCACCGGATAATTCAAGCGTTAATTGACCGTTTTCCGCCTTAACTTGCAACGTTGTGCCGGTATTTCCAACAATCTCATAAAGACCTAAAACTTCCTGCGATGTTGGCTCTACGGCTAAAGCGCTATGCCATGCGACAATCCACGCTAGGAGCGTCGCGGCTGCGATATGATAATTAAGTTTCATCGGAGAGCATTTTCAAGGCATCTTTTTGTTCATTGACAAAGCGGTTGGCGACGCCTTGCTGTACATCTTTCGAGTTCTTAGAAAAATACACGAGGTCGCCATCATCTTCTTTTCGTCCGCGTTCGGCATAGATCGCCTTGATCAGGCGCTCATCGAAATCGGCGGCATTGACATCCAAGCCTTGCAAAGAGGCGATAGCTCTCTGGATAATCTTGCTATTAGGGCCGTGTTGGACAGCAGTGGACCAAACAACATCCTGCACCGCATCGGAACGTGTGGTCAGATCCAAGCCGACATCGGACTTTACCTTGGCGACCTGTGGGTCAAAATGAGTTGTCTTGATGAACTCGTGCTGGGCATTTTGGAAATTAACTGGCTCGGCAGCGGCTATTTTTTTCCACACCGCTGTAAACGCGGCACTCCCCGGCGTCAACCCAGTGAAGTCACTCAACCATGGAAAACCGGCTTGACTGACGAAGCGCCCCACCGTGCCGCCGTTTATACTGGTCATTTGGTAAGATCCGTAGGAAACCCCACCCGCATCACCTTTTCCAGTCGATACCGTGCCCGGCCCCCTGTTCCCGGTCTCATATTTTGCCGATAATTCGCCCAGCGTATGACTGTCTGCTGAGCTTGCAACTGAAGGCGAGCCGTCGGTGTCGTCTTCCGTATCATTAATGATAGGCTCCCCCTCCCCGCCGTCCGGCAACACTAAAACATCGCCGACGCTTATCCGGTCAGGATGGGCTTTATACTGCGGGTTAGCATCCAGCAATTCCGCCAAGCTCATTTCGTGGGCATTAGCGATTTTGGTTAGGGTATCTCCAGATTTGATAATGTATTTCATAGTATTAATCTCCTGGGTAACTAGATGTTTGGGTTATGTGCCGAATGGTTTTGGGTGCTATATTGCGCCTAACGGCCTTGCCCACGTTTACTACAATTTCTCTGATTTTTCGGGCAGCCCTAACGTATCACATTTATAAATATATTCATCGGCATAGCTATTACCATTTTCCAGAAAATAAAGGCTGCAACAGATGTCGTCATGTCCATCTCGGACATGCATACGAACGTCGATAAGTTTAATATTATTTTCAACTATCTCTTGAATCGGTAACAACTCAACTTGAACCCAATCTTTTTCCAAATCAAGCCCGAAATACACGACTTCACTAATCGACTTGCTTTCCTGAAGTAATTTTCTAATTTCTTGAAAATTAAGTAAGAGATATTCAGATACTGTTTTTCGTAAGATATCTACAATCACAATATCACCATTCGATATTCGTCAAAAAATAATCCAAAACCATCACTTAGATAAGTAATAAGTTCCTTCGCATCATGTTCATTATTAACCGTAATATCTTCTAACGCTAGTGATACTTTTCCTTCATTTACAGAATAACCGGAATAACCGGGGTCAGGTACAAATTAAATATTGTGCTATATTTATAAACACCTTCTGACCAATATACAAAATAGATAATGGCCCGCCTTCCAAGAATATCGCCAATCGGAGTGCCCGTTCACCTAATTCAGCGAGGTAATAACCGGCATACCTGCTTTGGTACAGAGGACGATTATAGCGCTTACGTAAGCTGGCTGAAGGAGTATTCAATGAAATATGCAGTAGATATTCATGCCTGGGTATTGATGACCAATCATGTCCATCTACTCTGTACGCCACAACAGGACGGGGCGGTAAGCCTATTGATGCAATCGGTTGGTCGTCG
>JAURZI010000027.1 GCA_030653435.1 Methylovulum sp.
TAATAAAGATCCAGGCAACGATCAATCATCACATGGATCACAGATAAATACACCCAGTCAACATGCTGATGTACTTAGGTTATTCAATAAAGGAAAAATCGAGGATAACGAACTAAAATCACGCTGCAATATGCTGATTAATGAACTCAGGAAAGTTCCCCCTGAGTTTTTAGAACGTTTACCTGGAGGGGGCACGAAAGTGCGGGTTAATGGCCTTCGTGGTATCAAATTGGATCATATTGATTGCATCAATGTGTTGAAGGCCTCGAATTTACTGGTGTTTGTTGATGGCTTGGAGATGGGCATGGACGAGCATAACAACAAAAAATCCCGGTATTTTTTAGTTAAAATGGATTTGCTCAATGGCAGATAACTACGATCCCTATATCCGCAAACCCTGGGAGTTTTATATAGCGACAGTATGGTTAGTGGCGTTAGGGATCTCGGTTGCCGGATACCTGTTATTGCCCGGTGGCGATTTCATGTTAATCCCCTGCCTGTCTTTTGGATCTTTAACGCTATACGCCGCTGTACGCGGCATGGGATTAATAGGCCGGGGTAAATTAGGACAAATGCTGACATTTCTCGATGTCAAAGGCCTGTTGAAAGTAATGAAACCCAATGCCATGTGGTTCGGTTGGGGATATGAATGGCAGCCGACCCATACGCAACGAGCTGTCGACTATATGCTCTCTGGCATCAAAGTAAAACACGAGCACGAAAGTCCAGGCAGTCCGTGGATACATGGACTTAATTTAGGTAAAGAAAAGGAAATCAATATTCCGCTTAAATCCCTTGAAGGGCACACGATTATGTTCGGTACCACAGGTGCCGGAAAAACGCGGGCTTATGAAATTATGGTTTCCCAAGCCATACATCGCGGCGATACGGTTATTATGATTGATCCTAAAGGGGACAAAGAATTGCGCGACCGAATGGAGCGTGAATGCAAGGGTGCCGGGCGAGCCGATGCGTTTTTATTTTTCCACCCGGCATTCCCGTCCGAATCAATCCGCTTGGATCCGATGCGGAATTTTACCCGGACGACGGAAATAGCTTCGCGTATCGCGGCCTTGTTACCGTCGCAATCGGGTGGTTCAGATGCGTTCACGGCTTTTTCATTCCGTGCGCTCAACTTAGTTGCCCAAGGCTTACTTGAGACAGGAAAACGGCCATCAATTAAGCAGTTACGTTATTACATCGAAGGTGGTGCAGAATCGCTATTGGTTAAAGCCATTGAGGCTCATGCAAACCGTGTTGAACCGGGCTGGAAAAATAGCGCAGAACCCTATTTTGAAAAAGCAAGCATGGGCAAAGCAAAAAAAATGGACACCATCACAAACCCGGATTGGCTGGCCACAATCGAGTGGTATCGCGCTGTGCTAAGCAACAGTCCGAAGGGCTGTGAAGGTATCGACGGGCTGCTTTCGCTGGTTGAACACAACCGAGCCCATTTTTCCAAGATGATTGCATCGCTGATTCCCGTTCTCAATATGCTGACGTCTGGTGAACTCGGCGGACTGTTGTCGCCTGATGAAATGGATGCCAACGATCAACGCCCCATTTTTGATACTTCAACGATCATATCCGGCAAGCATGTGCTCTATGTTGGCCTGGACTCTTTGTCAGACGCTATTGTTTCATCCGCCATCGGTTCGATTGTATTGGCTGATTTCGCATCAGTAGCGGGAATGATTTACAACAGCGGAAAAAAGCCTGGCCGGATTTCAATGTTTGTTGATGAATCTGCCGAGGTTGTGAACCTGCCCTTTACGCAGATTCTCAATAAAGGCCGTGGCGCCGGCTTCCAGGTGGTCATGGCGACACAGACGCTGGCCGATATTGTCGCCAGGCTCGGCGATGAGTCCAGAGCGCGGCAGGTTGTCGGTAATTGTAACAACCTGATCACATTACGTATTAAAGATGGTGATACACAAAAATTTGTGGTGGAAGCTTTCGGTTCAACTTACATAAAAACAATGCAACAAAATTTTTCAAGTGGAGCCAATACCGCAGACAATATCATCAATTATTCGGGTAGCAGAGGGCAGTCCCTATCCTATACCGAACATGATCTATTCCCACAGCACCTGCTTGGCCATCTGCCTAACTTTCACTACATCGCATCTATTGCAGGTGGCAGAGTTATTAAAGGGCGCTTACCCATCCTTACGCAATAGGTGCGACATGACAGAAAACCAACACAAACGGGACACCTTTTTTATTTTACGGAAACCATTAGACATGCCACTTGAATCATCCGCGTCGGAACTTAAAAAAGCCTGTAGGGAAGCTAAATATTATAGCCATTCACAAGAGATTTTTGCACGTTGGCCCAATCTACGGGATGCATCGCAAAGAATGACGTCGCTACTGACCCGGTATTGGCCGGACCCCAGAAATCAGGGTGATAAATTGCTCATAAACTGTTTATCCGTGGGTTTTTTAGAAGCGGAAAAGGCAATGCACATTAACAATAACGATCTGTCCGAGCAAAAAGCATTTATTAAATATGTGTCTAATGAATTGGTGCAATGCTTGGGGCTGACGCTAATGATCAAGCGGAAACAAGGCTGCATTGTTTATGACCCGGTCAGCGGTTATCTCGACAATGTTATAAATTCTCCACAAAATAACGAATTAATTTGGGTCGATGAGCCTCATGCCGCGTTCAAAAGTTCCCAGAGCACGTTATTATGCGCCAGCCGGGTATTCACGCTGATTGAGCTGCGATTAGCCGGTTTACTGGATTAGAAAATTGATTATTTTCCACTTCTTATTTCCCGTGTAAAATGATGGGAAAACATTTTTTAATATGGTTGCTCGTCATCTTGTTGACGCCATTAGTTACCCCGTATGTATTAAGCCCGCAATCACTCTCGCTTTATATCCGTAATGACTATAACGCGGCGGTCTCCATACTGGGTGAACAGAATGAAATTAATGAACAACTCATTCGTTTATATAAGACAAATTTACAGTCGATTGCAGCATTCGCCAATGAATTCCGTGATAATAACGATGATTCCGATGCCTATCGAAACAGTGGGGATCACCTCGGTGAAAAAATAGCTGATATTCCTGGTAGCTGGACGGCAACCGTGAAGCTTCAGGCCTACAGTATAGCCTTACGGATGGTCATATTACTCAATATGGCGCCCTGGCTGCTGTCGCCTGTGCTATTAGCGTGTGTGGCGGGTAATTTTGAGAGACGACTAAAGTTTGACACCTTTAGTCCTCCAATACCGCCTATCTACAATACGGCGACACATGCGCTGCTGACATTAATTGGCATGATCATATTTTGGTTACTCAGCCCAATTCCCTTACCATTGGCAACAATTCCCCTGATAACCGTTTTGGGTAGTGTTTTTCTCAATATCGCTATCATGCACTACCCAAAGTGACCACATACCTGAACATGCGCCCGCCCATTTCCTTATGTTGGTTTAATGGTGGTGGCTATCGGCAACCCGCCTAGATTTTTTTCATTTTCAAAAGTAAACAACGTCGCCGCCCCCACCTTTTGCGCCGTCCTTGCGATCAGACAATCGGATAAATCCACAGTGCCAAATTCCAGGTAATCCAGCAAGGCGCAGTTAAGCACGGCCCAATCTTCAAACTGGAATTTGGCATTACTTGCCAGTTCGTGCAGCACCGCATGGATTTCTTGGCGGGTGCAGCCAAACACGCTTTCTAACACCCATTCCATTTCAGCAATTACAATCGAAGAGACAAACACCTTATCCGCCTGATTGATTGTCGCTTGGGCACGATCCACTTGCCACTTTGGATTTTTGGTATCAACAGGCTGAAACAAAAACCGCAGTAGGACATTGGTGTCAACTGCAATCATTGGCGAGAAATTTGTTGGCGACGCGGTTTTTGATGGCGATGCTGATGTCTTCGTCAGACGGGAAAGCGTTGCCTTTGAGTAGATGGCTAAACTTACCCGCAAGATTGTCGGCTTTTATCTTGACGATATGCGCTACGCCATCTCGTGCAAACACCTCCACATAATCGCCCGGCTGCAAGTTTATCGCCTGACAAACAGCTTGCGGCAACGTCACTTGCCTTTTCGTCGTTATTTTGTGCATGGAATACCCCAAAAGTATTACTATATTAAACATAGTAATACCTAACACTTAATGGGTCAATAGGGGAAGTATTGTTTGTCAGGGTCACATCATTAAGATAACAATATAAAACAATTGGTTATATATTTATGTTTTATCAGCTTAATGCCTGCAATATCTTGCCATTTTCAGTGCTTGCGCGGCACGATTACTATCGTTGCAGCGGGTCGCTGCCGAAACAGTCTTGCCACCTGAGATTTTCGTGCCGGGGCACAGCAGGCAATAGCGGCCGCATAATTTTTGCCGCTTGCTTGGGGCGCCAAACCATGCTCCCGCAAAAATGGTTCCTCCGATTCCGGCAAAATAACCGGCGCAATCATAGTATTTTTTTGAACGTTATGGGTTTTTTCCACTTTTTTCTCTCAGTGGAATCGGTAATGGTGTCGCAAATGGGACAAAACTTATAAAGTGTTGGATAGCTTTCAATGGCAACAAATGTCGAATAGCATTTTTCACATTTAACGCCTGATAAATAGGACAAAGTCATTTGCTGCCCAACATACCAAGCCCTGTTGACATCCATTTTTACTTTGCCGCCGTTTAAAGTTTCCTTATATAACAAAAAAGAGGTGAGAAAAATTTGACCTTTCGATTCACTTGATTTTGATAAAATATTATAAATATTGAAAAAAATAGAGGCATGAAGGCAATTATGCGGTGATTTCGTAGCCCAATATGGGTCATATGGTAGTAACCCTGCAACTGGCCCGTAACCATGAATTTCCTTATATAAATTAATGGCTGTGTGTTTAGAAATATGACAAACGGCCCGTACAATCGATGGCCTCGCTCCTTCTTTAATCAAGCGATGAGCTAGCGTCAGTTTTAATTGGAGGTCCAAGATTTTTTCTTTTTGTGTTTTCATCATTTTTCGCAAGAATTGAATCGCGACATGGACTCATAACGCTAATTAGCAAGTAGGGCGGCATACAAATTTAACGGCACATTATTATTGGTTGTTTTCAACGGCAATATGGTAATTACGGCCCTACCACATCCCGCTAACTCGTGTAGTTGATTAATGGTCATTTCAGATAGACTTTGTATCATGTCTTCATTCATACCATACTTCCATATCGCTTCAGTTGGGCTGTGAATTGCGCAATTTCTGGCCAGTAGTAAATATTGCAAATTTAAAAGTTTAAGATCTTCGTTCAAAATGTTTTTCGAACTGGCCCCCACTCCTGAGTTGCCGGTACGGATATGATGTACTTGAGCCGTTGCTTGTTGTTTTTGACTGGTGGCGCTGCCATCACATCCATTGTTTTCATGATTCATAAAAGTGCCTGCGTTTGCTGGATTCAATCGTTCTGGTTGATTTGTAAGATATCTCGCCAATCGGTTTGTAATTATCACAGTACCTAAGTCCAATCCACCCAAGACTTGTTTAATTAAGTGGGGCGACACAGGATACTCAAGAGATATTCGCACTACTTTTAAAAAACGCAACAGCTGAAAAATGCTTATTTACGTCTTTTTTATGATTGAATTATAAGTTGTAACCTTACTGATAATGAAGGATTAAAGCTCATTTACGGCGCTCGAAAGAACGCTTTTTTCGCCGCCTTTCGATAGGACGTAATATTTATTTTTCTTGTAGAATCCATCACAAAATGGTTAAGCGAGGATAAAAAATGTCACTTCAGTTAGAAAAAGGCGGCAATATCAATTTGTCTAAATTCGATTCGTCATTGATCAATATTACCGTCGGTTTGGGTTGGGATGTTAGACAATCCGGCAGTGAAACGTTTGATCTTGACGCGTCAATTTTATTAATCAAGAAAGATGGTAGGGTTCGCTCCGATAAGGATTTCATTTTTTACAATCAAAGAAATTCCGATTGTGGCGCAGTTCATCATACCGGCGACAACCGTACTGGCGACGGTGACGGCGATGACGAATCCATCCATGTCTTCCTTAACAAAGTGCCTCCAGAAATTCACAAATTGATCATTTGTGTGTCAATTTTTGATGCGCTAAAAAAGAAGCAAAACTTCGGTCAGGTTTTGAATGCCTGTGTTCGCTTGGTCAACAAGGATAATAACGAAGAAGTCGCCCGATTTGATCTCAGCGAAGAAGCGTCAACCTATACTGTCATGACGTTTGGCGAAATATACCGCTTTCAAGGTGAATGGAAATCTAGAGCCTTGGGGCAGGGTATCAACGGTGATCTAAAGCAATTTCTTCAGCTTCACGGCGTAGACGCATGATAAATGCTCTTAGGGTTCTGGGTTATTTTCTGTGTTGTCTATGTGGTGGATTTTTGGGCGGCTATTATGCCGCCTCTTTTTCGCCTGTTCCTGGGCAGATAGCGATTGTTGATATTCGGTCATTGGTATTAAAGGCCGTACACAACAATGCAGGCCAAGAGCAAACCGCAGATGAGGCTAAGGTATTGACACAGCGGGTTAAAGATGCGACCGATAAACTGGTAGAACAAGGCATTATTGTCATCGACTCACAGGCGGTTTTGAATGCACCGGAGGAAGCCTATGTTTATATCGAATGATGCCAATAAATTAGAATTACTGATACGCGTAAAGTCATTTGGTGGACTGCTGATAAAACATGTCAAGACGCATGCCATTACTTGGTTGTTTTTGATCGCCCTATATCAGATTTTTACCCTAAATTACTTAGTGGGCATAAACCAAACACCTAGCTTGCCATTCAAATTCTTCTTAATCCGTTTAAACGAGAATGTTGAAACTGGTGAATATATTGCTTTTAAATGGCACGGTGGCAAACCTTACCGGGATGGTGCTATTTTTGTTAAACGTCTATTAGCCGGACCTGGTGATTCCGTTGTTAGGCATCATCGAAATTTTTCAGTTGGAAATAGGACACTGATTGGTAAGGCGGAAGGCCTGTCAGCGAAAAAACTATTTCCCAATGATGAACTTAGAGAAGGCGGCAATACCCTACAATTAGGTAAATATTTTGTTGCCGGTGACCATGAATACAGTCTTGATTCCCGTTACAACGCATTAGGATTGGTTGATAAAAAGGATGTTGTTGGTCGTGCGTTTCCAATTTTTTAGCTCCTACCTGACAGCGACAGCGCTGATCCTCTCCGCCTCGTCGGTTGCTCAAGCAGCCGACGAGGATTTTTTTCTTAAAGGTATTATTCGAAAACAGCAACCCGAATTGGCATCTCGGCGCCTTCCTGATTGGTTGCAAACCAAACCCGCCTCACTTAATCCCGAGTTTGAACAATTGCTTAAACCAGGCAAATCATTCAATGCACCAAACAACTCGGCAAGTGAGCATACCGTCATGCAAGGGCGGTGGATTTTTGTTTCATTCGGCATGCCTGCCGAGGAAATGAAAGCTGCCGCAGAAGAGGCGTCCGCTACGCATTCTCTATTGGTTTTTCGTGGCGTCGAGAAAGACGGCAATACGGGCAGTATAACCCGACGTCTGTACAAACTCATCAAACCACTGAAACCCGTGCCGGCCACGGTTATCGATCCTTTACTGTTCACCCGATTCAATGTCACGGCCGTGCCAACCATGATTGAGTCAAATTCACAACAGGAAACAAGGATTGCGCGCGGATTACCCGGATTCGAATGGTTGAGTAAACAGGATCCCGGCGACGCAGGACAAAAAGGTCCAGTTTTTGAAATCACAGAGCCGGATATGATCGAAGAAATGAAACGCCGCATGGAAAATATCGACTGGGCTAGACAGAAAGAGGATGCTGTTGCGGGCTTCTGGAAAAAACAGGACGAATTTGTGTTGCCCGTTGCCAAGGAAAACAGAACGCGCAACGTTGATGTATCCATTGTTTCATCCCAGGATATCCGGCATCCCGATGGGCGGATAATTTTTAAAAAAGGTGACAAGATCAACCCGCAGGCCATTATACCGATGCGCCATGCCTATATTGTGTTTGATGCAACCCGGCAGGAACAGGTGAAAATCGCCAAAAAAATGGGTGATGTACTATTAAAAAAACAGCGGCCAGTCGTGTACCTGTTCTCGAAGATCGACAAAGACAGCGGATGGAAACATTACAATGAAACCGTCGCCATTTTGAATGGCCCAATATACAAACTGAACAAGCAGATAGTAGACAGGTTTCAGCTCCAGGCACTACCGTCATTGATAGAAGGCCAGGGCGATCATGTGGTGGTCAGTGAAGTTTTAAGTGAGGAAAGGTGATGCGAGCTATTTTTTCTCCCCTGATTATTGCAATGTGTTTTTCCTTTACGGCAACTGTGTCAGCGGAAATATCAACACAAAATATAGATGCCGGCAAATTGCTTTGCCCGGATGCCGATTTTTGGGGGAAAAAGATGATCACCAATGTCTGCTGGTCATGTCTGTTTCCAGTCAGATTGGCCGGATTCACCTTTTTCGACGATGATAACGATTTGCCTGATGAGGCGACAGATGAAATATTTTGTTCCTGTTCTGGGGATGAAGGCTTGCCTGTTTTTGGCATGACAGCCGGCGCCTGGCTACCCGCTAGGCTGATTGAAGTGGTCAGAAAACCCTATTGCTCGCCAATTTTGGGGGGTACTTCATTCAATGAGGGCGTGCGGCTCTGGGGCGGCCGGAAAGAGGTCGAAGGCGACGGCACCGACAAGACCTATTATAACTATCATTATTGGGCCTTTCCGTTGTACGTCATTTTGGATTTGTTTGTGCAAAACAATTGCAATGCCGGCGGCCTCAGAAACCTGGACATGATGTACATGTCCGAATTGGACCCCACTTGGAACATTGATGAATTAGCGTTCTTTATCAACCCGGAAGCCGTTGTATTTGCCAATCCACTGGCGGTAGCGGCCTGTACGGTCGATTGCACGGTAACAACGGTCAGCCAACCCATGACTTCATTATGGTGGTGTGCAGGTTGTTGGGGAAACTTATACCCCTTTACCGGTAATATTGCTTCGGACGGATCGTCTCCACGCGATACCAGTTTACTGAGTGCAAGAGTGCTGGCGAGTTTACACCGTAAAGGTTTAGCCCATAAAACATATGGCGACGACGCTTTGTGTTCGGGACAAATCTACCCCATGATCCCCAAGCAGCAGTACAAGCTCAGCACTTTATTCCCATTGGCCGAAGCCAGTGAAGATGCTGTAGAAAGCACTGATTCAAACGGAAATATCATTTCAAAAATCACTGATAATTGCTGCCATTACATTGGCGAATCAACCTTCAATTGGGGAGAATGGCGAACCATTCCGGGCGCGGGTGAAGACTATGTCTATCTATTATGGCGTTACACCGAATGCTGTCTGACCGGCGACAATGATCATTGAACATGATGCGATATTTACTCAAGCCGCTGGCGAATATTCTCATTATTTGTTTGTTCCATAACGCGGTCGCCAGTTTTTACATCGTCACCAGCCTGTTATTTTTCCAACCGTTCCCTGTGTTTGCTGAGGCGTTTCTGGACTCTGCTGCTGAGGGGCAATCCTTGGGATCCGGTTTGGTCTCCGGGTATACCATCCCTGATGTTGACAGTTCTACCGGTACAATAACCTTGACCAATGGGCAAGTGGCCGGTCAACACCTTCAACAGAATGAAATGTTTCAGGAAATTCAGCCGGGCTCAATGGACGCCGCCGTATCATCATATGGGGACACGGCGGCTGCGGGTACGAACGTGAATTCAACCGTGTCAGGCCTGGTAACCGGCACATCCTCCCATGCGTTAGCCTATCAGACCTTGATGGGCGCCAATACTGCAAGGCCGGACATATCACAGGATCCGATATGGAATACTTCCGATCATGTGCTCTCCCAGACATCGCCATTGATCAACGATATGTTTAATGGGTGTGAAAAGAAAACCGATTATTCATCGGCATCCTGCAACATCCATATCGACGATTTAAAAACCTGCAAAAAAACCTTGAACGCCCAATCGTGTCAGGTTACGAGAAATATTACACCGCTTGATGTTAAAACAATCACTAAATTGGCAGGTGACGATAGTTATGTCGAAACAGGCCTAGCATCCAATTTCTCGGTAATGACCGAAGTCGCTGTCGCTCAATTCAGCGGTTGTCCTGCAGGATCGTGGTGCATGAAAATAAATGTCGCTCACCCTGAGCGAATCATCTCAGCAAAGATTACAGAAATTCAATCCGCTGATGGCACCGAGTTAAGAATTGACAACCACTTGGCGTACAGTTATGGCAATTGCAGCGACCAAGACCATCCTGTTTACCCTGATGCAGACATTAAGCCTTATTTAAATCAGGGTGAGCACCTATTTGAGATAAAGATTACCGAGGACTGTGACGGCGGCGTTGAATATCATGATTTTTACAAACTGGAAATTGAAATATTGCCTGACTTCCAGGAGGACTTTATTGACAATCCGGTGGGTTGTAGAGCTAAGGTATTCAGTCATTGGCCTCTGACAGGAACGGTACCCGCCTTTGTGTCATCCGGCTCACTCAACGACCAGGCATCAACGGATTGGTGGCAATGTACGGATGCAGCTGATTCAAGGACTTTCGGCGGGGTATCTGTTACCAGCGATGATATACCCTTTTTAGGCGATATTCTCCCCGATCCTCCCACGTCTCCACCCGCGCCGATTTGCTATCAGGCACAAACACGCGTACCCGGTCATGTTGTCTTACCTTGTTTTACCGATCTTGACGGCTATCAAGTTTGTCCTGAGTTCGATTACAACACCGTTGCACATGATGCTTGTGATGTTTTACAAAGCAATTCCTCGTGCGCCTATGTAAAAGAAGAATGTGCTGCCGACGCCGTCAGTCCGATCACAGGCGTCTGTTCTGAATTTGTTGTGACCTATGACTGCGGAATTGATAAGCCAGGCGCATGTGATGCTAATAATAGTGAACAAACTATTTGTGACAGCCCAATCAGGTGTATGGGGGGCGAGTGCGTTGACCAGCCGACGGAATCAAGCGACTACTTCATAAAAGCGGCAACTGCACTACAAACAATGAATCAAGTCCAGCAAGACAACGGTTGCGATAACACGACAGGCGGCTCTACTGCAGGCTGTGAATTGTTTGACGGCGAAGCCATGTCATGCCAAATGGCTGACCTTTCGATATTGGGTCAGGTTGATTGTTGCAACATGCCGATCGAGGCGAGCTGGATTGATTACATGTGGCTTGCGAGTAATACCTGGGAACTGGCCGACACCTCAGTCGAAGCCTATGCCATGTCAGAATACGGCGCCGGTTATATGACAGCAGACTTCGGAGCATGGAACCTGGTTGCGTCCGATAGCGTCTTTTCAGCGCCAGTCGGCGCCATTACCGAGACCTGGAGTGCGATCACCGAACCGTTTACCTCAATGTATGACTCGGTGGCGTCTATGTTAGGTAAACGAATCGGTACCGATTTAGGTATTGAAGCGATTAAACAACAAGCAGTGCAATGGATGGGCGAATGGGTGGCTTCGGTATTTGGCGAGCCGGCGGCAGCTGCTTTATTAAGTGCAACTACAACAACTACCGGTTCTGTAACTTCAACCACATACAGTATGGGAGGATCTATGCTTTCGTCGATTATTACTGTGGTTGGAATCATTTATGCGATATACCAGATTGCCAAAATGGTTGTGCAATTGATCTTCGCATGCACAGAAGAAGAAACAAAGCTGAATATGTTGAAAAACCAGAAACTTTGCACTGGCCCCAACGAAATTGGTAACTATTGTTCCGCGGACTTTTTTGGTATCTGTGTTGC